>CAYPXZ010000005.1:0-138612 GCA_964414785.1 uncultured Opitutaceae bacterium
CCGGAACCATGGTCCGCGGCCTGGAGATAATCCTGAAGGGCCGCGACCCCCGCGATGCGTGGGCGTTTTGCGAGCGCGTCTGCGGCGTCTGCACGACGGTGCATGCCCTGGCGTCGGTGCGCTCCGTCGAGGATGCGCTCGGCGTCGCGGTGCCACCCAACGCGGAGCTCATCCGCAACCTGATGTTCTGCACCCAATACATGCAGGACCACGTGGTGCATTTCTATCACCTGCACGCCCTCGATTGGGTGGACGTGGTGAGCGCGCTCAAGGCGGATCCCGCGGAGGCCTCCAGGATAGCACAGAGCATATCGAGCTGGCCCAAGAGCTCCCCTGGCTACTTCAGCGACCTCCAGAAGCGGCTGACGAAGTTCGTCGAGAGCGGGCAGCTTGGAATATTCGCGAATGGCTACTGGGGCCACCCGGCCTACAAGCTTCCGCCCGCAGTGAACCTGATCGGCGTGGCGCACTATCTCGAGGCGCTCGAATGGCAGAAGGAGATCGTCAAGGTGCACACGATCTTCGGAGGAAAGAACCCGCATCCGAACTACCTCGTTGGCGGCGTACCGTGCGCCATCAACATCGACGAGGCCAACGCGCTCAATGCCGAGCGCCTGGGGATGGTCGCAAGCCTCCTGCAGCAGGCAAAGCAGTTCGTCGAGCAGGTGTACCTGCCCGACCTGTTGGCAATCGCCCCTTCCTACCTCGACTGGGCGGCGATAGGCGGAGGGGTGAAAAACTACCTCTGCTATGGGGACCTGCCCACCAACGGCTTCGGCGACGTGGCGCACTTCAAGTTCGCGCGCGGGGCCATATTGGACAGGGACCTCTCACGTCTGCATGAGGTCGACCCAAGGGATCCGTCGGGGGTGCAGGAGTTCATCGACCACTCCTGGTACACGTATGAAGCCGCTGGCGGGAAGCATCCGTGGGACGGCGAGACGAAGCTTAACTACACGGGGCCGAAGCCGCCGTACGAGCACCTCAATGTCGACGCCCAGTATTCCTGGCTCAAGACGCCGCGCTGGAAGGGCCATGCCATGGAGGTGGGTCCGCTAGCCCGGATGCTCGTCGGCTATGCCGGCGGCAACCCCGAGATCAAGGAGGCCGTGACCGAGGCGCTTGCAGCTCTAAACGCCCCTGCTCCGGCCCTCTTCTCAACCTTGGGCCGCACTGCGGCTCGCGGCATCGAGACCAAGCTCGTCGCCCGATGGGCCCTCGAGTTCTACGACCAGCTGATCTCCAACATAAAGAACGGCGACTCCCGCACCTTCACCAAGGAGAAATGGGAGCCTTCCACCTGGCCGACAAGCGCCAGGGGCGTCGGGCTTTCCGAGGCCCCCCGCGGGGCCCTCGCCCACTGGATCGTCATCAAGAACCAGCGAATCGAGAACTATCAGCTCGTGGTGCCGAGCACCTGGAACGCATCGCCGCGTGACGCTAATGGCGAGCGCTCGCCTTACGAGGCCTCGCTGGTCGGCACTCCGGTGCATGACGCAAAGCTCCCGCTCGAGATCCTGCGAACGATCCACTCGTTCGATCCCTGCCTCGCCTGCGCCGTCCACCTCTACGACGACAAGGGCGCGACTCTCCAGCAGGTCTCCACCTCACCCGCAGTCTAACCCAAGGCTGCTATGAAAACCCTCTCTGCGACTGCCCAGCCCCACGAGTTTCAGCGCATCTATGTTTGGGAGCTGCCGGTTAGGTTCTACCATTGGCTGAACGCGCTCTGCATCCTCGTCCTTACAATCACGGGATTCATCATCGCAAACCCGCCCGCCATCAACACGGCAAGCGAGGCGTCGTTTAGCTACTGGTTTGGGACGGTCCGGTTCATCCACTTCATGGCGGCGTACGTGTTCGTGTTCAACTTTGCCTTCCGGATCTACTGGGGGTTCGTTGGAAACCAATACGCGAATTGGAAGAACTTCCTGCCGCTGCGCATTGCGCAGTTCCGGGAGGTGCTTGCCGTGCTGCGCGTGGATATCCTGCAGTATTCGAACAAGACGCTCGTGTCGGTGGGGCACAACGCCCTCGCCTATCTGACCTACTTCGCAATGTTCCTGGTATTCCTCTTCCAGGTCGCCAGCGGGTTCGCGCTCTATGCGAAAATGAGCCACTCGTGGTTCCCGCAGCTCTTCACGTGGATGCTCCCCATCTTCGGCGGAGACCTTGGGCTGCGCCAATGGCATCACCTCGCGACCTGGTTCTTCATCATATTCACGGTGATACATGTGTATCTTGTTTTCTACCACGATTATGTGGAGGGTAACGGCGTTCTATCCTCTATGGCCGGCGGCTGGAAATTCCTGCAAAGGAAGACGCCAGCCGATTCCGCTCCCGCACGAAATGATCGGGTCTGATCTAACGCTAGTTGGTGGCACCTCATCCCCGCCGGACTCGTCCGAGACGGCCCTGCTCATTGTCGGTGTCGGAAACCTGCTCATGGGAGACGAGGGGGTGGGAATCCATGTCCTGCGGGAGCTCCAGAATGGCCCCGCGCTGCCGGGTGTCCGGCTTCTGGACGGCGGCACGGGCGGCATCAACCTGCTGGAATCCATAGCGCTCGCGCCCGTGGTCATCATGATAGACGCCACACGGGACGGGAGTCCTGCCGGGACCATCACCGAGCTAACCCCCGACTCGGTTGCGGACCTTCCCCGGGACCTCTCGGCCCACGATTTTGGCCTGCGCGACCTGTTCGCGGCCGCTGCTCTCCTCGGACAATTCCCCGAGATTCATCTTTTCACGGTCTCGGTGGAAACCATTCGGCCGATGTGTCTGGAGCTATCCCCGCCCGTTGCCGCCTCGGTGAGCTGGGTTGTGCGCGCGGTGCAGGGCCTTGCCTATCGACTTGTCGCGGAGCAATAGGCGCCACCATGGCGCATTGAGCCGTTGATCACCGCGAAGATCTCCCGGCCGAAATCCCAGCGTGGCCGCCCTGCCCAGCCGCGCGTCCACAGAGGAGGGCCAACGACCGGCGCCCATACCTGTGCTTAAACAAGCGCCTCGACGAGCGCCCTGGCGGGTTTCTGCTGAAGGCCCCGGACTAGGGTCCCATATGCGGGCGGCGGATTTGGGTTTCGATAGAATACACCCAAATAAAGTGTTCCGGGTCGGGCTTGGGCCAGTTCCATGGCCTTCTGCTTGTTGCCCGGATCGTGCCCCTCATCCTCTAGCGAGCGTACCTTCACCCCCGCAAGGGCGTCCGGGTCACCGAAGCTGGCGCAAGGCGACTCGATGTTTACAAATGCGAAGCCCGGGAAGCGAATCGCCTCCTCGATGACCTTCGAGAGACCTTCCAAATCCGAGGCAATTCCCTGGGCGACGAAGTTGGCTCCATAGGAGAGGGCGTAGAGTATGGGATTTACCGGCGACTCCAGGGAACTGGTGGACAGACCGGGCCCCTTTGCGCCGAAGGGTGCCGTGGGCGAGAGCTGGCCGTCGGTCAGCCCGTGCACGTGATTGTCTAACACCAGGTAGGTCAGGTCCGGGTTTCGGCGTATGGCATGGGAAACATGCCCTCCCCCGATCGCGAAGCCGTCGCCGTCGCCACCCGCCACGAGGACAAGCAGCTCCGGCCGTGCAAGCTTGATACCCTGGGCGACCGGGAGGGCACGCCCGTGCAGGGAGCTGAAGCCGTAGGCGGTCGTGTACTCGGGAATCCGGCTCGAGCAGCCGACTCCCGACACGAAGGCTATCTCGTGCGGGGGCCTGCCGACGGCGGCCAGGGCCTTGTGGAGGGCGGCCATCACCCCGAAGTCGCCGCACCCGGCGCACCAGGATGGCTTCACCTCGCCGCGGAAGTCCCGCGCCGAGCGGCAACCCGCCCTAGACTTGCCGCGCTGGCCTTTGGCCGTGGAGATCATATGATATTCAGGAGGTCGCAGTAATGGGAACGAAACCGATCCCCCGCCGGCTGCTCCATGGCGCGGATCAGCTGGACGATTTCGTGCGGCGATATCCGGTTTGCGCCGCTCTTGGACACCGACATGAACTCCCTCGGGACGTTGGTCCACATCCTGAGGATGCGATGGAGCTGCCCCTGGTGGGACTGCTCGACCACGACGCAGCGGCTCAGAGAAGCGAAGAAATCCGCGTAGACCGCCTCCGCGACCGGGTAGAGCAGCTTGGGGATGAGGAGCTTCACCCTGATTCCCTTGGCCTGAGCGATCTGGACCGCCTCGAGCGCGATCCCCGCCATGTTGCCCCAGCTGATGAGTCCTATGCGTGCGTCGGGGTCACCCTCTAGGACAAAGAGATCGTGTCGCTTCTTAAGTGGATTGAGTTTGTTCAGCCGCTTCCGGTTCATGCGGGCGTGCATTTCTCCGCTCACGGTCGGTGTGCCCCGCTCGTCATGTTCAAGGCCGCCGGCAAGATAGTTGCCTCCCCTCATCCCAGGGTGGCTGATCGGGCTGATTCCCTCCTCCGTCAAATGGAAGCGGGCGTACTTCCGTAGCTCTGAACGGGTGGGTTCCAGCCTGTCCACCACCACAAACCTCGACGGATTGACGGGGTCCATGATGGCCTTGCACTGCGCTATCTCCTGGTCGGAGAGCACGATGACCGGGGTCTGGTAGTGCTCGGCGATATTAAACGCCTCTACCGTGATATCGAATGAGTCGCGCGCGTTTGTCGGGGCCAAGATCGGGCGGACCACGTCGCCGTGGCAGGCAAATACCGCCGCAAAGAGGTCGGCCTGCTCCTGGCGCGTCGGCATGCCCGTTGCCGGGCCGCCTCGCTGGACATTGACGCTAACAAGCGGAAGTTCAGCGGCACTGGCCATGCCAAGCACCTCGGTCTGCAGCGAGAAGCCGGGCCCCGATGTGGCCGTCATGGACTTTACACCCGCGAATGCGGACCCCACCGCCGCGGCAGCCGCGGCGATTTCGTCCTCGGCGGGCAAGAATGTGCCCCCGTATTTCCATATCTCCTGCTGCATGTACTGCATGATCTCGCTGGCGGGAGCCATCGGGTAGGCGCTAAAGAACTTGCAGCCTGCGAACAGCGCCCCGCGGGCGCACATCTCATTGCCGTCGGCCACGCGCCTCGGGCCGTTTCCAAAGGCGGGCCGGTTCATCCTGAGGTCAAGCGGCAGCGGATGAAGCCTCGCATACGCGGCTCCCGCGGCGAACGCTTGCCGGCTGATCCTTGAATTGGCGTGCTCGGTCTTCGCCCTGGGAGTGCCGTTCACGTCCTGGCCCCTCTTCAAGGGCAGGCCCAGCCATCCGGAAAGCAGACCGACGACAACGCCTTCCTTGGCCTCCGGCAAGCCGGTGGCCTTGATTGCGAGTTCTTCGATCGGAACTGCCACGGCGGCCATCGGCTGAACGTCTCCCAGCGGGATCGAGGCGGGTTTGAGGCCCGTCCTCTGCTCGTAGACGACAACCGTGTCGCCGCTGACGGGGAAGTCGGTGCGCAGGCGTAGGTAGTCCTCCCAATTGTGGACGACGGCCAGGTCGAGCCCGTCACCAGGGTTGAGCACAGGCGTAACGGAAACCCTAAGCCGGCACGACGACTCGCCCCCGCGGATCTGGGCGCCGCTGCTCTTGCTGAGTATCCCGAAGTAGCCCTCCTGTGCAAATGCGCGCAGCAGCGATTCCCCGGCCGCGGCGACCCCGTCGCCTCCCGAGCCGACGATGCCTATCACTAGGCTGCGCATGGTCTAGGCCCCGTCGCTGCCGATGGACTCGGTTGCGCAGCCGGCGATCGCCTCTTCGACTTGGGCGATTTCCTCGGGGGTGACCGGCTGCCTGCTCACAAAGGAGAGGCAGGTGTCGGGATTGCGCGAGAAGAACTCGGGCGCGCTAACGCGGCATTGGTCACAGTCGATGCACGTGTTGTCGACGTAGAAGCGGCCTGAGGCGTTTTCAGGGAGACGTTCACTTAGAGTTGCCATATCGCCAAGAGTAATCCATCGGGCCTCCCGATTCTGCGCATACACAGCATTTCGTTGCGCATTTTTTGCCCAAAATCGCACCTGAATATGCGACGACAAGCCCACCGTGGGTCCCATTCGAAGCAATCCAGAGACCTCGGGAGGTGAAATCGTTAATCCGATCGTTTTGATTGGACCGGCGCCGCGCCTCTTCTATGACAATTAATGATTAGCATGTGGCAAAAAGCAATAGGCAGAAAGCCGCGATTTAGGTAATGCTTGCGCCTGCCGGTTATGCGAACCCACCCCTATGAGTTCCTAGGACTGTTTGTCGCTGTGGCGGTAGCATTGCCCCTAGTCATGGTCGGTGCCGTCCGCCTATGGTTCCTGCTATTTCAGCCGCTAAAGCCAAACACCGAGAAGAACCGCACCTATGAGTGCGGCGTGGTGCCTGAAGGCGATTCCTGGATCCAGTTTAAGGCGCACTATTACCTCTACGGCCTCCTGTTTCTCATTTTCGACGTCGAGATCCTCTTCCTGCTTCCCTGTGCCGTGGCATTCACGACACTTCCGGCGGGCGCCCTCGTAGCGGTGCTCGTCTTCATCCTTCTCCTCGCGGAGGGCCTGCTCTGGGCCTGGCACCGCGGCCACCTTGAATGGACATGAACCCGGCCGCTGAGATCACCGATGAAGAGCGCGCGGAACTGCGCAGGCACGGAATCCTCCTAACGAGCATCGAGGAGCTCTATAATTGGGGACGCAGCCACTCGGTGTGGCCCCTCCAGTTCGGCCTGGCATGCTGTGCGATCGAGATGATCGCGGCCTCCATGGCGCGTTTCGACATCGCGCGTTTCGGCTCCGAGGTGTTTCGACCGTCGCCCCGTCAGGCCGACCTTCTGATCGTTTCGGGCACGGTGACCAAGAAGATGGCGCCGCAGGTCGTCCGGCTTTGGAACCAGATGGCCGAGCCGAAGTACTGCATCGCCATGGGGGCCTGCGCGATCTCGGGCGGGCCATTCAAGAGGGGCTACAACGTCCTCAAGGGTATCGACCGCTTCATCCCGGTTGACATCTACATACCGGGCTGCCCGCCGCGGCCCGAGGCGCTGCTCCACGGTTTGATCGAGCTTCAGAAGAAGATTAGCGGCCAGAAGATCGCCGGGCCGGACGCCCCAAGGCACCTTCGCTCCGACCTGCCGTGCGAGTTTCCCGTGCCGGAGTTCGGCGAGCATGATCTCGATCCGCCAAAGAATCCCGCCGTCTGGCAGCCGCCGGAGGTCCCAAAGAGCGAATGAGCCGCGCGGATTGCCCATGATCGAGACATTAGAATCCCTTAGCCAGCGCATCCTGACCCGATTTCCGGGTGCCGAGGTCTTGGTGGTGCCGAATCCCGCCCCGGCCGCGCAGCACTCGCTCCTCCTGGGCGCCGGACAGGCCCGCGCGATCGCGGAGTTCCTGCGCGATGACGGAGCCCTCAAGCTGGACCTGTGCTCCAACGTCACGGGCGTCGACTGGCCGGAAAAGGTGATCGTGGAGACCGCCAAATCGAGCGTATCCGACCCCGCTGGCGGCCCCGACAAGGTCGTCGAGGTCAAGACCGAGCGCCGCCAGCCCGGCTGCCTTGAGGTTGTCTACCATCTTTACTCCGTGTCCCTGAAGCACGGTCCCCTCGTCATCCGCATGCGCACGGCCGACCGCGCGGCCGGGGTCACGCTGCCGTCCCTCACGCCCGTCTGGCGGGCCGCCGAGTTCCAGGAGCGGGAAGTCTTCGACCTCTTTGGCGTGGTTTTCGAGGGGCATCCCGACCTGCGGCGAATCCTCATGTGGGACGGCTTCAAGGACCATCCCATGCGCAAGGACTACGTTGAGCCCGAGGACTACGAATGGGAGCCGACCCCTCACGGCGACCTCCTCGCCAAGGTGAAGCTCATGCACCCGGACCCGGCGGCCGCCGCCTCGCCGCCCGCAGGAGGAGCCAAGCCGTGAGCGCCCTCGGCGAATCCCCGTTGCTGCCCGCGGGCGGGGCTCGCGTTCGCGCGGTGAACGACGAGTTCCACGGAGACCTGCTGGAGGTCTCGATGGGGCCGCACCACCCGTCGACTCACGGGGTCTTCCGCATGGTCGCCACACTCGACGGGGAGCGAATCGTAAAGCTCAAGCCCGTGTTTGGATACCTGCATCGCAACCACGAGAAGATAGGCGAAAGCACGACCTACCTCTCCTCGATGCCCTACACGGACCGTCTCGACTACCTGAACTCGATGACGAACAACTGGGCCTACGCCCTGGCCGTCGAGAAGCTCGCGGGTCTGCCTGTGCCGGAGCGCGCCGAGTACCTGCGCGTCATACTTGCGGAGCTTTCCCGCCTGCAGAACCATATCTGCCTTGCCGGGTTCCTCCTTCAGGACACGGGCGCCAGCGGCACGCCGCTCATGTACGCCTTCAGGGAGCGCGAGAAGATCCTGGGGCTCTTTGAATCCCTGAGCGGCTCCCGCATGATGTGCAACTACCAGCGCTTCGGCGGCTGCAGGGTCGACGCTCCGCCCGACTGGATCCTGCGGGCGAGGCAGCTGGTCGACGGATTTGGGGCTTTTCTCGACGAATTTGAGGAGCTGGTGACGGGCAACGAGATCGTGATGGCGAGGACACAGGGCATAGGCGTGCTTACAGCCGCCGCCGCGGTGAGCGCCGGGGTAACCGGGCCGATGCTGCGCGCCGCAGGCGTCGGATATGACATCCGAAAGGTCGACGGCTACGGGCTCTACCCGCGCTTTAGTTTCCGCGTTCCCATCGGCGCCCACGGCGACACCTACGATCGCTACATGATTCGGATCCTCGAGATGCGCGAGTCGATCTCGATCCTGCAGCAGGCGCTTCGGGACATCCCCGAGGGACCGATCATGGACCCGAAGGCGAAGATCCGGGGCTTCAGGCCGAAGCCGGGCGAAGCCTACGGAAGGATCGAGGGCCCCAAGGGCGAGATAGGCTTCTATCTAATAAGCGACGGCACCCCAAATCCCTACCGCTACAGGGTCCGCCCCCCCTCCTTCGTGAATCTCACCGTGCTCGAGGACCTTTGCCTCGGCCACACCATCGCGGACTCGGTCGTCGTGCTCGGAAGCATCGACATCGTCCTCGGCGAGGTCGACCGGTGAAAACGAGGCATCCCATGGAAGCCGCATCCCACCCCAAACCCCTACCCGAGCGACGGCCGTCCGCGCGGGCTGTCGCAACCTGACCCATGCTCGGATCCGGCCTACTCCATGGTCTCGCCGTCACCGCAAGGAACCTTGTGGGCTCGTTCCACGACCCCGCCCGGTACACCACGGTTGAGTACCCAGAGGTGAAGGCGCCGCTGCCCGAGGCATATCGCAACTTCCCCTTCCTCGTCTCGGAGACCGCGGACGACCCGATGGGCACGCTGCGGTGCGTGGCCTGCCAGATCTGCGAGAAGGAATGCCCTCCGCAGTGCATCTTCATCGAGAAGAGCAAGGACAAGAAGCCCGATGCGACCGGCAAGCTGCAGATATACCCGGCGGTGTTCAACATCGACACCTCGGTCTGCATGAGCTGCCAGATCTGCGTCGAAGTCTGCCCCTTTGACGCGATCAAGATGGACCAAGTCTTTGAGATAGCGACCGGCGAGCGCTTCCTGGAACTGCTGCTCGACCGCCACGATCTGGCGAAGCCGAACACCTATTTCCATACCATTCGACCGATTGAGGCCGCCGAGGTCGACACACGCCTTGCAGCGGAGCGCAAGGCCGCCGAGGAGAAGGCGAAGGCTGCGGCGCTCGCTAAAGCGGCCGCGCCCGCCAAGCCGGCGGCACCCCCCAAGCCGCCCACCGCATGACCGCCGACTCCCCAATTTCCGATCCCTACCTGGAGCGCGCCCCGCAGATGCTGCTCGACCTCGTTACGGGGCGCCTGCCCGAGCCGTGGCGATGGCTGGCCAACGGCCTCGTCTCGATCGTCGTCATCCTCGCGGTCTTCGGCCTGCTCTTCGCGGCGCTCACTCTCGCCGAGAGGAAGATCCTCGGACGCGTTCAGAACCGTCCGGGACCCAACCGCACGGGTCCGTTCGGGTTGCTCCAGCCGATCGCGGACGGCATCAAGATGCTGACGAAGGAGGACATCGTCCCGCGCGACGCGGACTACCTGCTCCACCTGCTCGCCCCGGTGACGCTCCTGGCTTCCTCCTTCCTCGCCTTCGCGGTGATCCCCTACGGTCGCCACCTCGTCCCCCTCGACCTTGATGCGTCCGTCCTGTTCTTCTTCGCGGTCGGTGCCACCACGGAGCTCGCGATCTTCATGGCCGGCTGGTCCAGCCACAATAAATACTCGCTTCTGGCGGCGATGAGGGCCCTTGCGCAGCTCATCAGCTACGAGCTGCCCCTGCTCCTTGCATGGCTTCCGGTCGTGATGCTATCGGGTACCCTATCGGCGACCGGAATCGTCGCCGCGCAGTCCGGATGGAAGCTCGGGTGGATCCCCAGCTGGCACATCTTCACGCCATGGGGCTTTGCCGGCTTCGTCATCTTCATGGTGGCGGCCCTAGCCGAGTCAAACCGCTCCCCGTTCGACCTTCCGGAGGCCGAGAGCGAGCTCATCGCCGGGCACCTCACGGAATACAGCGGGTGCAAGTACGTCCTGTTCTTCATGGCGGAGTACTTCGGGATGACCGCCCTCAGCGGCATGGCCGTCACGCTTTTCCTCGGCGGATGGCACGCGCCCCTTCCCTTCCTTGAGTTCATCCCCTCCTATGCCTGGTTTGGGATCAAGATCCTGGCCCTCCTCCTCGGGTTCATCTGGATCCGGGCGACCTTTCCCCGCCTTCGCATCGACCAGCTGACTCGCTTCGCCTGGAAGTTCCTTGTGCCACTTGCCATGATCAACCTGGCGACGGCGGCCTTCTGGTCCCTGAGCTCAGGCTGGTCCTGGCCGATGCAGGTCGCCCGGTGGGCCGTGGCCATCGCCCTTGTCGTCGGGCCGTTCCTCCTGATGGGACGCAGGCTCAGTGCGGGATTTGCCCCGCGCACCTACCAATACTCGACATGATGACCGCCGTCCTCATAGCGATCCTTCTCGCGACGCTCGCGGCCGCTGTGGCGGCGATGTCCCTTCGAAACCTGATACACAGCGTGCTCCTGCTTATCGGAAGCTGGCTGGGTGTCGCGGCCTTCTACCTGATGGCGGGGGCGGAGTTCGTGGCGTTCGCGCAGCTGCTGGTGTACGTGGGCGCCGTATCGATGGTGGTCCTCTTCGCGGTCCTCCTTACCCGGCGATCCCGCACGGACATCGCCGTCTCCCCCGACTCGGTCAGCAGGGCATGGTCCGCCGTGTTTGCCGCGGGTGCGGTCCTCGCCGTCCTCGTTTATGGGGTCCTTCACTCGGCGCTGCCCCATTCGCCGCCTCCCCGCCCTTCGGTGACCGTTGGCCAGCTGGGCGCGCTCCTCACGGGCCCGCATTCGGCGGCGCTTCTGGTGATCGGTGTCGTGCTCACCGTGGCGATGCTTGGCGGGGTCGTCATTGCGTCCACGGACCGCCCCAGCGCAAAGGAGGATGAAAAATGAGCGGCGGCACCCTGCAGCTTTGCCTCCTCTTCTCCAGCGCCCTCTTTTGCGTCGGGTTGGCCGGAGCGCTTTCGCGCAGCAACAGCATCCTCGTGCTGCTGGGAATAGAACTGATGCTCAACGCGGCGAACCTCAACTTTATCGCCTTTTGGCGCTTCAGCCCGCAACCGGCGCCAGCCACCGGGGCCATATTCGTCATATTCTCGATCGCCGTCGCCGCCGCGGAGGCCGCTGTTGGACTCGCCCTTGTAATCTCCATCTATCGACAACAGAAGAACATACGGCTCCAGGAGGCCACACGTCTGAAGGGTTGACCAGGTATCCGAGCCCCGCCTATGACCCTTTCCGCCCAGAACCTTTGGCTTATCCCTGCGCTGCCCCTGCTTGCGGCGGGCATAAGCTCATTGCTGCCGCGCCGTGGGCGCGCGCTCTCGGCGGCCCTGGCCATAGCGGCGATGACGGGTTCATTCATCCTCTCCTGCTTCGCCCTGTCCGCCGCGCTTTCGTCGCCTGCCGAGCACATCACGAGCAATTTCACCTGGTTTTGCTTTGGCGACACTGCGATGCGGCTGGGCTGGCTGCTCGACCCCCTCACCGCCTTCATGTGCGTCATGGTGAGCTTCGTTAGCACGCTCATCTTTATCTTCAGCCTCGGCTACATGAGGGAGGATGCCGAGTTCAAGCAGTTCTTCTGTTTCCTCAGCCTTTTCGCGTCGGCCATGCTGGGCATCGTCGTGGCGAACAGCCTGTTGCTCCTGTTCATCGCATGGGAGCTTGTTGGCCTGTCATCCTATCTGCTGATCGGATTTTGGTTCCAGAGGCCCTCAGCCGCCGCCGCTGCCAAGAAGGCGTTCATCACCACCCGCATCGGCGACCTTGGGTTCCTCCTCGGCATCCTCTGGCTCAACGACGCTACCGGCTCTCTCCTCTTCTATGACGGCGGCCACGGCGTCCTCGAGGCATCCGCGCTCGGCGGGCTCACGGCCCACTTTGCGCTGGGAGGGCTCGCGCTCTCGACCGCCATCGGGCTCCTCATCTTCTGCGGGGCTGTCGGCAAGTCGGGGCAGTTCCCTCTCCACGTCTGGCTTCCCGACGCCATGGAGGGGCCGACGCCCGTGTCCGCCCTCATCCATGCGGCGACGATGGTTGCCGCAGGGGTGTTCCTGATCGCCCGCGTCTACCCGCTGATGACGGCCGATCTCGGGTTGGCCGGCGTACCAGTCCACGCCCTCACCATCGTGGCCTTCATAGGCGCCTTTACAGCCCTATTGGGGGCATGCATCGCCGTCGGACAGAATGACATAAAGCGGGTCCTCGCCTTCTCCACGGTTTCGCAGCTCGGATACATGATGTTGGCGCTCGGCGTCGGCTCCTGGGTCGCGGCGATCTTCCACCTGCTTACGCACGCCTTCTTCAAGGCGCTCCTGTTCCTCGGCGCAGGCTCGGTGATACACGCCGCCCACCACGAGCAGGACATGCGCAGCCTCGGCGGCCTTGGGAAGCGCATGAGGGTGACCTTCGCGACGTTCGCGGTCGGCATGATGGCCCTTTCGGGGGTGCCCTTTGTGTTCTCTGGATACTGGAGCAAGGAGGCCATCCTCCACGCCGCGCGTGAGTGGGACGTCTCGCACCTGCCGCTTGTCATGGGTCTGATCGCCGTCGCGCTCACCGCGTTCTACATGATGCGCCTGGTGGCCGAAGTCTTCCTTGGCAAACCCCGCTCGGCATCCGCGGAACATGCCCATGAGAACTCGGCCGTCATCACGGTGCCTCTTGTGCTTTTGGCCATATGCGCCGTGGGCCTTGGTTTCATCGGAACACCCGCGTGGCCGTGGCTTCAGTCGCGGCTGTCCGGGGTGCCCATTCCCGCGCATTCGCTTCTGGAGGGAGGGGGCCTGATCGGCGCATCGATATTCCTCGTGGCGGTCGGGCTTGGCACCGGGTGGTGGCTCTACGCCCGCCGGCTCCGAGAGAGCTCAAGCAGCTTGGACCCCATAGCGGCCGCCGCCCCGGGCGTCTTCGCCTTTCTCGCGGCGCGAATGAAGTTCGACGAGTTGTACCTGGCGACCGTTGGCCGCGCCAACACGGCACTCGCCGATTTCTCCTCATGGCTGGACCGCCGCGTCATCGGCGCGGGAGTAAGTCTCATTGCGCGGATGGGCGAGTCAGCGGGAGCCTTCAACAAGGAGACGGATGAGGAGGGGCTAAACACGGGTTTCAATGCAGCCAGTGACGAGCTTCGGCTCGCCGGCCGGCTCTATTCCAAGGCGCAGTCCGGCGAGACGCACGGCTACCTGCGCGTGATAGCCGTGGGCTTTGTGATCCTTGCCATCGCGTCATTGTTTGGAGGCGGCCGATGAGCAACTATCCGCTCCTGTCGCTGATAGTGCTCACCCCGTGGGCCGGCGGGCTTCTTCTTGCCCTGCTGCCAAAGATCGGTGCGGGTGCGAGCCGCACGATCGCGCTCGTCTTCAGTCTCTCGACGCTCGGGCTGGCAGCGCTTGTCCTCGCCTCCTTCGACGCCGCCGCCCCCGGTTACCAATTCGTCGAACGTCGGGACTGGATCGCGTCGCTTAATGTCCATTACTACCTGGGCTTGGACGGGCTAAGCCTGCTGCTTGTCCTTCTGACCGGCATCATCGCGCCGGTCGGCCTGCTCGCATCCTGGAGGCAGACCCGCGACCCGAGGTTTTTCAGCCTGTTCTTCCTCGTTCTCCAGGGATCCGCGCTGGGAGTGTTCCTCGCCCTGGACTTTGTCCCTTGGTTCCTCTTCTGGGAGCTGAGCCTCGTGCCGGCCTATTTTCTGATCAAGCTGTGGGGAGGAGCCGGCGCCTCCAGGGCCGCCTACCAGTTCGTCATCTACACGATCGGAGGCAGCGCCTTCATGCTCCTGGGTTTCGCCGGGATCTTCCTGACCACGGGAACGCTCGACTTCCCAACGCTTGCGCGCCTTGGCGCCGATGGTTCGCTTGCCCTCAGGCTCTCAGACCTTGGTGGGTTCTGGCCGACTGCGGTGTTTCTCGGCGTGTTCATAGGGCTCGCCGTCAAGGTCCCCCTGTTCCCTTTCCACACCTGGCTGCCTTCGGCCTACGCTGAGGCCCCCACGGGGGCATCCATGTTCCTGACCGGGGTGATGTCGAAGATGGGCGTGTACGGCTTCATTAGGATACTTTGGCCCCTCTTCCCGGCGAAGCTGCACGCATTGGCGCCCGGCCTGATTTGGCTGGCCCTGGGCGGTGTCGTGCTCGGTGCATTCGCCGCCATGCGCCAGACCGACCTTAAGCGCATGGTGGCCTACTCGTCGATCAACCATGTGAGCTACTGCCTGCTCGCCCTCTTTGCCGTCGCGTCCGTGCCGGGCCCCGGGGGCCAAGCCGCGGCCTCAGCCCTGAGCGGGAGCCTCCTTCAGATGTTTAACCACGGTCTTTCGGCCGCCGCGCTCTTCTTCTGCGTCGGTGTTCTTGAGGCCCGCTCCGGTGGCCTGCGCGGCATCGGTGACTTCGGCGGCGTGCGGTCGCTGGCGCCGCTCTTCGCCGGCCTGTGCGGCATCTCAATGTTCTCGTCTCTAGGGCTCCCGGGACTCAACGGATTTGTCGGCGAGTTCCTCATATTCAGGGGCGTCTGGGGCCTCGTGCCATGGGCCGCGGCCCTCTCCTGCCTCGGACTCTTCGCAACCGCTTATTTTCTGCTGACCTTCTGGCAGAAGGTGTTCCACGGCCCGAAGGCGGGCGCGGCTGCCAACGGGTTCGGGGACCTGACCGGGGTCGAACTCCTTACGCTGGTCCCCCTCGTCGTGCTGATGTTCGCCTTCGGCGTCCTTCCCCAGATTCTCACCGGACTCTTCAATCCGCTCGTGACGACATGGGTTAACCATCTGACGCCATGAACGCCCTTCCGTGCACAATCTATGTCTCGTTTGCGGGCGCCGCGGCCGCCCTAGTCCTGGGCCGGCGCTCCCCGACGGCGGCCCGAGTCGGGGCCCTTGTAAGCGCACTCCTCGCATGGGGCATCACGCTCGTAGCCGCCTTTAGGTTCGTACCGCGGCCCGAGGGCCTTCAGACGCTCGTCGACACACCATGGATTCCCCAGATGGGGATTCATTACCATCTGGCCGCCGACGGCATCAGCCTGACGCTGATGGTGCTCACGGGCCTTGCAGCCGTCGCGGGCATCCTTTTCTCGTGGAACGTCGTGGAGCGCACCGGAGAGTTCTTCGCGTTCTACCTCGCGCTGATAGGCGGCGTATTCGGGGTATTCCTAAGCGCGGATGCCTTTCTCTTCTTTGTCTTCTACGAGATCGCCATCGTCCCAAAGTACTTCCTGATCTCCATCTGGGGCTCGACCAACCGGGAGTACGGCGCAATGAAGCTCGTGCTCTACTCGTTTGCTGGCAGCGCCCTGGTCCTGGCAGGTCTCCTCTGGGCCTACGCCGCAGGGGGCGCGCAGAGCTTTGCGATCAGTGATCTTGCGATGGCCGCTACCCGCTTCACACACGCCGAGCAGGTCGGCATGTTTGGACTGGTCTTTCTGGGCTTTGGCGTGCTTGCCGGCATGTTCCCGTTCCACACGTGGGCGCCGACTGGCCACGTCGCCGCCCCAACCGCCGCGTCCATGTTGCTCGCGGGCGTCGTGATGAAGCTTGGCGCTTACGGCTGCCTGCGAATCGCGCTGCCGCTCTTTCCAACCGGCCTGCTCTTTTGGCAGCCGATGATCGCATGGCTTGCCGTAATCGGAATCGTCTATGCCGGACTCATCGCTCTCGTTCAGGAGGACTTCAAGTTCGTCATCGGTTATTCGAGCGTGAGCCACATGGGATTCGTGATCCTGGGCCTCGCCGCGGCCAATGTGCGTGCCGTAAGCGGTGCGGTGCTCCAGATGTTCTCCCATGGCGTCATTGCGGGCCTCCTGTTCGCCGTGGTGGGCCGGATGGTATATGACCGCACGCACACGCGGAAGCTGGCAGACCTGCGTCAGATGTCTCTGTACAAGCAGATTCCGTTCGCGGCGACGGTGTTTGTCCTGGCCGGACTCGCCTCGATGGGAATGCCGGGTTTCAGCGGGTTTCCGGCCGAGCTGACGATCCTCATTGGTGCCTGGCAAACCTCCCCCTGGTGCACGGCGGTGGCCGCTGTGGGAGTTCTGGTAGCGGCGGCCTTCACCCTCAGGGTTATTCAGGCTTCGTTCTTTGGCACGGCAAAGCAGCCGCCTGCGGGCGCAGCGCCGCCCGTGGCGCTGCCGCCGATCACCCTGCCTGAGAAATGCGGGGCTCTTCTGCTGATAGGCGCGACGATCCTCATTGGTTTGAAACCCGACCTCCTACTGGATCTGATCCGGCCGGCTCTCCAAGCACCTCTATTTCAGGCAGCCCTTGGCGGAGGTGCCCCTTGATTTCTGACTATTCAGAGCTTTTTGGCGCATTGCGCCCCGAGAGCGCCCTGGTGCTAGGCGCGCTGGCGGTGCTCGCCCTTGATCTGTCGATCCTTCGGAAGCGCCGACACGCCAGCCGGCTACTCTTCGCGGTTCTTGTTGCAGGCGTCGCGGTCGTGGTCGCGGGGGCCCTAGCCGTCGTCGGGCCGCACGGATCCATATTTGGCGGCGCCCTCATATTCGACCGGCTGGCAGTGGCCACCCGCATTGGCGTGCTGACACTGGCGCTCCTCGCCCTCGGCATCGCCAGCGCATCAAAGTCGCAGAGGAACCCGGCCGAATACATCGCGGTTATCCTTTTCGCGACGAGCGGACTTACTCTCATGGCAGCGACCCAGCAGCTGCTCCTGGCGTTCCTTGCCCTCGAGTTGGCAAGCCTTTCGCTCTACGTGCTCGCGGGTTTTGACAAATCGAGGCCTGGATCCGCCGAGGCTGGCATCAAATACTTCCTGTTTGGCGGGATGGCCGCGGCCTTTCTCCTCTTTGGATTTAGTCTGGTCTACGGCCTCACGGGGTCGATCGAGCTGCCCGCAATCGCCGAGCGCATCTCGGCTCAGCCCCATAATCCGCTGCTTATGGTGGCACTCGTCATGGTCCTTGTGGCGTTCGGATTCAAGGCCGCGGCGGCGCCGTTCCACCTTTGGGCGCCCGACGTGTATGAGGGCGCTCCGACGGCGTCCGCCTCGCTGATAGCCTCGGCCTCGAAGCTGGCTGGCTTCACCTTCTTCACGCGGATCCTCTGGTCTGGTTTCCCCTCCGCCGCGGGAAGTGTGGCAACGCTCCATTTCTCGGCGGGTTGGCTGCCGGCCCTGGCCGCCATAGCCGGGTTTTCCATGTTGATCGGAAACTTTGGCGCGCTTGCCCAGCAGAGCGTCCGGCGGCTTCTGGCCTACTCGGCGATCGCCCATTCGGGAGCCCTTATTCTCGGCGTGCTTGCCGCCGGCCAATTTGGAACGGGACCGCTCTTCTACTACGCGGCCACCTACGGCCTGGCGGCCGCGGGCGCATTTGGCGTGATTGCGGTCGTTGAGCGCACGGAGCCCTGCCAGAAGATAACGGACCTTGCCGGACTCCACCGGCGCTCGCCTCTGCTCGCCGGCTGCATGGCGGTATATGTCCTTTCGCTTGCTGGAATTCCTCCCCTTGCGGGCTTCTTCGGAAAGTTCTCGGTCTTTGCCGCGGCCCTGCGCCTAGGAGGCCTTGCCGGCCCGTCCGGCTGGCTGGTCATTCTTGCCATAGCGCTGAGCGCCCTGGCCCTCTACTACTACCTCACGATCCTCAAGCAGGCGTTGGTGGCCGCTCCTGCCGATGGCGCCCCGGCGCTCGATGTGCCGCCGATAGCGGGTGCCACGCTCCTGGCCGCAGCCGGGCTGATCGTGGTGTTCGGGATATTCCCCGGACTTCTGCTGGATCTCTTCTAAGCGCCCTGCGCCGGCGCTAGACGCGCCAGCTCTGCAGGATTCGCATGTAATTGGCCCGCTCGAAGGCTGCCGGATTCGTGCAGCGCTTGAGGTTCATGGCTCCCCTGAACTCCTCAATGCTCTGGTAGTCATGGTCGGTCATCCAGGTCTCCAGTCCGTCAAGCAGGCTGAATAGCACCCGCGGCCCATGCTTTAGGACGACCGACACAAGCTGCACGGTGTGGGCGCCCGCGAGGATGGCCTTCACGATATCGTCGGAGCTGTGGATTCCACCGGTCGCCGAAAGAGATCCCCGCAGGTGGGGCGAGATGATGGCGAGCCACCGCAGCCTAAGGAGCAGCTCGCTTGGATCCGACAGCTTAAGCTGCGACTTCGCGTCGAGCTGCTCGATGTCAAAGTCGGGCTGGTAGAACCGGTTGAACAGGACAACACCCGCGGCACCCACTCTCTCCAGGGCGAGCGAGAACTGCGCCGGAGAGGTATGGAAGGGTGAGAGCTTGACCGACACGGGCACGTTAACGGCCGCAGTCACAAGGCTCACGGTCTCCAGCATCGCTGTCTCGACCTGCTCCGCATCCAGCACCGGGTCGGTGGCCATCTGGTAGAGATTCAGCTCGATCGCGCTGGCGCCGGCAGCCTCCATGCGGGCCGCGTAGTCGGTCCAGCCGCCCGGCCGGCAGCCGTTGAGGGACGCGATTACGGGAATTGTGAGGGCGGAGCGCAGGTTCTCTATCTGCTTCAGGTAACGGTCCGGGGTAAGCTGGTACTCCGAGAAGCTCGGAAAGTATGAGGTCGCCTCGGCATTGCTCTCGGCCGGCGTCTCGATGTGGTGGATGAGCGCCCGCTGCTCCGCATCAATCTGCTCCTCGAAGAGTGAGCGCATGACGATGGCCGACGCCCCGGCGTCCTGAAGCTGGCAGGCCACGTGCACCTCCTCCGAAAACGGGGAGGCGCCAATCACCAGGGGGTTGTTGAGCTTCAGGCCAAGATAAGTTGTTTCGAGTTTCATGTCCGTGGGGTGCGGTTATTTCTTTGCGGATTCGGCGGGTGCAGTCGCCCCGGGCGGGTTGCCGTTTGCCGTGGAGGCCGGCTCCGCAAGATGCTGGTAGAGGGCGTAATGCAGCTTCACTTCGGCCTGAGCCTCGGCGCCGAGCTCAGCGGCCCGGTCGGGATTGATGTTCTTGAGAATGCCGAAGCGGGTCTCGTTGGCCGTGAACCGCGAGAGCTCGATCTTGGGCGCGCCCGAGTCGAGCTTGAGCGCCACGCCGCCCTTGGCGGCCAGCCTTGGATCGTAGCGGAAGAGCGGCCAGTAGCCTGAGTCCACCGCCAGTTTCTGCTGCTCGAGTCCGAGGTGCAGGGGGAACCCGTGCGCGATGCAGTGGGAATAGGCAATGATGAGCGCGGGGCCATTGTAGCTCTCCGCCTCCCTGAATGCCGAGATCGTCTGGCTGTCCTTTGCCCCGAATGCGACCTTCGCCACATATACATGGCCGTATTGCATCGCAATGAGTGCGAGGTCCTTCTTTGCCACGGCCTTGCCTCCGGCGGCAAACTTAGCCACGGCGCCCATAGGCGTCGATTTTGACGCCTGGCCGCCCGTGTTTGAGTAAACCTCTGTGTCGAGTACGAGCACCTTCACGTTGGCACCGGACGCCAGTACGTGATCAAGGCCGCCGTAGCCGATATCATAGGCCCAGCCGTCGCCGCCGATGATCCAGACGGACTTCTTCACCAGCTCGTCGGCGATCGCTGTAAGCCGCAGGGAATCGTCGTCGTTGGCGCCACGGAGCGCGTCGCGAAGGGCGAGGACCCGGGAGCGCTGGGCCGCGATGCCTGCCTCAGTGGTTTGGTCGGCCTCGATAAGGGCCTTGGCCAGGTCGTTCCCTACCCTTCCCGACACGCGAGCGAGCAGCTCGCGCGCGGTGCGGGACCGTTGCTCGGCTGCAAGGTGCAGGCCAAGGCCGAATTCGGCGTTGTCCTCGAACAGGGAATTCGCCCACGTGGGGCCGCGCCCTTCCTTATTTGAACAATAAGGGGTTGTCGGCAGGTTCCCGCCGTAGATTGAGGAGCAGCCGGTCGCATTGGCGATGATCAGCCGGTCGCCGACAAGCTGGGTCAGCAGCTTCACATACGGGGTCTCGCCGCAGCCCGCGCATGCCCCGGAGAACTCAAACAGAGGTGCGGCAAACTGCGTCCCCTTGACGGAGCTCATGTCGAGCTTGGCGCGGTCGGGATCAGGAAGCTTGAGGAAGAAGTCCCAATTCGCCCGCTCGCTCGCCAGACGCGGCGGCTGCGGCAGCATGTCGATGGCCTTGTGGCGCGGGTTGGTCTTATCCTTGGCAGGGCAGACCTGCACGCAAAGGGAGCATCCGGTGCAATCCTCCGGCGCGACCTGAATGGTGTAACGCTGGCCGGGGAATTCGGTTGAGCGGAATGGCGCCGACACGAACCCAGACGGTGCCCCGCCGAGCTCGGACGGATCGAAGAACTTCGCTCGGATTGCCGCGTGCGGGCAGACAAGCACGCACTTGTTGCATTGGATGCAGATCGAGGAGTCCCAACCGGGGATCTCCAGCGCGATATTGCGCTTCTCGAAGCGTGCGGTGCCGGTCGGCCAGCATCCGTCCAAGGGAATGGCGCTGACCGGCATGATGTCGCCCTCCTCGGCGAGGAGGCGCGAGGTGATCTCGCGGACGAATTCCGGTGCGTTCTTGTAGGCTGGCGGCACCGTCGCAACGGATGCCAGGTCGGCCGCGGCCGGGATGGCCACCTCGTGGAGCCCAGCCAGCGCGGCGTCCACCGCCGCGTAATTCATTTTGACGATCTGCTCGCCCTTCTTTCCGTACGTCTTGTCGATCGCCTTCTTGATGTGCTTGATTGCCTCGTCCTGGGGCAGCACACCGGAGAGCGCGAAGAAGCAGGTTTGCAGCACCGTGTTGGTGCGCCGTCCCATGCCGCTCGCCTGGGCCACCTGGGTGGCGTCAATGACGAAGAGGCGCAGCTTCTTTGCAATCAGCACCTCCTGCCATTCGCGGGGGAGCTTCTTCCAGGTCTCCTCTGCACTGTGGGGCGAGTTGAGGAGCACCGTCGCGCCGGCGGCGGCGTAGCGGAGCACATCAGTGCGCCCAACGAAGCTGAATTGGCTGCATGCGACGAAATCCGCCTGGCGGATGAGGTACGGCGCCCGGATCGGGCGGGGCCCGAAACGCAGATGCGAGGTCGTCATCGATCCCGACTTTTTCGAGTCGTAGACGAAATAGCCCTGCGCGAAATTCGGCGTCTGCTCACCGATGATCTTGATCGAGTTCTTGTTGGCGCCGACCGTCCCGTCCGCACCGAGGCCGACGAAGACGCACTGGCGGATGCCGGCGGCCTCCGGGTTGAAGTCCGGCTCGTACGTCAGGGAGGTTCCGGTCACGTCGTCGATAATGCCCACGGTGAACTGGTTCTTCGGCTTGCTTTCGTTCAACTGGTCGAGCACTGCCTTCGCCATTCCGGGCGTGAATTCCTTCGAGCCGAGTCCATAGCGCCCACCGACGACCCGGGGCGAGCCGGCGAGCGGCGAGCCCGTCTTCGCGAGCGCGGTCAAGACATTGAGATAGAGGGGTTCGCCCGAGGAGCCCGGTTCCTTGGTTCGGTCGAGAACCGCGATGGCCTTCGTGGTCTTTGGCAATGCGGCGAGGAACGCCTGCACGTCGAACGGCAGGAAGAGGCGCACGGCGACGACTCCGACCTTCTCACCCTTCCCGACCAGCCAATCCACGGTCTGGCTTATGGTCTCAATGCTGCTGCCCATGGCCACGACGACGCGCTCCGCCTGGGGGTGCCCATGATAGTCGAAGAGGTGGTACTTGCGGCCGGTCGCCTTCGCGAGGAGGTCCATCGTCGACTGCACGGTCGCGGGCAGTGCGTCATAGAAGCGGTTCACCGCCTCGCGGCCCTGGAAATACACGTCGGGATTCTGCGCGGTGCCCCTAAGTGTCGGTTTGTCAGGCGTCATTGCCCGCGACCTGAAGGCGGCGATGTCCTTCTCGTCGATCACCTTGCGCAGATCATCGTCGGATAGCAGCTCAAGCTTCGAAACCTCGTGCGAGGTGCGGAATCCGTCGAAGAAATGGATGAAAGGGATGCGCGAGCGGTAGCTCGCGGCATGGGCGATGAGCGCCATGTCGTGCGCCTCCTGGCCGGAATTGCTGCACAGTAGCGCGCACCCTGTTGCCCGGCATGCCATTACGTCCTGGTGGTCTCCAAATATTGAGAGTCCTTGGGCCGCCAGCGCGCGGGCGCTGACATGGAACGTGAACGGAAGGAGTTCCCCGGCGATCTTGTAGAGATTCGGGATCATCAGCAGCAGGCCCTGGGAGGCCGTGAAGGTTGTCGTAAGGGCCCCCCCGAGGAGGCCGCCGTGCACCGCTCCGGCCACACCACCCTCGGACTGCATTTCCATGATGCGCGGCACCTGGCCCCACAGGTTCAGGCGCCCCGCAGCCGCCCATTCGTCGCAAGTCTCCGCCATCGTTGAGGATGGCGTGATCGGATAGATGGCTATCAGCTCGTTGAGGCGGTAGGCAACTGAGGACACAGCCTCATTTGCATCGCAAGTTACGAAACCAGGAGAAGGCGCTTTGCCGGCGTTGGACATGGAGTTTGTACGGGAAATTAGAGACCCCGTTATTCTGCCATGTGTGGACCATTTCTACTGCGCAAATTTTGCCATTTCCGATGCGCGGATTAACAGCCCCCCATGTCTCCGAAATGCCGGAATGGAACCCATTCACAGTCCGGCCAGGTCTAGGGACATCCAATCACCCAGCGTCCGCGCAACCGGAAACCACCGGGCTGGCTTTGCCAGGAGCCTATCCACCTGTGCGGTCCGGCCACCGCGCTGGGCTGGCCGGGCCCTATTTCCAGATCTGCATCCCCGCCTTGGCCCTGGCGATGTCGACGCTCTTGGACCTAGGCGCGGGGGCAGGAGATTTCCTGGCCGGAATCACGGCGCGCTTCCTAGCGACGGGCTTGGCCATCTCGCGATCGGCGGTGTGGCTGATGCGAAGACCGACAAACGCGTTCAGGCTGTCGACCGTCTCGCGAAGGCTCGCTATCTGGATGTTGAGGTCGCGGGCGCCGGTTGCGCTCTCGTCCGCCTGGCCGGCGGTGCTCTGCGTGACGTTGCTGATCTCGCTCACGGCCTCCTTGAGCTGGCCCAAGCTCCCGCACTGCTCCCGCGAGGCGTGGGCGATTGTGCTCACAAGCTTGTCGACCTCGCGGCTCTTGCCGACCATCTCGCTAAGGCTGGTGGCGATCTTAGAGCTGATCTCCACGCCGCGGTTGCTCTTCTTGATGGAATCCTCGATCCGCGTCGCGGTCTCGCGGGCCGCCTCGGCGCTTCGCTGCGCAAGGCTGCGCACTTCGTCGGCCACGACCGCGAAGCCCCCCCCGGCCTCGCCGGCGCGGGCCGCCTCGACCGCCGCATTTAGGGCGAGGATGTTCGTCTGGAAGGCGATCTCGTCGATCGTGGTGATGATCTTCGATATCCCGGTGCTCGCGACCTTGATCTCGTCCATCGCCTTGGTCATCTGGTCCATGTCCGTTGCGCTGGTGTCGGCGGCGCTGCGGGTCTGCGCCGCGAGCGTCTTTGCGGTTCCCGCGTCGCTGGCGTTCTGGTCGGTGACCTTAGCCATCTCCTCAAGCGAGGAGCTGGTCTCCTCCAGCGAGGCGGCCTGGCGGCTTGCGCCGTCCGAGAGGATGGCGCTCCCGGAAGAGAATCCCTCCGCCTTGCCGTAGATGTCGTCCGCCAGGTGGGAAAGCGAGTCGGAGAGTTCCTTGATCCGCTTGGTGATCCTGCGGGAGAGCCACTGGACGGCGCCGACCGAGATGAGCGCCAGGGCTGCAATCGAGGCGCTCAGAATGATCGTGATGCGCAGATTCCGGTCGAGGATTCCCTTCGTTGCGTTTCCGTTGTCCGTCGAGAGCGTGAAGACGAAGCGGCTCAAGTCGCTCAATGCGGCCTCGAGAGCGCGGTAATTCTTGTTCATGTCTCCGTCCAGGACCTTCATCGCCTCGTCAAAGTCACTGGCCTTCAATGCCTTCTGGAGGCGTGCAGCGGCAGAGTCGTAGTCCCTAAGGGTCGATCCAAGCCGCTCCTGAAGGGCCTTTGCCTCCTGCGAGTCCAGGAGCTTCCCGAGGGTCGACGCATGGCGATCGATGTCGCTCCGGTATCCCGTCGCCGCTGCGGTCTTCCGGGCCATCGTCTCCTCGTCGCGGGCCACCACAAACTCCATGTTCGTCAGGTTGTACTTGAGCGTCGCCTCCTGAAGCCCGGCCAGCGCCTCCAGGGCGGGCAGCAGGCGCCCGCTCAGCTCAGCCGTCCTTGCGGTCCCGGTTCGGGAGAGCTGGAAGGTCGTCGTCCCAAGGAACACAATGAGTGCGGCTAGGAAGGCGAAACCCAGAGTAATTCCAAGGAATGACGTCTTTAGGTTGTGGGACATGGGTGCGACGGGCGAATGATGGATTCTGTATTTCTCTAGGCGGGGTGGCCCGCGACGAACGCGGATTGCCTGGTTCAGGCTCCTGGCGTCAGGACGACCACGGAGGCGTCCACGTTGGCGCTGTCGACGAAACCGACGGCCCCCGGCGTGGCCGCCACGAATTTCCTGAGATCCTCTTCGGACTCGAAGGACTTCGGGGCTGTGCCGCCCCCCGTCATGGCCAGTCGGCGCCACAGATTGTTGAAACCGCTGCTGCTCATCTCGACGTTTGCCTTGAGGAACTCGTCGGCAACCGGACCGGTCTTGATGACCGCGAGGATGACGCGGCCGCCCACGTCCCACGCGACCTTCTTTCCAAGGAAGACCGCCTTAACCGTGGCGACATCGAGTTTCTCCTTCTCAAGACCCTTGTTCGCGATGATCACCGGGGCGGCGTGGGCCGCCGTCGCAAACGCGATGATGAAGGCAAGTGCGCCAAAGCGGCGTAATGATCTGGTGTTCATGTCTTGGATCCTAAGTTGCTCAGAAGCTGAGGGTTGTCTTCACGGCGAAGAGGGTCGTGTCCTTCTTCGGGGTCGGGTTCGGGATCCTCGGCGTATCGAAGGTCTCATAGGTGCCGTCGATGTAGTGCGCCTCGATCTTGAACAGCACGTGGTCGTTGAGGTCGTAGCGCAGGCTCACGGCGCTGTCATGCTGGTAGTCGGCCGGATTGCTCGAGTTGTAGCCGGTGCGAACCTGGTTGTTGCCGTAATAGGCGCCGACCTGGAACTTGTCGCCAAGCCTTCGGGATACCGAGACGTACCAGCCGTCCCAGCCGATGAATTCTCCGCCGGAATAGCCGATGGCCGGCACGGCGAGCAGGAGGTCGCCTCCCGTGCGCTGCCACTCGGCCGCGAACACCCAGTCGCCGACCGAGTACTCGCCCGAGTAGGTGATCCACGAGAATTTCGGGATGTTCGTGGAGAGAACCACCGGGGGATACCCGGCGAACGGTCCAAAGGCGTCGAGGTTCGTGAAGAACGAGTACGAGCCGACCAGCTTCAGGCCGTTGACGGGCGTGTTCCAGACCAGCTGCGCTCCTTTTACCGAGTCCATCTTCAGCGAGGTGGCGCCGGTTGGGGCCGCGAAGAGCCCGCCGCCGTCGTTGTAGAAGTCCGTCACACCCTTCTCGGGGTTGACCGGGATGGTGCCGCCGAAGACCTTGTAGTCGAACGAGCTCTTGAGCACGTTCACCGAGCCGTAGATCATCGCCCCGTCGAAGGATGCGGTGAAGTCGCGCAGGATGGGGCTGTACACCGACTCCGGCAGCAGGATGAAAGGCCGAACGACGTCGAGGTCGAGCGCCTCGCCGTAGAGGCCCTTCGGGTACTTGACGCGTCCGGCGCGGATGCCGAACCAGCTGTTGAAATTGTAGTCAGCGATGGCCCAGTCGAGGATGACCTTGTCCTGGCCGATCTCGCCGAAGCTTTGCGCAAAGGCCTGGGCTCCGACGCGCAGGTGGGCCCCAAACGTGTCGGAGACGTTGAACGCCATCTCGCGGAAGTCCCAGGTGCCGCCCTTGTCGGCGGTGGGGATGTTATTGTCGCTGCTGTAGAGGTACCCCTGGCTGAAGAAGCCCCCGATCTGAATATTAGTATTCTCGATCGAAATGGAGGCACGGGCAACGCCGGCAATGAGCCCGAGGGCCACAACGAAGGCCGTGCCGCGACGGCAGGCGCTAGTTAGTCTGAAATCAATATTCATGCGGCTATTTATCGGACCGCTAAAACGGGCCTTAAGCGGTTTTTACGTATTTTTGCGTAGTCAGCCCGTGCAGCACGTATTCCGCCGCAGCAGGTTCCGTGAGCGGGTCCTCCGCAACTTGCACTGGAATTGCGTCGCTTTGCCGAAATTCTGGAAGCGAATTGATGCCCGCCCACGGCCGACTCAGGAACAGGGCACCTAATGGGGAGCAGTGAGCCGCCCTCGGCGAGAACCCAAGAGCCTCTCGACTCCCCCTCCCCCATCCGGTAGCCATCGTGGCCGCGCAAATTGGCCACCCGGGCATGCCCATTTCACACTTTATAAAGCGAATCCTCCCAGGGGCCGCCCTTGCGTTGGGCGTCGCCTATGCGGCGGCGACCCTGGCGGTGCCGGACGCCGGCACGGCGTTCGACTTGCCCGCCTTCGGCCGACTTCCGGTCCTGGCCAACGGGCGGATCAAGCCGTTGGACTCGGTCGCCCGCACGTCCCTTCTCATGCTCCAGGGCCGCCAGCGGGTTGGCGCCCCGCAGAACAGCGAGCCAATTGTCGCGTCGCCTTCCGCGTGGTTGGCGGACGTCTTTTTCGCACCGGCCAGGGCCGACCTCTACCCCACGTTCCGTATCGACTCGCCCGACGTTCGGGACCTGCTCGGGATCACGGAGGCCGACACCCGGATCGCCTACGGCTCGGCGGCCAAGCGAGTCATGGCGGTCCTTGGCCTGCTTCCTGCGACCACGAGCCGGTTCTCCTACTCCCAGTTGGCCCCAAAGCTTGACGATCTGGACCGCCAGGCGCGGCTGGCGGACGGAGTGGAAGCGCAGCTTCGGAGCAACTTCCAGCGCCAGGTGCTGGCAACCCGGGACCGGGTGGTGCTTTACACCCGGCTTAGGGCAAGCGTGCAGACCCACGATGTCCCGGACTTTGCCGCCGCCCTCGTGCGGTTCGGCGAGGCGCTTCCGGCGGGCATCCGGGCGGTATCCGCACGTCAGCGGGGTGAGGCCCACGATGGAACGGTCCTTGGGGCCATGGACCAGATGGGAAACCGCTTCGGCTACATGGAGCAGATGGCCTACATCCGCCCGATCCCTCCGCCAACCGGCGGCCCCGATTCGGACCGCTGGGAATCCGCAGGGACGGCGCTCATGCGCTCCTTCGAATCCGGCGCGATCAATCCGGCGGCGATGGCCTATGCGCGGCTGGGGCAGGCCTGGCGTGCCGGGGACTCGGGAGCGTTCAACGGGACCGTGCGCGCTTTGGAGCAGGATTTCCAGGCGCGGTTCCCGGGGGAGCACGCGAAGACGGCGGTCGAACTCCGGTTCAACCGGTCCGAGCCCTTCTATACGAGCATGGTGCTCTACGCGCTCGCGTTCCTGCTGGCGGCCCTCTCGTGGCTCAAGTGGCCGGCGGAGCTTGCCCGCGCCTCGTTCTGGTTGGTGCTCGTCGCCTGGGTGGTCGCCACCGCCGGGATTGCGACCCGGATGTGGCTCGAGGGAAGGCCGCCGGTCACCAACCTGTACTCCTCGGCCCTCTTCGTCGGCTGGGGCGCGGTAGCCCTATGCATGGCGCTCGAGCTCCTCTACCGAAACGGCGTCGCTGCGGCCGCGGCCGGCATGATCGGTTTCGCCACGCTGCTGATAGCCCACCACCTGGCCCTGGGCAGCGACACCCTCGAGATGATGCGCGCCGTGCTCGACTCCAACTTCTGGCTGGCGACGCACGTGGTCGTGGTGACGCTGGGTTACGCCTCAACCTTCCTGTCCGGTTTCCTTGCCCTCATCTACATCGGCAGGGGACTCTTCACGCGCTCCCTAGACCGGGTGTCCGCCGAGGCCCTCACGCGGATGGTCTATGGCGTCGTATGCTTCGCCACCCTGTTCAGCTTTGTGGGCACGGTCCTTGGCGGGATCTGGGCGGACCAGTCCTGGGGCCGGTTCTGGGGATGGGATCCCAAGGAGAATGGCGCCCTCCTGATCGTCCTTTGGAACGCCATGATCCTCCATGCCCGCTGGGGTGGAATGATACGGTCGCGGGGCCTCATGGTCATGGCGGTGTTCGGAAACGTCGTCACGAGCTGGAGCTGGTTTGGCGTCAACATGCTCGGGATAGGCCTCCACAGCTACGGCTTCATGGAGGAGGCTTTCTATTGGCTTATCGGCTTCGGAATCAGCCAGCTGATGATCATCGCCCTTGCCCTGCAGCCCCTGGAGCGGTGGAAGAGCCTCGGGGCGCGCGGCGCCTAGGACCGTCAATCCGTCAGGCTTCCGTCTTCGGGCGGCTCCTCGGGCGCTGTATCCGGTTCGTCCGGCGCCGCGGGGGGCACGGAGGGATCGTCCGCGTCGGGGCTGTCCTCGGCCGCGCGCTCCGTGGCCTTCATCTCCTCGAGCTGGAGCGGGTGCTCCTCCATCATCTCCTTCTCCGACATCCGGCCCGTGAGCCAGGCCAGGTTCATGGGGTAGACGTCCGGGTTGAAGATGACGAAGTACAGGTGCCAGACGATGATCGCCAGGGTGGCGAGCACCGCCTCGTAGAAGTGGACCGTCCTCGCGGCGTCAAAGCCGAGCTTCGTGAACCAGCCCATGGACGCGTTCTCAAACCAGAGGATGGCGCCGGTGGCGCCCATCAGGAGGGTGCCCCAAACCAGGGCCCAGTACTCCGCCTTCTCGATGTAGCAGAACCTGCCGAAGGCCGGCTTGTCGGGGGCAAGGCCCAGGTTGTACTTGAGCACCTTCCAGGGGTCCGTCACGTCGTTCCATCGCGGCAGCAGGTCCATGAAGAGCCTGCGGCCCGGCCGGGTGAATGCGAGGTACCAGAGGTGCCAGGCTCCGCCGGCCAGCATGACGACGCCGGCCACGCGGTGCGCCAGGCCCCGCAGGTCGAACGCGCGGCTGCTCAGCTGGCGGATACCGACGACCCACCACGCCTCGGGGTAGCGCAGCATGAATCCCGTGACTACCAGAGCGACGAAGCTCAGGACGAGGACGGCGTGCTGGAGGCGCTCGTGAAGCGACATCCTCACGTAGAGCCGGTGGGCCACCTGGATCTCCAGCTCCTCGCCCTTCTGGATCGCAAGCTTGCGGCGGATCTTCTTGAGGAAGTCGAGGATGTTGTGCAGGGCCATGCCCCCCACCACCACGATGATCAGCCCGACATAGACGGTCGCGATCCAGTAAAGCAGCGAGGAGGTGTCCCTGCGGGTTGAGCTCGCGTGCACGGCGCCTATCGAGAACCTCGCGTTGGCGCCGCGGTGGCATTCCCCGCAGGTCTTGACGAGGTTGTCCTTGTACACGCTCGAGGTCGGGTCGGTGTGGGACTTGATCGCGTGCGCCCCGTGGCAGCTGGCGCAGTTGACGACCTCGACGGCCCCTCCCCTCACGGCCAGGCCGTGGTAGCTGTCCGTGAATGTCTTGAACGTGTCGCTCCTAAGGCCGTACTTGCTCGTCAGGCGCACCGAGGCGTGGCACTCCGCGCACACCTGCTGGGCGAGGTTCGTGTTGTGCACGGGCGACGACGGGTCGGTGTGCTTGCGGATGTCATGCTCGCCGTGGCAATCCGTGCAGACCGGCGAGTCGACGTTGCCCTTGGCGAGCGCCATCGCGTGGACGCTTGTGCCGTACTCCCGCGCCTGCTTCTCGTGGCACGTGGCGCAGGTCTCGGGGATCTGGAGGCGGCTGATCCGAGCCCCGGCGACGGCCGCCTTGTTCATCGCATGAGCACCGTGGCAGTCGATGCAGGTGGCCGAGTTGGTCTTGCCTGCCGCAAGGGCGGCGCCGTGCACCGACTTATCGAAGGAGGAGACGAACTTCGCGCCGCGCAGCGACTGGTCCGCCACCTCGGCCTTCTTCACGTGGCACGACTCGCAGAGCCTGGCCTGTGCGATCTTGAGCGCGACCCCGGCCGGTTTGCCGGCCGAGGAGATCGGCTGGTCGTGGCAGGTGAGGCAGTCCAGGGCCACGCGCCCTCCGGTGGGGTTGGCACCGTGCGCGGATGCGACAAAATCCTTACGGGCTGCCTCGTGGCAGCGCCCGCATGCCTCCGTCTGGTGCCCCGAGGCGAAGGCGAAATCCTTCAGCTTGACCGGGGAAGCTTCGTGCGTCCCGTGGCACTCGGTGCACGAGGTGTCCAGGCCGGCCGGCATGGGGCTAGCGGTGATGCGCGGGTGGAAGGTGTGCTTCGGGAGGTCCTTCTCGTGGCAGGCTGCACACTGGACGGGGGGAAGCTTGCTGTCGTGCGGCGTCTCGGTGATCGAGGAGTGGCAGTCCACGCAGTTGAGCGTCCCGTGGGCGGAGTGTGCAAAAGCCTCGCTCTTCACCCCTATCCACTCCGGCTTCATGCCCTTCTTGCGCGGCTTGAACTCGGCCTCATGGCAGTCCAGGCACTCGCTGTTCGCAACCGCCGGCGCGGCCTTGGCCCGTGCCGGAGCCGCCGGTGTTTGGGTCGCAGCCGGCGGCGCGGCCTTTGCCTCGTCGCCGGCTGAACCCCAGGCGCTGGCTCCAATCACCAGCGCTGCCCACACAACAGAGGCCGCCTGGATGATCTTTCTGGAGTCCGCCTTCATCTTTAGAATCCACTATGCTCCCATTGGGCCAAAGGTACTACGCAGCGCTTGCGCAGACCTCATCATCTCTTGCGTAGCTTGTGGGTCACACCCCGGGCGCCACCCAAAACGATGCCGTCCGGGACGGGCGGCGGCTTGGAGCCGAGGGGCCTAGTGGCTAAGCCTCGACACCATCGCGTAGACGATGAGGCCAAGCAGGATCAGGCCCAGGCCGAAGAACATGAAGCCGAACGTGCGTGCGATCTTCTTGCGGCTCTCCCAGTCGTCCTTCACGCGGTGCTCCTCGAGACGGTTCTCCGCGATCAGCCTGTCGTACCAGCGCTTGCGCTCATGGATCAGCTCTGTCTTGGAGATGCGCCCGGAGAAGATGACCGTGTCCATCGGGAACTTCTCGATCCGGAAATGGGTGTTGAAGAAGTGGAAGGTGAAGATGAAGCCGGCGGCAAGGAGCGCCTCGTCAGAATGGACCAGGAGCGCGATGTTGATCACCCACCCGCCGACAAAGCGCGTGAAGAACCCGGGGTACCACATGACGAGCCCGGAAGCCCCGATGATGAAGATGCCCCAGAACACGGCGAAGTAGTCAAAGCGCTCCCAATAGGTCCACCTGTCGAACTGCGGCTTCGGGCCCTTCCCGAAGAACCACTTCTGGTGGGCGACGAAGTCGCGCCAGTCCTGGAACGACGGGACCATGGAGTCGGGGCCGAACATGGCGCTCCATACCCGCCGAAGCGTCAGTCGGCCGGTGGCGGGGTCGCGCAGCATCGAGCGGTTCCTCCAGAAGCCCGTCAGCAGGTCGAAGAGGTGGAGGCCGAAGTAGATGAAGGTGACGAAGGCCCCGAACCGGTGCAGTGCGCGGGCGACCTCCGCCCCCCCGAGCATATTGAAGATGACCTTGGCCCACTCCGTGTAGTTGAACTTGAGCGGCATCCCCGTAAGGACGAGGAGCAGGAAGCTCGTCACGACCAGCAGGTGCAGGAAGCGCTCGAAGGGGGTGAAGCGCGTGAACACCTCGTCGTCCACCGTCGCCTTGACCTTCGCCTCGCGGAAGGTCTTCGAGTCATTCATGTAGAGGTAGACCGAGCGCACGATCCACAGGACGGTGTGCAGGCCGAAGAACGAGAAGACCCCGATCAGGAGCGCCGTCATCGCCAGGTACACCGCATGGAGGACCGGATAGTGCACCCCGTCGCGCGGATCCGCGTGCGGCTGGAACTCGGTGAACTTCGGTCCCACACCGGGATGGCACTGCTGGCAGGTCCCCAGGATCTTCTCCTTGGAGAGCCTGGAGCGCGGGTCGGAGATCGGGAACACGTCGTGGTGCCCGTGGCAGTCGTAGCAGGCGGCCACGTCCGAGGCCACGTTCGGGCGCCCCAGGGTCATCGCCTTGCCGTGGTAGGTCTCGCGGTAGTGGGCCAGGCGGTCCTGGTGGCACTTGCCGCACACCTCGTCGCTCGCGGCCTTGAACGACTCGCCCGTCGGCGCCACGATCTGGTGGGCGCTGTGGCAGTCCGTGCAGACCGGGCCCTTGGGGTCCCCCTTCGCCAGAAGCTGCCCGTGCACGCTCTGGTTGTAGGTCTCCTCGATGCCCATGTGGCACTGCCCGCAGGTCTTGGCTATGTTCGCGTGGTTCGTCCGCGCGCTCTGATCGACGTTGCGCTTGATGTCATGGACGCCGTGGCAGTCGTCGCACGAGGGCGCCACGATCAGCTTCATCTTGATCAGCGCCTGGCCGTGGATGCTGTCCTTGTAGAAGTCCGCCGTGTGGGCGTTCATCCGGTAGGCGGCGATCAACTTCGGGTCGCTGTGGCATTTGGCGCACGTCTCCGGCAGGTTCAGCTTGAAGACCGGCGAATCGATGCTCTTGACGGACGCGACCTCGTGCGCGTTGCCGTGGCAGCTCGCGCAGGTCGCGGCGGCCGACGCCCCCATGGCGTGGCTCATGCCGTGGATGCTGTTGGAATAGGCCTTGTCCTCGTTCGCGTGGCAGGCAGCGCATTGGACGGCGGGAAGCTTGTTGTCGTGCGGGGTCTCGGTGATCGACGTGTGGCAGTCGACGCAGTTGAGCTTGCCGTGCATGGAGCGGGCGAAGGCCTCGGGCTTCACCCCGATCCACTCCGGCGCCAGGCCCTTCTTCCTCGGCTTAAACTCGGCCTCGTGGCAGTCCATGCACTCGCTGTTCGCGACGGCGGGCGCCGCCTTTGCGAGCACAGGCTGGGCGCTCTGCACCGGGGCGGCCAGGGTAGCAGCCGGCCCGGCCTTTGGCCCGTCGCCGGCTGCACCCTTGGCGCTGGCTCCGATCAGCAGCGCGGCCCACACAACTAAGGCCGTCCGGATGATTTTTGTGGAGTCCGCCCTCATATTACTTGTTGGCGACTATGCGCCGATACCGTCCGCGCGGCTACGCAGCCGTTGCGCAGTTCTAGGCATCTCTTGCCGACGTTCGCGCAAAATGCCGTTTCGACGGCCCACAAAGCAGAGGGCAAGAAATGCACAGCCTTGAACAAAGGGCCGGTAGTCAGGTTCGTGGAAAAAGCCGATGATGCATGAAACCCCAAATCACATCACCCCGATGAACTACCTTCGCATCTCCCTCGCCCTTGCCAGTGCCACCCTCGCAACGATCGCCATCGCTGCCGATGCCGACTCCAATTGGAAGGACAAGTGCATGAGCTGCCACGGCCCCGACGGCCAGGGCGACACAAAGATGGGCAAGAAGCTGAAGATAAGGAGCATGGCGGACGCCACGTTCCAGGCATCGTTCACGGACGAGGAGGCGGTGAAGGCGGTCAAGGAGGGCATCAAGGACCCCACAGGCAAGGTCAAGATGAAGCCCATCGAAGGCCTAGCCGATGACGAGATCACGGCGCTCGTAAAGCACGTTCGCGAGCTCAAGAAGTAGGATCCGCCGCCGTTTATCCTCCGCGATGACCCCTGCTCCCCAGAGGCCTCAGGAGAAGGTGCTTCGCAGGACCAACATCGTTCTCATCTGCGTCACGTGCGGCTTCTTCGCCTTGGGTGCGGCCATGCTCGGAGGCCCGTGGGGACAGGCAACCGTCCAGCGGAAGATCCCGCTCGTCGATCCCTCGTTCCTGGACCAGACCGCGTCGCGCAAGTCCTACGCGGACATGACGAGGGAGAAGGCGGACATGTCGGATTTCGACTGCTACGTCTGCCATGAGAAGAAGAACCCACCGCCGCTGCGCTTCGACGCCCAGCACGTGCTCATCGTCCCCGACGAGCACTCGGACATCAAGATGGGCCACGGCACTCACAACAGAAACAACCTCTGCTACAACTGCCACAACGAGGGCAATCTCCTGACCTTCTCCACGCGCGACGGCAACGAGCTCCAGTTCGCAGAGAGCTCGCGGCTGTGCGGCAGCTGCCATGGCCCCAACTACCGCGACTGGGAGGCCGGCGTCCATGGCCGCATGAACGGCTACTGGAACCACAAGCTCGGTGACTTCCGGAGGCTGGACTGCGTCAACTGCCACAATCCGCATTCTCCGCGCATTCCCACACGCAAGCCCGCCCCCCCGCCCCACCCGCTGCGCGAACCGGCCAAACCCGAGACCCCGGTCTCTGCGGCGACCACCCCTTGACCATGCCCCAGCCCGATCACCCTCCCGCAGCGGCCCCCGACGAGACCGATCGGCTGATGGGAAGGCGCAACTTCCTAAGGTCCTCGGCGGCATTCGCGGGGCTTAGCGCCCTTGCCGCAAGCCTCTCCCCCCTGCGTGAGCTGCACGACTACTCGTCGGTCGATGAGTTCATGCAGAAGTACTACAAGGAGATGACGCCCGATGACATGGCCAAGGCCATCAAGCGGATCGAGAACGAGGTGCAGAAGCAGTACGGGATCAGGCCCCATGTGCGCGACCTCAGGCCGATGGACGGCGTGGAGTTTGTCTACTGCCTGAACCTGACCCGCTGCATCGGCTGCCGGAAATGCGTGCATGCCTGCGTTGCGGAGAACAACCAGTCGCGAAATCCCGAGATCCAGTACATCCGGGTCCTCAAGCTGCCGCACGGCTCGATGGACGTCGACAAGGCCGACCACACCTACAATCCCGAGCTCGTTCCTGAAAAGGGCTTCTTCTACATGCCGGTTCAATGCCAGCAGTGCCACAACCCGCCCTGCGTCAAAGTCTGCCCCGTGCACGCCACGTGGCAGGAGAAGGACGGCATTACGGTCATCGATTACGACTGGTGCATCGGGTGCCGCTACTGCGAGGCCGCCTGCCCGTACTGGGCCCGGCGCTTCAACTTCACAAAGCCCGAGATTCCCAAGGAGCGCCTCAACCCGAACATGGCCTACCTAGGCAACCGCCCCCGCAAGCAGGGCGTGATGGAGAAGTGCCACTTCTGCATCCAGCGCACCCGCGTCGGCAAGTATCCCGCGTGCCTTGAGGTCTGCCCCGTCGGCGCGCGCAAGTTCGGCAACATCCTCGATCCAGAGAGCGAGGTCTCGTACATCCTGCGCGAGAAGCGAATATTCATCCAGTTGAAGGAGGAAATGGGGACCAACCCCCGCTTCTTCTACTACTTCGAGAAATGATAAGAGCCACCCGCGACTACCTTATTTTCCTGTGGCGATGCGCGCAAATTGCGTTCGTCGGCGACTGGCGCTACTACGCTTGGATGGGCGGCCTCACGGTCTTCTGCCTCCTCGGGCTGCATGCCTACTGCAACCAGTTGGTCCACGGGCTGATCGTGACCGGCATGAGCGACGAGGTCTCCTGGGGCGTCTACATTGCAAATTTCACGTTCCTGGTGGGTGTCGCGGCGGCGGCCGTGATGATGGTGATCCCGGTCTACATCTATGACAACGAGGAGCTCCATGACCTCGTCATCTTTGGCGAACTGCTCGCGGTCGCCGCGATCATAATGTGCCTGGCCTTCGTCACGGTCGACCTGGGCAGGCCCGACCGTTTCTGGCACCTGATCCCGGGCATCGGACAGCTCAATTTCCCGCGCTCAATGCTCAGTTGGGACGTCATCGTGCTCAACGGCTACCTCCTGCTCAACATCCACATCTGCGGCTACCTGCTCTACTGCCGCTACCAGAACCGGAAGCCCTCAAAGTGGTTCTACATCCCGTTCGTCTTCGTGGCCATCTTCTGGGCGGTCTCCATTCACACGGTAACGGCCTTCCTCTATGTCGGCCTCGGCGGGAGGCCCTTCTGGAATTCATCCATCGTGGGGCCGCGGTTCCTGGCGTCCGCCTTCTCAGCCGGGCCGGCGATCATCATCCTGGCTCTGCAGGTGATCCGCCGCGTCACGCATTACCACATTACGAACAAGGCCCTGCTGACCCTGCGAAGCATCGTGCAGGTATCGATGCTCATCAATGTGTTCCTGCTGATCAACGAGGTGTTCAAGGAGTTCTACTCGGGAAACCTGCACGTGGCCTCATCGCGGTACCTCTTCCTCGGCCTGGACGGGCACCATGCCCTGGTCCCGTGGATTTGGACTGCCATAGCGTTCAACCTGATCAGCATGTTCCTGCTGATCCTTCCGCTCAGCCGGAGCCTGAAGTGGCTCGATGTCGCCTGCGTCCTTTGCATCGTCGGAATCTGGATCGAGAAGGGCATGGGGCTCGTGATCCCCGGATTCATCCCCACGCCACTGGGGGCCCTGATCGAGTATACTCCGAGCCTAAACGAAACCCTGGTCTGCCTCGGCATATGGGCCTTCGGGCTGCTCTGCTACACGATCTTCCTTCGCATGTCGGTGCCGATCCTCCAGGGGACCCTGAGCAAGGCCAACGAGCGCCTGCCCGAGGGTAATGCGGCTGGAGAAGGAATTCCCGCCCCGACCCCGCATTGAGCGGTCCGCCTCCATGGCCACGCAACTCACCGCAGAAGACGCCAAGCAGTCCCTCACCGCCCACGTCGAGGCGAAGGGGGCCGAGATCCAGGCGAAATACGGGCCCCAGATAGGCTGGAGCGAGCTCCAGGCGCTGCTCAATGACCGCACCTGCGTCCGGTATCCCTGCAGGATCGAATTCGACTCATCGCGCCTGCAGCCCGGCGAATTCGCCTATCCCGAGCCTGCAGGTCCGTCTCCGGAGGACGGGTTCACCCTCTACGTCCACCCCATCTATCAGTCGCGGCCCTCCATGGTGCCGTACCTCGTGCTCTACCAGCTTGTGGTGGTTAACTACGGCGATTTCGCATCGCCGGACGACGCGGAGGCGTTTGCCGCGGCAGCCCTGGGCCTCGACCGGGAGCTCTATTACCAGGCCCTCTGCAGCCTCGCCGACGAGCTGGCCGCGCCCGAAGACACTGCCGGCGTCGATCCGACGGAGCACTCCGGCGGCTGCACCTGCGGCGCCTGACGGCGCCCCCCGTCAAACGGCCTTGTCGCGTTCCCGCCGGCGCTGCCTGGCATAGGCAACCGAGACGCCAAGCAGGACGACGCCCAGCACAAGGAACGAGACGATTCGGTACGCCGCCTCGAGGCGGGCGAGGTCGACCACGAAGACGTAGACGATGGTCGCCATGATCGTGCTGATCCCCATCAGCCGGTATTTCACGTTCGATAGCACGGCGCTCGCCACAAAGTACAGCACTGAGGCGCCAAGCCAGGAGGCGCTTACCCATCCCCGGGGGACGGTGTGGAAGAGTCCGTAGGGAATCACGATGCATGCCGCGCCCAGGTAGAGGTTGCGCATGAGCTCGGTGCGCAGCTCCAGGCGATCCTTCTGCCAGTTGAGCACCCTGGCCGTCAGCAGTGCGACAACCGCGAAGCTCAGGTTCACCGGGCCCGTGGCCTGGCCCAGGGCGAGGTACGCAATGTAGATGCCCCCGAAGATGAAGATGTTCGCGACGATGACGATCTTCGAGCGGAACCACACGGCGGTTGCGGCCACCAAGAGGCTCTGCCAAGCGAGCCACGCGTAGAAGTCCGGCGCGGGGAAGTATCGGAAGATCGCGAGGCTGAGCATCATGTATCCCGAGCACGCATAGATCGACGTGGCATAGACGCTCTGGTGGTGGCGCCAGTAGGCGACCGCGGCCAGGAGGAGCCCGCACCCTAGGGCCGTCTCCACCCAAGGGGCGGCGGCACCATAGAAGAGCTGCACATTTATAAGCGCGATCAACATCGAGCCGCCGCTGATGAGCAATGCCCTGCCGATACGCAGGGCCACCGGGTCGCCCCCCGCACCCGGACGGTAGCCGATCGCCAAGAGCGGCACCGAGTACCCGGCCAAGGCCAGGAGGTTGCCCTGCGGGGAGTCGGCCCCGCGCAGGGCGTGTCCGACGAGCGGGTTGTTAAGGAGCCAGTCCAGATGCAGGAGGTAGGCCTGACCCGCCACAAGTAGCCCAAGCCATGCCCAGCCTCGTGCCCGGGCAAGAGCGTAGGCGGCCGCCGCGAGTACGACCAGGAAGCCGAGCTGGAACCATGCGAGATCGGAGATCGCGACCGTAGCCATGGCGAAGGTGAAGACGAAGCCGGCCATGACCTCGCCGCGGCGGCGCGCCGTAAGCCAGAGTTCGGCCCCGAGAACGGAGACCACCAGAGCGAGCCCCGCGCCGCGCCCCTCGACGACCGGGTTCGCCGAGAAGAAATGCAGGCGCAGCGTCGCAAAAAAGAGGAGAAACAGCGCACCGCCGAAAAGGATCTGCGATGCGTCAGGAAGCGCCTTCATCCAGTGGCGCGAGGCGGCGAAGAACGCCGCGGCGGCGACGTAGCCGATGAGGCACGACACAAGCGGCGGCACGCCGGAGAAGGGAAACGCAACCAGGAAGGCCAGGCCCACGCTGAGGGCCAGCACCCCCACCCTTGCGAGCCAGTACTCGCCTATCTGCATCTCCAGGCCGCCGTCACCGTCAGGCCCGATGAGCGCGACTGGGGACTTCGGGACCTCGCCGCCCAGGATCAAGTCGGCCTCGGCGTCCGTCAGCGGCCTGAACCCAAGGTAGCTTTCCATCCGAAAAAGCCGCGCCTCGAGCCGGCGCTGGAGCCGCTCGGAATCGGTGCGCGAAGCGGCTCCGGGGGAGCCGGCTGGTGTAATGCCGGTTCCTTCGGAGCGCGCGGACGGGGACGGAGGGGGTTCTTCCGCGTTCATATGGCCCTTGAGGCGAGTATGGCGTGGTTCGATCTGCTTAGCTGCGCAGCTCTTGCCCAATCATGCGCGTATCGTGACGAATCGGTCCTCGGATCAACGCACGGGGCCCCCTGAGCGGCCCGGAGCACGAGCAAGGGCGGACTCAGGTCACTTCCCCTGGATACCGCCGTTATGGCAGTCGGTGCAGGTGAGGTCCGCATCGTATTCACCGCCCGGGTGCTTGAAGACGAGGCCCGCCGGATTCATTGCGGCCAGATCGGTTCCCTTGCCCTGGGCTATGATGGCGTGGCACGAGGTGCAGTCGCTCGCCCTAACCGTCTCGCCCGCGGCCGTCTTGTGCTTGTCATCGTGGCAGCGGAAGCATCCGGGCCAGTCCTTGTGCCCAATGTTCGTCGGGTAAATGCGCCAGTCCGCCTTGCGCTCGGGGAAGATGGTCTGGGAGTAGATGCGCTGGACCTCGGCGATTGTCGCCGGCAGGGCCGGGCTGTCCTTGTATTTTGCGGTCAGGAAATCGGCGATCTTCTGCGGGGCCAGGTCGGCCGTCTTAATGTCCTTTTGCATGAGGGCCTGAACGGCACTGCGCTTGATATTGGGAAGCGAGGTGCTAAGTGCGCCCGAGGCCATGGAGCGCTCCACGGCGTCATTGGCCGTCGGGAAGACGTGGGCGGGCCTATTGTGGCAGTCGATGCAGTCCATCTCCCGGATGGCGGCCGCGGGCGGCTCCCCCTTGAACTCCTCGTTGCGGTAGACCCGCGAACTGCCGTCTTTCTTGTTCGTGACCCTCATCCAGACGATGTCCTGGCGCTTCTCGTCGGCCGCATAGTACTCGACCAGGTTGTCAGGGTTGACGTGCCAGTGGATGCCGCCGCTCGGGCTGCCAGGGTTGCCCGAATTGACGTGAAGGAGGAGGCGGACCGTGTAGGGCGTGTTCTTCTTGTCCGAGAGGTAATGATCGAAGGAGACGTCGACACTGCCGTGGAACTTCTGCGGCCAGTGGCACTTCTCGCAGGTGTCGCGAGCCGGGCGAAGGTTCTTCACCGGCGTGTCGATCGGCCGATGGTAGTTGTTGAGGGTGAAAGCGATGAGTTGGTGCGTGCCGTTGACCTTCGCCTTGATCGCAGCCGTCATGCCGGCGCCCACATGGCACTCGACACACGCGACCCGGGCGTGGGCGCCGCGCTGGTAGGTCGTGAATTCCGCATTCATTGCGCTATGGCAGACCTGCCCGCAGAACTGCGTGGACTCGGCGTACTGGTAGGTCTCGTAGCTGCCGAAGGCCGATAGCATGATGAAGCCAAGTGCGCCCGCACCGAAGACGCCGAGGTAAAGGCGTTGGGACGGGTTGCTCAGGTCGAGGCGCCACTTGTCGGGGGTCGTCGCCGCATGCTTGATCGCCCAACGCCTCTGCGCCCATGCGCCAAAGAACACGAGGATCAGGCCCGTGATCAGGAAGGCCGGCGCGACGATGTACGTGAAGATTCCAAGGTACGGGTTCCGGTCGCCCTGCGTGAAGTCCATCCACACAAGGAGCGCGAAGGAGAAAAGGGCGCCGACGGCCACCACCGTGCCAATGGCACTGATCCAGTTATTGAAGTGCGAACGCGGGGCGCTCGGGCGGGGCGTGGGAGAGGTGTCGGGCATGGAATTGGCTGGATGCGCGGGCTAGGACAGCAAGAGGCCGACGAGAGCGGGTGTGCCCTGTCGGCCTCGTTTAGTCGGGGCTGGACCTTGGGTCAGGCCTTGAATTTGCGGATGAAGCCGACGAGGTCCTTGATCTCGTCAGCCGAAAGGTCGTCCTTGAATCCCTTCATCTTATCCTTGCCGTTGTCGCCCTTGATGCCCTCGGTGATGGCCTTGGTCATCTCGTCGTCCTTGAGGGTCGCCTGGACCGCGGCGTCGGTGTAGTCCTTAATTTTCAGTTTCTTGCCGGTCTTCGTCTGCGCCTTGCCGTCCGAGCCATGGCAGGAGGCGCAGGAATTGTCCCAATTGTCAGAGGCGGTCGCGGCGAAGGCCGCGCCCGACGAAAAAGCCAACGCTACGGTGGCGACTGCGATCTTGGAGGTGATGTTCATTTTGGGTGTGGGATTCTTGTGGAAACTTTGCCGCATGCCCAGCCGAGCGCAAGCCCGGCAGGTTCGACAAGCGGCGGATTTGTTACTCTCGGAGGAGGAAGGTAACGTAAGTCGGGCCATTTGTCGCTTCATTGCTTGCCCAGACCTCCGCAAATCTTGCCCTGTGCAACCTTCTCACACCGATGGGGTCCAAGGGCACCCGATTGAGACAGCGCGTCACTGCGCACCCCTCATCGCTCGCTGCGCTCTCTCTGAACCCTTCTATATATAAATGCACATTGCTGGGCCATATTATGGTAGGGGGCGCCGTCCGGCGGCCAGGGTCCTCGCTCAAACAGCAAGACTAATGGCTGATAGTAAGGCGGCTACGCTAGCGCCGTCGCTTTCGCCAAGACCTGCACAGACTTCGGCAATAAGTGCGGAGCGCGCAGCGCACAATTCTGAGAAACTGCAAGGCGACAGGACAGATCCAACGTTACCCGCCAGCCGCCCGGAGCAGATTCAGCCTACCCCTCAATCCCTCACCAAACACCGTATAATTGCTAATAATTGCGCAGAGTTGGACAGAAACTGCGCAGCCAGACACCAATAAATTGCCGATATTACACTCATGAGCCCGAAACTTCACTGGTCCAAGACCACCCTTTTGTTCAGCGGCCTCGCTGTATGGGGCCTCCTCCTTGTCTCCTGTATCTCGGTCGACCGCACCGTCGTGGTCCCGCCGCACATCACGGGAGCCAAGTACGTGGGCTCAAAGGCCTGCGCCCAGTGCCACGGCGACCAGGTTGACCACTTTGCGGGCTCGACGCACAGCCGCCTCGCCCTCAACGGAGCCGACCCCAAGGTCGGCGACACCGGCTGCGAGGCCTGCCATGGTCCCGGCAGCGTCCACGTCGCCGCAGGCGGCGGCGCCGGAAGCATCATCAACCCGCGCAAGTCGCCGGAGACCTGCTTCGCGTGCCACCTTGAGAAGCGCGGCGAGATGAGCCTACCCCACACCCACCCGGTTTTGGCGGGCAAGGTAAGCTGCGTCGACTGCCACGATGTCCACAAGGGCAACTCGGTTCGCGGCGGCGGCGCCGCCCTCGCGGCCTCGACGGAGACCTGCATCCGCTGCCACACGCAGCAGGCCGGCCCGTTTGTCTACCAGCACGGCGCGATCCGCGAGGAAGGCTGCACGGCCTGCCACAACCCGCACGGATCCGTGAACGACAAGATGCTCATCGCACGCGACGCCAACCTCTGCCTGCGCTGCCACCTGGCTGACCTGGCGCCGGGCTTCAACTTCGGCGGGTACGCCGCAGGCAGCAGCCACGCGAGCGCAGTAGGATCAAGGCTATCGGAGGGCACCTGCTGGTCCGCAGCCTGCCACGAAGATGTCCATGGTTCCAACGTGAACGCTTCACTCAGGCCCTAACCTTTACAGGAGACCACACCCATGCAAACGACCTTCTCCTCACTCCTTCGCCGCACCAGCCTAATCTGCGCTGGAGCGGCCCTGGCACTGCCCGGCGTCCGACTGGCCGCCGCGCCCGCCCCGGCCGAAGCCGACGCCTTCCCCACCTACGAGAGCTACATCAAGGTCTCGGGTGAGGCGCCCTTCATCACCGGCGACACCGCCGCCTTCGCCCAGCGCTCCGGCACATCCAGCAACGGCACCTACGGCATCGAGGACCTCTTCATCACCAAGGACCTCGGCAATGACATCAACATGAAGGTGAACGGCAAGGCGATGGACGGCAGCGAGGACTACCTCGGGACCATCAACTTCTCGAAGGACGACTTCGGATCCGTGGAGGTGGGCTACAAGCGCTACCGCATCTTCTATGACGGTGTCGGCGGGTTCTTCCCGCTGGCCGACAAGTTCCAGAGGATGAGCAACGAGAACCTCCACGTCGACCGGAGCGCGTTCTGGTTCACCGCAAAGATCCAGAAGGGCGACGGCCCCGCGGTGACGCTCAGCTACCACGACGAGATGCGCACGGGCCGCAAGGATTCCTCGGAATGGGGCGCGATAATCAATCCGGACGCGACGATCACGAAGGGGGCCCTGGTTGGGACCGCCCTCCCCGTCAACACGCCCTACATCGCCCCGAACGTCCAGCTGCTTGACGAGCACCACAACATCCTCGAGGGCTCCGTGACGGCGTCCTTCTGGAAGACCACGGACACCCTGAAGGCCACGATGGACTGGGTTAACAACAACGACGGCCGCGTCTACGTTAAGTACCCGAACTCGACGGTCATCGTCGATCCCCCCGCGACCATCACCGACGACCGTGAGACGACCGACAACCACTCGTTCCGCCTCCTGAACCAGACCGAGACGAAGTTCAACGACATCGTGAGCCTGGAGGTCGGCCTGACCTACTTCCACCTTACCGGAGAGGAAGGCGGCCAGTGGATCACCCCCGCGTACAACGCAGGCGCCAAGGCCCTCTTCAACACGGTCACGGCGGGCAACATCTTCGCAAGCCCCACGTTGGACGACTATGTCGCCAACGCCTTCCTCAAGTTCACCCCGAACAAGGACTGGCGCGCCGACATCGGCTTCCGCGATGAGTACAACTCCGTCGGCGATTCCGGCGGGTTCACGGTGGTCAGCCTTGCGGCCACGGCCAAGAACACCTCGAGTCTCTACCAGACGACCGCGCAGGACGTGACGTACTCCCACGAGACCGACCGCATCCAGACACCTGAGGTAACCCTCCAGTACCTGGGTATCCGCAATCTGGCCGTTTATGCCGAGTATTCCGACCGCATCAACAAGGGTGACCAGCACTGGTCGAATCCCTTCGCGGTCACCTCGACGAGCGGAACGGGCGTCATCACCACCCTTCCGATCCCCCCGGGGAGCGTATTCCTGCAGGAGGCGAACCAGGACAACCAGAACGCCAAGCTCGGCGCCAACTGGAACCCGCTGACAAAGCTGACGCTGCGCGCCGAGATCTTCCGCAAGGACCACACGAACAAGTTCATTGGCGCCAACAACTACGTGGGAACCGCGAGCTTCGGGGCGCTCTATGCGACCGGCTACACGTTCACGGGCACCACCCTGAGCGCGATCTTCAAGCCCGTTCCCGAGCTCACGTTCAACACGCGCTACCAGCAGCAGGACGGCAAGATGTCGGTGACCGCCAACGTGGTCAACGGCGGCCTCGGCTACGAGAGCCCCTCGGGCAAGGCGACCATCCGGATGCTGAGCGAGACGGTTGACTGGGCGCCCTACAAGCAGCTCTACGTGCAGGGTAACGTCAGCGCCGTCTACAACACCATTGAGACCACCTACCCCACCGTCGTCACGAGCGCCACGGCCCCGGTTGCCGTTCCCTTCGTCAACGCCGACAGCAACTACGTCGTCGGAAGCGCCACCTGCGGCTTCGCGGTGGACAAGAAGTCGGACCTGCTGCTGCAGGGCTTCTGGGAGCACTCGAACAACTACAACCCGCAGGTCGCCCTCGGCGGGCAGCCCTACGGTGCGAGCTTCGAGATCGAGAGCGTGACAGGAGGCATCAAGCACAAGTTCAGTTCCCGCCTCATCGGCGAGGCCAAGGTCGGCTACATGAAGGGCACGAGCGACACGACCGGCGGCTTCACCAACTTCAACGGCCCGCTGGCCTATCTTTCCCTGACCTACGCGCTTTAATAGGCGCATTGGGTTGCAGTGTGGGGAGACCGATCCACTGTTGAGGATCGGTCTTCTCCGTTTTGCGCACCCTGCATGATCATCCGCCAGTCAGTCCTACATCGCTTGGCCCTCGTAGCCCTGGCTCTTTCCCTCCTAGGAGTGGCGGGATGCAGGGACAGGGACATCCGGAGCTATCGCACGCCCAAGGAGGCGGAGGATAACACCGTTTCCGGGCCCGCAGCGCCCGCCCCCGAGGCCGTCGCAAAACCCCCGGCGGCCCCAAAGTGGACTGCCCCCGCATCATGGCAGAGGCAGGCGGCCTCGGGCATGAGGCTTGCCAGCTTTAGCGCCACCGACGCCTCCGGCACCGCGGACATCTCCGTCGTCAATTTCGGGGGCACCGGGGGCGACGAACTCGCCAACGTCAATCGGTGGCGCGGCCAGCTCAAGCTCGACCCCATTGCGGCGGACGCCCTTCCCACCCAGGTGCAGAAGCTCTCCACACCCTCCGGAGACTATTCCGTCGCCGACATGACGGCCGGGCAGGGTTCGGAGGGCAAGCCCCCCATGCGGATCCTCGGGGCATGGCTTCGCCGAAACAACATGGTCTGGTTCATAAAGATGATGGGCCCCGCGGGCCTCGTCGGGTCCCAGAGGGCCGCCTTTACCGGCTTCCTGGAGTCGATCGAGTTCGGCGATTCCGTGGCCGCCAAGGAAGAGGTCCTGGCCGGCGGGCCGGCACCGGCCCCCGCCAACACCAACGACCTGCCGCGCGCCAAGTCCGTCTCGCCCGAGCTGGTGGCTCCGTCCCCGAGTGCCACCCTCCCCGGCGGCACTCCCCTTAAGTCGGCCGACGGCTCCTCCCTTGTCTGGCATGCGCCGGCTTCGTGGGCTGTCCGCCAGGCGAGCAGCATGCGCAAGGGCAGCTACGCCCTGGGCCCCGACGGGGGTGTCGATCTCGCGGTTACGGCCTTCCCCGGAGACGTCGGCGGCCCCCTCGCCAATGTCAACCGCTGGCTGGGGCAGGTCGGCCTGCCGCCCATCGAGGAGCCGGCCCTTGCCGACTATACTAGCCACATCCAGGCCAACGGCCTCGTCTTCTTCATCGCCGACACCGGGGCAAAGGATCCGGCGCATCCCCAGAGGATCGTCTCCGCCGTCGTCTTCTGGCAGGGAAATTCCTGGTTCTTCAAGATGACGGGGCCTACGGAACTCGTGGCCAAGGAGAAGCCCGGTTTCCTGGAGTTCCTTCAGAGCGTGAGGGCCCCCTGACCCATGACCTCCACCTGGAAGGCGCTCATCGGATTCTTCAACTCGCTGCGGCTCACCGCGGCGCTCCTCGTCCTTGCGATCCTCCTGATCTTCGCCGCCACGCTCGACCAGGTCCACCTCGGGGTCTGGGGCGTCCAGGAGAAGTACTTCCGCTCGTTCTTCATCTACGCGGCGATCCGGGGGACCGCCTTCTCGGTCCCCATATTCCCCGGCGGCTACCTGCTGGGCGCCCTTCTCCTTCCCAACCTTCTCGTGGCCCATTTCTGCCGTTTTCGCCTCTCCTGGAGGAAGAGCGGGATCTGGCTCACCCATATCGGCCTCATCCTGCTCCTTGTCGGGCAGGGCCTCTCCGGGCTCCTGCAGAGGGACAACCAGCTGAGGATCGATGTCGGGCAGACCCGTCGCTACACCGAGAGCTTCCGTGAGACGGAGCTGGCGGTCATAGACGTGACCAACCCGGACTACGACCAGGTGGTGGCGATCCCCTCGGCAAGGCTCGAGAGGAAGGAATCCGTCCAGCATCCCCTCCTTCCGTTCCTCATCAAGCCCGTGGCGTACTACCCGAACGCCCTCCTTAGGCCCAGGTCCCAGATGCCCTCCCCGCTCCCGAGCCTCGCAACTGCGGGAGTAGGACCGCAGGTTGCGGTCGAGCCGTCGCCCGTGACCTACAAGCCCGACGAGACCAATTTCCCGACGGGCTACGTCGAACTCGTCGGCCAGGAGGGCAGCCTCGGCGTATTCCTCGTGTCCACGATGATCGTCGAGCGCCAGGTAGTCACCTACCAGGGGCGCACTTGGCACCTGATCATGCGCCCCGAGCGGGACTACCTGCCGTTCACGCTCACGCTCCTCAAGTTCACCCATGACATCTACCCGGGAACGGACATCCCGAAGGACTTTGCCAGCACGATTCGCCTAAAGAGCGACGACCTGCGCGACGACCGGGAGATCCGCATCTTCATGAACAACCCCCTGCGCTACGGCGGGCGCGCGTTCTACCAGGCGGGATATTCCAATAACGACCGCACCTCGGTGCTTCAGGTGGTGACTAACCCGAGCTGGCAGGTCCCGTACCTGTCGTGCGCCCTCATTGCCCTCGGGCTGGCCATCGAGTTCGGCATCCACCTCTTCGCGTTCTTCCGCAGGCGCTCGGCAACCGACGCGGCCTCGCAGAAGTCGGCCGTCTGACACCATGCGCAAGGACTTCACACTCGCCCTTTCGGTCCTGATCCTTCTCTGGGTAGGCTCCACGCTCCTGCCGCAGGGCAACTCCGGCTCGTTCGACCTCAGCGGTTTTGGGAAGGTCCCCGTCCTCGCTGACGGGCGCTTCAAGCCCCTCGACACCGTGGCCCGCACGTCCCTGCTCATGCTGCAGGGCCGCCAGCGCGTGGTTGAACCCGGCGGGAGCACGGTGGCGCCGGTCGCCTGGCTCCTCGATGTGTTCTACAGGCCGGAGATGGCGGACACCTACCCGACGTTCCGGATCGACCATCCCGACGTGCTCTCGATTTTCGGCCTCGGGTCGGGCAATGGGGCGGCCGGCGTCCGTTTCTCGTTCGCCCAGCTCCAGCCAAAGCTTGCGGAGCTCGACAAGCAGGCGGACCTCGCAAATCCCGTCGATGCCGCCGTGCGGACCCCCTTCCAGCGGGCCGTCATCGAGCTTCGCGACCATGTCGCCTACTACGCCCGCCTGAAGTATTCGCTCCAGCCCCCCGACAACGCCGACTTCCTCGCGGAGCTGGGCGACCCGGCGCGCCTAGCCGCGGACCAGGCGTCCCTGGAGGCCATGAGGGACTTCAGCCTGCTCAGGATAGTCCCCCCGGCGCAGGCGCCCGGCCGGCCGGACCAATGGCAGAGCGTGGGACACTCGCTCCTGGCCCCCCAGGGTTCGGACGCTCAGGGAGGGGACGCCCTGCGACAGGCCAGGGTTTTTGCCGGACTTGGGCGCGCATGGCGCAACCAGGAGCCTGATTCCTTCAACACGCTTCTCTCCGGCTACCGCGCGGACCTGACCGGGCGTTTTGGAGCGATTGCCGGCAAGTGCGCCTGGGAAGCCTACGTCAACAAGGTCGAGCCGTTCACATCAAGCATGGTCCTTTACCTGCTGGCATTCCTCCTTGCCGCGACGTCGTGGCTCCGCTGGCCCGCGCAGTTGGGCAAATCCTCGCTCAGGATGATGGACTTCGGGTTCGCCCTCGCCACCGTCGGCATCCTCGCGCGCATGTGGCTCGAGGACCGCCCTCCCGTCACCAATCTCTATTCCTCGGCGCTCTTCATCGGATGGGGCTCCGTCGGCCTGTGCCTCATCCTGGAGCGCATCAACCGCAACGCCGTGGCCAGCGCGGCGGGGGGGCTGATCGGATTCAGCACGCTGATCATCGCCCACCATCTTTCGCTCAGCGGTGACACGATGGAGATGATGCGGGCCGTGCTCGACTCCAATTTCTGGCTCTCGACCCATGTGGTCACGGTCACGACCGGCTACGCGGCCACGTTCCTGGCGGGCTTCCTCTCGATCATCTACATCCTGCGCGGGGTCCTCACCCGCTCCCTCGACCGGCGCACCGCCGACTCGCTCGCGCGCATGGTCTATGGGATCGTGTGCTTCGCGACCTTCTTCAGCTTCATAGGCACCGTCCTTGGTGGGATCTGGGCCGATCAGTCCTGGGGCCGATTCTGGGGCTGGGACCCGAAGGAGAATGGCGCCCTGATCATCGTCCTTTGGAATGCGGTCATCCTGCATTGCCGCTGGGGCGGCCTCATCCGCCAGCGTGGGCTCATCGCCATGGCCGTCTTCGGAAACATCGTTACGTCCTGGAGCTGGTTCGGCACCAACATGCTGGGCGTTGGGCTCCACAGCTACGGCTTCACCAACGCGGCGTTCTACGGGCTGATCACCTTCGTCGCCTCCCAGCTCCTTCTTATCGCTCTGGTCCTCCTGCCGACCGAAAAGTGGCGCTCAAAGCTGGCCTGAATCCCCAGGAATGCGGCCAAGATGGCCCCCGGGCAAGGGATGCGACGGTATTGGCAATTATTGCGGAGCAAACCGTGTGATCCAGGCGTACAGTGCCTCCACGAAAGGAGGGCAGTTATGCCAACCATCAAGATACACGTCGATCACGAGGAGATGGCCGCCATTCAAAGGCGAGCGGACGCCCATGGGATCAAGGTGCCGGAACTGGCCTACGGTGCGCTCAACTGCATGATGAGCCACTGCATGGAGTCGTACTGCATCGGCCGGATCAGCCAGGCAATCCGAGAAAAGGAAGGGGATCTGCCCCCGTGGAGCGACAGCGCACGCTCGATCGGGATCTACGAAAGCAAGAAGGACCTCTCCGAGGAACGCGGCCCCCGCTCTGCCGATTGATTGATGCCGCGCACCGGCATTTCAGCCGGTCGTGGGAATTTAAACTGGAGGCGGAAGCCGCCCCCGGAACCCGTATCGCAGACCGGCGTCCGGGCCCGGGGGCGAGCCTGACCTTTTAATGTGCAAGTATTTCTTAATGACCTACTAGCGCATCAATTACCCCGTTTTCATGCGCTGCTAATAAGATGGGGCACGCAGCGGGTTTACGCTGGCCCGATTCGCGAGGCTGCGATACCAGATCGGGATGCCAGGAGATTCCCGAAAGCACAGGTCGCGAGAGGTCGTTGAGCACCTGAAACGATCGCAGATCTACCGGCATTATGAGAAGGCATTCAGGGATACGACCGGCATGCCCCTGGCCCTTCGCCCGCTGGAGTCCTTCAACCTTCCCCACCACGGCGACCCCAAGGAGAATCCCTTCTGCGTCATCATGGCGCAGACCAACCACAGCTGCTCGGCATGCATCCAGCTCCAGCAGAAGCTCGAGGAGGAGGCGCATTTCGATCCCAAGACCCTCCGGTGCTTCGCCGGCTTCTGTGACTCGGCGGTTCCCGTGCGCGTCGGGGACAACGTGATCGCCTTCCTCCAGACGGGCCAGATCCTCACCAGCGAGCCCACATCGCGGCAATTCTCCGAGACCACGCAGACCCTCCTTCGGTTCGGCTCCCAGGTTGACCTGAAAAGGCTCGAGGAAGCGTACTTCCAGTCCCGCGTCGTCACAGAGAAGCAATACGAGTCCATCGTGAGCCTCCTGCAGATCTTCGCCCAGCACCTCTCCCTACTTGGCAAGCAGCTCCTCCTGAAGCGCGAGGCCGCCGAGTCGCCGGTGATCGGCCGAGCCCGCGCCTTCATCGAGGAGCGCCACTCCGAGCCCCTTTCCCTAGAGGAGGTCGCCAAGCAGGTGAACATCAGCGCGTACTATTTCAGCCGCGTCTTCCGCAAGTCGATCGGGATGACCTTCACCGAGTACTTGGCCCGCCTAAGGGTCGAAAAGGTCAAGCAGCTCCTTCTCAATCCGGGCAAGCGCGTGAGTGAGGCGGCATTTGAGGCGGGCTTCCAGTCGCTCTCCCAGTTCAACCGTGTCTTCCTCAGGATCGCCGGGGAATCGCCGACCACGTACCGGGACCGGCACGGGCTGATTTCGGCCTAGGCGCCTTAGGAGGGCGGGACTATGGTGAGCCCTGGTATCATCATGCGGGCGCCCGTCCGCCGATCCGCCCTAAACGATCGATGAAGCACTCACCCTTCTGGAGATTTCTCGGCCTCTGCCGCCCCCATGCCACGAAGATCGCCCTGGGAATAGGGCTCATCCTCGCCGCCACTTTCCTCACCCTACCCGCACCATGGATCCTCAAGCTGATCATAGATAAGGCGTTACCGGGAAAGGATCTCCGCCTCCTCGCGCAGCTCCTCGGGGTGTTCACCGCCCTCTTCATCCTGCGGGCCTGGCTTACCATGGTGCGCAACCGCGTCCTGCAGAACGCCGCGATGAGGCTCGTCTGCGACCTGCGCATCCGCCTCTTTGCACACCTGCAGACACTCTCGCTCCGCTACTTTGACAACACCCACACGGGCGAGACGGTATCCCGTGTCAGCCAGGACACGGGCGAGGTCTATACGCTAACAAACGGGTTTCTCATTAACCTCATCGCCGACTCCGTCACCGTGGTCGTGGTCATCGGGTTCCTCTTCTATGTCGACTGGCGCCTCGCCGCGGCCACGTGCGCCGTCATGCCGTTTTTCGTCATAAACTACCTCTACAATCGGCGCCGGATGCGCGAGGAGAGCAGGACCCACCGACAAAACTGGGATCGGGTTATGGGTTTCCTGCACGAGAAGGTCTCGAGCGCGCGGGTCATCAAGTCGTTCGTCAGGGAGCAGGGCGAGATCACGACCTTCTCGAGCGGAATCAACGCGGATTTTTTCAACTACTCGCGCATTGTGATGCGCAACACCAAGCTCGCCGTGATCGCGGACCTCCTAGGGTCGGTCGGAGCCCTCATCGTCTTGGGATATGGTGGCTGGCTCGTCATCAAGGGCCAGATGGGGGTCGGCACCCTCGTCGCCTTCAACGCCTACATCGCCTATGTCTTCCCTCCCATAGTCAGGTTCGTCGACCTTGCGACCATCTTCCAGAGGGCGATAACGGGCCTGGAGAATGTCTTTAGGCTCCTGGACACAAAGCCTGAGGTTTTGGACATTGAGGGTGCCGAACCCCTTCCCGTCCTTCGCGGCGATGTGGAATTTAGAAATGTCAGCTTTGACTACAGCACGGAGGCCGCGATCCCCGGAGGGCCGCGAACCCTGCGCGACGTATCCTTCCGGATCCGGGAGGGCCAGGTCGCGGCCATCGTCGGGCCAAGCGGCTCCGGGAAGAGCACCATCATCAACCTGCTCGCCCGGTTCTACGACCCCGCGAGCGGCTCGGTCCTTGTCGACGGGCACGACCTGCGAACAGCCGTCTCAGACTCCTTCCGGCGCCAGATCGGCATCGTCCTTCAGGAGAACGTGCTCTTCTCCGGAACGATTGAGGACAACCTCAAGTACGGCAAACCGGAGGCGACGAGAGAGGAGATCATCTCGGCCGCAAAAACGGCCAATGCCCACGACTTCATCATGGCGTTGCCCGACGGGTACAGCACCGTCGTCGGGGAGCGCGGGGCGCAGATGTCCGGCGGGCAGCGCCAGCGCATCGCAATCGCAAGGGCAATCCTCAAGGACCCGCGGATTCTCATATTCGACGAAGCCACAAGCGCCCTGGACCTCGCCTCCGAGAGGCTCATCCAGGAGGCTATGGAGCGGGTCATGCGGGGACGGACGACATTCGTCATCGCACACCGGCTCTCCACCATCCAGAAGGCGGACCAGATCCTCGTCATGGACCAGGGAAGGCTCGCCGAGAATGGGAGCCACGCGCAGCTACTGGAGCTTGGCGGTCTCTATTCGAGGCTGCACGCCCTGCAGTTCAAGGAGCCGGCCTGAGCCGCCCTGCCTCCCCCTAGGTCAGCTTGGCGTCGAGCGTGATCGCCGCCTTGAGTACGCGCGAGACGGGGCAGTTCGCCTTCGCGCCGGCTGCCACCTCTGCGAACTTCTCCGGGGAGATGTTCGGCACCTTCGCGACCGTCGTCAGATGTATCGCGGAAATCGTCCAGCTGGTCTGCGGATTGTTCTCAAGAGTCAGCGCCGCGGTCGTGATCAGCGATTCGGCGGTGAAGCCCGCTTGGTCGAGTCCCGCCGAGAGCGCCATCGTGAAACACCCCGCGTGCGCCGCGGCGATGAGTTCCTCCGGGTTAGTCCCCACCCCGCTCTCAAAGCGAGAGGTGAACGAGTACTGGGTATCCTTCAGAACCGTGCTGTCGGTGGAAAGGCTTCCCTTTCCCGTCTTGAGGTTGCCACGCCATACCGCGGATGCGCTTCGTTTCATAGGACTGCAACCAACGCGCATTCGCCAGAATCGCAAGCGCCGCGGTCGCTCGGCCTGATCCTTGACCCCGCAGCCCTGTAGGGGCTCTCATACACGCGTCGCTGCCGCCACCACCCGCGGGAACGACCCACCCATGAACTACAAGACGATCGAGATGAGCCCCAACAAGAAGATCGCGCTCGTCGCCCACGACAACAAGAAGCGCGACCTGATCGAATGGGCGAAGTTCAACCGGGACCTGCTTGCCCACCATGCCGTCTTCGCGACAGGGACCACGGGCGCGGTGCTCGAGAAGGAGCTCAAGTTCCCCATCACGCGCCTGGAGAGCGGGCCGCTCGGGGGAGACCAGCAGATCGGCTCCAAGATCGTGGAGGGCGCCATCGACTTCCTCATCTTCTTTTGGGACCCCCTCGAGCCGCAGCCGCACGACCCCGACGTGAAGGCGCTGCTGCGGATGGCGGTGGTCTGGAATATTCCTATTGCCTGCGACAGGGCCTCGGCCGACTTCATCATCTCCTCGCCGCTCATGGACTCAACCTACCATCGGATCGTGCCGGACTACGCGGATTACCGACGCCGTCCGATCCCAGGCATTGCGGTCTCTCCCTCTGGGGCGAAGAAATAGCGCCCTGGCGATCCGTTTTATGGATACATTTTGCGGCCGGAAAAACGCCACGAAAGGCCCTTTCCTCAGGAAAGACGGGACCGCAGATTTTTGCGCAAGGAGCACCGACAGTTGTTTACAATCTCCGTAACCTGTCCGACACTGATGCACACTTTCGGGACGATCGTGTCCCGAATATCAACAACCCACAGCGAAGGAAATCCACCATGGCTAAGAAAAAAGCAGTAAAGAAAACAGCGAAGAAGAAGCAGTCGAAGTCGAAGTCGAAGAAGAAAAAGTAAGCGATAAATGTCGCCAATAGGGCGAGGAAGGTAAGTCAGGCGACAGTTGAACTCCTTAACGCGCCCCGACCAGCCCCACGGAATACCGACAGGGACCTGGTTCGGATAAAGCGCCCTCGCCCCATATTTTCCCGGGCATCGTGAACTTTCGATGCCGCCGGTTTTCTTACGCCCTCGGAGGGATTTTCCCCCGGGGGCTTTTGCTGGAGCCCGCTATCGGCGCAAGCTCCGTGATGAGAAGGGCCGAAAGCACGATGACCGCCACGGTGGCCCCTAGCGACGCGACGACGGGGATCCTGCTAAGCGCAAGCACCCCGAAGGACGACGCGGTCGCCACTGCCGACAGCCGGATCGACGGGGGCGGCTCCTCGCCGCATCCCTGGCTTTCCGCGGAAAATATCGCGTAATTGTGGCTCAGGCATACGCCGAGGAAGGCCCCGAGGAGGTTGAATAGGTTCAGCGTCGCTCCCGCCACACCGAACAGGCCGAAGGCGAAGAGGCAGGCGCCCGCCGGGACCGCGAAGATGCGCACCCCTCTTCGCAGGCCATAGAGCGCGAAGACGCTAAGGCCAACGAACCCGAGCCCCACGGAGCTGAGGCGAAGCGCCGAGACCCGGTAGCGGCCAAAGAGCTTGTTCAGGCTCTGGAGCTGGCTGTCGGTCACGGTGTTGAAGGACGCGGGCGGATCCTTGCCGGGCGCCTGCTCAGCGATCGTGACAAACCAGGTGGCTCCCGGGCCCACGTGCAAGAGCGACGAGAGCGGTCCCTTGAGTTTCGCAGCAAGCATCGTCACCAGTTCCGAATAGGACGGGCGATTGGCACTCTGGATCTCCTCATGCCAGGACGCGAAGAACGGGGCAAACGCTCCGGGGTCGAACCCATGGCGCCCGAGCGCGAGCCGCAGCTCAGGTTCGAATCCACCAAGGGAAGCAAGCCATCCGGGGAGGCGCTGGTATTGCTCCTCGGTGGGCAAGGCAAAGCCAAGGGTCGCCGTCTTCGCGTCCGGGTACTCCTTGTCGTGCCAGGAGAGGAACGCCTGGAGCGAGTTGCGCGCCTCGGCCGCCGAGGATCCGCGCGTCAGGTACACCGTGCGCTGGCCTGTCTGCCCAAAGAGAGATCTCACCTGCGCATCGTTCGCCTTCAGCTCCGGCGCGGGAATCTCGAGCTCGCGTATGTCGTCGCGCCAGTGAAGGCGCCAGGGCCCGATCACCGCGACGATTGCCCCCGCGGCCAGGGCCAGTCGGGCCGCCCTGCGGGCGCGCGGACCCGGATTTGAAAGCCGGCGCCTGATGAAGGCCCGCGTATCGAGATGGGAGTCATCCAGCTGCGCAAACCAGAGAAGGGCCGTTCCCAGGGCGCAGACGAGGCCGGCGCTGACGAAAACGCCCACCTGCCTGATGAGCGGAAGCTCCGACCACAGGAGGAACGAGAAGCCAATGACCGTGGTCAGGGCGCTGGCTAGAAGCGGACGGATGAGCCGTGAGGCCCTCTCCATGTAGGGTTCGCCCGGCCTTTTAAGGGGCTGCAAGTAGAGGTAAAACCCGTAGTCCACGGCGACTCCCGCCAGGAGAGATCCCACGACGAACACGAGAATATGAACGCGGTCCCAGACGGCCGTCGTGGCCACCCACGCGCCGAGAAGCGACCCGAGCACCACGGGCACTAGGTGAGCCGCCCGGTGCACCCGCCTCACGCTCACGGCCGCCACCAGAACAACGAGCACGAGCGAGAGCAGGTTGAGGGTCGCCATCTCCCGCTCGATCCGCGTCCTGCTGGCCGCGGCGAATCGACCGATCCCGGTCCAGCGCAGCTCGACCCCTGGCTCGGAGGACCGCACCTTCGCGAGGGCGCCTTCCACGGCCGCGGAAACGGGTTGCTGCCCTTCCGGCGCGAGAGGCGAGAAACGGCTGCTCGCCCAGACGAGCGAGTAGTCGCCTGAGCGGCCCTGGGCGAGGCCCGTGTCTGACAACCCCGATATGCGGCCTACGAGGCGCGGGACCAAGAGGAGGGGGTCCGAGGCCAGGAGGTCCTGGGTTGCCATGGCCTCCGGGCGGGCGAGGTGGGCCTCGAGATCCGAAACGGTGCGCTCGGCCAGCCATGCGCTCCAGTCCCCCTTGGCACCCTCCGCCACGTAGGCCCCGCGGCGCTCCTCAAGCCAGGCCGGCAGCAGGTAGTCCATGCGCCGGTTAAAGATGGCCGCGGCAAGATCGTCCCTGGGCTTGGTGTCCGAGAGCGGCATGGAGGAGGCGATAGCCGGGTCCTTCGCAAGGAATTCCGAAAAACTCTCGGCGGCGTGGTCGCACCGAAGCGCCCGCGCCTCCGGGGGCTCGCCCGGCCGCGGCGACACGCCGACAGCGAGGAGCAGAACGCGGGCCTCGTCCTCGCCGGCGAGGCTCCGCACCATGGAAAGCTCCGGCGAACGCTCATCACTGGGCACGAGGTCGAGGACATCCGAGGATACCTTCCGACTCAGGTCGAGACTGCCTAGCCACGCGAGTCCCGCGAGGCCGCCCGCAAGCAGCAGGAGGCGGGCCAGCCATTTCTGCCTGGGGGGCTCCATCAGCGTGGGGCGGGCCTGCGGAAGTACCTCGACAACTCGGCCGCCGAGAAGACCACCCCTGTCCTGGTTTCACCGACCTCTATCTCGATCCGCTGCGAGGCGCTCCTGCGGAATTCAATGCGCGCCACCTCGGTCAGCGTGCCCCAGACGGTGATGGAGCCGAGTGTCCGCGCGGCTCTCGGGTCGCGGGGCGTAAATTCAAGCTTCCAGCCGGAGCCCTCCATGCTCACCTGCGTGTCGAAGAGGCTGTCCAGAGTGTCCGCGTCGAACCTCAGGATCGGAAGAAGGGAGACGACCGCGCCGGCCTCCTTCGAACCGGCCGCCATCTCGCGGTCGCGGCCCTTGCGGTCCCTGACGATCAGTCCCGCCGAATCGACGATCACCGTGGTCACCTCCGGGTCCGTGTATCCCAGGCTGACTCCTCGGTCGTCCGAGACGCGAATCACCCCCTTGAGCACCGTGGGTTCGCGGCGGAAGGAGAAGTAGCGCCGTTCGGTGAAGCGGGCCTCTATCGCCCCCCTTGCCGCAAGGGCCTCAATCAGGGGCCGCCACAGTCCCGCCCCTGCGCCGAGCGAGAGGCCGGGGCCCGCACCAGGGGCGCTCAGCGCCGAAACGGCGAACGCCATGGCCAGGAGGACTGGGCGGATGGCCCTCACGCCGACCTGCCCCCGCGGCCGCGCACTACCCTGTCGAAAAGGAGCCGGAAATGCATGGCGATCATCCTAAGGTTATCCCTGACATAACGGAAATGGGAAACGCCTCCCTTATCACGGCTCACGTAAGCGCATCGGGCGTCAATGTTTATCGCAGGGATTCCCGCCCAGGCAAGCCGCACGGCGACCTCGGGGTCGAAATCATATCGCCGGCCGCCCCGCGTCGCCTCGAGGATCCGTACGAGCGGCCCCAGCGGATACACCCTAAAGCCGAACAAGGGGTCCGACGCCCCAAGGCCCGACGTCTCAAACTTCACGAGGGCAATGCTCAGCTTTCGGCCGTAGAGCCTCGCGATCGGCGCCTCCGGCCCAAACTGGGGCTTTCCGCAGATGACCGACGCGGGCTCGGCAGCCGAGGCCTCCATGAAGTCGCGTATCCGCTCGGACGGATGCTGGCCATCGGCGTCCATGACCAGCGCATGCGTGTACCCCTCGGAGATCGCCCGCCTCGCACCCTCCAGGACCGCCGAGCCCTTGCCGCCGTTCTTCGGTATCACGATGACCTTCAGGCCCGCGCGGCCGCCTTTTGCGAGGGCCTCGTGGCTGCGGTCCGTGCTACCGTCCACGATGACCCAGACGTCCTCCCAGACTGCCAACGCACCCTCCACCGTCGCCACCAGGAGGTTTCCCGGATTGAACGCGGGGATGAGAACCACGTGGGTGCGAGGGCGGCTCATCCTGTTCCTCCGGCCGTGATCACCTCGCAGATCCGCGCCTCGACCGCCTGCGTCAACTGCGCGGCCGAGCGCCCGGGTACATAGGGCCAAGTCCTGTCGAGGGAGATCGTGATCGATCCGGGCCACACCGCGGGAGCGGGCCACCACGGCCGCCCCCGCGCTCCGATCCCCGGGCTCGCCGTGATGACCATAAGCCTCACCGGGGCCTTCGCCCTGTCCGCGATGAGAGCAAATCCCGGCTTCATCTTGCCAAGGATGGTCCCCTGCTCCGTCCGCGTGCCCTCGGGAAAAACGAGGAGCGACTGGCCGGCTCCGACCTTTGTGGCGGCGGCCTTTATCAGGTCGATCCCGGTGTCCCCCCTTACGTAGCCGGCCATCTCCGCCGCCGGGCCCACCGCCGGGTTGCGCATCAGGGACGGCTTGAAGATGCAGATCGCATCGGGCAGGCGCGCCAGGATGAACGTCGCGTCGACTATCGAGGGGTGATTGGCGATGTAGACCGTGCCGGGCTGCAGCGCCTCGCCCTCGAACCCCTCCCACTCGACGGCAATGACACCCGTCAGGTGGTGCCATGCCAGCCATGCGCCGAAGAGGCGCCGGATCACCGCCCTCACACCGGGTCCGTATTTCTCCCTGTTGGGAAGGGCGAGCAGGACGACGCAGACCACGTTCAAGAGCAGGCCCACAGCGCCAAACACAACGAAGGAAAAGTAGTAGAACGCGACCCACCGTATCCGTGCGATTCGGCGCCTCATAGCGGGAGGAAGTTGAGCCAATCATACGGCTGGTGCCGCAACTGCCCCTCCACGATCGCGAGGAACGCTTGGAAATGGAGCCGTGCCCGGGCAAGGGCCGCCTCACGAACCTCGCCGTCCTTAGGCTCAAATGCGGGCGATGCCAGCACGGTGGACTCGTTCGGGGCAGTGGGAACACCGATCGAAAGGATCACGGGTCGGCGGAAGATGAGCGCCAGATGGTAGATCGTGAACGGAAACGTGCGTGCGGCTCCCAGGAATTGGAATCGTTCGCTCCGGGAGCTGTGGTCGGGCCGGTCGCACTGGAGCGCCAACGCGTCCCCGCTGGCACCCGCCTCCTTCAGGGCGAAAAGCATCTCGCTCGGATCGTTGACCCAGACAAACCGGACAAGGTCGCCGAAGCGGGCGGCCAGGGCCTCCGTATCGTGGGAGTTCGCGACGCGCATGCGGACGATATGCACGCGGCGGCGGGCGATCCCGGCGAGCAGGAATCCCGTGAGGTCCGAGTTGCCGATGTGAAACGTCCCAAGGAGGGCGGCCCGGTCCGACGCAAGCCACTCCTTGAGATCGGCGGAGCCCGGTCCGTGGACGCAGCGGTGCGCCAGCCCGTCTGCCACCCGCAGCCGCAGCACCAGGGCCTCGCACACGGAGAGGAAGTGCCTGAAGATGTCGTGGAGGCCGGGCTCGCGCCCAAGCACGGCCCTCAGGTAGTCGCGGGAATATCCCCGCTCGCGCCGCATCACGATAACGGCGACCCAGGTGCCGCTGGCGCGTAACGGCCTAAAGAGCGCCTCGGGCAGCACCTGGTCGCACAGGCGTATGAAGCGGTATCCCCAGGAGGGCCCCGGGTTGCGCCGCTGCGCCTTCATTTCGCCGCCCCTTCCCAGTGCAGAGCCATCTGCCAACCTGGCGCCACCATCCCCGTAAATTCCTCCCTCGCGTGAAGGATCTCAAAAAGACTCTCGAGTCTGAGCGAGCCCGTTCCGCCGGACTGCGAAAGGCGAACGCGGCCCAGGGAGCCCGCCCCCGGCTCCAGGGTCAACGCCGCCGCGAACGCAAAGGTCCGCTCGCTCGCCAGCCCGTGTTCCAGGAGCCACGTCCCGCTCTCCTCGCCGCCGCACAACAGAACGCGCGTCCTCTGGGAAAGCAGGCATGCCCTCAGGGCGTGGAACGAGAGCAACGGCCCCCCGGAGAGCGGCAGGAATTCGCCGACGGGGCATTGGCGGCCAATCAGGAGCTGTTGCACCGCGCTCGGGTGTATCGAGGTCTGGAAGAGCGTCGGGCTCGGCGTCGGAAAGCTATCAAGGAAGCCCTCAAGGGCGCGGCTCTCGCCGTACGCGCTCGCGTACACGATCCCGTCCTCCTCGCCGGGGCCGAGCTTCGACAGGACGCTTCCTACGAGAAGCCCGAGCGTGGTCATCCTGCGCGTGGCGCCCGGAGGAAACTCCGACTTAAGGCGATCGCGCGTCGCGGCGGGAGCCTCCCCTTCAGCGCAGTCCGTCGCCAGGAGCTGGATGTGGCGCTCAAGCATGGCAGAGAAGGAGCGCCGCGTGGGCGCCGCCGAAGGCGTTGCTCGCGCACACCACGCCGTCGAAGGACGCCGTGGAGAAACTCTCAACGGCAACGTCGCCGGCCATCGCGGGCAAACCCTCGCCGTGCGTCCCGGGCGAACGTCCTTCGCGCGAGGCCTCGATCGCGATCGCCAGCTCCACTAGGCCGCAGCTGCCCAGCGTGTGCCCGAGCGCGCCCTTCCAGCCGACGATCGGGGCACCGGGAAAGGCCCGCAGCGCCGCCGAGACCTCCATCCGGCCCGCCTCAAGGGTGCCGGTTCCGTGGCCCTTGAACCACACCTTCATCCCGCGGGCGGCGCTCGCGGTGCCCTCGAGGCACCTCTGGAAACCCGTGCCGTCGGCGCGATTCGAGGTGAAGTGGTGCATCTCATTGAAGAGGGTCTGGCCCGCGAGGGTCCAGTCGCCGCGGTCCCTCGAAAGCACCGCGAAGGCGGCCCCGTCGCCAAGGCCTATGGCGCCGTTGGCCCGCTCTCGGAACGGCTGGGGGAACCCGGAGTTGAGTATCTTAAGGGCATGGAATCCGCCGGCGACGAAAGGGCTCAGAAAATCGAACGATAGCACGAGCGCCTCGTCGGCAAGCCCAGCCTGGAGCACGCGGGAGGCGCTCAGGAGCCCCAGGTGCGCCGAGACGCAGGCATGCGAGTGGATCGACACGTCCGGCCCCCAACCCAATTCGAGCCTGATCTGCTCCGTGCAGGTCGGGGGTGCGCCCCAGGCGGCGAACGACGGGTCGCCGTAACGCCTCAGGGCATAGAGGCCGCCCACACCGAAGTTGCTGCTGGTCACAAAGACCGGCCGCCGCTCGCTCCCCCATCCCTCGCCCGGGATCGACGCGCAAAGCTGCTTCAGCGACCCGAGCCAGGCCGGGGGGCTCGTGTCATCAAGGTCGCGCCCATTGAGAAGCGCGAGGGGGACCGGGTCCCCGCCTTCCCTTCCGAGCACCGGCACGGGCCGAAGCGCACTCTCTCCCCTAAGGAGCGCCGCACAGGTCGCCGACGCGTCGCCAAAGGGTGTGATGCAGCCGCAGGCGACAAGGTTGATGGGTGCTGGGATGCCGGCCATGCTGCGGTGAGGAGGCCCTGCCCGCTCAAGAGGGAAGCCTGGAAGGATCGGCCCTCTCTCGCACGTAGGCCGTCAGGTCGGCCACGCTGGCGAGCGCCTTCTTCGCCTCCTCGCTGCTCGCAATCTTGATTCCAAACTCCTTCTCCAGGCGGACGACCAGCTCAAGGGCGTCGATGGAGTCAAGCGACAGCCCCCCGCCAACAAGCGGCTCGTTATCAGGGATATCGGCCGGGGATATATCCTCGAGTCGAAGCGTCTCCACGATGAGCTGCTTGAGTTTGGCTGTCAGGGGGTCAGGCATCGGCATTGGGCCCAAAGCTGCCTCGTAGGGGGCCGGCCTTCAATCCGTATTGCGGACCAAAATGACTCACCGGGGTTTCGCCCTCTCGGCGAGTTTGACCATCACGCAGGCCCGAAGGTCTCCGATTGTCCTCACCCCAAGGATGTCCTCGGTCGAGATGGTCAGGTCAAATAGGTCCTCGAAGAAGAAGATGAGCTCGGCCACGGCGACGGAGTCATAGGACAGGTCCTCGAAGAGCCGCGTCTGGTCCCCGACCTCGGGCGCGGCCCCTGACCCGGTCGGCCTGTAGTCGACCACGGCGGCCAGCACCACCGCCTCGATGGCGCCGGCGTCGCCATTTGCTCGGTATCGTTCGTAGGCTTCGAGCACCTCGGCGGGAAAGCGCGCCAGGGCCGGATTGGGAGGGGTATTGGGCATCTTTGGGATCAAATCTTAGCGGCGGCTATGGTGCCAGCAGGTACTGCGTTTCGCGCGTCCGCCGCCGAGGACAGGAACCAAGTCCTCCAGCCCTCCCTCGCCTCGAGGAGCATCCACATGACGATTTGGCCGAGCACACGCGGCATCAGGCGCCGATTCAGCTCGTAGCTGATGAAACCGAAATAGCGGCCCGTGTTGTTCCTGCCCCAGCACCCGCGAGCCATCCTCGAGCGCCCGATCGACGCCAGGCGCCTGTTGTAGCAGGCCATGAGGATTCCGGCCGTGCGCCCGCCGTGGGGGGCGAAGGCCGGAATCTCAAGAGCCGAGTTGCCGCTGGCGAAGGGCCGCGCGACGACGCCCAGGTAGTAGCTCCCCAGGTCCAGCCTGAACGCCAGGGTCATGAGCTCAAAGTCGCCCATGTAGTAGTACTTGTCCCGGTAAACCGCGTCGAACCACCGGTCGTGGGACGCCGTGAAGTTCACGTTGTGGCGCTCCACGCGCTCCGCGGCGCTCCGGCCCGAGAGACAGCTGTCCACCAGCGCCGCCGCGGCGCTCGCGGAGAAGCTGATCCAGTCCATGCCCGGGGAATAGAACGGGTCCATGAACGCGGCGGCGTCGCCGACGAGGACGAAGCCGTCGCCTGCGTACCGCGAGCAGTGGTACGCGCAGTTGCGCCTGAAGTGGACGTCGTCATCCTGGAACACGGCGCCCTCGAGCAGTTCCCTGGCCGCCGGGTGCTCCACAAGGAAGGCCCGGAGCCTGTCGCCGATCTTTGCGCCCTCGGGCAGCTCCGTGATCCGCTGGTCATAGACGATTCCGACACTCATGTCGCCGCCCCGAAGCGGGATCCACCATGACCACCAGCCCTTCCCGCAGATGTGGTTGGTCGCGGTGAAGCGGACCGCCTTCGAGCGCCTGGACCACTCGGGATGCCTTTCCGCGAACTCCCGCGAGTCCATGTTCCTGACGCCGTTCCACCGACTCCAGCAGGCCGCTATCGGGTGCGCCTTGTTGGTAATGAGCCAGCCATTCTTGCGGGCAAGAATGGCGGCGACGCCGGAGGCGTCGACGACCCACCTGGCCGTCTCCGTGCCGCTGCCGCCGCCCTCGTTCGTCCAGTGCACGGTCTGCACGCCGCCCTCGGCGAGCTCAACCGCCTTGATCTTCGCGGGCCTAAGCAGGTGGGCGCCCTCGGAAACCGCGCGGGCGAGCACCTCCTCGTCAAGCACCGCCCGGTCCACCTGGTAACCTGGGAAGCGCACATTGTACCTGGGGCCCGTCTCGCTGCAGTCCGCAAGCCCCCTGGTCTTCTCGTTGGAGAACCAGAACCTCATCCCCTGTTTGACCAGGTGCTTCTCGTTCAAGTGGTCGGTGAGGCCGAGAACCCTGCCCAAGAAGAAGGCGCTCGTCTCGACGGTCGACTCCCCCACCCTGCGTCCAAGGCTCTCGCTCTTCTCAATGATCAATATCCGCCAGCGGGGATTCCTTCTCCTTAGCAGAAGCGCGGTTGAGGATCCGGCGAGGGCCCCCCCGAGAATGATCACGTCCCACGATTTGTGCTCGGTGTCGCTCATTCCGGCCCGAGGATGCCCCGGCCCATTGCGGGTGTACACCGCAATTTTCTCGCAGGGCCACAGGGGTATAACACCCTATTGACCATGGAGAGCCCCCTGTTCCGAACCTGGATGTCGACCGTGTCGAAGGCCCCGTCCGCGGTGGCAGTCATCGACGCGGACACGGGCAAAAAGTGGTCGCGCGCCGCGTTGGCGAAGGCATCGGCGGAATGGGCGGAGAACTATCGCTCCACCGTGCCCCGCCCCTGGCGCAGGCGGGTCGTGATGTCCGTGCCAAACGGAGGCGACTGGTTCTGCGCGTTCATGGGGCTGCTTTCGGCGGGGGCAATTCCAGCTCCCATCGATCCCTCGGAGCCCGAGGAGGCCCAGGCGACCGCCGCTCGGGCCATAGGGGCGACGCACATATGGCGAGGCGGCGCATTCCACCGGGTCGCGGGACCGATGCCGCGGGGCCGCATCGGGCGGCCGCTGCGAAACGAGTGCCTCGTTAAGCTCACAAGCGGCAGCAGCGGGACCCCCAAGGGCCTCTATGCCACCCACGCGCAGATGGCCGCCGACGGAGGGCAGGTCTGCAGCACCATGGACATTGGACCGCGCGATTCCAACCTGGCCACCGTGCCCCTTGGCTATTCCTACGGCCTTGGAAACCTGGTGTTACCCCTCATGCTCCAGGGAACGCGGGTCGTCTGCGCGTCGAGCGTCCTTCCCCATGCCCTTGCCGCGGACATCTCGCGTTTCAGGCCGACGGTCCTTGCGACCGTCCCGCCCGTCCTCAGGGCCCTCGCCGCAAGCGGCCTCGGGAAGGAGTCCCTAAATCCCCTCCGCCTCGTGATTTCGGCAGGGTCCGCCCTGCAGCCCGGCGTGGCCGAGGCGTTTCTTGCGAGGTTCGGCCGGCACATCCACGGATTCTACGGGACGAGCGAGACGGGCGGCATAGCCTTTGACAGGACCGGGGAGGCAACGACTGAGGGCAGGAGCGTCGGCACTCCTTTGGACGGGGTGAGCCTAAGCCTCGGAGCTCGCGGAGCCTTCACCGTTTCCAGCCGTGCTGTTCTCGGGGGCGGGCGTTTCTCGCCATCCGACCGCGGCCGGCTCGACCGCAACGGCGAGCTGGTCCTCCTCGGCCGGTCCGACCGGATGGTCAAGCTTGCGGGACGCCGGGTCGACCTTGCCGAGATTGAGCGCGCGCTCAAATCGTTGCCTGGTGTCCGCGAGGCCCTGGCCTATGCATGGGAGGGCCCAGACCCGGTCCTTGCAGCAGCGGCATTGACGGACCTAAGGCCCGTCGAGATCAGGCGCTCCCTGCGGCTCCTTCTCGCACCCTGGAAGATACCGGGAAGAATCGTCGCTCTGCCCACCTTTCCCGTGACCGCCAGGGGAAAGACGGACGTCCCCAGGCTTCGTCAGGTCCTTATGGCCCCGCGGACCGCAACCTCGATCTCCACGTTGAGCGCCGACCGGCAGATGTCGGCCCGCAGGTAGCTCACGGCATCGCCGGGCGCGATGACGCCCTGCCTCGCCATTTCTTCGGACACTAGGCCGAGGTCGCCCGCACGGCGCAGGTACACCCTGAAATGCCTGAGGCCTGGACCCTGCGAGCAAAGGTTTTCGCCCAGTCCGCAGGCCTTGGAGATGCGGCGCAGGTTGCCGATCGTGCATTCCAGTTGGCCCACCGTGTCGCCCGGGGCGACGGTCTCGTGCCCCACGACGGATGAGGTCCCCGAGACATAGGCATCGACCGCATCGCCCCTGCCGACGACGGTCGCCCGAGAAAAGCTCGGCGAGCGGGGGCCGTGTTCCTCCGGATAGTTGTAGGCGGGTAGCTGCCCGGGGTTCTCGTGGTGCACGACGGGACAGGGGCCCGCGATGAAGACGATGGTCAAGTCCGGGGCCTCGGTTCCGACGGCCGATGCGGCGGGAAGGCAGCGCGTAAAGCCCGGCCCAAGGAGCGACTCGAATGCGAGGGAGCGGCCACGGCAAAACGCGCGGTAATTCTCCAGCCCTCCGGCGGCCGCCCCGTTTATCCCCGGGACGAAGTTCCAGATCCGATAGAGGTTCAGGCCCGATGCTGCGCCGAGCAGTTCCCTGTAAAGGCTGCCTGCGGCCGTCTCGAGGTCGCCCTTCGGATCAAGCCGAGCCAGGCCCACCATTCCCTCCGGGCCCTTCCAGAGGGACAGGCCGTTGCCCACGTCTTCGGGCCCCGCCGCCTCAATCAAGCGTTCAAATGGCTCACCCCGCAGCAGCGGCCCGCCCGCCCCAAGCAAACCCTCCGCCGTGTTCCCGCGGCCGCCGAAGGCTAATTTGACCATCATGCGCTTCGACCTACGCCCAGCCCGTCGCTCCCGACAAGCAATTTCACGCTTGGTATGGGAGCTTTGCCCTACGTACCCTCGGCAGAGATGGATGCCCCGACCAGCGAATCTCCCCGCACAATACCGGACCTCTTGTGAAGCTTTGGCTATCCGTCTTCCTTGGGTTCAAGGTCTGCGCCGCGGCTTTGGCCTTCCTGCATCATCCCTGGGTGGCCCTCGTCGTATTCTTCGCTCCCGACCCGTGGATCGCCCTGCAGTTCGCCCTGCCCTCCCAGCAGGCCTTCGGTCCAGCCGCCCGCACGTTCGCCACGGCAGGCAGGGAGGTCTGGCTCACGATCGACGACGGCCCCGACCCGGCGAGCACGCCGCGCGTCCTTGAACTCCTCAAGGAGCACCGGGCCCGCGCGACCTTCTTTGTCATCGGCGACCAGGTTAGGAACCATCCCGGGCTCGCGCGCCAAATCATAGCGGAGGGCCACTCTATCGGAAACCATACTCAGACCCACCCCGTCGCGGATTTCTGGTGCGCCTCCCCGGGGCGAATCGCGCGCGAGATCGACCTGTGCGTGGGCGCGCTGCTACTGGCTGACGCGCCCTTCGAGCGCTATTTCCGTCCGCCTGTCGGGATACGAAACCCCTTTCTCCAGCCGCAGCTCGCCGATCGGGGAATGACACAGGTGCTATGGAGCGCCCGCGGACGCGATGGCGGGCCGGGCAGCCCGGAGGCGGCCATGGCCCGCATCGCGCGGCAGATCCGCCCGGGCGCCATCGTCCTTGCGCACGAGGGCGGCGTCCGGGCCGCGCAGCGCGTCGAGTTCGTGGAGCTCCTCCTCGGGCACCTCGCCCGCGAGGGCTATGCCTGCGTGCTCCCCGCAGCGGGCAGGCTCAGGACGACCGGCTAGGGGCTACTCGACCCGCAGGGCGCCCTTTAGAACATCCGCCGAGGAACGCCCGACAAGGACCTCGAAGTCGCCCGGCTGCACGGTGCGGCGCATGGCCAGGTCATACGCCTCCAGCTTGTCCGGGGTGAGATCGAAGGTCACCGTGGTCTTCTCCCCGGGCTTCAACGACACCCGCCTGAAGTCCTTCAATTCCTCGACCGGGCGCACCGGGAGGCTCACGACCGCGTGGAGGTACAGCTCAACCACCTCGTCCGCCGCAACGCTCCCCGTGTTGGTGACGTCGACCGCGACCTTCGCCGTTGCGCCGGGCGCGATCTTGGCAGGAGCGACCTGGAGGTTCCCGTACTCGAAGCTGGAATAACTGAGGCCGTAGCCGAACGGGTACAGGGGCGTCGAGTCCGCGGAGACATAGCTTCGCATGCGCGACGGCTTGTGGTCATAGTAGTCGGGGACCTGCCCGACCGAGCGCGGGAACGTCACCGTGAGCTTCCCGCTCGGGCTCACCTTGCCGAACAGCACGTTGGCCACCGCATGGCCCGTCTCCCCGCCCAGGTACCAGCACTCGACGATCGCGGGCGCCCGTTCCTGAAGCCTGTTGACCGCAAGGGGTCCCCCATTGACGAGCAGCACCGCGACGGGCTTTCCGGTCGCCAGGACTGCCGTTGCCAGCTCGTTCTGGCGGCCCACCAGTTCCAGGGTGTCGCGGTCCCCGCGGTGCTCCTCGCTCCAGGCCTCCCTGCGCAGAAGCTCGTTTTCCCCCAGGACAAGAATAACGGCGTCGCTCTTTAGGGCCGTGTCGACCGCCTCATCGATGAGTCGAGCATCGTCCGCGGGGTCGTTTGCCACGGGGTTCTCGTTCACGAGCCATCCCGCGGCGTGGTTTGCCGTCAGCTTGCAGCCCTCCGCGTAGAGCACCTTCATGGTTGTAGACGCGGCAAAGTCCTTGATGCCCTGCAGCACGCTGACCCCCTCCATGGGGACCGCCGAGTAGCCCCCGAGGTGGATCTCTGCGGCGTTGGGCCCGATGACGGCCAGGGTCTTGATCTTGGCTGGGTCCAGCGGGAGCACGCGTCCCTCGTTCTTAAGCAGCACCATCGCCTTCTCTGCTGCCTGGCGGGCGAGCGCCTTGTGCTCGTCCGTGTTGGTCACCTTTCCCGCCAGGTCCGGATCGGTGTACGGCCGCTCGAACATGCCGCACAGGAACTTGACGCGCAGCACGTTGGCTGCCGCCCGGTCGATGGCCGCCATGGAAACCTTTCCCGCCCGCTCCTCCGTGGCGAGCGTCGAGAAGCAGCGCCCCTTTCCTCCGAGGTCGTAGTCGAGCCCGGCCTCGATGCTGAGCACCCCGGCTTCGGCGGGGCCGGCGGCCGCATGGTGGTCCTCGTAGAGGACGTCAATCCCTCCGCCGTCGCTCATGACATAGCCGTCAAAGCCCCACTCGGTGCGCAGGATGTCCGTCAGGAGCTTGTGGTTCACGTGATTCGGAACCCCGTCCCACTCGTTGTACGAGGCCATGATCGAGTGCGCATGCGCCACCTTCACCGCCATCTCGAAGGGATACAGGTGGTTCGACCGGAATTCCCGGTCGCCAAAGCTGACGGGTGCGATGTTTCGCCCCCCCTCGGATTGCCCGTGGCCGGCGAAGTGCTTGAGGGTTACGGCCACGTGGTCGGGGCCGATGATCGGGTCCCTGCCCTGGAGCCCGAAGACAGCCGCCATTCCCATGCGCGAGACCAGGTAGGGATCCTCGCCGTAGCATTCCTCGAAGCGGCCCCAGCGGGGATCGCGCGCCAGGTCGAGGACCGGCGCGAGGACCTGGCGCACGCCCCGGGCGCTCGCCTCCTGCGCGGCGACGGCGAACACTCTCTCTACAAGCTCCGGGTCCCAGGTTCCGCCAAGGGCCACCGCCGCGGGGAAGCTCGTGGCCCCGGCCGCCATGTACCCGTGCAGCGCCTCCGAGAACGCGAAGACCGGTATCCCCAGGCGCGTCTTCTCCTTCATGTACCTCTGGACGGAGTTAAGCCTCAGGACCCGCTCCCGTGGGTTGTGCGCAAAGCGGTCGGCGGGGCCCCCGCCGGCCCAGACCGAGCCCGCGCCATTGTTGAGCGCCGCAGCATCGGTGCCTCCCACGAAATTACCCTGCTCGTCGAAGGCGTGCGGGTCCTTGGTTCGGAATCCCTGGAGCTGGGCGACCTTCTCCTCGAGGGTCATGCGCTGGAGGAGGTCCCTCACCCGGGCCTCGATCGGCTGGGCGGGATCCTGATACGGCGCGGGGGACGGGACCTGTGCGGCCGCCGAGGCCGCAAGGACGAGGATGGCAACACAGGATAGCCTGTTTCTGGGGCTCATAGTGATTGGGGGGTTGAAAGCCGATCCGGGTTCTAGGGCGACTCGTCCTCGCGCATCTTGAACGCCATCTGCACGGTCTCGCTCCTGCCGTCGGGGCGCGGCCCGATCGAGCGCGTCCTCTCGCACGCCTCGATCACGGAACGGTCGAACTCGGAATTGCCCGACGCCTTGGCGATGCGCACGTGAGAAATCGAGCCGTCGGCCGCGACAAAGAATTCGACCCTGGCGACGAGGCTGTCGCTGACGCCCTCCGGCGGGGTGTGGTTCTCCTTGATCCGCGACTTGAGCAGCGAGAAGTAGGCGTCAAGGAGGCTGCCCTCCTCGCGCGTGAGGGCCTTCCCCCCGGCCCCGCCCGTCTTGTTGTTCGTCGAGCCCCCGATGACGCCCTCGCGGATCCCCTCCGCGTCGATGCGCGCCGCCTTCTGCCTCTGAAGCTCCTCCAGGGCCATCCGCTTCTGCTCGGCCTCCTTCTCCTTCTGGTACTTGGCCTCGAGCCTGCGCTCCCGCCTGGCCTCCACCCGCTTGAGCTCCGCGACCAGGTCCACCGGCTTTGCCGGCTTCGCGGCCTTTGGCGGCGCGGTCTCCTCCATCGGGGCCGACTGGATGGGCGCAGGCGCCGGTGTCGGCGCGGGTTCCGGCCGTGCGACGGGGGTCGGCGCGAGCTTCACCCCGCCGCTCGTGCCCAAGGCCGGCGCCTCGGTGGCCGCATAGTTGTCCCCGGCCCCCGCCACCAGCTCGAACACCTTCGGGGTGTCCTGCACCATGCTCGTCGCGGCGTAGCTAAAGAACATGATCAGCCCCACCGCCGCGCCGTGTAGCAGCGCGGAGACGCCGTAGGCTCCGGGGGACGTTGCGCTCATTTCGACGCGGTCTGTGTGTCGAAGGTAAACTTCAGCAGGTTGGCCTTCTTCAGCTCATCCATCAGGTTGACAATCTTCTCGTAGGGCACGCGCGAGTCGCCGCGGATGCGCACCACGGGCGGCTTCGACTCGGCAGCGTAGACCCTCAGGCGGCTTCGCAGCTCAGCGATGCCGACGGGGGTCGTGCGCTCGTCCAAGTAGGTGTTGCCCTTCGCGTCTATGGAGATCGCGACATAGTGGGTGCTCTTGTCGGGCTTCTGCTGCGCGCTCTTGGATTCCGAGGGCAGCGTGACCGGGATCGTCTGCTCCTGGTTGATCAGGGGCGTCGCGATCATGAAGATGATCAAAAGCGTGAACCCAAGGTCGATCAGGTTGGTCACGTTCATCTCCGCGATCGGGTGCGACTGCCGGGGTTTCCTGAAGGTCCTCGCCATGGTGGTGCGTCCGGTGGCGGTTACTTCGCCTCGAGCTCGATTCGGTCGGCGAGCGAGCTCGCGTAGTTCTCGAGCTCCGTGACGAGCCTCTTGGTCGATGCGAAGAGCATGTTGTAGCCGAAGAGGCTCGGGATGGCGACAAGGAGGCCCGAAATCGTCGTCAGGAGCGCCGCCGAGACGCCGGGTGCCAGGGTCTGAATGCTCGCGGTCTGCTGCACCGAGACCGCGCTGAAGGCGTCCATGACACCCCAGACGGTCCCGAGGAGGCCGAGGAACGGGGCCCCGGAGACGACCGAGGCGAGAAAGATCATGTTGGTCTCGTAGCGGAGCGTCTGGCGTGCGAGGGCCCTTTGGAGCGCGTTCTCCGCGTGCTCGAGGCGGAAACGCGAGGTGTCCATCCCCTTCTCCTTGCCGATCGCGGCCGCCTTCCAGTAGGCCTCCACCGCGTCTCCGAAGAGGTCCGCGTACGGGATATCCCGGCGCTCCCGAAGCGACTCGGGCAGGTCCAGGAGGCTCTTTTGGTCGCGCAGGTGCCGCTCGAACTGGTGGTTGAGGCTGCGGAGCGTGTTGAGCTCGCTGCGTTTGCCAAACATCACGGCCCACGCGACGACGCTGAAGATGGCGAGGCCGAAGGTGATGACTTGGCCGACCGGGTCGCAGTGCTCAAAGACCTCGATGACGTTGGCGTATGCGAGGAGGGGGACAAGATTCACGGACATGCAGCAAGCGTTGGATGTTTTTAGGGATTCGTCCATTGGAATTCAAAGCGTCCTCGCCAAATGGCGCGGATTTGCCCAAGCTGCCCCCCACATGGTTCTGAAGTCCAAACACACGGGAAAACTCATCTCCTTTGAGGGCTCGGAGGGAAGCGGAAAGACCTCCCAGATAACGCGGCTTGCCGAGCACCTTCAGAAGCTCAAGCGCGATGTCGTCACGGTGCGCGAGCCGGGCGGCACCGAGATCGGGGAGCAGATCCGCAATATCATCGTCCATAATTCCAAGGGCGACGAGATGTGCCCGGAGACCGAGCTCCTCCTTTTCGCCGCCGCCCGGGCGCAGCTCGTGCGCGAGGTGATCGCCCCGGCGCTCATGCGCGGCGCCATCGTCCTGAGCGACCGCTACCTCGATTCGTCGACCGTTTACCAGGGGATAGGCCGCAACCTGGCTGCGGACCCGGTGGCCCAGATCAACCGCTTCGCGGTCGGCAACGTGATGCCCGACCTGACGATCGTCATCGACGTCCCTACCACGGTCGGCCTGGCCCGCATCCACCAGCGCGCGTCCGACCTGCCGGACCGGATGGAGCGCGAGAACATCGATTTCTACGACAAGATCCGCGAGGGCTACCTGGTCCTCGCCAAGGGTCTTCCGTCCCGGTTCGTCGTCGTCGATGGGCGCAAGGATGCCGTGTCCACCGAGAAGAAGATCTGGGCGGCGGTGAAGCCGCGGATTGATTGATGACGGCGGACTCGGTCCCGTGGCCGCCCGCGCTCGCGGGAACACCGGCGGTGTCCGTGATCGAGGGCGCCATCGGGCGCAAGCGCCTCTCCCACAGCCTGCTGCTTGCAGGCGACGATTCCGACGTCCTCGCCAGCGCCGCGCTCGCCCTCGCCGACCGGCTTCTTAACCGCGGATCAAAGGCCCCCTCGCCCTACCCCCCGGACCGCCACCCCGACTGCTTCCAGATAAGGCCCTCGGGGCGCTCCCGCTCGATAACCGCGGCGGCGGTGCGCGAGCTTATCGGGCGCATAAACGTCTCCCCCAGCGTCTCGCAGTGCAAGGTGGTCATTTTCCTGGATGCCGACCGTATGAACGCGGCCGCGTCCAACATCCTCCTAAAGACCCTCGAGGAGCCCCCGGCGGACACGACGATCCTCCTGGTGACCGGCAAGCCCCACGCGCTCCTTCCGACCATCCGCAGCCGCGTCCTTCATTTTCGGTTTCCAGGAATGGCCCCGGCGGTCCCCGCCGAGGGATGGGATGCATGGCTCTCGGACTACCGGGCGTGGCTCGAGCGCCTCGGCCAGGGGGTGGCCGCGGGCCGCTCCGCCTCCGAGGGTGTCTTTGTCCTGTACGGGCTTGTCGCCCGCTTCGGCACCATGCTCGACAAGGCCTCGTCGGCAGAGTCCGCACGGCGCAAGGCGCTCCTTCCCGACGGCCTCGAGGATGACGAACTTGCCGCCATCGAGGCGGAGGTATCCGTCGGCCTGCGCCTTCGCATGTTCGCCGGGATCGAAGGCGCGACACGCGAGCATTCGCTCAAGCTCCTCAAGGCGGGGGACTCCGAGGCGCGCAGGCCGCTCATCGCCGCGATCAACAGCCTGGAGCGGGCCGCCGGGCTATTGAGGGTCAACCTGAACGAGTCCGCCGCGCTCGAGGACTTCCTGCTGGCCTCGCTCAGGATTTGGACGAGGCGCTGAGCATCGCCGCTCCAAACACTCCGGCGCTGTCCCCCAGCGTCGGCCTGAGGAACTCGGTCCGTATATATTTGTTGAACATGTGCTTAAGCACGGCCTCGCGTGTGCTCTCCTCGTAAAGGATGTCGATGTTGCCGACACCCCCGCCGATAACGATTGCGTCGGGGTCGAGGATGTTGATCACGGCGGCGATCGCCACGGCGAACTTGGTCTGGAGCCTAAGGAGCGTCGCCTTGGCCGCCCGGTCCCCGGTTGCGGCGCGCTCCACGATCTCGGGAAGTCGCACCGCCCTTCCCGTCCTCTCCGTGTAATAGCGCTCAAGGGCGGGACCGGCGATGACCGTCTCCACACAACCTGAGCGACCGCAGAAGCAGGGCTTGTGCTCGCCCGGGATCGGGTTGTGTCCCCATTCCCCTGCGATCCCGTGGATTCCATCGAGCACCTTGCCATTCACCACGATCCCGCCGCCGCAGCCCGTGCCGAGGATAAGCCCCACCACCACGCGCCGGTTGCGGCCGGCGCCGAACATGGCCTCCGCCAGGGCGAAGCAATTGGCGTCGTTTGCCATCCGGGGCTCGACCTTCAGGGCCTTTGCGAGGTCCTCGCGGATGTGCCGGCCGTTGAGGCAGGTCGTGTTCGAATTCTTGAGGACGCCCGTCAAGGGGTCGACGACGCCGGGGGTGCCGATTCCAATCCACGCCGGGCGCTTCTCGCCTGACTTTCGCTCGAGCAACCTGACGAGCTTGACGACCTGCCGGATCACGTGGTCATACCCCTTCGCCCCCTCCGTCGGCACCCTGAGGCGGCACAGCGCGCAGTCGGGCCGCTTGGGGTCGATCACTGCGCCTTCAATCTTCGTCCCCCCCAGGTCGATACCGAATAGGCTCATGGATTAAAGGATCCGGTTGAGCCTGATGACCTCGGAATAGTAATGCGAGGACAGTTTGGGAGTCCGCTTCTGCGTGGCAAAGTCGACGTGAACGATGCCGAAGCGCCGCTGGTAGCCGTCGGCCCATTCGTAGTTGTCGAGGAAAGACCACACGAAGTATCCGGCAACCGGCGCCCCGTCGTCGATGGCCCGTTGGAGCTCCCTGAGGTAGCCGCGAAGGTAATCGCGGCGGTGGAGGTCCAGGACCTCGCCGTTGACCACGGGCTCCTCGTCATAGCCGCTGCCGTTCTCGGTCACGTAGATCGCCTTCACGCCGTAGTTCTCGTGCACAAAGCGCACGCCCCAGTAGATCACCTGAGGCGTGATCTTAAGCCACCTGCTGTCGGCGCGCGGGTAGTGGGCCGGGAAGTGGAGTTCCTGGTACAGGGCGCCCTCCTTGGCCCGCACGAAGTATCCGGTGTAGATGTTGATCCCTAGGAAATCAGTCGGCGCGCTGATGAGGGCGAAGTCCCCCTCGCCGACCCGAGGGGCGTCGGCGCCCACCCGCTTCAGGTATTCCTCGGAGTACCGGCCCCGCGTGATCGCATCCAGGATATGGAGGTTTCTTTCCACGAACCACGCGTTCGCGGCGCGGATGTCCGCCTCGGACTCGGTCACGGGTATCGGCACGTCGCAGTTGTCCGTCAGTCCGACGCGGGCCCCGGGACCCCCGTGCTCCCGGACCGCCCGCACGCCGTGGCCATGGCAAAGGAGCGCGTGGTGGTAGGTCTGGTTGAGCAGCTGCGCCGAGACCGGGCGCCCCGGTGCCGCGAATCCCCTCGGGCCGTACGCCTGCGTGGTGAAGCACCGGATTTCGTTGAGCGTAATCCAGTTCTTAACCTTGCCTGAGAACGCCGAGACGATGGTGTCGGCATACCGCGCGAAGGCATCCACAGTCACGCGGTCCGTCCAGCCTCCCCGGTCCTCGAGCGCCTGGGGCAGATCCCAGTGGAACATCGTCACCCAGGGCGTGATGCCGTTCTCGGCCAGGGAATCGAACAGGCGGTGGTAATAATCGATGCCGGCCGGGTTGATCGCCCCGTCGCCCTTGGGGAAGATGCGCGGCCAGGCGATCGACAGGCGGTAGTTGCGTATCCCGAGGGAGCGCATGAGCGCAAAGTCGGCCGGGAACCTGTGGTAGTGGTCGCAGGCCACGTCCAGCGTGTCCCCGTTGAGCACCTTTCCCGGAATCCTGGAGAAGCGGTCCCAGATGGACTCACCCTTGCCGTCGGCAAACGCCGCGCCCTCTATCTGAGGGGCCGCGGTGGACACGCCCCACACGAAATTCTGCGGAAATGTGTGTTTGGAGGAGAGAGTGGATGGCATTGGTCAGGCTACGGGCACCCGATCGAGTGCCGCGCCAGCGCAAAGCGCACCAGGCGACCTGATAAGGGTTTAGCGAGGCAATAAATGTTATTGCCTGTGTCGGGCATTCGTTCTGTTTACGGGGTAAATCGCTTGCAAGGCTCATTTTCCGGTGAAAATGCTCGCACCTGTTAACGCGGTACACCCCACCCATTTATGGCCCAGGTCCTGCTCGAAAACCTCACCAAGGTGTACCCGGAGAAAAGCGGGCCTGGAGTCACCGCCGTCAAGGGAATCAGCCTGCAGATCGAGGACCGCGAATTCATGGTGCTGGTGGGCCCGTCCGGCTGCGGGAAATCGACCACGCTGCGCATGATCGCGGGGCTCGAGGAGATCTCGGGCGGGACCGTGCAGATCGGCGGACAGGTCGTCAACGAGGTGCTTCCGAAGGACCGGGACATAGCCATGGTCTTCCAGAACTACGCGCTCTACCCCCACATGTCCGTGTTCGATAACATGGCCTTCGGCCTGAAGCTAAGGAAGTTTGCGAAGGCGGACATCGAGCTAAGGGTGCGCGAGGCGGCATCGATGCTCGGCCTCGAGGACCTGCTCGGGCGCAAGCCCAAGGCGCTCTCCGGCGGCCAGAGGCAGCGTGTGGCGCTCGGCCGAGCCATCGTGCGCAAGCCCAAGGTGTTCCTCTTCGACGAGCCCCTGTCGAACCTGGACGCAAAGATGCGGGTCTCTACCCGCACCGAGATATCCAAGCTGCATGCCCGCCTCGGGGCGACCATGATCTACGTCACGCACGACCAGGTCGAGGCCATGACCATGGGCGACCGGATCTGCGTGATGAAGGACGGCAACATCATGCAGGTCGCCGAGCCCCTGGAGCTCTACAACCGCCCCGAGAACATGTTCGTCGCCGGGTTCATCGGCTCGCCCCCGATGAACTTCTTCAAGGGAACCCTTAGGGCGGCCGCAGGCCGGGTCTCGTTCGTCGAGGACAACACGGTTGGGCCGCCCCTCTCCATCTCCCTCGACGAGAAGCTCGCCGTACGCTCCACCGGCCACCTGGACAAGCCCATCGTGTTTGGCATCAGGCCCGAGGCGATCCACGACCTGCTTACCGTCGCCTCGGCCGAGCCCTCGCGCACGGCCGACGTGAAGGTCGAGGTCTCCGAGCCCATGGGGGCCGAGACCCTCCTTTACCTCGACACCGGGGCGACGTCCTTCGTCGCCCGGGTGAACCCCACGGACCGCTTCGAGTCCGGCCAGCGGGTCCAGGTCACCTTCGACCTCACCCACGCCCACCTCTTTGATGCGGTGAGCGAGGACGTCCTCAAGTAGCGCCTCGCGCGCGGCCGGGGCTCAGGGCGCCGCGGCCTTCTTCTTCCCGCGGTAGGCGAAGTACAGCATCGTCGCGCCGAAGACGAGCAGCAGGACGCCCCAGACAAGGTTGATGTTGATGTCGAGCGAGCGGCGGTACATCTCGGCATCGGCCCTCGTCAGGAAGCCGTAGGCGGTCAGCATGGCGCCGACCAGCGTGAACATGAGGCCGATTGGCCAGCGGATATCGAGTCCCATAGTGGATCCTTTATTAGGCGAAGATGAGGTTGAGGACGACGCACGCGGCGAGCAGCACCGCGCCGATCACCGCCGGCCTCTGGTGGAACGGGACGCCCTCGTCCCTTATCTTTGGAGTAAGCGAGTAGACGAGGCCGGTCAGCTCCTTGTCGGTCTTGGTGCGCGCGGTCGCCAGGGAAATGCCGGCCGTCAGGCCGAAGCAGACGACAAACGCAAAGATGGCCAGCCAGAAGTTCTGGGCCATCTCGCTCGGGAAGGTGTGCACGATGGCGAGGTAGCCGCCCTTCATCCCGGGGGCGTTGCCCGCCGAGATCGTGAGCGCGTGGACCAATCCCGAGGTCGCCGTGCCCGCGAGCAGCCCGATGAAGGCCCCGGTCCCCGTGGCCCTGGCCCAGAACATCCCCAATAGGAAGGTCGCAAAGAGCGGGGCGTTCACAAATGCGAACACGAGCTGGATGATGTCCATCGCGTTGTTGTAGAGCGCCGCGAAGTACGCGCAGGCGATGCTCAGCAGGATGCCGGCGAAGGTCACCACGCGCGCCATCTGCATGTAGTGCTCATCGCTCTTGGAGGGGGCGATGTAGGCCTGGTAGAGGTCGTAGGTGAACACCGTGTTGAACGCGGTCACGTTGCCGGCCATGCCGGACATGAACGACGCAAGGAGGCCGGTCAGGGCGAGGCCGAGGAGCCCGGGCGGGCAGTAGCGCTTGACGAGCGAGAGGATCACCCCGTCGTAGTCGTACTCGGCGACGGCGTTCCAGAGCCGGTCCCGGAAGACCTCCGGCGCCATCGGCCCCGCGGCGCAGTCCTTGACGAGCGCGGCCACCTTGGCCGGGTCCATCCGCTTGCCGACCGCGGCGCTCACGTCCTTGAAGGCCTGCTCGGCGGGCAGCGAGGCGTCGGCCGCCACGACGGCCGATGCCCTCGCAAAGACGGCATTGTCGAGGATCGGCGCTGGGATCCGGTATCCCTTGCTCGGGATCGTCATGAGCGCCACGGCGATCATGCCGGGAAGGATCACCAGGGCCGGAAAGAGCATCTTCGGCACCGCGGCGACAAGCGGGGTGTTGCGGGCCGCCGTCATGTTGCGCGCCGCCATGGCCCTCTGGACCACCAGGAAGTTCGTGCACCAGTAGCCAAACGAGAGCACGAACCCGAGGCCGAACACCATCGCGAACCAGTCAACCCCGAGCGGGTTGCTCGCTGGGCCCGCGAGAAGGGGATGCCACGCGCTCGTCCAGGCGTCCGGCCCGTAGGTCGTTCCCGCCTCCCTCAGGTGGAGGGCGGCCGGATCGGTCGCGACCCCCTTCAGCAGGTTCGTCAGGGCCGCGTAGCCGCCGACGTCCTTCAGGCCCAGGTAGACGACCGGGGCGAACCCAAGGACGATCATGAAGAACTGCAGGACCTCCGTGTAGATGGCCGAAGTGAGCCCGCCCTTTAGCACGTAGAGCAGGACGACCGCCGAGCAGATCCAGAGGCTCGCGTGGTAGTTCCAGCCGAGCAGAAGGTGGAGGAGCTTCGCCAGGGCATTCATCGAGATGCCCGAGGCGAAGACCGTCATCACCGCAAAGGAAAGCGAGTTGAGGGCCCGCACCCGCTCGTCGAAGCGCATCTTCAGGTATTCGGGCACGGAGCGCGCCTTCGACCCGTAGTAGAACGGCATCATGAACACCGCCAGGAACACCATGGCGGGGATCGCCCCGACCCAGTAGAAGTGGGCCGTCGCGATGCCGTATTTGGCGCCGCTAGCGGCCATGCCGACAAGTTCGAGCGCGCCAAGGTTCGCCGAGATGAAGGCCAGGCCCGTCACCCAGGTGGGGATCGAGCGCCCAGAAGTGAGGAAATCCGACGAACTCCTCATGTACTTCTTCAGGGCGAACCCGATGCCGACCACGAATGCCGTGTAGGTCAGCAGGATGAGGTAATCGAGCCAAGTAAGCGTCACTTGCATAGCTGGGGGGTTGTTGGGGCCTGCGTCGCAGAACCGCCGGGCACCCGGCCCGGATGTGTTCGCGAGGAAGCAAAAAACTGCGCCCCGACCAACGGGAAATCAAGCATCAATGGGCGCAGCCCGCCCTGCGGGCTGCCTTGACCGCAGGGACCCCGCGAACAGAGTCCCCATCATGTCCCTTCCCCGGCCGCGCCTGCTGCTCCTCGGAGCCGCTATTGCGGCCGGCCTCCTCGCCTTCGGGGTGAAGCTCTCGCTCATCCACGGCTACGCAAGCGACGTACCCTACATGGACGAGTGGGATGCGGTCGGCCGCGTGCTCCTGCTTCCCGCCGCTCACGGCGGACTCCACACTTCCGACTTCCTGCAGCCCCAGAACGAGCACCGCGTTGTGCTCAGCCGGCTGATCAGTTACGCGCTCCTGCGCGCGGACGGACAATGGGACGGCCTCCTTGAGATGGTGGTCAGCGCCGCGATCCACGCCTCGCTGTGCGCGGCCCTCGTGATGTTCGCCCGGCGCCTGCTCGGCGGAATCCGCTTCGCGCTCGCCGCCGTCATGACGGTCCTCCTCTTCGTCCTCGCCTTTGACTGGGAGAACACGCTCCAGGGCTTCCAGTCCCAGCTCTATCTCCTGGAGTGGAGCGCCTTCGCCATGTGCCTGCTGTGCGTCCCCGCGCGGCCGCTCGGGCCCCGCTGGTGGGCCGGGTGGCTCGTGGGCCTGGCCGGTTTGGGGACCATGTCGTCGGGCTTCATGGGTCCCACCGCGGTGCTCCTGGTCATGGGCCTGCGCGCTGCGACCGGCGTCCGGCCCGCCGTGCGCGATTACGCGGCCGCGGCTCTCCTGGCCTTCCTTTGCGCCGCAGGCATCGCCTCGATCGCGCCTGTCCCCGGCCACCTCATTCTGCGGGCGCAGTCCCCGTGGCAGTGGATCACCGCCTCCTCGACCGCCCTCTCCTGGCCCGAGTTTGACTGGCCCGCCGCGTTCCTCCTCCTGCAGCTGCCGATGGCGGCTCTCATCACCCGGCGCATCCGCGAGCGCAGGATCCCGGGCAGCGAGGCTGCGCTCGTGGCCCTCGCGCTTTGGACCTGGATGCAGGTCGCGGCCCTCGCATTCGCCCGCGGCAACGGCACGATCAGGGGCTCGCGATACACCGACCTGTACGCCGTGGGGGCGTTCGCAAACATCCTGGCACTCGGGTTACTGTGGACTCCCTCCAAGGCAGGGAGGCCGTGGGCGCTCGTTGGTGTCGCCTGGGGCTGCCTGTTCTTGTGCGGCCTTCGGACGCAGCAAGAGATCGCCCACCGGGTCTACCTCGATGACTTCCGGAGCGCGAAACCCAAGGAGCGAGCCGCCCTGCGCGCCTACCTGCGGACCGGGGACGCCCGCAAGCTCCAAGAGGTCCCTGCTTCCAGGCTGCCCTACCCGAGACCCGACGCACTGGCTGCGTGGCTCTCGGACCCCGCAATACGGGAAGTCCTGCCGGAGAGCGTGCGCCCCGCCCTGACGCTTTCCCCCGATGGTTCCGAGTCGTCCGGATTCGAGCCTGCGGCGCCGTCGGACTCCGGTGCGCACTCGTGGATCGCCCGCAAGGGCCCCGCCCGGTTTACCAGCGAACCCCTGCCCTACCACCTGCTCCCCTTCCTTAGGATCTCGATCCGCGGTAGCGCCGACCTGAGCACCTCGGCCGTCCGGCTGGAACCCGAAGAATCCACCCCCTCCGACGCCGAGGAACCGCTGCGGGGATCCGGGTGGATCGAGCGCGACTTGCCCGTTCCCTCCGCGGCTGGCGCCCGCATTGTCGTCGATCTTCCACCCGGGGACCACTGGATCGAATTCACGGAACCGACCGAGCTCGGCTGGGGATCGCGGGCCGTCGGGCGCCTGCTTGGCAGCGCGGGTGCGATCACCGCAAGCGCCGCCGCCCTGTTCGGGATGGCGATCACGGCCCTCCTGCTGCTCGACTACCGAAGCCGTGAGCCGTGACCCCTCTGCGCTAGGAATCGCGAGCGCGCGGGCCCATGCCCTCGCCGAGGCCGGCCACGTCCAGGTGCGCGAGAAGAACTGGGGAAAGGCCATAGCCTTCTTCCAGGAATCCCTAGCGCTTGAGCCCGGAAAGGGTCTGACGTGGGGCGCCCTTGCCTACGCACTCGAAATGTCCGGCAGGCCCGAGGACGCCGTCGCCGCCTACGGATCGGCGCTCGCGCTCCTGCCCGATACTCCCGCGATCGCGTTCAACCTGGGCAACGTCCTGCGCAAGCTGGAGCGCCTGGACGAGGCGGAAGGCGCCTACCGCAGGGCCCTTGGAAGCAATCCAAGGCACGCCCCGTCATGGAACAACCTTGGCCTGGTGCTCCACATGCGGGGGCGCCCCGACGACGCGATCGCCTGCTATGGGCGGGCGCTCGGGATCGACCCGGGATACGCGGAAGCGCTCAACAACCAGGGGAGCGCCCTAGTCTCGAAAAACGAGATCGTCCCGGCCCTCGAGGCTTACGCCCGCGCGCTTGCGGTCGACCCGGGCCTAGACAGGGCGCGGTTCAACCAAGGGGTGGCGCACCTGCTGCGGGGTGATTTCGCTCAGGGCTGGAGGGGATACGAATTCCGCGTGCGCCCGCCGTGGATCGGTGCTCTTTGCGGTGTGCCCTGGGACGGCAAAGAGCCCTTGGCGGGCAAGACAGTCGTGATCCCATTCGAGCAGGGACTCGGAGACACGATCCATTTCGCCCGCTACGCCGAGCGGGTCGCCAATCTTGGTGCCCGGGTCGTCCTGCAGGTCCAGCCGGCGCTCAAGCGCCTTCTGGCGAGCGTTCCCGGCGTCAGCCAGGTAGTCTCGGCGGGTGAACCCCTGCCCGCCCACGACACCTATTGCCCCATGATGAGCCTGCCTTACGTGTTGGGATCGACCCCCGAGGGCGTTCCGGCCCACGTCCCGTACGTGCGAGCACCCGGCGAACTGCTTGACGCATGGCGCTCCAAGCTTGGGGGAGGTGCTCCCCGGGTCGGAATAGCCTGGTCCGGGAACCCGGGCCACCACCTAGACAAGTGGCGCTCGCTCCCGCTCGCCCTTCTCCTCAAGGCCACCGAGGGGATTCCCCTGGAGCTCTTCCGCATCCAGAGGGACATTGGCCCACGTGATGCGGCTGTCCTTCGGTCGACTCCCGCAATACGCGACTGCACCGACGACTTCGCGGACTTTGCCGATTCGGCGGCCCTCGTATCCCAGTTGGATCTGGTCATCTCTGTCGACACCTCCGTCGCCCACTTGGCGGGCGCATTGGGGAAGCCGCTCTGGGTCCTCCTTCCCTATGCCCCCGACTGGCGCTGGATGCTCGCGCGCACGGACAGCCCGTGGTACCCCACCGCCAGGCTTTTTCGACAATCCCAGCATGGAGATTGGGCTTCCGTGTTGACCCCTTTGCGCCAGGCATTGGTGGAGCGTTTTGGAGGCTCCATGGTCCCTGGCGCGAGTTAGCCGGACCCTGTACCACGCGTTTGCCACGCGAAGGCTCTCCGCCAGGGCCCTCAAGATTTCAGGCGTTTGATAAACTGAGCCTCGAAGATCTCGTAAACCAGCTGGCGCTCCTCGACGAATAGAGCCTCGATGGCGCCGTCAGCCGCATAGCTGAAGATGACGCGGTGCCGGCCCACGCGAAGGCGGTAATAGCCCGATAGATTTCCCTCGAGCGCGCAAATTTCTCCCTGCTCATTGCGGAGGGCCGTGAGGGCCAGCTTGATGGCCCGCCTGGGCTCCGGTGCCAGCCTGCCGTCAAAGGCGATGACTTGGAGCGAGGGGCGAAGGAGCCGACTCATCAGGGTATGTCATCAAGGCTCCCAAACTGCGTTCGGCCCGCCTTGTGCTCGCCTATCGCATGCATGGCGGCAGCGTTTCCCATGAACTCTAGGGTCTCGGCAATCGCGCTCATGCGAGCATGCCCTATCATGCACGCCACGGGCTCGTCGTGTCGGGTGACCGTGACAACATCACCTTTCTCGACGGCTTTGACCATTGCGGGAAAGGAATCCTGGCCTTCAGTAATGCTCACGGTAGATTTCACAATAAAACCTGTAGTTTTATTTCATGCAAAGTCAAAGCATGGCCTTGGGTCTGGATAGGGTGTCTTGCGAACCAACTAGATAGCATAACGCCCTGCAGGGCAGTGACATCCGTAGGATGCCGGCACGAAGAATCGGGCTAAATCACGTCTCGTGTTGCGCCCCTGACGATCGCAAATGGTGGTGGAGGTTGGATTCGAACCAACGGTGTCGTAAGACGGGAGATTTACAGTCTCCGGAGCGGCCACTGCTCAACTCCACCAAAGCAAACGCCGAAACATCCACGTGCGAGGGTTTCCGTCAAGGATCATTTTGGCGGCCCGGCGGGCGCCCTTTGGCCATGTCGGTCCGCCCGGCGCACTTGTGCCTCGCCCCCCCGGTTCCTTAGCATACTTGTAGCCTAGTATGAGCGCGCTCAGCCAGTTCGTGGACCGCTTTGTTCCGGGCGGCGTCCTGGCGCACGTATCGGCAGTCGCCGGCTTCCTCCTCGCATTCTTCCTTGTCGCCAGGCTCATGAGCGAGCGGCGCGCGCCCGCCAACACGTTTGCGTGGCTCCTCGTGATCGTGTTCATCCCCTGGCTCGGCGTCCCCCTTTACCTGCTACTCGGGGGACGCAAGCTGCGCAAGCTGGCCAAGGACAAGAAGGCCCTGTTGCCGATCGTGCCCCCGATCTGCGTCACCCAGCTCAGCCACGTCTTCCTTCCCGTTGCAAAGACCGTCGCCGCCGCCGGGGGATTCGAGCCTGTCGGCGGCAACCGGGTCCGGTTCCTCCTCACGGGCGAGGAGGATTTTGCCGAGCTTGAGCGGCAGATCCTCGCCGCCAAGAGCTCGATCCACATCGCCACGTTCATCCTGAGCCGCGACGCCACCGGCCGGCGCATCGTCGAGCTCCTCGCCAAGAGGGCGAGCGAGGGGGTTAAGGTGCGCCTCCTCCTCGACGCCCTGGGGTGCTTCGTTTCGTCCCGGGGCTTCACGGATCCCATCCGCAAGGCGGGCGGGGAGGTCGGGCGCTTCATGCCGGTCCTGCCCTTCACCTCCCGCGGCTCGGCAAATCTCCGCAGCCACCGCAAGATGGCCATCTTCGACGGCTCGACCGCCATCGTCGGCGGCCGAAACATCGCAAGGGAGTACATGGGGCCTGCGCCGTATGCGAAGCGCTGGCGCGACTTCGGCGCCGTGATCGAGGGGCCGGCCGCCGTCGTGCTGGGCGAGGTGTTCGTCGCCGACTGGTGCTTCGCCGTGCGCCAGTCGCCGGATGCGGTGCGCCGTGATGCACAAGCGGGCGGTGCGCCCATCATGGGGGAATGCGAGCTGCAGGTCGTCGCCAGCGGGCCGGACGTGCCCGGCGACCCCCTCTACGAGGGCATCGTCGCCATGATCCAGCAGGCCGAGCGCAACATCTGGATTGTCACACCCTACTTCATCCCCGACGAGGTGCTCCTGCGCTCGATGATCGTCAGGGCCCGGGCCGGCTGCAACGTGACCGTCGTCGTCCCCCTCAAGTCGAACCACCCCGTCACCGACTTCGCCCGGCGCAACTTTGTCAGGGAGCTGACGAAGGCCGGCGGACGGGTGCTCCACTACGACGCGGGCATGCTCCACGCGAAGGCGATCGTCGTCGACGACCGGGTCGCGATGTTCGGGTCGCCCAACTTCGACCTGAGGAGCCTCTTCGTTAATTTTGAGGTCGGGGTCTTGGTCTACACCGAGCCCGAGATCCACAGGATCAGGGCATGGATCGAGGACGTGATGAAGCGCTGCGTGCCGCCCGTCGTGAGGAAGCGCCACATCCTGACAAGCGTCCTCGAGGACGTATGCAGGCTCCTGGCGCCGATCCTCTAGCAGCCCGCCTTCGCGTTTGCCGTGCAAGGGCCGGGCGGTCACCCTCTCCCCATCCCCCCATGAAGACCCTCGTTCCGACGCTCGTCCTCTCGTCGCTTGCCGCGCTGGCGCTCGCCCCAGCGGCCCGTCCCGCCCCCGCGGCCCCGCCGGCCGCGGAGCCCTACACGTTCCAGAACGTTGCGATCGGCGGGGGCGGCTTTGTGACCGGGATCATCTTCAACCCTGCCGAGCGGGGCCTTGTCTACCTGCGCACGGACGTCGGGGGAGCGTACCGGATGGACGCCCGCGCGAAGAAATGGGTCCCTCTCCTCGACTGGGCCGGCCAGACCGACTGGAACCTCTACGGGGTCGAGAGCCTGGCGAGCGATCCGGTCGACCCGAGGCGCCTCTACGTCGCCGCCGGGACCTACACGAGCCCGGGCGTGTCCAACGGCGAGCTGCTGCGCTCGTCGGACCGCGGCGACACGTGGGAGCGCACGGAGCTTCCGTTCAAGTTCGGCGCGAACGAGAACGGCCGCAACAACGGCGAGCGCCTCGCCGTCGACCCCAACGACGACCGGGTGCTCTTCCTCGGCACGCGGACCTCGGGCCTTTGGCGAAGCTCCGACATGGGAGCCACCTGGAGCAAGGTCGCCTCCTTCCCCGACTACGACGAGGCGATGCCCGTGCCCGCAAACCCCGCGGCCTACGTCCCCCAGAAGGTCGGGATCAACATGGTGTTCTTCGATGCGCGCTCCGGCGCCCGTGGCGCGCCGACCCCCGTCCTCTATGCCGCGGTCTCCACCCCGAATGCCAGCATCTTTAGGAGCACGGACGCCGGGGCCACCTGGAGCCCCGTCCCCGGCCAGCCGCTCGGGCTTCGGCCAACGAAGGCGGCCCTTGCCTCGGGCGGTGTCCTCTATGTCTGCTACGGCAACGAGGCCGGGCCCAACTCGATGACGGACGGCGCCGTCTGGCGTTGCGATTTGGCGTCGGGGAGCTGGGCCGACGTCACCCCGGAGAGGCCCGGGGCGGGAAGCGTCTTTGGCTACGGCTCGGTCGCCGTCGATCCGGCGCATCCCGACACGGTCCTTGTCGGCACATGGAACCACTGGAGCCCCTTCGACCAGGTGTTCCTCAGCCGGGACGGGGGCCGCACCTGGCTCGCCCCGCTTGAGCACGCCCGCTGGGACCATTCCCCGGCTCCCTACACCAGGCCCATGAACCACCACTGGCTGGCCGACATCAAGGTCGACCCGTTCGACCCCGACCACGCCCTCTTCACGACGGGATTCGGGATATGGGCGACCCACGACCTTAGCGACGCCGACAAGCGAACGCCCACCCTCTGGACCTTTGAGGACCAGGGCATCGAGGAGACCGTGCCCCTCGCCCTCGTCAGCCCCCCGTCGGGCGCCCACCTCCTGAGCGGCCTCGCCGACATCGACGGCTTCCGCCATGACGACCTCTCGGTCTCGCCCGCCTCGGGGCGCTTCGGGACCCCGGCGCTCAAGAACACGGCCCACCTGGCGTTTGCCTGGAAGCATCCCGAATTCATCGTGCGCTCGGGGAACAGCTACCACAACGACCTGGTGACCGGGGGCTACTCGACCGACGGCGGCGCGACCTGGAGGGCCTTCGCCTCGGAGCCCCCTGGCACCATCGGCCGGTACTGGAGGGGCGAGGGCCCGATCGCCATCTCGGCCGACGGCCGGACCGTCGTCTGGTCGCCGACCGGGGTCGCTCCCCACTTCACCCTGGACTGGGGCAAGACGTGGTTTCCCTGCGTCGGGGGCTCGGTCAACCTCGCCGTCGCCGCCGACACCGTCAATCCGTCCAAATTCTACGCCTACGACACGGAGGCCGGAACAATCGTCGTCAGTACCGACGGGGCGCGCAGCTTCAAGGCGGCCGGAGGCGGCCTTCCGGTCGAGAAGGGCCGCTGGGGACCGGCCCCTGGGAGGCTGTCCGCGGTTCCCGGCCGCGACGGGGAGTTCTGGGTCATTGCGGGGGGCGTTCTCCTTCACTCCGGCGATTCAGGCGCATCCCTCACGGCGGCGGCCGGCGTCACCGCGACGCTCATCGGCTTTGGCAAGCCGGCCCCGGGCCAGCCGGGCGCCTCCATCTTCATCGTCGGCAAGGTGGGAGGGACCGAGGGCATCTTCCGTTCCGACGACGCGGGGGGCCGCTGGGTGCGGATCACCGACGCGAGGCACGGCTTCGGCGACATCCGCGTCATCACGGGCGACCCGAGGGTCTTCGGCCGCGTCTATTTCGGCACCGGCGGACGGGGAATAATCTACGGCGACCGCGGAAACTAAGCCCCTACGCCTTCGCCGCGGTCGAGAGCCGGTACTCGACTGACTCCCGCAGCGCCTCCCACGAGGCATCGATGATGTTGTCGCTGACGCCGACGGTGCCCCAGATCGAGTGCCCGTCCCCGCTCTCGACAAGGACCCGCGTCTTGGAGCCCGTCCCCTCGTTGCCCTCGATGATGCGCACCTTGAAGTCGCGCAGGGTCATCGTGCGAAGCTCCGGGTAGGTCTTCTCGAGCGCCAGTCGCAGCGCCTTGTCCAGGGCGCCGATCGGACCGGAGTCCTCGGCCACCGTGTGGATCGGCTCGCCGTCCACCCTCAGGCGAACCGTGGCCTCCGACCAGATCTCGCCGCCGTGGCGCTCGACGATCACCCTGTAGCCCTCGACCTGGAAGAACTCACGGTTGCGCCCGAGCATCCGGGCGACCAGCAGCTTGAACGACGCATCCGCGGCCTCGTACTCGTAGCCGCGGAACTCGCGCTCCTTTAGCTCCTCGATGAGCCCCTTTAGCTCCGGGCTCTTCTCGTCGAGGTCCACTCCGAATTCGCGGGCCTTCAGCGCCAGGCTGCTGCGCCCCGCCATGTCCGAGACAAGCACCCGCGTCCGGTTGCCGACGAGCGCCGGGTCGATGTGCTCGTAGCTGCGCGCCACCTTCTGGGCCGCGTTGGCGTGCAGGCCGCCCTTGTGCGCGAAGGCGGACTGACCGACGAACGGGGCCTTGGGGTCTGGCCTTAGGTTCGCGAGCTCGTCGAAGAAGAGCGAGAGGTCCCTGAGCTGGGTCAGGTTGGGGGCGCACCGCATGGAACGGCCCATCTTGAGGACGAGATTGGGAAGCACCGTGACCAGGTTCGCGTTTCCGACCCGCTCCCCGTAGCCGTTCATCGTGCCCTGGACCAGGGTGACCCCGGCCTCGACACCGGCGAGCGTGACGGCGGCCCCGAGGCCGCTGTCGTTGTGGCAGTGTATGCCGACGCGTTCCGCCCCGAAGCGCCTGACGACCTCGCCCGTGATGGCGAGCACCTGGGGAACCAGCTTGCCGCCGTTGGTCTCGCACAGCGTCAGGTTGGACGCTCCGCCACGGGCTGCAGCCTCGAGCGTGCGCAAGGCGTACTCGGGGTTGTCGAGGTAGCCGTCGTAGAAGTGCTCGGCGTCGTAGATCACCTCGCGCCCCTGCGCCGCAAGGTAGCGCACCGAGTCCTCGATCATGGCCAGGTTCTCCTCGGGGGTCGTGCGCAGGACCTCGTTCACGTGGAGGAGCCAGGTCTTGCCGAAGATCGTCACGACGGGCATCGCGCTTTCCAGGAGCGTCTTGAGCTGCGGGTCCGCGTCGGCCTTGACCCCCGCCCTGCGTGTCGAGCCGAATGCAGCGAGCTTCGCGTGCCTAAGGCGCAGGTTGCGCGCCTCGGCGAAGAAGGCGATGTCCCTGGGGTTCGACCCGGGGAACCCTCCCTCGATGTAGTCGACGCCGAACTGGTCGAGCCGCTCCGCCACGAGGATCTTGTCGGCGACCGAAAAACTGATCCCCTCGCCCTGGGTTCCATCGCGCAGGGTGGTGTCGTAGATCTTGATCTCGCTGGTGGACATGGTCGGCGCGCCCTAGACGGCGCGGGTTTCTATGAAGGCACGTATTGCGGCTGCGTCAGCCACAATCTTGTGCCTGACAAGGGGCTTGGACTTCAGGGCCTCGAGCGTGGGATGGGTGGGCTCGATCCCGATCGCGGCGCGAATCACCTCCGGGAACTTCGCCGGGCTCGCCGTCGCCAGGACGACGCTGGGACCCGAGTAGTCCATGCCCTTGAACGCGCAGGCAGTGTGCGGGTCCAGGATGTAGCCATGGGCTCGGTGGACCTGGCGGATGATCCCTTGGATCTCCGTGTCCTCGCAGCGCGACGACGTGAAGGTGTCCCGGTCGAAGTCCTGGAACCGGTAGACCCCCTTCGCCCCGATCTCCCCCATGACGGCCCGCACCCGGTCCGGGTCGCGGCCGAGGCTGTAGTAGAGGAACCGCTCGAAGTTGGACGCGACCTGGATGTCCATCGAGGGGGCGAGGCTCGGACTCACCTCGCCGACCCGGTACTCCCCCGTCGTGAACAGCCGGTGGAGGATGTCGTTGCGGTTCGTCGCGACGCGAAATCCGCGGATCGGGACCCCCATCTTCTGGAGCATCCAGCCCGCGAGCACGTTCCCGAAATTGCCCGTGGGCACGACGAAGACCGCGGAACGCCGGTGCTCGGGGCTGAGCCTAAGCCAGGCATGCAGGTAGTAGACGCTCTGGGCGAGTATCCTGGCGATGTTGATCGAGTTCACCGCAGAGAGCCGGTTCCTCCTGCGGAAGTCCCCGTCGGCGAAGAGCTGCTTGAGGACCGCCTGCGCTTGGTCGAAGGAGCCGGACACGGCCAGGGCGTGGACGTTGGGGTCGCCCGTGCACGCCATCTGCCGCTCCTGCAGGGGCGAGACCCTCCCGTCGGGATAGAGGATGAAGATGGCCACCCCCGGCCGGCCCATGAGGCCGTGGATCGCCGCGGCTCCCGTATCGCCGGACGTGGCGCCCAGCACGTTGATCGTCTCCTTGCGCACCGCGCACTGGCGCGCGTAGAGGTTCCCGAGCAGCTGCAGGGCGATGTCCTTGAAGGCGAGCGTCGGCCCGTGGAAGAGCTCGAGGACGTGCACCTCGGGCGAGAGCTCAAGGAGGGGCGCGATCTCCGGCCGGTCGAACGCCGCGTAGGAGCGCCCCACAAGCTCCCGGAGCTCGGGCTGCGGTATGTCGGTGGCAAAGCGCTCGAGGAACCTCGAGCAGAGCTCCGGGTAGTCGAGCCGCGCGAAACCCTCCAGCTCGGCGGAGAGGTCGGGAAGCGACTCGGGCACGAAGAGCCCGCCGTCGGGGGCCAGGCCCGCGGCCACGGCATCCGAGAAGGCGACCGGAGGGGAGCCTCCCCGTGTCGAGACGTAGCGCATTGCCCGATGGGCGCTAGACCTTGTCGAGGCCGAACGCGGCATGCGCCGCGCGGACGGCCTCATCGGCGCGGTCCAGGTCGACGACGACCGAGATCTTTATCTCCGAGGTGCTGATCAGGTCGATGTTGATGCCGACGTCGGCGAGCGCCTGGAAGAGCGTCGCGGCCACGCCGCTGTGGGTCTTCATTCCGACGCCCACTACCGAGAGCTTCGCGATGTGCTCGTGGACGGCGACCTGGCCCCCGCCGATTGCGGCGAGCACGGGCTCCAGGACCTTCACCGCCTTGACCTTGTCGGTCTGCGGCACCGTGAAGGTCAGGTTCGCCACCCCGTGGCGGCCCACGTTCTGGACGATCATGTCGACGATGACGTTGGCGTCGGCCAGGCAGCGGAACACCTTCGCGGCCGACCCCGGCTTGTCGACGATGTTGCTCACGATGACCTTCGCCTGGTCCTTGTCGGCGGCGATGCCGCGGACGACGACCTGTTCCATATACGCGACTTCTTCTTTCACGGTGGTTCCTGGATTGTGGTTGAACGATGAGCGGACTTCGAAAATGACGCCGTATTTCTTGGCGAACTCGACGGAGCGCGACTGCATCACCTTCGAGCCGGACGACGCGAGCTCGAGCATCTCGTCGTACGAGATCTCGGAAAGCTTGCGGGCGTTCTTCACGACCCGGGGGTCGGCGGTGTACACGCCGTCGACATCCGTGTAGATCTCGCACACGTCGGCCTTGATCGCGGCCGCGAGCGCAACCGCCGTCAGGTCCGATCCCCCCCTGCCGAGGGTCGTGATCTGCCCCTCCTCGTCGATGCCCTGGAACCCGGCCACGATGACGACGCGCCCCTCGTTCAGGTCCTTGAGGATCACCTTCGGGTTCACCATCTTGAGCTTCGCCTTGGTGTGGACCTTGTCCGTGAAGATTCCGGCCTGCGCGCCGGTGTAGCTGACCGCGGGGATGGAGATCCCGTGCAGGGCCATCGCCATGAGCGCAATCGACTCCTGCTCCCCGATCGCCAGGAGCTGGTCAAGCTCGCGTTCGCTCGGCTCCGGGCACAGGCCCTTCGCCCGAGCGATCAGCTCGTTCGTGACGCCGGCGCGGGCCGAGAGCACGACCACGATCTGGTGTCCCTCGTCGCGGGTCGCCTTGATGCGCTCCGCGACCTTCTTGATCCGCTCGACGTCGCCGACCGAGGTTCCGCCGTATTTCTGCACGATTCGGGGCATGATGGTATGGTAAATCCGCGTGGGCCTAGTCGCCGAGGTCTCCGATCCTCAGAAGAAGCGGCGCCTCGCGCACGCTTCCGAGGGCCGTGAGGCCCCGCAGGGCGACCCGCATCGAGCGCTCATCGCTCTCGTGGGTGGTGAGGACGAGCGAGGCCGATCCCGCCCTCTCCGAGGGGTTCTGGATCACGCTGGCGATGCTCATCTTGTTGCGCGCCATGATCGTCGCGACCCGGGCAAGGACGCCGGGCCGGTCGGCCACCGTCAGCCTGAGGTAGTAGCGGCCGCGTATCCTCTGCGGTGGGGCAAGGAGCGCCCCCTTGGACACCGGGAGCCTGTCCTCGGCCATGAGGTGCGCCCCCTTGCCGTGGAGAAGGAGCGCGACCGAGTCGGCGATGTCGCTGATGACCGCGCTCGCCGTGGCGTCCTGCCCAGCGCCGCGCCCGATGTAGACCGTCGTCCCGACGACGTCGCCGGTGACCGAAATGGCGTTGAAGACACCGCTCACCCTCGCGAGCACGCTCCCCTCCGGGAGCAGCGTCGGGTGCACCCGCACCACGATCTCGTTCGTCGCGAAGTCGCGCGTGATGATCGCAAGCAGCTTGATTCCGTAGCCCAGGGCAGCCGCGTTCTTGAAATCGGCGGGTGTGATCCTCTCGATTCCCTCGACGATCATCTGCTCCGGGCGCACCCAGACGCCGTGGGCGAGCCAGGCGAGGATCGACGCCTTGTGGGCGGTGTCCCATCCCCCGACGTCGAGCGACTCGTCGGCCTCGGCATAGCCGAGCCTCTTTGCCTCCTCGAGCACGCTCGCATACGGGGTGTCCAATTCCTCCATCTGCGTCAGGATATAGTTGCAGGTGCCGTTCAGGATGCCCGAGATGCGCGGGAAGCGGTTGGCAACCAGGCCCTCCCGCACCGCCTTAATGAGCGGGATGCCGCCGGCCACGCTCGCCTCGAAGAGGAAATGCCCCCCGTGCCTGCGGGCCGCGGCGAAGATCTCTGCGCCGTGGGCGCAGATGAGCGCCTTGTTCGCCGAAACCACGATCTTGCCCCGGGACAGCGCCGCGAGGGTGACCTGCCGTGCGAGGGTGGTCCCCCCCATCAGCTCGCACACGATGTGGATGTTTGGATCGGTCGCCACCGAGAGCGCATCCGCGGTGAGCTTCCCGGCCGGAACCTTGACGGCCCGCGCCTTCCGCGTGTCCCGGACGGCGGCCCTCGCCAGCACGATCCGCGCGCCCAGCCGTACCTCGAGTTCCCGGCGCATGCGGCTGAAATGCTTCCAGACGCCCTGCCCGACCGTTCCCAGTCCGCAGATCCCGATGTTGATGGTGCGCGTGGCCTTCATGGAGTGTCCCCGGGCTTATTGTCCTGCGGCTTCGCGCGGTCAAAGCGCTTCTCGGTCCCGCTCAGGAGCCTGGAGATGTTGGCGCGGTGCCGGACGACGACAAAGACGGCGATGATGAGCGATACCCAGAGGGCGAGCGCGCCGCGGTTGAAGGCGAAGCAGAGGACCGGCAGGCACACGGCGGCCAGGATCGACGCCAGGGACACGTAGCGGGTCGCATAGAAGACGACGAGCCAGACCCCAGCGGAAATGGCGCCCACGGTGGGCATCAGTACGAGGATCCCCCCCGCCGCCGTGGCGACCCCCTTGCCGCCGCGGAACCCGGTGAAGCAGGAGAACGCATGCCCAACGAGCGCACAGGCGAGCCCGAAGTAACCGAGCATGGCCGGGAAGCTGGCCGAGCGAACGGCCTGCCATGCGACAAGCAGGGGCCAGCCCGCCGCCAGGGCCCCCTTCAGGGCGTCCAGCACAAAGACCGTGTTTCCGGGCCCGCTGCCCAGGACCCTGCGGACGTTCGTCGCGCCCGGGCTGCGGCTTCCCACCTCGAAGATGTTCACTCCCCGCGAGCGGGCGACAAGGAACCCGAACGGAAGCGAACCAAGCAGATAGCCGGCGACGCCCGTGAAAACAAGCGGCAGAAGCATCTCATTTTGGAATGCGAGGCCGGGCATAGGCGGTCAAAGGACCACAAACTTCGCCATCCGTATGGCGCGGTGTCCCTTAAGCTCCCGGCGCGCCCCGTCGCTCGGCTCGCTGTCCAGATTGATGACCATCAGCGCGGTCTGTCCCGGCTCCTGGCGGCTGAGCGACATGTTGGCGATGTTCACCTTGTCCTTGCCCAGGAGCGTCCCCACGTAGCCGATCATCCCGGGCTCGTCGCTGTTCTCGATGATGAGGAGATTGCCCATCGCCACCACCTCGACCGCGTGGCCGTTGATGGACACGATCCTCGGGCTGCTTGCCTTCCCGATCAGGGTCCCGGCGGCGCTACGGACGACACCGTCGCTGGCCGTCGCCTCGACCTGGATCAGCTCGGTGTAGTCTGCCTCCCCGGTCGACTTGACGACCTCGCAGCTCACCCCGAGGCGCTCCAGGAAGGTCGGCGCGTTCACGAAATTGACGTTGTCGCCGCTGATCCGCTTGAGCCAGCCGCGCAGGATCGCGCGCGTGATCGCGTTCGCGTCCATGTCCACGATCTTCCCCCAGTAGGTGATCTTCAGCGAACCGATCTGGTCCGGGGAGATCTGCTGGACGAGCGTCCCCAGCTTCGAGCCCAGGTCGAGGTACGGCCTTAGGACCGAGAGGGTCGCGGCGTCGAGGGACGGCATGTTGACGGCGTTTCGGATCACGCCTCCGTTGAGGACATCCGCGATCTGCTCGGCGACCTCGACGCCCACGGCGTCCTGCGCCTCGGCCGTCGACGCCCCAAGGTGCGGCGTCAGGGTGACGTTCGGCAGGCTCCTCAGTTCGCTCGACTCGGCGAGCGGCTCCTCCTCGTAGACGTCCAGGCCGGCGGCGGCCACCTGCCCGCTCTTGAGGGCCGCGACGAGCGCCGACTCCTTGATTATCCCGCCCCGGGCGCAGTTGAAGATGCGGACGCCCTTCTTGCACTTTGCAAGCGCCGCCTCGTCGATCATGTAGCGGGTGTCATCGGTCAGCGGCATGTGGACCGTGATGTAGTCGGACTGGGCGAGCAGCTCGTCCATCGAGACCGACTCGATCTGCATTCCCTTGGCGCGGCTGGGGGCCAGGTAGGGGTCGTACGCGAGGACGCGCATGCCGAAGGCCTGCGCCCGGCGGGCGACCTCGCCGCCGATGCGCCCGAGGCCGACGATGCCGAGCGTCTTCCTGAAAAGCTCGATCCCGGAGAAGCTCTTTCGGTCCCACTTGCCGCCGCGCATGGACGCCGCGGCCTGCGGAACGGGCCTGGCGCCGCACAGCAGGTGCGTGAAGGTCAGCTCCGCGGTCGCGATCGTGTTTCCCGACGGGGTGTTCATCACGATGACACCGCGCTCCGTGGCGGCGTCCACGTCGACGTTGTCGACCCCGACCCCGGCCCTGCCGACGACCTTCAGGAGGGGGGCGGCCGCGATGACCTCGGCCGTGATCTTCGACTCGGAGCGCACCGCGATCGCGTGCACGTCCCTGACGAGCTCCAGGAGCTTGGCCGGCGAGGACCCGTACGCCTCGACGACATCAAGGCCGGGCTGCTTCCGCAGCCAGGCCACACCCTTTGACGATATCTTGTCGGCGACGAGTACTTTCATGAGGGAAAAATGCGGTTGATCGAAATCGGTGGCGGCGTTTCTAGCAAGGAAAAGCGACTTAAAAGTTCCTTATGACGCGACTGCGCATCTATTTCTAACTTTGGCCGTCTAGCGCCTGTAGTTGCACTTTGTCCCTGATCCCCAGAATGGAGGGTTTACGAGAATCCTCCGTGCTGGCAGCATTTTTGCCCTTTTATCTCCATGTGGATCGTCCGCCTAGCCCTTCGCCGTCCCTACACCTTCACGGTGATGGCGCTGCTCATCCTCATCCTCGGGGTGCTTTCGGCGCTGAAGATGGCAAAGGACATATTCCCGTCGATCGACATCCCGGTTGTCGTGGTCATCTGGCAGTACAACGGGCTGACACCGGAGGAGATGGCCAAGCGGGTCGTGACGCCGAGCGAGCGGGCCATGACGACGACCGTGAACGACATCGAGCACATGGAGTCCCAGTCGTTCATCGGGGTCGGCGTCATCAAGATCTTCTTCCACCCGGGCACGAGCGTCGACGCAGCCGTGGCCCAGGTGACGGCCATCAGCCAGACCATCGTCCGGATCCTGCCTCCCGGCGGCACGCCCCCGCTCATCATCCGCTTCAACGCCTCCAACGTGCCCATCCTCCAGCTCGGCCTCGGGAGCAAGACGCTCTCCGAGCAGCGGCTCTTTGACATCGGGCTCAACTACCTGCGCGTCCAGCTTGCGACCGTGCAGGGCGCGTCGGTCCCCCTTCCCATGGGCGGGAAGGTGCGCCAGATCATGGTCGACCTGGACCTGAAGGCGCTCGAGTCGAAGGGCCTCTCGCCGAGCGATGTCAACCTCGCCCTCTCGTCCCAGAACCTGACCCTGCCCTCCGGCACCGCGAAGATCGGCGACCGCGAGTACGACGTCCTGCTCAACAGCAGCCCCCCCAACTTCGCCGACCTGGGCAACCTCCCCATCAAGGCCGTGAACGGCTCGATGGTCTACATCCGCGACGTGGCCCAGGTCCGCGACGGGTTCATCCCCCAGACGAACATCGTCCGCCAGGACGGGACCCGGGGGGCCCTCACCATCATCCTCAAGAGCGGCTCCGCCTCGACCCTCGACATCATCGACCGCCTGAAGGCCGAGCTTCCCCACATCCGAAGCACCCTCCCCCCGGACCTGGACATGAAGCCGGAGTTCGACCAGTCGATCTTCGTGCGGGCCGCGCTCAACGGCGTCGTCAAGGAGGCTGTGATCGCCGCGCTCCTGACGGCGGCGATGATCCTGCTCTTCCTCGGCACATGGCGCAACACGCTCGTCGTCGCCCTCTCCATCCCGCTCTCGATCTTCTGCTCGATCATCTGCCTCTACGCCCTGGGCCAGACGATAAACGCGATGACCTTGGGGGGCCTCGCCCTTGCGGTGGGCATCCTGGTCGACGACGCCACGGTCACGATCGAGAACATCGACCGCAACCTGATGATGAAGAAGACGCTGGTCCGGGCCGTCCTGGACGGCGCCCAGCAGATCGCCGTCCCCGCGTTCGTCTCGACCCTTTGCATCTGCATCGTCTTCGTGCCGATCTTCTTCCTGGAGGGGACCGCCAAATTCCTCTTCGGCCCCCTCGCGATGGCGGTCATGTTCGCGATGCTCGCCTCCTATTTCCTGTCGCGCACCGTCGTGCCGACGTTCGTGCACTACCTGCTCCGCGGCCAGCCCGTCCTCCATGACGACGGCAAGGGGCACGCGGACTCGGGCGACGTCTTCTGGCGGGTCCATGTCGCCTTCAATCGGCACTTCGAGAACTTCCGCTCGGGCTACACGGCCCTCCTCGACAAGGCCCTCAACCGGCGCAGGCGGGTCCTCGCCGTCATGGTTGTCCTCATCCTGCTGAGCGCGCTCGCCCTTCCCTTCCTTGGCCGCGACTTCTTCCCGATCGTCGATGCGGGCCAGTTCCGCCTCCACGTGCGGGCGCCCGATGGCACCCGAATCGAGGAGACCGAGAGGTACTTCACCCGCGTTGAGGACATCATCCGGCAGGAGATCCCTGCCGAGGAGCTCCAGACGATCATCGACAACATCGGCCTACCGAACGGGAGCACCGGGCTCGCCTTCAGCGACACGGCCACGATCGGCACGGCCGACGGCGAGATCCTCGTGGCGCTCAACCCGGAGAAGCACGGATCGACCTGGGCCTACGTGCGCAAGATCCGGGCGCGCCTCAACAGGGAGCTGCCAAGCTGCACCTTCTTCACCCAGCCCTCCGACATCGTCGGGCAGATTCTCAATTTCGGGCTGCCCGCGCCGATTGACCTCCAGATCGCGGGTGCCGACGCACCGGGCAACTACGCGCTCATCAAGGAGCTCGCCGCCCGCGTCGCCCTGATCCGGGGGGCCGTCGACGTCCACGTCCACCAGGTCGTAAACGCCCCCGCGCTGGCGGTCAACGTGGACCGCACGAAGGCCGAGCAGCTGGGGCTCACGCAGGGAGACGTGGCGAACAATGTCCTCATCTCCCTTACCGGGACCTCCCAGATCGCGCCCAGCTACTGGCTCAGCCCCCAGGGCATCCAGTACTTTGTCGCGGCCCAGGCCCCGCAGCGCACGATCGACTCGATCGAGGCCCTGAAGGCCCTGCCGGTCGGCATCGCCCGGGGCTCGGGCACCCTGGAGGTCCTCGGCAACGTGGCGACCGTCCAGCGCACCTCCGTCCAACAGGTCGTCGGCCACTACAACATCCAGCCCGTCTACGACGTGTACGCGAACGTGGACCGCCGGGACCTGGGCGCCGTGGCCTCCGATGTGCGCAAGCTCCTGCCGGAGTTCGAGAAGAGGCTGCCCCGCGGGAGCCAGATCCGCCTCAGGGGCCAGGTCCAGAGCATGGACGCCTCCTTCCTGGGCCTGGGGATCGGCGTCGTCTTCGCCATCGCCCTGGTCTACCTCCTTATGGTCGTCAATTTCCAGTCCTGGCTCGACCCCTTCATCATCATCATGGCGCTGCCGGGCGCCCTGTGCGGGGTCATCTGGATTCTCTTCCTGACAGGCACCACGCTCAGCGTGCCGTCGCTGATGGGCGCCATCATGAGTGTCGGTGTTGCCACCGCCAACTCGATCCTCCTGGTGACCTTCGCCAACGACCTGCGGCTCGAGGGCAAGGATTCGCGGGAGGCGGCGCTCCTTGCCGGCCACACCCGGCTTCGCCCGGTCCTCATGACCGCGCTTGCGATGGTGATCGGCATGCTCCCCATGTCCCTCGGCCTGGGCGAGGGCGGCGAGCAGAACGCGCCCCTCGGCCGGGCCGTCATCGGCGGCCTGCTCGTTGCGACGGCGGCTACCCTTCTCTTCGTGCCGGTCGTCTACGCGACCCTCAGGAAGAAGCCCGGGCACGCGCCCGAGGCGGAGCTCGAGGAGGAGCTCCGAGTCCAGGCATGACCCGCCCTCCGGCCCCCCTTCGAAGCCCCCTATCCAGCCGAACATGAAGCTCTCAAGCATACTGCTCATCACCGCCGCCGCGGTCGCCGCCGTCGTCGTCGCCGGGGTCCTTCCCCGGCTTCGCTCGGCGCACGCCCTCGAGGGACAAACCGACGCGACGTCGAAGCCCGTCGTCAGCGTCGTCATCGCGACCCGGGCCACCAAGGCGGCCGTCGTCACGCTGCCCGGGGCCATCACGGCGCTCCAGGACACGCCCATCTATGCGCGGACGACGGGCTTCATCGGGAAGTGGACGGCGGACCTGGGCGACCACGTCAAGGCGGGACAGGTCCTCGCCGTCATCGAGGGCCCGGACCTGGACCAGGAGCTCAACCAGGCAAAGGCCGCGCTCGAGCAGGCTCGCGCCAACCTTGAGATCGCCCGCACGAGCGCCTCACGGTGGAAGGCCCTGGGAGAGCAGAACGCCGTGGCCCAGCAGGACGTCGACCAGAAGGCGGCCGACTTCGCGGGTGCCAACGCCGCGGTCGTCGCGTCGCAGGCGAACGTCGACCGGCTCGCCCAGCTGAAGGACTTCCAGCAGGTCACGGCGCCCTACGACGGGGTCATCACCGCGCGAAACGCGCAGGTCGGGGAGCTGATCAATGGGGGCGCCGGCGTCGAGATCTACCACATTGCCCAGACCGAGACCCTTCGGGTCATGGTGACGGTGCCCCAGGCCAACGTCCGCTCGATCAAGGTGGGCATGGCCGTCGAGGTCCTCGTTCCGGAGTTCCCGGGCAGGGCCTTCCGGGGAGAGATCGCGCGCTTCGCGGGGGCCTTGGACGGCGCCTCGCGCACCCTTCTGACGGAGGTCAGGCTCCCCAATCCGAAGGGCGAGCTCTTCCCGGGGATGTTCGCAGAGGTGCGCTTTAGCTTTCCGTCCGCCCAGCCGGCGATCCTGCTTCCGTCCAACGCCGCGATCATCAACGCCACCGGAAACATGGTCGCCGTCGTCGACGCCGAGAACAGGATCCACCTTCAGCGGGTGACGCTCGGCCGGGACTTCGGCAACCAGATCGAGGTGCTGGACGGGTTGAACCCGGGCGCCCGCGTGGTCGCGGCACCGCGCGACTCGCTCGTGGAGGGCGGCGAGGTCAGCCCTGTTGACGCCGAGGCGCCCGCAAAGCCGTGACCCGCCCCCCACATCGCTATCTCGGCGGCCTTTGCGCCGCGGTGCTGGCCGTCTTCGCCGGCTGCGCGGTCGGCCCCGATTACACGAGGCCGGCCGTACCCACACCGGACGCCTACGCGGAACTCGGGGCGTGGAAGAAGGCCGAGCCCAGGGACGGCGCGAGCCGGGCCGGATGGTGGCACATCTTCAACGACCGGACGCTCGACGACCTCGAGGAGCAGGCGGCCTCCGCGAGCCCGACCTTGCGGGCCGCGCTCGCCCGCTACGACCAGGCGCTGGCCGCGGCGCGAATCGAGCGGGCGCAGGCCTACCCGGCCCTTACGGCCGGGGGGACCGCCGTGCGCGAGCGATTCTCAGGCAACCGCCAGGTCGAGTTCCCGGGCACCGCGTTCGCCTACACCGCCAACTCCTTCGACCTGCCGCTCCAGCTCAGCTACGAGGTGGACCTCTTCGGGTCGGTTCGCCGCGCCATCGAGGGCGCCAGGGCGTCGGCCGAGGCGGAGGGGGCCAACTACCAGAACGTCCTCCTCCTGCTCGAGGCCGGCGTCGCCCGGGACTACTACAACCTTCGCTCCCTTGTCGCGCAGCGCGAGCTCCTCGCCCAGGACGCCGCCCTCCTTTCCGACGCCCTCGAGCTCGTCCAGAAGCTTCGCCGCGGCGGGGCCAACAGCGACCTGGACGTCTACCAGGCCCAGGCGGAGCTCGAAAGCGTCCGCAGCAGCGAGCTCGCCGCCGAGCGCGCGATCGCGACGGCGCAGCATGCTCTCGCGGTCCTCGTCGGGCGCAACCCCGAGGGTTTCGCGCTCGACGTGCGCCCGCTTGGAGCCGACGTGCCTGACGTGCCGGTGGGGCTGCCGAGCGACCTCTTGGAGCGCCGGCCCGACATCGCGGCGGCGGAGCGGACATTGGCGGCGGCGAACGCCCGGATCGGCGTCGCGAAGGCGGCATTCTTCCCGTCGATAGGGCTTACGGCCTTCGCGGGCGCCAACAGCTCCGATCTGAACAACCTGCTGACCTGGGGCAGCCGCGAATGGGCGGCCGGCCCCGCCCTGTCGCTGCCCCTCTTCAGGGGAGGGGCGAACGTGGCGGGCCTGCAGCAGGCGAAGGCGGCCTACGAGGAGGCCCTCTCCAATTACCGCCAGCATGTGCTGGTGGGCTTCCAGGAGGTCGAGGACGGCCTTTCCGACCTGAGGCTCCTGTCCCGCCAGACCCAGGTCCTCGGGAGGGCCGTGGAGGCCTCCCATGGCGCCACACGGCTCTCCACGCTCCGGTACAAGGCCGGGCTCGTGAGCTACATTGAGGTGATCGAGAGCCAGCGGACCCAGCTCGACAACGAGATCTCGCTCACCCAGGCCCGCGCCAGCCGGCTCGAGGCCACGGTCCTTCTCATCCGCGCCCTTGGCGGGGGTTGGTGACCTGGCCCAGCCTGCCTGCCCGCGGGCTCCCCGGGGCTCCGGAGGCTTCCGGGCCGGGCATTTTGGCATGAGCGGCCCCGTGCGGTAAGCCGTTGCGCTAACAGCGCTTCTACTTTCGTAGATCATTATGGCCCAAATCCCCAAAGATTTGGCGAATGTGGAACGATTCGTGGTACGGAGTGTCCGGGAAACGCAGTGAAGAATACCATTCAAGGTCTTCCGGGCACTCGCGACCTGCGCTTTGACACGCTGCGGGGACTGTTTCTTGTCCTCATGACGATCAATCACTTGCCCACGGAGATGCGGGCCGTCACGGACCAGCCGCTGGGGCTCTTCACGGCGGCCGAGGGCTTCGTCTTCCTTTCCGGGCTCCTGGCGGGCTGGGTCTACACCCGGAAGTTCCGATCCGTGGGCCGCGAGGGGCTCTGGCAGGCCACGGTGGACCGGGCGAAGAGCATCTACTGGTGGCAGGTCGGCGCCCTCCTCGCATCCTTCGTCCTCGTGCGGCTGACGGAGCGTTTCTTCGGCTATTGTTCGCCCACCGTGCCCAAGCTCTTCTTTGAGCACCCGCTGGAGGCGCTGGGCCTGGGCCTCTCGCTCCTCTACCAGCCCGGCCTTCTGGACCTGCTTCCCATGTACTGCGGGTTCGTGCTCCTTCTGCCCGCGGTCATCTCCGGGCTCGAGGCGGGCCGGCGTTGGCTTGTGCTCGGCCTTAGCGGGGCGGCGTGGCTCGCGGTCCAATGGGCGCCACCGATTGACGGAGCCCCCCTCTACCCGATCAACACCGGCAGCTTCAACCTCTTCGCCTGGCAGTTCCTCTTCGTCGCCGGGGTCGTGATAGGCCATGCCCGGGTGAGCGGCTTCGCGCAGGTGGCCAAGCCCAGCCGCTGGGTGCTTGCAGCCGCGGGAGCCCTCGCCGTCTACGGGTTCGGCGTCCGCCATTTCCAGTGGCCCTACCTCTGGCCCGACCGCGTCTTTGGCATCCTGGTCAACAAGCCCGCGCTCGGCCTCCTTCGCATGGCGGACTTCGGATCGGTCGCCTACCTCGTGGCCGCTGCCGGCAGCCGCTTCCCCGCGCTCCTGACCTCGCGCGCCCTCTCGTTCCTCGGACGCCACTCCATCGCGGTCGTCGCGGCCCAGAGCGTCGCCATCATGACGCTGCTCCAGTTCCCGGCGTTCTTCGGGAACGCCACGACGCGCACGCTCACGGCGTTCGCCACCATCGGCTTCCTCTTCGCCGCCGCCCACGTGCACGAGGTCCTCTCCGCCTCGCCCTCGGAAGCAATCGGATCTCGCCAGCCCGCGCGCCGCGGTCTAGTCGGATCCGATGGAGCACGAGCGGCTTGAAAAGCAGGTACGGTTCATCGTCGAGGTCGACAAGCTAAAGGAGATCTTCCGCCAGACGCTCTGCATCCAGAGCCGGCGGCCCGAGAACGACGCCGAGCACTCGTGGCACCTGTGCCTCGCCGTTATCGTCCTCGCCGAGCACGCGAACGAGCCGGGGATCGACGTCCTTCGCATCCTCAAGATGCTCCTCATCCACGACCTGGTCGAGATCGACGCGGGCGACACGTTCGCGTACGACACCGCACGCATGGCCGGCCAGCACGAGCGCGAGGCGATCGCCGCGGACCGGATCTTCGGCCTGCTCCCTGCGGACCAGTGCGCGCAGTTCAGGGCCCTCTGGGACGAGTTCGAGGAGAAGCGCACGCCGGAGTCGAAGTTCGCAAACGCGATCGACCGCTTCCAGCCGGTCCTCCTCAACTGCAGCACCGAGGGGGCCGCATGGAACCGCCACAAGGTCACCGCCGACAGGGTCATCGCCCGCAACGCGCACATCGCCGAGGGCTCAACCGCGGTCTGGGCCGAGGCGCTGCGAAGGATCAACGAGGCCGTCGCGGCCAAGCACCTCGCGCCGGGCGCCTAGCCAAGGTCCCTGAAGGAGCCGAACTCCGGGTCGAAGAGGCGGCGATAGGTCCTAACGATCATCCCGTCGGTCAGGCCCGCGAGCCAGTCGCAGATCTGCCGCGCCTTGGCGCGGCGCGTCTTCGCCCCGTCCAGGAGCCGACCGACCGCCGGCGGCAGGATGCGTATCACCCGGGGCCCGGGCTCGACGTAGTTCCTCCAGCACGAGTCCCACAGGTCAAACAGCACCTTGCGGGCCTTGTGCTCCATCTGCTGGAGCTGGGGGCTCTCGAATATGACGTCGTTCGCGAGCTTCTTGTAGAAGAGCGCCTGCCTCTCGGCCTCGGGCGCCACGACCAATTCGAAGCGGTAGCGGTTCGTCGCGCGGGCCATGAAGTTGTCGCGCTCCCTCAGCCTGCACGCCGTGATGAAGGCCCCGATCCTCGAGGAGAAGATCCCCTCGAGGCGGTCGGTGCGGATGGCGTCCAATAGCTCGTCCAGGAGCCTAAGGCCCGCGGCGTCGCCGACGTTCTGGTTCGCCCACGCCTCGATCCGGTCGATCGTCAGGAACCCCGTCTTCACGCCGTCGACGATGTCGTTGAGCGAGTAGGCCGCGTCGTCCGCCCAGTCCATGATCTGGCACTCCACGCTCTTGAACCCGTTCAGGGTCTCGCCCGGGCGCAGGCTGCGCGGCACGCGCGCACCCCCGAAGACGAAGCCGAGCACGTCCTTCTGGGAGTCGTAGAGGAAATGGTTCTTCGGCGGGGTGCCGAACTCGCGGTGGAGCGTCTTGTACTTGAGGACCCCGTCCAGGAGGGCCCGTGTGGGCTGCATCCCGCGGACCCCGGATCGGTCCTGGTACATGGTGCCGATCAGCAGGTGCAGGGTCTGGGCGTTGCCCTCGAATCCCCCCCAGCCCGCCATGAGCTCCTGGAGGGTGCGCTCTCCCGAGTGCCCGAAGGGCGGGTGCCCGAGGTCGTGCGAGAGGCACACGGCCTCGACCAGGTCGCTGTCGATGTAGAAGTCGTCCCCGAGGGGGCCCTTGACGGTGCGCAGGTACTGGCAGATCGACCTGCCGATCTGGGCCACCTCCATCGAGTGCGTCAGGCGCGTCCTGTAGAAGTCGTACTCCCCGGAGAGGAAGACCTGGGTCTTCGACTGGAGCTTGCGGAAGGCGTGCGCGTGGATGATCCGGTCGCGGTCGATCTGGAATGCGTTTCGGTAGTCCGTCTTGCGCTCCCCTCCGTAGGTCTCGCTGTCGAAGGCTTTGTAAAATCGGTTGGTCATGTGCGCGTGGGTAGAGAGCAATCATCCGCGCCCCCGGACGCAATCCCCGACGTTACAGGCGCACCCTCTGTTCGTGGTTGTTTTGGAGGTCCCAAGCGACAAGCATTGCGGCACCCAAATGAGCGCCAAGATGATGCGAGCGATTTCGAAGCTGAAGGCCGGGCCCGGGCTCGACCTGACGGAGGCGCCCGTGCCGGTGCCGGGACCGAACGACGTGCTCATACGTATCAAGAAGACCTCCATCTGCGGGACCGACGTCCACATCTATAACTGGGACGAATGGGCCCAGAAGACGATAAAGGCGCCGATGATCATCGGCCACGAGTTCGTGGGCGAGATCCACGAGGTGGGCTCCGCGGTCCAGAGGTTCCAGAAGGGCGACCTGGTCGACGGCGAGGGCCACATCGTGTGCGGCGTCTGCCGCAACTGCCTGGCCGGGCGCCGGCACCTGTGCAAGGACACGAAGGGCGTCGGGGTCAACCGCAACGGCGCCTTTGCCGAGTACCTGTGCATCCCGGCAACGAACGCGGTCCCCGTGGACCCCGCCATCCCGCTGGACGTGCTCTCCTGCTTCGACCCCCTCGGGAACGCGACCCACACGACCCTCCAGTTCGACCTCGTCGGGGAGGACGTCCTTGTCACGGGGGCGGGCCCGATCGGGTGCATGGCCGCCGCGATCGCCAAGCACTGCGGGGCCCGCAAGATCGTCGTCACCGACGTGAACCCCGACCGGCTCGCCCTCGCCTCCAAGATGGGAGCCACGCGCGTCGTCGACGTGTCCCGCGAGCGCCTCCCCGACGTCCAGGCGGAGCTAGGCATGAAGGAGGGATTCGACGTGGGCCTGGAGATGTCCGGCAATCCCCGGGCGCTTAACGACATGATCGACAACATGGCGCACGGAGGCCGGATCGCGCTCCTGGGTATCATGCCCGCCTCGGCCGCCGTCGACTGGAACAAGGTCGTCTTCAACATGCTGACGATCCGCGGAATCTACGGCAGGGAGATGTATGACACCTGGTACAAGATGACGGCCATGATCCAGAGCGGCCTGGACATCTCCCCGGTCATCACGCACCGCATGCCCTTCACGGACTTCCAGAGGGGCTTCGACCTCATGCGCTCCGGCAAGAGCGGCAAGATCGTGCTCAACTGGGATTGAGCCTTCCCGCCCCATGCCCCCCTCCTACAAGGCGCACCTGCAGAAGGTACTCTCCGAAATCTCGTCGGCCGGGCTTTCGAAGCGGGAACGGATAATCTCTACGCCCCAGGGCGCGGACATCGCGGTCGCCGGCGGCGCCCGCGTGCTCAACTTCTGCGCCAACAACTACCTCGGCCTTGCGGACCACCCCGAGGTCGTGGCGGCGGCGCACGCGGCGCTCGACCGGTGGGGCTACGGCATGGCCTCCGTCCGGTTCATCTGCGGGACCCAGGAGATCCACAAGGATCTGGAGACCCGGCTGAGCACGTTCCTCGGCACCGACGAGTCGATCCTGTATTCATCCTGCTTTGACGCCAACGGGGGCGTGTTTGAGACCCTCCTCGGCGAGGAGGACGCCGTCATCAGCGATGAGCTCAACCACGCCTCGATCATCGACGGGATCCGCCTGTCGAAGGCGAAGCGCCTGAGGTACCGCAACAGCGACATGGCCGACCTTGCGGCCAAGCTCGATGAGGCGGCAAAGGCCGGCGCCCGCTTCAAGCTGATCGTCACCGACGGGGTCTTCTCGATGGACGGGGTCGTGGCGCCGCTGCGCGAGATCTGCGACCTCGCCGACCGGCACGATGCGATCGTGATGGTGGACGACAGCCACGGGGTCGGGTTCATGGGACCAAACGGCCGCGGGACGCCCGAGCACTTCGGCGTGTCCTCCAGGGTCGACATCCTCACCGGCACGCTCGGAAAGGCCCTTGGAGGCGCCGCCGGAGGCTACGTGAGCGGCCGGCGCGAAATCATCGAGCTATTGCGCCAGCGCTCGCGCCCCTACCTGTTCTCGAACACCCTGCCCCCGGCGATCGCCGCCGCATCGATCGCCTCAATCGACCTCATCACGCGAAGCCCGGAGCTTCGCGAGCGCCTGCACTCGAACACCCGGTTCTTCCGCCAGGGCCTCGCCGACGCCGGCCTCTCAATAAAGCCCGGCACGCACCCCATCGTCCCGGTGATGCTCGGCGACGCCCAGCTCGCGCAGAGGTTCGCCGCCCGGATGCTCGAAAAGGGCGTCTATGTCGTCGGATTCTTCTTCCCGGTCGTCGCGCAGGGGGCGGCCAGGATCCGCACGCAGGTGAGCGCCGCCCACTCGGAGGACAACCTTCGGACCGCCATCAGGGCGTTCGCCGAGACGCGGAAAGAGCTCGCCGGATAGCGCGTTTTCACGGCCAAATCAGGGAGCACCATGACGAAGATCACCGACGCTGCCATCCGACGCCTGGAGAAGACCGCACGCGCGACCGGGTCGCGCGCCTACGCCCCGTATTCCCACTTCCCCGTGGGCGCCGCCGTCATCGGGGGCTCCGGAAAGGTCTTCTCGGGCTGCAATGTCGAGAACGCCGCCTTCGGGCTGTGCAACTGTGCCGAGCGGACCGCCATATTCTCCGCCATTGCCGCGGGAGAGCGATCGGTCAAGGCCGTGGCCATCTACACGCCGACCGCGCTGCCGACGGCCCCCTGCGGCGCATGCCGCCAGGTCATCAACGAGTTTGGCCCCGAGGCCGTGGTGATCAGCGTCTGCGACTCGAAGAACAGGATAGAGACGACGCTCTCCGCGCTCCTGCCCGGAGCATTCGGGCCGGGCGACCTCGCCTAGCTGGCTCCGAAGAACGCGCGGACGGCGGCGCTCACCTCGCCCGCCGGGAATTCTCGCTCGGTGCGATCACCCAGGTCGCGCATCTTGACGACCCCCTTGGAGATCTCATCCGCGCCGTAGATCAGCGCGATCTTGGCGCCGGAGTCCGCCGCAGCCTTGAACTGCTTGCCAAAGGCCAACTCGCGCATGGGATACTCGACCCTGTAGCCGGCGGAGCGAAGCGCGTGGACGTCGGCAAAGGCGGCCCTGCGCTCGGCCTCGCCGCCAATCACGAAGTAAACGTCGGGAGCCTGGGAAATGACGGGCGAGAGCCCCCGTTCCTCCAATAGCAGGGCAAAGGTCATGTCGCCGATCGCGAAGCCCACGGCGGGAAGCTCATTTCCGCCGAGCTTTCCGACTAGGGTGTCGTAGCGGCCGCCGCCCGCAATGGCCCTGAGCTCGCCCTTGCGGTCGAACGCCTCGAAGACGAAGCCCGTGTAATAGGCGAGGCCGCGCACGACGCTCAGGTCGACCTGCACGTAGTCCCGCAGGCCCATCGCGCCAAGGCCCCCCAGGAGCTTGCGCCAGTCCCCGAGTCGGGCCTCGACGGCCGGCGCTGCGCCGGCGCCAAGGGCCTTCTCGAGCTCCTCAAACGAGCGAATGCCGAGGAAGGCGAGGACGCGCGCCTTCAAGTCGCCGTCAAGCGGGCCGAAGGCCTCCTCATAGCTCTTGAACGCGGAGTCGCCGTTTTTCTCGTATTTGTCCACGGCCCCCAGAAGGGCGCGGATGCGCGCATCATCAAGGCCCAGCGCCCCCAGGTAGTGGAACCACAGGTTCCGGTCGCTCAGCCTAACGCAGAAATCCTTGTCCGTGAGGCCGAAGGCGCGCATGCACTGGATAAGGAGCGCGACCAGCTCGATCTCTGCCTCCGGGCCCGCCTCTCCGAAGATGTCGGCGTTGAGCTGGAAGAAGCACCGCCCGCGGCCCTTCTGCATCCGCTCATAGCGGTAGAATTCAGCGATGCTGAACCACTTGATGGGCCGCTTGAGAGATCCTGCGCGCTCCCCCACCAGCCGGCAGACGCTCGGCGTCATCTCCGGGCGCAAGGCGACCTCGCGCTTTCCCTTGTCTACAAAGCTAAAGAGTTGCGCCTCAATCTCATCGCCCGACTTGGCCTTGTAGAGGTCCAGGGGCTCCAAAATTGGCGTGTCGTATTCGACAAACCCAAACGCGCAGGCGGTCTGCCGCCAAACGCGAAAGATGTGGTTTCGTTTCGCGAGATCATCCGGGTAGAAATCGCGAAACCCGGGCAGCGTCTGGAACATGGCCATCAGGGACGGACACGTTGCAAGCCGCCCCTCATAGGGCGAACCAAAAGTGGGGCGACACTGCTCAGCCTCAGGTGAGGGTGGTCAGGTCGAGCTTTTTGAGCTGCTGTTTGAGGATCTTGCCCGCCTTGAACTTAACTACGGCCCTCTGGGGGATGATGACTTCGGCTTCGGGCTTGTTGGGATTGCGTCCGACACGCTGCTTCCGCACCTGAACTTCAAGCACGCCAAAGTTACGCAACTCAACATTGCGACCCTCTGACAGTGCTTTCTGTACGATGTCGAGGGTCTGTTGGACCGTGTCGACTATCTGCTTTTGCGGGAATCCAGCCTTGCGGTAGATCTCCAACACGATCTCGCGTTTTGTGAGGTTCGTGGACATGAATTGTTCCTTTGGGTGTTTGCTTTACTGAAACGTCTTAAATTATTCGTCTGGGATGAATTGCGTCAATACTTATCACCATAGCAATCGTGCCTGACCCCTCCGCCGTAAAATCCATGTTTGGGCGCATCGCCCACCGCTATGACCTGGCCAACCGGGTTTTGAGCTGCGGAATCGACATTTACTGGCGAATTCGGCTGGTTTCGGCCGTCCGGGACACCCACCCAAAGGACGTCCTGGACCTTGCGACGGGCAGCGGCGACGTGGCGTTTGCGCTGGCCCGCGGATTGTCACCGGGAGTCTGCATTCTCGGAGTGGATTTCTGCGCGCCCATGCTCGTGGAGGCCGAGGCAAAGAGGGCCCTGATAAAGGGTTCCGGGGCGCGGGTTGAGTTCAAACAGGGCGACGCTCTTGCGCTTCCCCTTCCCGACGGTGGATTTGACGCGGTCACGATCGCTTTTGGGTTAAGAAACATGGCCGATCGCCCAAAATGCCTGTCCGAAATCAGGCGGGTCCTCCGGCCGGGGGGGCGGCTTTTCGTGCTGGAATTCTCCCAGCCGTGGCGCCCCGTGCGCCCCTTTTACTCGTTTCACCTGCGACACGTCGTGCCGAGGCTGGCGGGCCTTTTGACCGGGGACCGCGGCGCCTACGAGTACCTTGGCGACTCAATCGGCGGGTTTCCCGGCCGCGCGGGACTTTCCGCGGAGATCCTCGGGGCGGGCTTTGCCTCCGTCACGTCCTTCGGGATGACGATGGGGATCGTCGCCCTCCACGAGGCGCAGCGCTAGCCGGGTCTTTAGTTGAACGACTTGCCGCACCCGCACGTCGTGTGGGCGTTCGGGTTCTTTATCTCGAAGCCCTTGCCGTGCAGGCCGTCATCAAAGTCGATTGTCGTGCCGTCCAAGTGCGCCAGGCTCTTGGGGTCCACGACGATCGCGACTCCCTCGCTCTCAAACGCCGCATCGTCCGGCTTCGCGGCGTCAAACGACATCCCGTACTGCATCCCCGAGCAGCCGCCCGTCTCGATGAACAGGCGCAGGTTGCGCTCCGGCGCAGCCGCCTCGCCACGCATCGTCCGGACCTGATTGGCTGCACGCGCCGTGAGTTGGATCATGAACTCACCGTAGGAGGGCCCAAACCCTTGTCAAATGGAGCGCTCCCGGGTGACGCAAACCCGCCTGTAGCAGATATCGGGCCGAAATTAAGGAAAGTTCACTTGCAAGGCCGGAAGACCGGCGCTTCGATCTCCAAGCGGTGCCAATCAGCCACATCCTCAACGATATCAACTACGAGATGGTCCGGCAGCTCGCTGAGGGCGGAATGGGCGTCGTCTATGAGGCGCACCAGCTCGGCGCAGGGCAGTTCCGGAAGACGGTCGCCGTGAAGCTGATCCGGGAGGAGTACTCGGCCATCCCCGAGTTCCAGAAGAACTTCATCGGAGAGGCCCGCCTCGTGGCCGACCTGATCCACACGAACATCGTGCAGACCTACCACCTGGGCCAGATCGGCGGGCAGTACTTCATGGTGATGGAGTACGTGGGCGGTCAGAACCTCGAGCAGTTCCTCGAGAAGCACCGCACGCTCGGCCGGGACGTGCCGGTCGACCTTGCGGCCTTCATCGTGTCGCGCGTGGCCCGCGGCCTCACCTACGCCCACCAGAAGCGCGACCGCCAGGGCAATCACCTCAACATCGTCCACCGCGACATCGGCCCCAAGAACATCCTCATGGGCTACGAGGGCGATGTTAAGCTCACGGACTTCGGCATAGCGAAGGCGCTAAACCTCATGTACAACGAGGAGGGCAAGGTGATTGCCGGCAAGGACGAGTACCTCTCCCCGGAGCAGGCGAGCTACGCCGTGACCGACGCCCGCGCCGACCTCTTCCCTCTCGGGATCGTGCTCACGGAAATCCTCCTCGGGCGAAACATCTTCCGCAACGTCGACCGCAGCCAGTCGCGCCGCAACATCCTGACGATGCCGATCCCGCGCTTCCAGACGCTGCGCCCCGAGATCGACGAGCGCCTCGAGGCGATCATCCAGAGGGCGCTCAAGCGCGACCGCGACCAGCGCTACCAGTCGGCGGCGGAGATGCTCAACGACCTCGAGGTCTACCTTTACAGCCACGGCTACGGCCCCACCAACGAAAAGCTCGGCACCTACCTCAGGGACCTTTTCGGAATCAACGATCCCCAGCCCCCCAGCGTGCGCACCGCGCACCCCCACACCCCCGCCCCGCTTTCTTCCCTACCCCGCCCGCCGGAACCATGAGGCAAGGACCGCCTCAAAGCCGATGAGCTCCGGAGGATTCAGCCAGGACCTACGCCAGCGGCAGACGCAGTCCCTCGTACTCGCGCCCCAGCTGCGCCAGTCGCTGAAGATCCTGCAGGTGGCGGCCCTCGACCTGCGCTCCGTGATCCAGGAGGAGCTCCAGAGCAATCCCACGCTCGAGGAGCTGCCCATGGAGGGCATGAGCGCCGAGAAGCCCGAGGCGGACTCGGGTGAGACGGACGCAAACGGCGACGATGCGGCGGCGAGCGCGGACGGAACCCCCGAGCCCGCCACCGAGCAGAAGCGCGAGGAAATGGATTTCTCGAAGGAGTTCGAGATCCTCGGCAAGATCGACGACGACTGGCGCGACTACATGGCGAGCGCCGGGGGCGCCTCGTCCTACTCCGCCGAGGATGCGGAGCGCCGCCAGCACTTCTTCGACTCGGTGGCTACGGAGACCTCGCTCCAGGAGCACCTGATGAGGCAGGCCGAGATGACGGACCTCTCGCCCAAGGCGATGGCCGCGATGCAGCACCTTGTCGGCAGCCTCGACGACCGCGGCTTCCTCGCGGCCAAGGTCTCCGACGTCGCGCTCCAGACGGACCTTCCCCTTGAGTCGGTCCAGGAGGCCGTCGCGGCGCTGAAGACCTTCGACCCCCCGGGCATCGGCTCGGAGAGCCTCCAGGAATGCCTCCTCGCCCAGCTTGTCGCAAAGGGGCGGCGGGACTCGCTCGCCTCGAGGATACTCAGGGACTACTTCGAGCTCCTGACCCGCCGGCGCATCCCCGAGATCTCGCGCAAGTTGGGAGCCGCCTCGGACGACGTCCAGAGCGCCATCGAGGAGATCGGCAAGCTCGATCCCGCCCCCGGCAGGCAGTTCGCGGACGACCAGAACCGGGTCGTCGTGCCGGACGTCGTGGTCGAGCACGACGGCAACGAGTGGAAGATCCACCTCAACAACGACTACATCCCCAGGCTCAGGCTCTCCAGCACCTACAGGGACATGATCGCCAAGGGATCCCTCTCAAAGGGCGAGCGCGACTACCTGAAGGACCGCATGAGGTCCGGCAAGTTCCTGATCGACTCCATCGAGCAGCGCCAGAGGACGATCGAGCGGATCACCCGCGAGATCCTCAACGCCCAGATGCCCTTCTTTGAGCATGGAGTCGCGCAGCTCAAGCCGCTCACGATGACCCAGATCGCGGACGTCGTCGGCGTGCACGAGACGACCGTGAGCCGTGCCATCGCCAACAAGTACATCCGCACCCCGCACGGCATCTTCGAGTTCAAGTATTTTTTCACGCCGGGCTACCAGAACGACAGCGGGGCCTCGGTCTCCAACACGAGCGTGAAGGAGATGATCGCCGACCTTGTGGCCGGGGAGGACAAGGCAGGGCCCTTCAGCGACCAGGAGCTCGTCAGCAAGCTCCAGGAGAAGGGCATCAACATCGCCCGGCGCACGGTGGCCAAATACCGCGAGGAGCTCGGCATTCTGCCGAGCAACCTGCGGCGCGACTACAAGTAGCCCCAGGGGGGCCCCGGCACCCGCCCCGGGGTCAGTTGGAGAGCTGCAGCAGGCGCACCGGCCCCAGGAGGCCCGATTCCAAGAGCGGCGAGTCCCTCGTGTAGAATTTCCAGGTCGTGAACGTGTAGCGGCCCGCGGAGGGGCGCGGTTTGCCTTCGGTCAGCCACGAGGGGATCTCCTTCAGGGAATGCCCCAGCGGAACCTTCTCGGTGGGTGTGGCACCAATGCCCGTCCAGACGTCCTCGGCGCCCCACTCGCAGTCGTCGAGCTGCTGCTCGTCGCCAATCATCCGGTTCGGCCAGAGGTTGGTCAGGCGCACCTCCAGCTCGTTGCGCCCCGGGTGCAGCGCGCCGGTAACCTCGACCCTAAACGGGGGCTTCCAGAGGATACCAAGGCGCTCCCCGTTGAGGGTGACCTGGGCCAGGTTCTTGACGGCCCCCAGATCCAGGAACACCCGACCCTCGCGCGGGTTCCAATCGAACCCCTTCATGTAGGTCGCCGTCCCCGAGTAGAAGCGGATCCCGGGCTCGTCCCGCTTGGTCCAGTCCGTCAGCTGCTCGAACGTCGCCGAGCTCGGACCGCCCCAGCGCGGGTCAAAGTGCACGGTCCACGCGCCGGCAATCTCCTGCGCCGGCGCGAAGCGGTCCCAGTTGGCGCCCGCCGATGCCGCCGCCGCCGGCCTCTGGAAGACAACGAACACCGATCCGCTAGGGTCGAAGCTGATCGGCAGCTTTGTCACGGCCCCTCCCACCGTGAATGCATGGGCGTCTCGCATGGCCCCGGTCGCCGCGTCCCAGAGCTCGGGCTGGCGCCCCTCGACGCGAAACGCGCACTCGACGACCCGCCCGACGCCCTCCTGGTTCGAGACAAAGTAGACGTCGGCACCGGCGATCCTGCGGTGGATCCACAGCACGTGGGCCGCGTCCGACTGGAAGTCGGCGACCACCTTCAGGCCTGCGAGCACCTGCGACACGGAGACCCCGGACCTGACTTTGCCCGTGTCCCAAAGCTCGTCGGCGATGCGGCGCACCTCGGTGTCGCACTCGGGATAGTCCTGCAGGCTCGGCGACGCCTTGGGCTTGGGGCCCACCAGGACCGCCCCTGCCAGGGCGAGCGCCCGGACCTTGCGGGCCACCTGGGCCGTCATGGTCGATCGATCGGGGAGCACGACCACCCGGTAGCTCATCCCCGACGGGAGCACGGCCCGGCCGTCCCTGACCTCCATGCCGCTCAGGAAGAGCTCCTCGCTGCAGGTGTCCCCGTCGTAGCCCTCGGGCGGGTTTGTCTCCTCGCCGACAAAGCAGACGTCGCCGACGAACTGTCCGGCCTGCAGGAGGTATTGGCACCGCGAGAGGTACTCGAACCAGGCCGGCGACTCGTCCCACCAGGTCTGGTTCCTGCCGAAATGCGTGCCCCAGGGCCCCATCGTGACGCCGGGCTTGACGTTGTTCCAGGGCTGGTGCGCCGAGGTGTGCAGGATGAACTGGTTGACCCCGAGGCAATACGCCCTGTCCCCGGCCGCCTTCAGCGCATACGGGTCCTGCCGCCACTGCGCGTACTGGGGCTGCCCCGTGAACGCCTCGGCGCCGACTATCTTCTTGCCCGTGATATGGGCGCTTGAGGCCACGGGCCTCAGCGTCGGCCAGCCCCATTCCGAGGGGCTCGCCCAGAATTCAGCGGCCACCTCGTCGACGCGGGTCCCGCAGGTCACCGTGTCAAAGGGGCCCGTGTAGGGCTCGCAGGCGAGCCGCACGCCCGGGTAACGGTGGGTCCGCTCGGTCATGTAGCCATAGTAGTTGTCGGCGAACAGGTCGGAGATCGTCTGCTTCCAGTCTCGCCGGAACCGGGCCGTCAGGTCCTCGTCGCCCACGATTCGCTTTGTCTCGGTGACGAGCCACGGCACCGGGTCGTAGCCCCGCCGCCTCTGGAACTCCTCCCGGAAGCTCGGGGACCACGTCTGGTTGCCGACCTCGTAGCTGTCGATGAAGACCTCCCGAAGCGATTTCCCGGTGGCAGGGCCGGCGTTCTCTAGGATCTTCGAGACATAGCCGTCAAAATGCGCGTCGACCCCCTCGCGATCCAGCTTGTCGCACTCGAGCCCCTGGGCCCCCGGCGGGGCGGGCTCGTTTGTGGAGCCCGTCGTCGTCCGCCCGAAGCGAAGGATGGCCCAGCGCCCCGCCGGAGCCTCCCAGGCAAGGGTCCCTCCGGGGCCGAGCTTCGCCGTAAGGTCCAGGACCTCCTCGCGCCTCACGGGCCCCTCCTCTTCGCGCACCGCGAGCACGGCGATGTCCCGGTAGAAATTCCACTTCGCGTCGACGTCGGGCTGCTTCAGGGTTCCCGTGAACGCACCCGGGCCCGAGAACTGCCGCTCGCTCCAGACGACCTTCTGCATGGATTTCTCGACGGGAATCCACGGGCCGCCGCTCGACGACCAGCCGGGACAGTTGTGGAAGCCCATCTCGAGCCCGAGCCTGTCGGCCTCCGCCGCCGCGAACCTCATCAGGCCCCACCACTCGTCGCTGCGGAACGTGACCGGCCCTTCTATCGGGAGCTGGCCGACGTTGAAGATGAAGGCCCCGCCGAGCCCGACCCGCTTCATGGATTCGAGGTCCGCCGTGATTCCCTCGCGGCTGACGCATCCGCTCATCCAGTGCCACCAGGTCTTCGGCTTTGCGGAGTCCGGCGGCGTGCGGAAGCCTTCCGCAAGCAGGCCGGGCGCGGGGTCAGGCCCGGGGCCGCCCAGCGCGGGGGCCGTTTCGGCGGCGTGGACATAAGCCGCAAATCCCAACGCCAGGACACCAAGGGCCGGGGCTAGACCTCTCATTGCCACAGGAGATCACAACGTCGCCCCGGGGTCCACGCGTATCCCGCTGCCCTGGAAACGGGCGGCGTCGGCGGCATCGCTCCATGCGGCGAACGCGATCATGCCCGCGTTGTCGCCGGTGTGCCGCGCCTCGGCGGGCAAAAAGCGGGCGCCCGCCGCGTGCGCCTTTTCCCCGATCGCGGACCGCAGCCTCTGGTTGTTCGCCACGCCCCCGGACAGCCCCACGCTGCGGTAGTCGCCGCGGGAAAGGGCCTCGGCAGTCTTGCTCGCCAGCGCGTCGACCACCGCCTCCTGGTAGCTCGCGCACAGGTCCGCAATCTGGCCCCTCACCTGGTCCTCGGGCATGGCCTGGACCCGGTACCTGAGGCTCGTCTTAAGCCCCGAGAAGCTGAAGTCGAGGTCGTCGCGCCTGCCTATCCCCCTTGGGAAATCAAAGGCATCCGGCCGCCCGCCCGCGGCCAGGCGCTCGATCGCGGGCCCGCCCGGATAGCCTATCCCCAAAAGCTTCGCGCCCTTGTCCAGCGCCTCCCCGGCGGCATCGTCGCGCGTCCCCGAGATGGCCTGCACCCTGCGGTCGACCCCGATCGAGAAGAGGATCGTGTTGCCCCCCGAGACGATGAGGCCCAGGTGCGGCAGGAGCGCGGACAGCCTCACGTCGAAGCCCTCCGGCGACTCCCGGTGGACGGGGATGAAGGGCGACCACGCATGGGCGCGCAGGTGGTTCACCCCCACGATCGGCACCCTAAGCGCGCGGGCCACGGACTTCGCCGCGGCGACTCCCACGGCGAGGCACGCCGCAAGCCCTGGGCCCCGCGTCACCGCAACCTGCGAGACCGTCCCCCATTCGGGGGACTCCAGCGCCCGCTCCAGGAGCGGGCCGAAATGCCTGAGGTGCTCGCGGGTCGCAATGTCGGGCACGACCCCTCCGTGCTCCGAATGCAGGGCGATCTGGCTGTGGATCCACTCGCACGCGATCCCCTTTTGCGGGTCGAACACCGCGAGCGCCGACTCGTCGCAGGAGCTTTCGAAGGCGAGGATCACCGGTTGAAGAGCCGCGCCGCGCGCAGCACGTCGAGGGCCGCGTCGAGCTGCCTGTCCTCGACCGGCGAGAAGTCAAAATGCTCCTGGAACTCGGCCGGGTCCGTGATGTCGGGACGCGACGTCTGGCGCTCCAGCTTCTTGTCCTCGTCCGGGCTCATCACGACCTCGACCTGCGGGGCGACGCCCCGGGCGTTGATCATGACCCCGCTCGGCGTGAAGTAGTGCGCCGTCGTCAGCCTCAGGCCCTCCCCGTTCTTAAGCTTGAAGATCGTCTGGACCGAGCCCTTCCCGAACGAGCGCTCGCCCACGATGACGGCCCTGCCCGCATCCTTGAAGGCCCCCGCCACGATCTCGGCGGCGCTCGCCGTGTCGCCGTTGATGAGGATGGCGACGGGAATCCTCAGGGGCTCACCCTCGGTCTCCGAGAAGTAGTTTTCCCGGTCCGCCGGGCGCCGGCCCTGGGTATAGACGATCAGGTTTCCCTTCTTGAAGAAGGGCTCCGCGACCTCGACGGCCGCGTCGAGGAGCCCGCCGGGGTTGTTCCTAAGGTCGATGACCAGGCTGTCGATGCCCTTGCCGAGGAGGCCGTTCAAGGCGTCGTCGAACTGCTCCGCGGTGTGGTCGGAGAACTCGCGGATCTGGACGTAGCCGGTGGCCCCGTCGAGGACCCGGGCGCCGCGGACGCTCACGATCTTAACGACCTCCCGGACGAGGTCCAGGTTGAGGTGCCGGCCGTCGCTCGGTCGAAGGAGCTCCATCTTGACGTGCGTGTGGGGCTTGCCGCGGAGCTTGTCGACGATCCTGTCGGTCGCGACCCCGTGCCCGACCGGCTTCCCGTCGATGCTCAGGATCACGTCGCCCTCGCGAATCCCGGCCTTGGCGCCAGGGGCCCCCGGTATCGGCGAAGTCACGACGAGCGCCCCCTTGTGCGCCTCGATCTCGACGCCGATCCCCGCGTATTCCCCGTCGAGGTCCTCCGCAAGCTCCTCGTTGTCCTTTGACTCCAGGAATTCGGAATGGGGATCGAGCGGCTCCACCATCCCGTGAATGGAGAGGCGGGCGAGCGACTCGTAGCTTGCCGCGTTCGGGTCGACGTAGTTCTCGTTCACGGTCTTGAGCACCTCCCGGACATAGCTCGAGGCGTGGTCCAAGTCCCGGTTCGGCAGGAGCGACCACGACCCGGCGAGCCGTATCGTCCCCAGGCACGCCGCGAAGCCCAGGACCGCGGCGCCCGCCAGGATGAGAATCCGTTTGAACATGAATCGAAGTGTGGTCATCGCCTGTCTTTTGTAAATGAAGCCTTCGACGCAGCCGTCCCCCAATGCCGCCATCATGGGCGCCCTGCGGGCGCGCGCCGCGGGACGCTCCGCGCTCAATTTCGCCGACTTCATGGACGTCGTTCTCTACGACCCGGGCGCCGGCTACTACCGCCGGGAGCGCGCCCGGATCGGCTACGGGCCGGACACCGACTTCTTCACGGCGACGACGTCCGCCCCGCTCTTCGGCAAGCTCGTTATCTCCGCCTGCACGCGGCTCCTCTCCCCGGACGGGCCGTCCGACTTTGATTTCGTGGAGGTCGGAGCGGAGCGAGGAACCGGCATAATGGGTGGCCTGGCGCATCCGTTCCGGTCGGCGCGGCTTGTGGGGATCGGCGAACCCCTGGGGATAGAGGCGCCCTCCGTCGTGTTCTCGAACGAGCTCTTCGACGCACAGCCGTTCCGCAGGTTCAGGTTCCGGGCCGGAGCCTGGCGGGAGATGGGTGTCTCCCTGGCCGAAGGCGCGCTTTCGCCGGTCGAGCTGCCCCCGGGTGACCCCCTCCCACCGGAACTTCCGCCGTCGGCCCCGGAGGATTACGCAATCGACGCCCCGCTGGCGTCGGTGGACCTTGCCCGCGACCTCGCTAAGGGCGCATGGCCCGGGCTTTTCCTCGCCTTTGACTACGGGAAGTCCTGGGAGGAGATCGCATGCGCCACCCCCGCCGGGACGGCGAGGGCCTATCGCAACCATGCCCAGGGCAACGACCTGCTGGCTAACCCTGGCGAGCAGGACCTCACCTGCCATGTCTGCTGGGACTGGCTTTGCAGGGCGCTCAGGACCGAGGGTTTCAGCGAGCCCAAAGTAGAGTCCCAGGAGGCCTTTTTTGTCCACCATGCGGCCGATTTCATCGCCGGGTTAGCCGCGGCGCAGGCCGGCCGCCTAAGCCGCGAGAAGCTCTCGCTCATGCAGCTCATCCACCCGTCGCACATGGGCCAGAAGTTCCAGGCCCTCTGGGCGCGCCGCCCCGGGCCGCGCGTGTAAAATCCCCTTGCCTATCGATTGATCGGCCCGCTAACGTCTTCCTTTTAACTCATTCCACTATGGCCAAAGTCTGCGTAATCACAGGTCGTCGCCCCGTCAAAGGGAGCATCATCAATCGTAAAGGCCAGACCAAGAAGAGCGGCGGCATCGGTACGCACGTGACGAGCATCACGAAGCGCAAGTTCCGTCCGAACCTGCAGAAGGTCCGGATCCGCTTGGCCAACGGCGGCACGAAGCGCGTCTGGGTCTCGGTGAAGGCCCTCAAGGCCGGCCTCGTCCAGAAGGCCTGATAGGGGTTAACCCCCTGCCCCTGAATTATTTCGGGGGAGCAACCGGGTGGATCTCACCCGACCAGATCCTTTGGGAAATCGCGTCCGCAGGGCGCGGGATGCGGCTCATGTCGAATCCGCACGCCGCGACATAGTCGATGCCGTAGTGGTAGGAGGCCCAAAGGAGCGGGTATGAGAATACCCCCTTTCCGGTGAGGGTCTCCTTCATCCCCACCAGGCCGTCCATCCCGACGGCCAGGTTGGTGCGCCAGTCCCACACCCCGGTCTCATATGGGATGCCGGTGACCGCCCTCCACGCCTTGGGCTTTATCTGCAAAAGCCCGCGGTTCTCGCCGCTTTTCGCATGGGGGTCGAACCGCGACTCGACCCTGACAAGCGCATAGACGAACTGCGGGTCGAGCCCGCGGCTTTCGGCCAGGGGCTGGATGGCGGCCCAGATCTCACGGCGCGCCGACAGGGCCCCGGGGAGCTCCGCTGGGGCGTTTCCGGCCCTCGGGGAGCAACCCGCAAGGAGGAGCGCGGCGCCCCACGCTACAGGGCCCGAAAGACGATGGAGGCGTTCTGGCCTCCGAATCCGAGGTTGTTGCTGAGCACCGTCCTCACCTTTGCCGCCCGGGCCGCGTTCGGGACGTAGTCCAGGTCGCAGTCCGGATCCGGCTCCTCCAGGTTCATGGTGGGGGGGATGATCCCCTGCTCTATCGTCTTTACGCATACGACGGACTCTATGCCCCCGGCGGCCCCAAGCAAATGCCCGGTCATCGACTTGGTCGAGCTTATCGGCACCGAGCGGGCGCCCTCGCCGAACACCTTCTTGATGGCGAAGGTCTCGAACTTGTCGTTGTAGGGGGTCGAGGTCCCGTGGGCGTTGATGTAGTCGACGCTCTCGGCGCCGGCCTGGGCGCTGTCGAGCGCCCGGCGCATGGCCATCGAGAGGCCCTTGCCCTCGGGGTCGGGCTGCGTGATGTGGTAGGCGTCGCAGGTCGCGGCATAGCCCGCCAGCTCGCAGTAGATCCGCGCGCCGCGCGCCGTCGCATGCTCCAGCGACTCGAGCACAAGGATCCCGGCGCCCTCTCCCATGATGAATCCGTCGCGGTTCTTGTCGAAGGGCCGGCTCGCCGACTGGGGATGGTCGTTGCGGGTGCTCATCGCCTTCATCGAGCAGAACGACGCGTAGGCAAAGGGCGTGATCGCGGCCTCGCTCCCGCCCGCCACCATGACGTCGGCGTCGCCGCGGCGGATGGCATGGGCGGCCTCGCCGAGCGAATGCGTCCCGGTCGCGCAGGCCGAGACCATCCCGAAGTTGGGGCCCCGAGCCCCGAGATCGATCGCGACAAGGCCCGAGCACATGTTGCCGATAAGGGACGGAATCGTGAAGGGGGACACCTTGCGCGGTCCCCGCTCGAAGAGGACCCGCAGCTGCGTCTCGTAGGTCTGCATCCCTCCGATGCCCGAGCCGATGATGACGCCGACGCGGTCGCCATCCTCCTTCGCCATGTCGATGCCCGAGTCGGCGACGGCCTGCTTCGCGGCCACGAACCCGAAATGGGTGTAGCGGTCGTTCCGGCGCGCCTCCTTCGGGTCCATCAGGAGGTTAACGTCCCAGTCGCGCACCTCCGCCCCGATCTGGCATGCAAAGGCAGACGGGTCGAAGAGCGTCACCCGGTCGACCCCGATCTTTCCCGCGATGAGCCCCGACCAGAAGGCGGGCACGTCGTGCCCTATCGAGGTCACGGCGCCGAGGCCTGTGACCACCACGCGGCGTTCGCTCGTGCGGCTGCTCATGCTCTCTCGAGTCGCCGCCCGGCCGACTTCCAAAGGGGTGAAAGCAAAGCGCGACAGACTGCCGTCAACGACGGATCAGCTCTGGCCGGCTTTGCTCTTAATGTACTCGGTGACCTGGCCGACGGTCTGGAGTTTCTCGGCATCGGACTCGGGGATCTCTCCCTTGATCTCGTCCTTGAACTCCTCCTCAAACGCCATGATCAATTCGACGGTGTCGAGCGAATCGGCGCCCAGATCATCAAGAAAGGAGGCGGTGGGTGTGATCTGCTCCTCGTTGACGTTGAGCTGATTCACAATGATCTCCTTAACGCGCTGGTCTATGGTTTTTTGTTCAGCCATTGGGTGATAATCCGAGTGTTTGGAGGCTTCACATTGCCATGCCGCCGTCAACGGTAAAAACCTGTCCGGTAACGTATCCGGACTCCTCAGAGCACAGAAAGGCGCACATATTGGCTATATCGGCAGCCTCCCCGAACCTCTTTAGGGGCACAACTTCCAATATCTTGGCCGCCAATTCTGGTTTATTGACGAATTCGGTCGTCATGTCGGTCTTAATGAACCCCGGGGCCACGGCGTTCACGGTGACGCTTCGAGAGGCGAATTCCCGGGCCAGGGACTTGGTGAGCCCTATCATCCCGGCCTTCGCCGCCGAGTAGTTGGCCTGGCCGGCGTTGCCCATAATCCCGCTGACGGAGGTGATGTTCACGATCCGGCCCCAGCGCGCGCGGGTCATCGGGCGGGCCAGGTGCTTGGTCCAGTGGAAGCAGCTCGTCAGGTTCGTCGCAATCACGTCGTTCCAGTCCGCGTCGCTCATCCGGAAGAGGAGCCCGTCGCGGGTGATGCCCGCATTGTTGACCAGGATGTCGATGACGGGGATCTCGGCCAGGAGGGCCTCCGCGGCCTTGGCCACCGCGGCGCCGTCAGCCACGTCGACCGCGAGCGCCCGGGCCTTGCCCCCGGCCTTGTTGATCTCGGCCGCCGCGGCGCCGCACGAGTCGGCCGACTTGGAGACGCAGATGACCGTCACGCCGTTGCGCGCGAGCGTTTCTGCAATCGATTTGCCAATGCCACGGCCCGCGCCGGTGACGAGGGCAGTCCTGTTGTTGAATGTCAGCATTTTGGTTTTAGTAGACGTCGCGCAGGTAGCGCCTCTCCCTCTTCATAAGCTTAACGTATTCAGCGGCCTCCACAGATGTCATCCCTCCCCGGCTTGCGATCAGCTCGTGGAGGGCGGCATCGACATCCTTTGCCATGCGCTTTGCGTCGCCGCAAACATAGAAATTGGCCCCCGTTTTAATCCAATCCCAAAGTTCGGCGGCATTCTCCCTCATCCGATCCTGGACGTAGACCTTGTTCGGCTGGTCCCTTGAGAACGCGGTATCGAGGCGCGTGACGACGCCGAGGCTGCGCCAGCGCGTGAACTCGTCCTCGTAGACGAAGTCGCTCGCCCTCCTCTGGTCGCCGAAGAAGATCCAGTTGCGGCCGGTTGCCCCGGAGGCCTCGCGGTCCTGCATGAATCCGCGGAAGGGGGCGATGCCGGTCCCGGGACCCACCATGATCATGTCCCTGGCGCCGTCCTCGGGCGGCACGAAATGCGAGGGGGAGACGAAGACCGGCGTTGACGCCTCTCCGAGCGGGGCCCGGTCCGCCAGGTACGTCGAGCAGACCCCGACCCGGTCGCGACCGTTCGTCTCGTAGCGCACGATGGCCACCATCAGGTGCACGTCCTCGCGGTGAAGGCGCGGCGACGAGGCCACCGAGTAGAGCCTTGGCATCAGGCGGCGCATGTGCTCGACGAGCTCCTGGGGCGTCAGCCTTGCGCTCGGAAACTCCAGGAGAAGGTCGATGAATTCACGGTCGCGGAGCCACTTGGCGAGCGCCTCCGCCGACTCCGGCAAAAGGAGCCCCTCGAGCGCGGCCCGCTCCGCAGGCTCGCTCGCCCTGGCGGCCAAGGTCTGCACGATCCTCCTCGGGGGCGCGGCCAGGGCCAGCTTCGTGCCGAGGGCCTCGCGAAGCGGGACCGTGCCCTCGATCCTCGGGATGCTGACGGGCTCGTCGCCCTCGGCTCGCAGCGCCGCCAGGATCGTGTCGACCTCCTTCGGCCGGTTCGCGGGAAAAATGCCGAGGGAGTCGCCCACGCCGTAGGTCAGCCCGCTTCCCGCCAGGCTGATCACAAAATGTCGCGTCTCCTTCGAGGAACCCGGCCCGCTGAGCAGTCGGTTCTCGGTGACCCGGGCGGCAAAGGGGTGGTCCTTGGTGTAGACCGGTGTCGTGACGGGATCAGTCATGCCGAGGCGGGGGTTCATGAAGGGGTTGCGTCCTGCCGCTTGCAAGCTGCTTCAACCGAATCACATTCTGGGCATGCAATCGAAGGGACCGCTCCTCACGGGATTCCACCACCTGACCGCCGTCACGGCCCACGCCGCGGAGAACCACGCCTTCTACACGCGGGTCCTCGGGCTTCGCCTGGTGAAGAAGACGGTCAACCAGGACGACGTCTCGGCGTACCATCTCTTCTACGCCGACGGCAAGGCGAGCCCCGGTACCGACATCACGTTCTTCGACTGGCCGGCCGCGCCCGAGAGGCGAGGCACGCGCAGCGTCGTCCAGACCGGCTTCAGGGTCGCCGACGAGGCAAGCCTGTCCTGGTGGGCCGGCCGCTTCCAAGAGCTCGGGGTCAAGCAGGGCGCGATCGTTGAGCGGGACGGCCGCCATGCCGTCGATTTCGAGGACCCCGAGGGGCAGCGCCTGTGCCTCGTGGACGATGCAAAGGGCGCCCCAGGCCATCCCTGGGAGCGCAGCAGCGTGCCGGGCGAGCACCAGATCCGCGGCCTGGGTCCCATCCGCATGAGCGTCCCCGAGCTGGCGCCGACGGACAAGGTCCTGACCGGGGTCCTCTCGATGGAGCATGCTCGCTCGTACAAGGATCCCGGGAAGAAGGGCACCGACGTTCACGTGTACGCGATGGCCGGCGCCGGAGCAGCGAGCGAGCTGCACGTCGCCGTCGAGCCTGGCATCTCCCCCGCCCGCCCCGGTGCCGGCGGCGTCCACCACGTCGCCTTCCGCACGCCCGACGACCTCCAATACGAGGCCTGGGCGGAGCGCCTCGAGAGGATGGGAATGCCGACCAGCGGCCCCGTCGACCGCTTCTATTTCCGAAGCCTCTATTTCCGCGAGCCGGGAGGCGTCCTCTTCGAGATTGCGACCGACGGCCCGGGCTTCGCGACCGACGAAAGCCTCGAGAGCCTGGGTGAGCGCCTGGCGCTTCCCCCCTTCCTCGAGGGGCGCCGCCGGGAGATCGAGGCGGGGCTCAAGCCCCTCGACCTCTGAAGGCGCGTCGCCCGCGGCCCCCGGGGCTTTCCAATTGCCATGCCCCGGGGGGGCCGCAACGCTGACCCCTCACCTTGAACGAATACTTCGAAGAGCCCGCTGCGCAGGGGGGAACCCTCCGCCTCCAGAAGTTCATCGCCGACGCGGGCATCTGCTCGCGCCGCAGCGCCGAGGCGCTGATCGCCCAGGGCGAGGTGTGGGTCAACGGCAAGATGGCGGTCGCCGGCCAAAAGGTGACGCCCGGGACGGACAAGGTCACCGTGAGCGGGAAGATCGTGCGGACCTTGCCCCAGCCGCGGATCACCCTCGCGGTCAACAAGCCCCGGGGGCTCATCTGCTCCAACGACGACCCGCACAACCCCGACACGATCTTCACGCTCCTGCCGCGCGAGTACAACCGCTTCAGGTTCTTCTGCGCCGGCCGCCTCGACAAGGACAGCGAGGGCCTCGTGATCCTGACGACGGACGGGGACCTGGCCCACAGGCTGATGCACCCGTCGAGCGAGGTCATCAAGCGCTACCACGTCACGCTCAAGCAGCCCTTCCCCTCCTCCCGGCTCCCGCGCCTGGTGAAGGGGCTCACCTTCGAGGGCGAGCGTCTCAAGGTCGAGCGGGCCGCCCTCATCAGCCCCAGGGCCGACGGCACCGCGATCGACCTGGACATCCACATGCACCACGGCAAGAAGCGCGAGATACGCCTTCTTTTCTCGGCGCTCGGCTACATCGTGCTGCGGCTGCGCCGCTACCAGATCGGTGCGGTGCGCCTGAAGGGAATCCCGTTGCGCGGGGCAAAACAACTTGCTTCAAAGGAGATCGAACAACTTTTCCGGTCGCCTAAGACTCCGCACGCGGAGTTGCAGGCGACCGCCCCAACGGAGCCAACCATCCATGAAGATTAAACTCATCGTCACCGCCGCCTGCGCGGCCGGGTGCGCCGCCCTGAATGCCGCGACACTGAGCGTCCCGACCGCGGTCCAGAGCCGGCCTGACCCGGCATCGGCCGTCATCGCGGTCCTGAAGGCCGGCTCCGAGCAGCCGGCGGCCACCGACAAGGCCGGCCCCGCCCCCGCCGGATGGGCCGCCGTCGAGGTCGCCGGACCCTTCGAGGGCTACGTGAAGAACAGGGACCTCTCGAAGCAGCTCGACGTCATCCCCGGTGCGAGCGTCTTCGTGGCGCCGAAGGACGGCGCCGGGCTCATCGCCGTCTTCGAGAAGGGCGACAAGGCCGAGATCACGGGGCTCCACGGCTCATGGACCCAGATCCGCCTCGAGAAGACCCTTGTCGGCTACATCCAGACGACCGCGCAGGCGCCCGCCGCCCCCGTACCCGCAACACCGACCTCCCAGGCCGCCCCGTCCTCCCCGAGCGCGGCTGCGGCAGGGTCCTCGGCCTCGGCTTCGGCAGCGCCCCAGGGCGAGAGCACGGGCGTCTCCAAGCTCTTTGAGGGCACGCTCGCAACGACCCGCTCGCTCCTCGCCCCCCGCCGGCCCTTCGACTGGCAGCTGAGCGACTCGGATGGCAACCGGATCGCCTATGTCGACCTGACAAAGCTCCTCATGACCGACCAGATCGAGAACTACGCCGGCCACCAGGTCGTCCTCCTGGGCTCGCTGAAGCCCGTCGCGGGCGGAAGCGACCTGGTCATCGAGGCGGACGGCCTGCGCCTCAAATAGATGGAGGTCATCGACGGGAACAGGATCTCCGCCGAGATCATCGCCGAGCTGAAGGCCGAGGTGGCGGCGATGCACGGCCGCAAGCCCTGCATCGCGCTCGTGCGCGTCGGCGAGGACCCCGCGTCGGTCTCGTACGTTCGCAAGAAGGGACAGGTGGCGGCGGAGATCGGCATAGAGAGCCGCGTCATGCTGCCTCCCGTAACGATAGGCCAGGCCGAGCTCGAGGGCCTGGTCGAGACCCTCAATCTGGATCCTGCGGTCGACGGCATCCTGGTCCAGTCGCCGCTTCCCGACGGACTCGACGAGCGCGCGGTGTTCGCGAGGATCTCGCCCGAGAAGGACGTCGACGGCTTCAGCCCGATCAACATCGGCAAGCTCGCCCAGGAGGACCCGACGGGGTTCCCGTCCTGCACGCCCGCGGGCATCATGGAGCTCCTGGCGCGCAGCGGCGTCGACCTGGGCGGCAAGCACGTCGTCGTCCTCGGGCGCTCGCTGATCGTCGGAAAACCCGCCGCGCTCCTTGCGGTCCAGAAGAAGGCGGGCGCCAACGCGACCGTCACGATCTGCCATTCCAGGACGGCGAACCTCCCCTCGATAACACGGCAGGCCGACGTACTGATCGCCGCCATCGGGCGCCCCGAGTTCGTGAAGGCGGACATGGTGAAGCCGGGAGTCGTCGTGATCGACGTCGGCATCAACCGCGTCGCCGACGCCTCGCGCAAGACGGGATACCGCCTCGTGGGCGACGTCGACTACGCCGCGGTGGCGCCGCTCTCCTCGAAGATCACGCCCGTTCCCGGCGGCGTCGGTCCCATGACGGTCGCCATGCTCATGCGCAACACCGTCAGGGCGTACCGACTCAGGACCGCCCGCTGAGGCGCTCGCGCGTGGGCTTGCGCCCGGCCCACCACGGTACATTCTCGCACCAGGATCCCCAATGCCGAGCGAGCGAATACTGGTAGTCGACGACCAGCCGATCAACGTCCAGCTGCTGAAGCGCAAGCTGGAGCGCAGCGGCCTTGCCGTCTCGACCGCCAACAACGGCCTGGAGGCCCTGGAGCAGGTGAAGCTCAACAAGCCCGACCTGATCCTCCTGGACCTGATGATGCCCGACATGGACGGCATCGAGGTCTGCCAGCGCCTGCAGGAGCGAAGCGACACGCGCTCCATCCCGGTCATCTTCGTCACCGCCCGCACGACCAAGGAGAGCAAGCTCGAGGGCCTTGCCGTCGGTGCCGTCGACTACATCACCAAGCCGATCGACCTCGATGAGACCGTCGCCCGCGTCCTGACCCAGCTGCGCTTCGCCGCCATCAACCGCGAGAACCTCGAGCTGCAGCGACGCCTCGAGGAGTCGCGCCGGGCCGCGACGATCGGCGCCGTCGCCCAGGGCATCGCCCACAACCTTAACAACCTTCTGGGGGTCGTGATCGGCTACCTCGACCTCATCAAGAGCGGCTATGACAAGCCGGCCAACGTGAAGAAGAACGCCCAGAACGTCGACGACGCGATCCAGCGGATCGTGGGGATCGTCCGCCAGCTGAGTACCCTCGTCGTCAAGTCCCGGCCCGACCTGACGCGGGTGCCGCTGCACCGCCTGATAGACGGCGGGATCCGCCGGTTCCACTCGGACTACAAGCTGACGGCGGGCGTCGTCGTCAACAACGCCGCGGGGGACCTCGAGATCGACACCAACATAGAGACCTTCGAGGAGGTGCTGTCCAAGGTGCTGATAAACGCCTGGGAATCCTACCAGGAGGCCCCGCCCGAGAGCAGGCCGATCACCATCAACGCCCGCGTCTTCGACAAGCCGCGCGGGGAGAAGATGCTCGAATTGCGGGTCGACGACAGCGGTGCGGGGATCGCCGAGGAGATCCGCGACCGGATGTTCGAGCCCTTCGTCAGCTCGAAGCGGACGGTGGGTGTCGGCATGGGACTGACGATCGCGCGCCATTCGCTGCGCAGCGTCGGGGGAGAGGTGACGATGGCGTCCAGGCCCGAGGGCGGGTCGAGCGCCATCCTGGTGCACCCCGTCCGCGACCCGCGCCACCGCGACCGCTCCCTGGTCGACGACGACTAGCGCGCCGACTGACCATGGAAAGCATCGCATTTCTCGGTTCGGGCTCCATGGCGGCGGCCATGGTCGAGGGGCTGATCGCAAAGGGCGCCTATTCCCCCGGACAGATCATCTGCATCGGCGGCTCGGGCAAGAGCGCCCCCGGCCTCTCCAAGCGGACCGGCATCCGCCTCGCCGCCTCCCTCGAGGAACTCCTTGAGGGCGCGGGCACCCTTGTCGTCGCCTTCAAGCCCCAGAACCTGGCGGGCGCGGACCCGCGCCTTGCCGCGCTCACGGAGGGGCGCCTCGTCATCTCGGTGCTCGCCGGCAAGAAGGTCGAGGCCCTCCAGGCGGCGTTCCCGCGCGCCCGCTGCCTCGTCCGGAGCATGCCGAATACCCCGGGCCAGATCGGGGCGGGGCTTACGGGCTGGTGCGCCGACCGGCCGCTCACCGCCGGCGACCGCTCCACGATCGACACCCTTTTCGGCGCCCTCGGCGCCTCGATCGAGATGCCCGAGTCGCAGATGGACGCCTGCACGGCCATCAGCGGCGCAGGGCCCGCCTACGTCTTCGAATTCGCGGCGGCGCTTCGCGACGCCGCCATAGGCCTCGGGTTTGACGCGAAGACCTCCAAGGTGCTCGCGGTCGAGACCGTCCTAGGCGCCGCCCGCCTCCTCGCCCGGCGCGACGTCGACCCGGAGGTCCTGCGCAGCGAGGTCACCTCTCCGAACGGCGTGACCGCGGCCGGCCTGCGTAAGATGGCCGACCGCGACTTCAGGGGGATGATCCGCGAGGCCGCCACGGCGGCCCGCGCAAGGAGCGAGGAGCTCTCAGCCTGATGCCCTCGAGCGCACTCAACGGGCGGATCCTCGTCACGGGCGGGGCCGGATTCATAGGCAGCGCGCTTGTCTGGGCCCTGAACGCCCGCGGCCGCGACGACATCCTGATCTGCGACATCCTTCACTCCGACGAGAAGTGGAGGAACCTCGTGCCCCTGAAGTATGCGGACTACATCGAGGGTCCCGCCCTTCGCTCTCGCCTAGCCCAGAGCCCGAGCGCCCTCGGGAAGTTCTCGGCGGTGTTCCACCTGGGGGCGTGCTCGGCCACGACCGAGCGCGACGCCTCGTACCTGGTCGACAACAACACGGCCTTCACCCGCGAGCTGGCGGCGTGGACGCTCAGCATGGGCGGCCGGTTCATCTACGCCTCGTCCGCGGCGACCTACGGCGACGGGGCGCAGGGCATGGATGACAAGGACCCGGCCCTCGAGCGGCTAAGGCCCCTCAACATGTACGGCTACTCGAAGCACCTCTTTGACCTCTACGCCCGGCGCCTGGGCTGGCTCGACCGGATCGTGGGCCTGAAGTATTTCAACGTATACGGCCCCAATGAGGCCCACAAGGGCGACATGCGCTCGGTCGTTGCGAAGGCCCACGTGCAGATTAAGGAGACGGGCAAGCTCGGACTCTTCAAGAGCTACAACCCCGACTACAAGGACGGGGCCCAGATGCGCGACTTCCTCTACGTCAAGGATGCGGTCGAGATGACGCTGCACTTCGCGGAGAAAGGCGCCACGGCCGGCGGCCTTTTCAACATCGGCTCCGGCGAGGCGAACACGTGGCTCACCCTGGCGGACTCGATCTTCGGCGCTCTGGGGCTTCCCCCAAAGGTGGAATTCATCGACATGCCCGAGTCCCTCCGCCCCAAGTACCAGTACTACACGAAGGCGGACATCTCAAAGCTCCGGTCAACCGGCTACGACAAGCCGCTGACGCCGCTCCCGGACGCCGTCTCGGACTACGTCCGGAACTACCTGGTGCCGGACAAGCGCCTGGGGGCGTAGCACCTTTTCACGTTGGATAGCGGCATAAGGCATTGAGAATAGCAGACTGATTCGGGCATTTAGGTTGATTTTAAGGGGGCAACCTATTACCCCTTATATCATGAATCAGCGATTACGGGGTAATATGATGCCTCTTATAGGAAAGTCGCCGGGGGTAATGACCCGAGAGATTGGGGCCCGTTTGCAAGCCCGCCGGCTGCAGCTTGGCTGGTCGCGCAAGACCCTGGCGGTCCGGGCCGGCGTCAACCCGTGGTCGCTCAAACGCCTTGAGGTGCGGGGGCTCGGCTCGGTTGAAGCCCTGGTGAAGACTGCCATTGTCCTTGGGATTGCCGGTGACTTGGAGTCCCTTTTCGCAGTCCGGGCTCGAGATCCCGTAACACTTGCGGATTTGGAAAAACTCCACCCCGCTGCCCGCAAGCGCGGAACCACCCTGCCATGAGCGCGCTGCGCAAGCTCCACGTGCTCGCCGCCGACCGCGAAGTCGGCACGCTCGCGGAGACGCCCGAGCGCGAAATATTCTTCGAGTACTCCCCCGAGTGGCTACGAGACGGATTCGCACTCTCGCCATTCTACCTCCCCCTTACTCCCGGGTTGAAGCGCGAGGACACCCTGATCTTCGAGGGCCTCTTCGGGATCTTCGACGACTCGATCCCTGACGGATGGGGCCTCCTCCTTATGGACCGTTTCTTTCGGTCTAAGGGAAGGGCGCCCGAAACGCTTTCACCCCTCGACCGCCTATCCTATGTCGGCGACCATGGGATCGGACTGCTTCAGTACCATCCCGTGATTGAAGGGGTCGCGGCACCTGCGGACGGCATCGTGGACCTGCCCGTCATAGCCAGACAGGCCGAGCGTATCGTGGCCGGCAGCCCCGAGGTGGCATTGCCTGCGCTGTACGCTGGCGGCGGGTCGTTTGGCGGCTCGAGGCCCAAGGTGTTCGCTGCGTACAACCCGGCGTCGGGCCAGATCTCCTCTGACATCATCGACCCCGGGCCCGGATTCGAGCAGTGGCTCGTCAAGTTTCGGGCCAAGGACGACAGCGAGGACGCAGGATGCGTTGAGGAGGCTTACGCGCAGATGGCAGGGGCGGCCGGAGTCGAGATGCCGCCCACGAAGATCTTCTCCACCAGCGCCGGGCGGTTCTTTGGCATTCGACGGTTCGACCGTGGTGCCGACGGGGCTCGGATCTTCACCCACACGTTCGGGGGCATCGTCCACTCCGACTTTAGGCACCCCAACCGCGATTATCAGGAGTTCCTTGGCGTCGTGTTCGCCCTTACGAAGGATATCGGGCAGGTTGAGCAAGCATTTCGCCGCGCCGCATTCAATGTCCTCTCGCACAACCGCGACGACCACGTGAGAAACCACGCCTTTCTCGCCTCCGCATCCGGTGCATGGAGGCTATCTCCGGCCTACGACATCACCCACTCCGTGGGGGTTAACGGCCAGCACAACATGACCGTCGCCGGCACGGGCAATCCAACCGTCAAAGACCTTCTGAAGCTGGCGTCCGACGCGGGGATTCAGCGCCAGCGGGCCAGGGTTATCGTCGCCGAGGTCGCAGACGCCGTAAAAAGATGGCCGGAGTTCGCAGAGCGAGCCGGAGTGTCCGAGGCCTCCACCAGGCTCGCCCTCACATCATTCGTGCCGATTACTTAGGGCCGGGGGCGTTGGTGGAGGGCTCCAGGCCCCTGCTCCACCTGCTATTTGCCCCCTCCCTGCGACAGATTGAGCATGCCGAAGAGATGCCGCGGCCGAGTACGGCCATACCTAACTCGAAAACGCCCTAGAGGAATCCTGGGGCCTACTTGACGCCCTGCAGCTCCCCCTCGGACATCTCCTTGCGGTCGCCAAGGGCCTTGCGCACCGCGGAGACCTCGTCAGCCGTCACGGCAGGCGACTTGTTGCCCCATTCCTGGCGGACATAGGTGAGGACCGCTGCGACCTTCTCGTCGTTCCAGCTGTAGGCCGAGCCCGCGACCTGCCCGAACACGGGCATCGCCGCGGCGTTAAAGACCTTTCCCTCGACGTGGATTTCGCCCTTGAGGCCGTAGAGCACGATCCGAATCACCCGCGCCGACGGCCCGTTGACCCACTCGGAGCCCGCGAGAGGCGGGTAGATCCCCGCGACGCCCAGGCCTGTCGCCTGGTGGCAGGTGATGCAGACCGCGTTGAACTGGCTCTTGCCCATGGCGATCGGATCCACCTTCACCACCAAGGGACCATTCGTCGGCTTGGCGTTCTCGTCGAAGATGGTGGCACTGTAGTGGCCCGTGTACCGGTTGAGGTACGTGCCGGCAAAGAGGATCAGCCCGCTCAGGGTGAACAGGATCGCAATCGGCAGCAGCCGGTAGCGGGCCCCGTCGTCCGGATGGCGCCCCAGGAGCCTCTCATGGGAGTCGAGAAGGCCCTCGTCGCTCGCCTCCGCCTGGTCGACCCTCGGGTCGTTCGGGTTCATGTCGCTCATTTGGCCCCTCCCGTCTGTCCGTCGGCCGGTGTTGGAGCCGGCACTGCCGGGCTAGCGGCCGCAGGCTGAACTGCGGGTGCGGCCTGAGGCGAACCAGCCGCCGGTGCAGCCGTTGCCCCAGCAGGCGTCGCCGCTGGCGTGGTTGCCGCGGGGGTCGCCGTTGCAGCAGCGGGCTGCGCTGAAGGCGCGGCCTGAGGCGAACCGGCAGCCGGTGCGACCGTCGACCCTGCGGCTGCACCCTGGGGTGCGGCGGCGGGGGGAGTTGCCGCTGCCCCGGCAGGCTGCGGCGCGGGCGCGGCAGCCACCGGGGCGGCCTTCGCTGCGTCCGCGTCGCCCTCGGGCTTTTCCGGGGGCACCGGGACAGCCTCGGGGTACGCGTAGGGATTCTTGAGGCTCAGCAGGTAGGCGACGAGCGAGTCCGCACGCGCCGTCGGAATGACCTCCCAGCCCTCCTTGGGCTCGAGGTCGCCGACAAGCTTCAGGGCCTTGTCGGAGGGCTGCGCACCCACGCCGAGCCTGCGCATCTCGAAGAGGAACCGGTAGGAGGGCATCCCCGGACCGCCCGCGTAGAGAAGGTGCATGAGGTCGGACGCATCCATGGCGGAGGGCTTCCGGTCCGCCAGGTTCGCCAGGTCGGGGCCGACGCGCGAACGCCCCAATTGCGGGTAGGGCTGGTAGATGTAGTCGCGGGCGACGCTCTGGCGGTCGCCCCACCCCCGGGCCGTGTCGGAGCCGAAGCCGGGCCGGCGGACCTGCTGGGTATGGCAGGCGGCGCAGCCGAGATCCCTGTAGACAAGCTGGCCCTGAGCCGCGGCGCCGGGCATCCACTGCGGGAAGGCGGTGGCCTCGGAGTCGTCGTAGAAGGGGGCCAGGGCCCCCAGCTGGGCGTTCGAGCCGAGGACGATCCCCGCCCAGGAGATGGCGAGCGCGCCCAATAGACCGAGGAAAAAGGCAAAATTGCTCTTCACGACGCGGGGGTCTCCATGGCCGGTGCCGGTTTGAACCAGGCGGGGGCCGAGATGTTCAGGATCTCGCACGCCGTCCCGTAGAAATTGGCGAGGAACGCGATGTTGCCAAGGAGGAGGAGCCCCTGGGCGGCCGTCGCCACGACGAGCGAAAGGCGCGTCTGCTCGGTGATGGTGGCGAATGAAATGGACGGGGCGAGGGTCCCGTGGCTTTGGGCGCTTGCGGCGGTGCAGTACGACCCGATGAGGAGGACAAGCCCCACGATCACGAGGACCAAGTGGGCCCGAACCAGGTTGGCGTTGAGCCAGGCCTTGCCGGTGATCCGCGGCAGGGCGAAGTAGATCCCTCCAAAGAGCATGCTCGAGGCCGCGCCGTAGAGGGCCAGCTGCCTCTGCGCCTCGTCAAAGTACGTGAACTGCGTGTAAAGGGCGACCGAATGGAAGGACGTGATGGCGTCCACCAGGGCCCCGAGGACGTAGGCCGCCAGGCCGAAGGCGATGAACTTGACCGCGATCCCCCCTCCCGAAAACGCGCCGCGCAGGTTGAGGAACACGACGAACGTGTGGAAGAAGAGGAGGGCGCACGAGACGACGGCAATCGAGGCGATCCACGCCGGGACGGGTCCCCCGACCAGGTGGCGGCCTCCGGTCAGGCCCCCGACGACGACGAGGCACCAGAAGCCGAGTGACGCGAACTCGTAGGACGGGAGGACCTTGCCGGTCACCTTCGGGACGACGTAGTAGGCCACCGAGAGGGCCAGGGGCGCGAGCCAGAGCGTCCAGACGCACTGCGCGTACCATCCGGCCACGATCGGCTGCAGCACCCCGCGAACCGGCGCCGAGAAGAGCATCACATGGGCCACGGACAGGAACCAGGGGAAGAGGAAGAGGGCCGCCGCCGCGTACCAGTGCGAGGCAAAGGAGACGCTCCGAAGGCGCCCCGCCCAGGCGAGGAGCCCCGGCACCGCGATGGCGCCGTAGGAGAAGAAGAGGATCAACTGGACGTAGCCCGGGAGCCCCAGGAGCGCGAATCCGGTCGCATCCCCGAGGGCGACGCCGACCAGGGCGCCCGCCACCGCCAGGTTCCAGAACACGGCCCCGGCGATCGCCCAGTTCTGGGCGCGCAGCGGTTCGCCGGAGAGGCGCCCCAGGACCCAGGTCGCGAGGCCAAGCCCGGCGTTCGCGAGCCAGCCGTAGACAAAGGAGGTCTCCGCCAATTCCACCGTCCGGCCGTACGTGAAGACCGGGCACACCGCCATGAACGAAGGCGTGTGCAGCTGGATCGACGCGATGAGCGCCAGGGCGCCGCTCACCACGAGCCAGCAGGCCCCGGAAATGAGCAGGACAAGCAGCGGCCAGCGCGAGGCCGAGTCCGTCGATGAGTATTCGCTCTTCATGGTCATTTGCCGGCGTGCTCCTCGACCACGAGCTGCATCGCCCTCTCAATGGGCAATTGGACGACGCCGTCCTTCTGGTTCACCCAGGCGTAGCTGGCGCCCTGGTGGGCCTGCGCCTCGCGCAGCTTCGCGAGCGCCTCCCGGCGCGCCTCGGGCGTCGACCTCCAGGCGAGGTCCTTGGAAAGGTTGTCAGGGGCCAGGTTCTGCGGGGCGGGAGCCCGGTGGCGGGTGTAGACGCGCACCGTGACCAGCCCGAACACGGAAAGGAGCACGAAGATGGCGACGACCGCCAGGAGGGAAACCGGCCGCGGGGAGGATGCGTTCGGGTCAGTCATGGTGGTGCAGGCACTCGCCGATCCGCGGGTCGCGGATCGGGATGAGCTTGGTTCTCGGGAGGTCCCGCAGGTAGGCGGCGATGACGACGCCGCCGACCCCGACGACCGAGGTCACGGCCCAGAGCAGGTTGATCGAGAAGAACGGCTGCGGGTTGCCCTGGGCGTCCTGCAGGGCCGGCAGGATGTTGTAGCAGATGTCGACAAAGACGACGAAGAGGACCAAGTAGGCGATCCGGCGGATGGTCCTGTGGGTGACCTTGTAGCGGTACGACAGGAGGAGCAGGAACGGCAGCAGGAAGTTGCCGAAGACCAGGAAGAGGCTCACGTACCACCAGTCGCCGAACTCGCGGATGTTGTACCAGAAGGTCTCCTCGGGGACGTTGGCGTTCCAGATCAGGAAGTACTGGGAGAACGAGATGTAGGCCCAGAAGACCGTGAAGGTGAGCATCAGTTGCCCGATGGCCCACAGGTGGTCGGTCTTTAGGATCCCCCTCAGGTCGCCCCGGTCGTAGAGCCAGAGCATGATGAGGACGCCGAGGGAGAGGGCCCCGCGCATGCAGTTGGCGAAGTACCAGACGCCGTACATGGTCGAGAACCAGTGGTACTCGAGGCTCTTGAACCAGTAGATCGCGGCCGCGGTCAGCGTGAGGGCGACCAGCGGTATCCCGAAGCCCGCGGTCCGGCCGTTCATCCGCGTCCAGCGGATGTCGCCGTCCAAGTCCTGGGTGAACGAGGCCTTCCTGAGCCTCGCCGAGATCCAGATCCACAGGCCGAAGAAGCCCACGCTCACCACGGTGAAGAGCGGCAGGTTCAGGAACGCGTGCTTCTTCACGTAGAGGAGGTCGTCCTTCACGTGGTGGCCGCCGATGATCTGGTGCTCCGGGTTCATCCAGGGCCAGATCAGGTCGTGCTTGCCGAGGAGGGACGCGATGACAAGGGGCAGGAAAAGAAGGAGCAGCCAGGGGAAGGCCGCCACGCCGTGCTCGTATTGGCGGCGAAGGACGGTCGACCACTGGGCGTCAAAGATGTGGTGGATGAGGATCATCATCAGCATCCCGATGGCGACCGCCGTCCAGAAGCCGATGCCGACGAGCCAGGCCGTCGCGACGACGTGCGCCCCCGAGACCAGGATTCCGAGCGCCGTCACGGCGATGCCCACAAGCCCAACCCCGAGCGCCTTGGTTGTATCGGGTTTGCTCATTTGGTTCCTAGGTCCTCCCTGTGGTCGGCCGGGACGTCCGCGAGCGTCCCCGTCTGGGCCCGCTGCAGGGCCCTCACGTAGGCGATCACGGCCCAGCGGTCCGCGGGCGCGAGCTTGTCGGCGTAGGTGTTCATCTGGCCCTTGCCGTTGGAGATCGTGTTGAAGATCTCGCCCTCGGCCATCTTGCGGATGCGGTCGTCGTGGTAGGTCGGGACGGCGCCCATGCCGTACTTCTTCGTGATCCCGTTGCCGTCGCCGACGGCGCCGTGGCAGGGCGAGCAGTAGATCGTGAACCGGTCGCGGCCCCTCTCCAGGAGCCTCAGGTCCACCTTGATGGAGGGGGGGAACCCGCGGGCGAACGTGCCGTCCCCAAGCTTGCCGCGGTAGAGGAAGTCGTCGGCCCTGAGCGGCTGGCCGGCGGGGCCGAAGGAGGAGGCCACCGTGCCCTCGGGAGCGACCCGGTCCGAGCGCCCGTCAGCGAAGAAGGCGCTCGCCGTCTGCTGCGTGAGTTTCGGCTGCTGCTTCATGCCCGGGAAGGCCCACTCGGGGAAGACATCCATCGGCGGGTGCGTGAACGTCCTGCCGCGAAGCCCCAGGATGGACACCGTGAGGACGACGACGAAGGCCGTGGTGAGGTACAGGTTGCGCATGGCCTTAGCTCTCGATCTCCTTGATCTCCCTGCCGCCCAGCTTTGCCAGGAGCGCGCGGGTGTTCTCGAAGTCGTACCTCTGGTCCGCCTTCTCGATGACGATGAAGAAGAGGTCGTCGGTGCCCCGCCGGATGTTCTCGTAGTTGAGGACCGGGTGGTAGTGCATCGGCAGGCCGTTCAAAAAGAACATCCCCCCGATGGTCGCGAAGGCCGTGAAGAGGATCGTCAGCTCGTAGGAGACGGGGAAGGCGAAGAGGGGGCTAAAGAACGGCTTGCCGCCGACCGTGATCGGGTAGTCGAAGCGGTCCATGAACCAGATCATGGACATGCCGGTGCAAAATCCCGTGATCCCGCCCGCGAGCGAGATCCGGGGCACCCTGCTGCGGCGAACCCCCATCGCCTGGTCCAGGCCGTGCACCGGGAAGGGCGTGATGCAGTCCCACTTCATGTAGCCGGCGTCGCGCACCTTCTCGGCGGCGTGCATGAGCGCCCCCGGGGTGTCGAAGGTGGCGATCAGACCGTAGGGTTTTTCAGCCATGGCGGTGTCCTCTAGGAGTGGTGCTCGCCGGCATGCGGGTCGGCCTGGGGTGTCACCGCCTTCAGCTCGGCGACGGCCATGATCGGGAGGAAGCGGATGAAGAGGAGGAAGAGGACCGAGAAGACCCCGAAGGTCCCGAAGAACGTGAAGATCTCGACGACCGAGGGGCTGTAGTAGCCCCAGCTCGACGGCAGGAAGTCGCGGGCGAGGGACGTCGCGATGATGACGAAGCGCTCGAACCACATGCCGACGTTGACGAAGAGCGAGAGCACGAACACGAGGGTCGTGTTCTCGCGCACCCCGCGGAACCAGAAGAACTGGGGCGTGACCACGTTGCACGTGACCATGATGAAGTAGGCCCACCAGTAGGGGCCGAACGCGCGGTTGATGAAGGCGAAACCCTCGTAGGGGTTCGCGCCGTACCAGGCGATGAAGAACTCCATCGCGTAGGCGTAGCCGACCATGGTGCCGGTCGCCAGGATCACCTTGCACATGCAGTCGATGTGGTACTGCGTGATCAGGTCCTCCAGGTGGTAGATCGCGCGCAGCGGCAGGATGAGGGTGAGCACCATGCCGAAGCCGGAGAAGATGGCGCCCGCGACGAAGTACGGCGGGAAGATGGTCGTGTGCCAGCCCGGCAGGAGCGACACCGCGAAGTCGAAGGAGACGATCGTGTGCACCGAGAGGACGAGCGGGGTCGAGATGCCGGCCAGGATCAGGTACGCCATCTCGTAGTTGCTCCAGTGGCGGCTCGAGCCGCGCCAGCCCATGGCGAAGAAGCCGTAGATCCGGGCCCTCAGGGTCTTGCCGACCGACGCGAACCGGTCGCGCATGGTCGCCAGGTCGGGGATCATCCCGACGTACCAGAAGAGCACCGAGACCGTGCCGTAGGTCGACACCGCGAAGACGTCCCACTCGAGCGGCGAGCGGTAGTTCTGCCAGATGTAGTTGGAGTTCGGCAGCGGGAAGAGGAACCAGGCGTACCATACGCGGCCGATGTGGAAGACCGGGAAGATGCCCGCGCAGACGACGGCGAAGATCGTCATGGCCTCGGCCGAGCGGTTGATGGAGGTGCGCCACTTCTGGCGCAAAAGGCACAGGATCGCCGAGATCAAGGTCCCGGCGTGGCCGATGCCGATCCAGAACACGAAGTTGACGATGTCCCACGCCCAGTTGACCGGGTTGCGGTGGCCCCAGACGCCGACGCCGGTGGCGACCAGGTAGGTGATGCCGGCGACCGTGAAGCTGGCGACGATGCAGGCCGTGATGAAGCACCACCACCACCACACCGGGGTCTTCTCCTCGGCGATGCCGCAGATCTTCTCGGTGATCCACGAGAAGCTCCGGCCGTGCCCCACAAGCTCGGCGCGCGGCTTGGACGCGGGTTTGACCTCGCTCAAGATAGCGGGGGTCGTGGCCGTGTTTTCGGAAGCGTGGGACATGATCAGGCCTTGGCGGGGTGGTTCTTGTTCCAGTTCTCCACCCTGCTAAGCGGAAGCTCGGTGTAGTCCGGCATCTTCGGGTTCGGGTTGCGGATCCGTGCCAGGTACGTCGTTCGGGGGCGGATGTTCAGGTAGCCGAGGAGGGCGTAGTCCTGCTCCCGGGCCTTGGCGAGGGAGACCTCGCTCTGCGGGTCGAGGATGTTGCCGAAGACGATCGCCTCGACCGGGCACGCCTGCTGGCAGGCGGTGCGGATCGTGCCGTCGGGGACCGCGACGTCCCCGGGATGGCCGGCCTGCGCGGTCTTCACCTTCCACTCGATCTTCCCGCGCTCGATCCTCTGCACGCAGTACGTGCACTTCTCCATGACGCCGCGCATGCGGATCGTGACCTCCGGGTTCTTCACCATCTGGACGAGTTCCGGCATCCCCTGGGGCCCCAGGGGCCCCATGTAGAGGCTGTCCAGCTGGCGCATGTTCCAGTCGAAGAAATTGAAGCGGCGCACCTTGTACGGGCAGTTGTTCGCGCA
>CAYPXZ010000006.1:0-107222 GCA_964414785.1 uncultured Opitutaceae bacterium
CTCGTGCGGGGCACGAGCCGCGCCTTCCTTAGAGCGGTTCACCTCAACGTTAGCCGGCAATCCCATGAAAAGATACCCCGTCTTGTTTGCAGCGGTACTCATATCGCTCTCATCCATAGGTAGCGGAGCAGACTCGAGCCTGACGAACGGAACTACATCCAACATATCAAACCGTGCTCTGAGCGGCTCAGGGGACAACGCTTCGATATGCGGATTTGTAGTCAAGAACGCCGCTACTTTTTTGCTGATACGGGCGGTCGGTCCCGGTTTGGCTAAATTCGGTGTTACAGGCTATGCGACCGGCACCTCGTTCGACGTAGTAGATGCAAATGGCGTAAACCTGAGATCAGGGACCGCGTTTGCGGATTACACGCCGGCAGAGCAAGCGAACATCAATACCAAGTATCTCGCTTTGGGAGCATTTCCGCTCCCGACGAACAGCGCAGATTCATTTGCCTATCTTTGCCTGAACCCGGGTAACTACACTGTAGTAGCTCGGTCCACTGGCTCAAATCCTGGAATCATTTTGACCGAGATATATTTCGACTCTGCCGGGATTGGTGCCTTGGAGCCGACTTCCTTTGCTTCATCAGGAGCAGCTGTCAATTATGCGAACCAACTCTTTGCAGGTGGGAAGGTGGACATTCTGGGCGCTCAACAGGATGTGTTGGTACTGCAAACTTTCGGTTCGGGAGTTCCGGTCATTTCAATTGGCATATATCGCTACACGGGCGGGGTATGGCAATTGGCCTCGGAGCGGCAGCCCCCGGATTATCAACGGTCTTATACAATCGACGAGGAAAACGGTAATGTCGTAGCGGTGGGGAGCACGACCGGCGAAAAATGGGTGTTGCTGACCTTATGAAAGGCACGGCTAACTGATCGTCGGATCCGACCCTCGCGTCAGGCACGTCTCCTGCGGGGCAGGAGTCGCGCCTTCCTTAGGGTGGATCACCTCAACGTTCCATGAAAACAATGCCCGCTCGGGAAATCTGTATTCTAGCCGCGTTGCTAGTGGCAAGCGCGTCGGGACTCTTCGCTGGTGAACCTCAAAAGGAAGACGCAGCGTTTTCCGAGAAACTACTTAGCGCTATTCAGAATTCGGATTATAACGCGTTCGTTGCTGACGGAACCCAAGCCTTTCACGGTATAACGAAGTCGCAGTTCGACTCGGTCTGCACAGCGCTTGGGCCGAAGTTGAAGACGGTTCACGTGACGTTTCTCGGCGAGCTCAGTCAACATGGCTTTCGGGTCACGCTTTGGAAATTATCGTTTTCGGATGGTGGCGATGACGCTCTTGCAACTCTCAGCGTGAAGGACGACAAGGTCGGAGGTTATTGGATCAGATGATCGCGCAACCGAGCCAATCGTCGGAACCGACTCTCGCGCCAGGCGCGTCTCCTGCGGGGCAGCGGGCGCACCATCCTTAGGACGTGTTACCTCAACTTCCGGCGAAATATGCGTGTGATGTTGAGGGAAGCGGAGGATAGGGACGTGTTGGAATTAGCGGCTTTGCGATCAGCGGCATCCGACAAATTGACGAAGCGTTATGGGGCGGGACATTGGTCCGGGGTCGCGACCGAAAGAGGGGTGCGCTTCGAATTGAAAAATTCGAAAGTCTTTGTGGCCCAGCACAAAAGCAGACTGGTTGCCACCTTGCGGCTGACCACGAGGAAGCCTTGGGCAATAGATCGGACCTACTTCAGCGCGAGCAGGCGGACCCTGTACTTGCTTTCAATGGCGGTCGTGCCCGATCTCCAGGGCCAAGGGATTGGTCGACAGTGTGTTGAACAAATCAGGGAGATCTGCCGGCGGTGGCCGGCGGATGCTATTCGACTTGATGCGTACGACGCGCCTGCGGGTGCCGGCATTTTCTACGCGAAATGCGGGTTTCGAAGTGTGGGGAAGGCCGAATTCCGAGGATGTCCGTTGCTATACTATGAATGGTCAATTTAGATCGGTTGCCGATGAAGTCGCCGGACTAATCGTCGTATCCGACGCCCATATCGGGTAGGTTTGCTTCGGTGCAGGAGTCGCGGCATCGGCCGCCGCGGCTCGTTGGCTCGTTCGTCCCCCCCCGTCGCTCTTACATATGAATGCTAGCCCGCCCGATGAGGTCTCAATAATGTCGGCTGGATTGTTTCCATATGAGCTCGCGCGGGTTCAATACCTGGTCCGAGTCGTCATTGTGATGCTGGTTGTTGGTGTGGCCGGTGCGCTCCTGGGTCCGATTCCGGCCGTCGGACGTGCGTCCGCAATATTGTTGGCGATAGGTGCCGCTGCTTACAAAACACTGTGCCTCGACGTCCCGAGAATCAGAAATGCGGGACGTTCCCCGTGGTGGCTGCTTCTTTGGGTGGTGCCGCCGATCAACGTTTTGCTGTTGATTTACCTCTTTCTGGCTCCGCCGGCTCGCGACGACGATCCGCCGCCCGAGATCTCCTTTCAGCATCTAGCTCAAGAGCCGAACCAACCGTCGGACCCGACGCCGTCGTCAGGCACGCCCTCCGCGGGGCGGGATCCGCGCATTCCTTAGAGCGATTCACCTCAACGTTGGCCCCAGATGACGCTCATCCTTCGCGTGTCGAGCGACGCGAGATCCTTGTCGCAGCAGAAAGAGCAGTGGGATATCCTGATGTCCTTCATCGATGGGAAGGGTTACAAGGAGAGTATGTGGAGCGGAGGGATGGGCGTCTTTGCGAAGTGTTACACCACAAAGAACGGTCCGGGATTGTATATCCACACAGATGGGGCGTACATTTCCGTATCCAGCCTGCACCCTGGCATTTTGGAGGAAATTAGAGCATCTCTACTGCACTCAACCGAACCGGTCTTCTCGGAGGGCGAGCATAAAACCAAACCATGGTAGGGGAGGCCAACCAACTATCGGGTCCGGTGTCTCCGTCTGTCACCCCTCCAGGTGGTTCAGGCGGCGCTCCATCCGCCTTCACGGACCACTAGGACGTCGGAACAAGCATGAAAACCGTAGCGTCTTTCTTCAGGCTTTCGGACGCTGCTTTCGCCCAATCGCTGCTCGTTGGAGATGGAATCGCCGCAGAGCTGCAGAATGTCGAGTCGAGCGTAAATCTCGTGGGCGGACTGCCGAGCATTCAGGTCATCGTACCCGACGCTGATTTCGAACGTGCGTCTATTGCGATTCGGCCATTAGGCTTGTCGAGACCCATACCCGAAAAAGCTATGATTATCTCCGAAAGGGAATTGTCCGTCTTTAGAGCGATAGTTAAGGGAATCGGCGTGTATCAGCTAGTTACCGGCCTCGGCGATTTTGCTGGCATCGTCTTCGAGAAGGCCGACATCAAGCATGTGGCAATTGGCTCCGCTTCTCACCAAGGCGAATATCTAGCCTGGGGAATTTACCACTTTTGCGTGGCGCTCGTGCTTTTGTTCGGCACCGATCTGTTCTGCCGTTTGGCTTTCTCCTCTCGGGCATCCCGGACGATGACGGAAGAGGAGCCTGCCCAGCTATCGGAGCCGAGGCCGGCCTCGGGCTCGTCTCCCGCGGGGCAGGAGCCGCGGCATCCTTAGGGCGAACCGCCTCAGCGTTCGGCAACAGGCCGCCAAGGAAATCTATGACCCCAACCCCGCCACCGCTATCGACGACTCGGAGAGTCAAACGCATCGCGCCTCTTCAACTGGGCAAGATGCTCGCACTGCTATATGGCATAATGGGCCTTATCTTTTGCCCGATCTTCCTGATAATGTCTCTCGTCGCCTCGCACTCACCGTCACCGCAACGGGTTGGTATGATGGCGTTCGGAACAGGTTTCGCGCTGATGTTGCCGTTTCTCTACGCGGCGATGGGGTTCATCGGCGGCGTTGTCAGTGCATTTATCTACAATATAATCGCCAAGTGGATTGGCGGAATAGAAGTCGAAGTCGAGTAGGCATTGCCAAAGCCAAAACCAAAACAACGAGTGGATCCGACGTCTCCAGCTGTCGCGCCTACCGCCGGGCGGGAGGCGCGCCATCCGTCGAAGCGAATCGTTGAGACGCCAGGCTGAAGTATCTTCGGAATGCAATCGAAGGCATCCACCATTCCGGAGTACATTTCGGGTCTCTCCCCCAAGGAACGATCCGTTGTCGAGACGCTCGATAAGATGGTGCGATCGGCGGCGCCCAAGGGCTCCGGGAGCATGAAATACGGCATGCCGACCTACGAGGTGGCGTCGCGTTTCATCGCGTTCAATTCCCAGAAGAACTATTTCTCATTCTACGCCGACCCTGAGATCGTGAAGCGCTATCGCTCCGAATTGCGGGGTTTGGACGTCGGCAAGAGCTGCATCCGGTTCCGAAGAATCGAAGATGTGTCGTTGGCCACATTGAGAAAGATCGTGAGCGACTGTGCGAAATGACCGCAAAGGGGCCGAACCGGTGGACCATGGTCGTGGAACTGCTTGCGCGACCGTACCCGACAAGTGCGTCTGTAGTCATACCCTTCCTTGCGTGGTGCTTGATTGTGCCCGGATACTTGGTCGTCGGCGCCTATGCGCGGAGCCGGACGTTGCACATGCCGGAATTGGCGCTGGATCGGGCGATTCCCTTGGAGCCCTCCTGGTCGCTGGTCTACGGCTCGCTCTATTTTGCAGTTTTCCTCCCGCTCCTGTTGGTGCGTGAGGAGGCACACATTGTACGCACGCTCTGGGCCTATGTGCTGGTGTGGATGGTCGGCCTGGCCGGCTGGTTGGCGTACCCGACTATTCTCGTTCGCCCAAGCTCGGAGGCAATCGGCGAGGGCTTCTTCGCCTGGGCATTGCGAATCGTCTACCTGTGGGACGAGCCGTACAACTGCTTTCCCTCTCTTCATGTCGCGCAAGCCTTTCTGGCGGCGTTGACGTGCAGTTACGTGTCTCGCGGCGTTGGACTTGCCGCCGCGATATGGGCATCGCTCATCGCAATTTCGACCCTGTTCACAAAGCAGCACTATGTCGCCGACGTGATCGCCGGCATCGTTCTTGCCTTGGCGGCCTTTGCCGTGTTCCTGCGCGACCCTCGCCTTGAGGCGACTCCCAGGCTCGATCGGCGTATGGGCCCGGTCATCGTGATGGGATTCATCGGGCTTCATGGGCTCGTGATCTCCGGGTTTTGGGTGGCATTCCATTTTAGGCGATGAGGTTCGAAGCACGCCAAGGGGCGTCGCCAGGATGAGGAGGGCCTTTGTCGTCCGGCTTATGCGGGCCACGGAAAGCCCACAAAAGGCACCACCGGCCTTCCCGGTTTTATTTCTGGGTTGTCCCTGTGTTTTGTGGTTAATTCCGTCTCATGAAAACACCACGTGTCACGGGTCTGGGCGGGGTCTTCTTCAAGGCCAGGAATCCGTCCAAGCTGGGCGCATGGTATAGGAAGCACCTCGGCCTCCCGGTCGAGTCGTGGGGTGGTTTTGCATTCTCGTGGCGCGATGCCAAGAACCCGAAGAAGGAGGGTGCGACCGCATGGAGTCCGTTCGATGCCGACACCGAGTATTTCGGCCGGGGCAAGCAGGGACACATGATCAACTACCGCGTCGCCAGCCTGAAGAAGGTGCTCGCCGCCTTGAAAAAGGAAGGCGTTTGGATCGACCCGAAGGGGAGCCAGGCCTCCGAATTCGGGAAGTTCGCCTGGATCAAGGACGGCGAGGGCAACCGCGTCGAGCTCTGGGAGCCGCCCAAGGGTGCCTAGGGCAAATCGCAGATCTATCCTTGGATCAGGAACGTCTCCTGAGGGACGACTGCCGCGCATTACCTGCGACGGATTACCTCAACCTTAGGCAAGAGAAGCCATGACCCAGCTCCTGCGATTCCCTGGCTCGGTCAAGCGTGAGCCGGCCATCGAGGCTTGGATGAAGCGGCATCCCGGTGAACTGGGTGCCATTGCGGGGCGCTGGTTTGGGGTCATGCGTGGGTGTGGAGGGGAGGTGCGGGAGCTGTTGCACGATGGCCATCCGACGGCGTGCGTGGCCGATGCGGGATTTGCCTACGTCAATGCGTTCCGGGCGCACGTGAACGTTGGATTCTTCCGGGGTTCCGAGATTGACGATCCGAAGGGCCTGCTGGAGGGCACCGGCAGGCTCATGCGCCATGTGAAGCTCAGGCCCGGGGATGACTTCGATGCCGCGGCCCTCGGGGCGCTCATCGAAGCCGCCTTCGTTGACATGAGGGGGCGTGTGCGGGCGGAGTCGCTGCAGTCGGGTTCCTTAGGACTTCCGAGGGGCGAAAAGCCCTAGCAAGCGGCAGGAGACGAGCCATCCCCCGAGCGGTTTCCCCCAACATCAGGCAAATGGACCTCTTCCTTGTGCTGTTCGTGATTCTCGCCCTGAGCTGCGCGACGGGGCTCATCATCATGCAGGTCTTCTTTTCCCGGCTGAAAAGCCGGCATAACTCCGTTTGGGTGGACCTCGGGCGCCCGGTCATCTTCCTGAACGGCGGCCTTATGAACACGCTGGGGTTCATGCGTTACCTGTGGCGCCGGTCGTACCTCAGCCTGGGGGACGAGCGCACCATCCGGATCGGGGCGTTTCTGCGGTCGTTCCTCATCTTCTACTTCGCCCTGCTTGCGCTCACGATGCTTTCGTTTCCCCTGACGATCGCCCGGCACTGATCGTGCCGAGGCGATCGCCGGCTCCGAAACTCGTCCGGGGCTCGTTTTCTGGGGGTCAGGGGCGGCGACCGGGTCAGGGGCGGTCATTACCTCTCTCGGCAGGCAATGCGGGGCCCCCTACTGCCCTTTCCGGGTCGTTCGCCGGCCTTCTCATAATGTTGGCTATCCCTGCCGGCATTTGTATATATCAATTCCCGGATGCACCTTGTATCGGGACAGTCGCTATCGCCCCGCTGTTGGTTGCCTTGTCCAGTATATGGCCGCTGTGGTGAGGAATATATTTGCTTTGATAGTATTCCGAACGCGGTTGCGGGGATGGCCCTATGAACGGCATGTCTCTTTGCCATGCCAAGGAGTAGCTGCATCGCTAGACTGCAAGGGCGCAGCTCGTCGATGGCGAGCGTCATGCTGGCCGGAGCGATTTCGATCGCCACGGCCGTCAGCTGCGAGGCCGTGGAATTTGCTCTTCAGAGGGACGTGATCATGCGGTCGGAACACAGCCTGGTGTCCATAAAGAGGGGGACCATGGTGGAGCTCGTCTCCCGGGGCGACGGGACGGTCACGATCACCTATCGCGGGCAGACCGGCATGATCCCGGCAAACGGCGTGCCCCAGGCCATCCCCACGCCGCCGCCAGCCGCTGTTCCGATGGGAGTCGAGACCGTGGTGAGCGAGACGGCCGCCTCGATACCGGCCGCGGCGCACGAGACGCCTTCGATCGCGATCGGGTCGCAGAGGTTGTTCCTGGAGAACCTGGTCGAGGCACCGGCACCGCTTCGGGAATACATCCCCGACGGGGAAACCCTTCCCCATTGGCACCACAAGGCCTCGGTCCGGGTGATCAAGGGGCAAGACGACCCCGTTGCCTACCTGAAGGGCGTCGAGGCCGAGGCGGCCCGCGAACGGCCAAGCGCACCCCACCGCCTCGCGCCCGATGCCAGTACCCACGAGCTGGTCCTGGATTACGTGGCATATCCGCCGGAAACGTATGCCCAGAGGCATCCCCGTTGGAGCCTGATGAAGGCGAGGCGGGCGGAGGGGGGCGGACTGGTTGTCTACGAGTACTCCGTGCGCTATTCCTCGTTCGTCGAACAGACGGAGATGGAATCCGAGAAAGCGTACATGCCGCTGGCATTTGCCAAGGCGATCTTTGACGAGACCACGAGCGCTGCAAAACCGCACAACATCAGGCTCTACGTCCAGGCAGACAAGTCCGCCGAGGTGGCATTCCCGGGCAATGGGCGGCCGGTTCCCTTTACGCCTCGATTCTCCCTGGATTTCGTGGGTTACATCCCCCAGGGGTTTGAACTGGATGCAAACGTCGGAGACGACGGCGATACCGAGTTCTACCGGGTGTCGTGCTCCATGATGGATCCAGCGGGAAGGTATGCGGGATACATGTCCTCTTCCGTGGCACCATACAAGAACACCCACATGCGGCCCGTGAAGGTGACCGGTGAAGTGAGGATCCATATCAACAGAGGGATGTCTCCGGCGTTTGCGATTGTCTCTCCGGGCACCTACACGCTCACGGTCGATTGCTTCCTCAAGGACCAGCAGGGAAAGGATTACACCCTGTCGGCTAGTCACGACCTCACAATCGTGGCGGCACCTCCCGATCCGCCGAACGCGGTCGAATTGTTCCCTGTCGGGCCGGCCGCCGGCACCCATTGATATCGGAGCGCCCTTAGATAAGGCTCTTTAAGTACGATCCAGGCGCCTCACTCGCCGAAGAACGGCCACCAATCCACACCCGCAACCCTCCTTCGAACCCCCTATGAATGTCTCGCATGCGCGCATCCTTCGCTTCCCGCGTTTGCCGGCGCCCATCGCATCGGCCTCGTTTGCCGCCATGTGCTTCGGGCTGCTGGCTGTTCCCTTCACGCCTTCGCTTAAGGCGGAGATGCCTATCGAGCAGCTGTCGGGCCGGTCCGCTCGGGAGATGGCGCAACAGACCAAGGAGGTCGATGCCGTCACGGCGGAGATGGTGGCGAAGTTTCACGCCCTCGCTCCAGCCAGGGAATTCGACGGCCTCCTCAAGCGCCTCTCTGCGATCCCCGTGTCTCCCTACGGGACGAGGGGCGGCGTCAGCGGCGACGAGCTCCTCCTCACGGAGAAGGTCATCGGGGCCCGCGCCTTCATCACCGGCTGGCAGGACTACCTGATCCAGAGGGACCTGGGCAACTCCCAGCAGGCCGCCGGCACCCTTCAGCAGCTCGTGGCGGCCTCCGCGGCGTTCACCGCCATACCGAGGTCGGAGCTGATCGAGCTACAGAGCCATTCGCCGATCGCCGACAAGAGCGTCGCCAAGGCACAGGAGGCTAGGACACGGCTCGAAAAGCTGACGACCCGTGTGGTCGACGTCATCGAAAACGCAAGGGATCCGGGGGACCTTGACGTTCTGGCCGCCGAGATTGGCGCGATGCCGCCGCCGCCCTACAACGGCTACCAGCGAGACGAGGACTACGCCAAGCGCGTCCAGAACCTCAAATACTTCGTCCAGAACTACCAGGACTACCTCGCTGCTGTCCATGCGGGGAAGGCGCTCGATGCCCAGCGGGACCTGCAGGGTCTCTCAAATCCGAACTACGACGCCAGCTTCTACCCCAGGTCGAGGATTTTAGACCTCATGTCGGCCGCACCCAAGGTGGACGAGCCGACCCTTCCGCTTTTCAAGCCGAGCGCCGTGAACCTGGAGAACCTCGACGAGTTCATCTCGCAGCTCGCGGCATTGCATGGCAACGCGGCATTCATGGCGAAGAACGAGACGGGCCTGGAGCCGGCCGCCATGGCGGTCCGGCGCCAGCTGGAGCAGATCAGGTCCGGGACGCCCCGGGCGGGATCACAGTCGGTTTCCTTCGGCCCTTCCTATGGGGGGCTTGGGGAGTATGAATTCGCCTTCGCCCGCATGGACGGCCAGCTGGACCTATTGTCAGCCCCCATCAGCATCGGGGCACCGGCCGACCTACAGCCTAGCAAGGACGAGACCCTTGCCGCCTATCTCGACCGGGTCCTGAACGCGGCGCTCGCGAGGAAGGACTGGACGCTCGCCCTCCATACGGCGGATTTCCGCAGGGACACGCGCGAGCGGGCGGGCAACCGCGAGTCGGCGTCCAACGATGCCCAGGCGCTGTACAGCTTCACCCGGGGGCTCAATTTTGAGGCGGCCGAGCAGTGGGTTGATGCGGTGATCAACTTCACCAACGTCCTCAATTTCCCAGGCAGCATCTTTCCCCTGTCCGAGGTGACGTCGCGCCTGGCGAAGATCAAGGCGGCCCATCCTTCCGAGTACGATGCGGCCAAGGCCGCGCTCCTGCGCAGGATCACCGACCCCCAGCAGGGCCAAACGATCCGGACATTGATGCCCGGCCAACCCGGGTATGTTCCGGGCCAGCGGCAATTCCCGCAGGGCGTCAACCCCGTCACAGGCCAGCCGCAATGACGAGGGGCGAAAGCCAGATCCCCCTCTCGAGGACCCCGTGGCCTGCGATCCTCGGGATCGCCGCGGCGACGGCCGCCGTATATGCCGGCTCCCTTTCGGGGCCGCTGATCTACGACGACCACATATGGATCACGTGGAACCCCTCCATCCATCACCTTGGGTCGGCGCTGTCGGCGCCCGCGGACTCGGTCGTCCACGGCCGGCCGGTCCTGAGCCTGTCCCTCGCCCTCAACTACGCGCTCAGCGGAAACGACGCCTGGAGCTACCATCTCGTCAACCTTGCGATCCACGTCCTCGCCGCCCTGGCCCTCTTCGGGATCGTGCGGCGGACGCTGGCCCGCCTCCCCGGGGCCTTCCCCAACGAGGGGGACCGGCTCTTCCCGGCATTTGGGGCCGCGCTCCTCTGGGCGGTGCATCCGCTCCAAACCGAGTCGGTGACCTACGTGATCCAGCGCGCGGAGTCGCTGATGGGGCTCCTCTACCTGCTGACGCTCTATTGCTTCATCCGGGGGACCGAGGGCCCGGGGCCGCGCCCCTGGAACCTCCTTGCCGTGCTCGCCTGCCTCCTTGGCATGGCGACCAAGGAGGTGATGGTGACGGCGCCGCTCATGGTGCTGGCCTACGACCGGACGTTCGTGTCGGGGTCGTTCCGCGAGGCCCTGCGCCGGCGCAGGGGGCTCTACGCGGCGCTGGCGTGCACCTGGACGGTCATCCTTGTCCAGGTCGCGGGCCTCGGGGGCCGGGGCGTGGGCTACGGCCTCGGGTACACCTGGTGGTCGTACGCGCTCGTCGAGACCTGGGTCGTCCTTCACTACCTGATCCTCTCCGTGTGGCCATTCCCGCTCGTCTTCGACTACGGGACGAACCTGGTGGGGACGGTCCGCGAGGCGTTCCCCTGGGCCTGCGTCCTGTTGGGGCTCGTCGGAGCCACGTTCCTCGCGTTCAGGCGCCGGCCCGCGCTCGGGTTCCTGGGCGTCTGGTTCCTGCTCATCCTCGCGCCGGGATCAAGCGTCGTCCCCGTGGCGTTCCAGCCGATGGCCGAGCACCGGATGTACCTTTCGCTGGCCGCGGTCACGGCGCTCATTTCCGTGGGACTGTGGCGGTGGCTCGGGCGGCGGGCCGTGCCCGTCGTCCTCGCCCTGGCCCTTGCGCTCGGGGTCGAGGCCGCCCTGCGCAACCGCGACTACCGAAGCGAGGTCGCCATCTGGGGCGACACCGTCCTGAGGCGCCCGGAGAACGAGCGCGCGCACCTCGCCCTTGGAAGCGCGCTCGCCCTGGAGGGCAGGAACGAGGAGGCGGCCGCACAGTTCGGGGAGGCGCTTAGCATCGAGCCCGGGGACTTCGAGGCGCGCAGGAACCTGGGGCTCGCCCTCTTCAACCTGGACCGGGCCGAGGAGGCGCTGCGCCAGTACCGGGGCATAGCCCCGCCGACCCCCGACTCCGCGCCGCTCCACTACGACATCGCCCTGGCGCTGGACCGGCTCGGTCGCGGGGACGAGGCGATCGAGGAATTCCGGAGGGCCCTGGCGATCGACCCCTCGGATGGCGAGGCGCGCAACAACCTGGGGAGCGTGCTCTTCAGGATGGGCCGGGTCGACGAGGCCATCGTCCAGTACGGGCTGGCGCTTCGGACCCGCGCTCAGCCGGCGAGGATCCATTTCAACCTGGCCCTGGCGATTGGCAGCAAGGGCGGCCTCGAGCGGTCGGCGCAGGAGTACCGCGAGGCGGTACGCCTGGAGCCCAACTACGCCGAGGCGCACAACAACCTGGGCTACGCCCTCTACCAGCTCGGGCGCAACAGGGAGGCGATGGCGGAGTTCGAGGAGGCCCTGAGGATCAGGCCCGATTACCCGATGGCCCGCAGAAGCCTTGAGCAGCTCAGGCGCCTCGAGGACAAGGCGCCGGCCGGCAGGTAGGCGCCTAGCGCAGGTTGTACTTGAGGATGGCCCACAGGGCCCGGAATCCGTCGCGCCAGCCGATCTTCTTCCCTTCCGCGTACGAGCGGCCGTAGTAGCTGATGCCCATCTCGTAGATGACGACGTTCAGCTTCGAGACCTTGGCCGTGATCTCCGGCTCGAACCCGAAGCGGTTCTCCTCGATCTGGATCCTCTGCAGGACGTCTCGGCGGAAGACCTTGTAGCAGGTCTCCATGTCCGTGAGGTTCAGGTTCGTGAACATGTTCGAGAGGAGCGTCAGGAACTTGTTGCCGATCATGTGCCAGAAGTAGTGGACGCGGTGGGGCTCGCCGCCCATGAAGCGGGAGCCGAAGACGACGTCGGCCTTCCCGTCCTCGATCGGCCTCATGAGCTTGGGGTACTCGTCGGGGTCGTATTCCAGGTCGGCGTCCTGCACGATGACGGCGTCCCCGGTCGCGGCCGCAAACCCGGTCCTGAGCGCCGCCCCCTTGCCCTGGTTCACGTCGTGGTAGATGATCTTGTCGACCATGGGCTCGATCTGGGTGCGCAGCACGTCGCGCGTGCCGTCGCGGGAGCAGTCGTCGACGATGATGATCTCCTTGTCGGGGTAGGGGGACGAGCGCACGCGCTCCACCAGGGTCCGGATGGTCCTGGCCTCGTTGTAGCAGGGGATGACGATCGAGAGCTTCATCGGCGAAAGACGGGTAGGATGCAATGGGCCCGCGGCCAACGGAAGCTTTTATCGGCCGGCGGGCGCGCGGGGGCGCACCGCACCGAGGCGGTATAAATCCCGTGTTGAGGTGGGGGCCTTTTGGGTACAGTCATCCCCGGTGAGCGCCCCCGAGGCATCCCGCCTTCGCACCTTCCTCCCCGCCGCCGCGGCCGCGGTCCTCGTGATCGCGGGTTTCACGGTGCTGCTTTCGCGCAGCCGCGCATACGTCTCGGCCCGGCCGGCCGGGGACGAGCCCTACAACCTGGTCGTCGAGGGTTTCCGGGCCGGCCACGTGTGGCTCGCCAAGGACGCGCCCCCGGCGCTCGCCCTGGCCGCAAACCCCTACGACTTCGTGACGTACCGGCCCTACCTGAAGCCGCCGTGGAACCTGATCGACCTGAGCTATTACAGGGGCCGCCTCTACGCCTACTTCGGGGTCACTCCCGCCGTGATCCTCTTCTGGCCCTACCGCGCGCTCTTTGGGGCGCCGCTCCACCAGGCCACCGCCGTCCTCCTCTTTGCCGTCGTGGGCTACCTGGCCGCCCTGGGGCTCGCCCTGGCCGCGTGGCGGAGGCACTTCCCGCAGGTGGGGCCGTGGGCCGGCGCCGTCCTCGCGGTCCTGCTCGGCTCGGTCACGACGCTTCCGGTCTTCCTCGTGCGGCCGGGGCTCTACGAGGTGTCGATCAGCTGCGCCTTCGCCCTCGTGATGCTCTGCCTCGCCTGCCTCTGGAAGGGATGGCACCGCGGGGACAGGGGCTTCGGCTGGTATGCCGCGGCGAGCCTCGCCTACGGCCTGGCGGTCGGTGCGCGCCCGTCCCTGCTCTTCGGGGCGGTGGTCCTCTTCATTCCCGCCGGCGCCTCCCTGCGGGCCCGGGCCCTGGGCCGCGGGGACACCCCCTGGCTCCGGGAACTCCTCGCCGCCCTCCTGCCGATATCGGCCATCGGCGCGGGATTGGCCGCCTACAACTACTACCGGTTCGATAGCGCCCTGCAGTTCGGCCACGACTACCAGCTCTCCGGCAACAATGTGTACGGGACCAAGTCGTTTGAGCCGCGCTTCCTCTGGGACAACCTCCGGCTCTACTTCCTCGAGCCCCTGCGCTGGCACGGCGCCTTCCCGTTCGTCTGGGAGCCGGTGTGCCCCCCGCTGGCCCCGGGGCACCTGCCGGTGGAGTTCTTCTTCGGGACGCTCGCCAACCTCCCGGTCCTGCTGGCGGCGGCGCTCGTGCCGTTCGTGTGCGCGGGCTCCGGGGCGAGACCCCTTTCCCGGGCGGCGGCGGTTCCCGCCGTCCTCTTCCTCGTCGTCGCCGCCACCATCTGCTCCTACGCCGGCGCGACCAGCCGCTACCTTCTGGACTTCATCCCCGCCCTGGCGCTCCTCGCGGCGCTCGGCTTCCTGGGGGTGGAGGCGCTCCTCGGGCGCGCGGGCGGGGGCCCGCCGACGCCCGCGCAGGAGGCCCTCCGGCGATCGGCCCTCGCCCCCGCGGTGCGCCCCGTCCTCTACGCGGCGCTTGCCTACTCGGTCGCCGTCAGCTGGCTCCTCGCGATTGCTCTCGGCTCGTTCTACAGGGGGGCGGAGGAGGGGGTTGCGCTGCTCGGCTCCGGCAGGATCCGCGAGGCCGCGGCCGCCTACGAGGGGGTGTGCCGGATAAACCCGGACTTCCGGGGCCAGGCCGAGCTCGGCATCGGGACGGCGCTCCTTGGGCAGGGCCTTACGAAGGAGGGCGCGGGCGTCCTCGCGGCCGCCGTCCACGACGATCCCCGCCTGCAGGCGGCGCAGTTCAACCTCGGCAAGGCACTCCTCTCCATGGGACGGGCCGCGCAGGCCGTCGAGGCGTTCCGCAGGGCGGCGGCCCTCGATCCCTATGACGCGGAGGCGGAGGCCGACCTGGGCGTCGCCCTCGTCAGGTCCGGGCACCTCGACGAGGCCATCGACCACTTGCAGGCGGCCCTGCGCATCGACCCGACCCTGGCGCAGGCCAGGGACAACCTCAGGGCGCTCGAGTGGGTGGCTCGTTCCCGGGGGCGGAAGTGACCCCGTTGCCCGGCCCTTCGCTGTTGCGAAGGAGGGGGCCGCGGGGCAATCATCGGGCCCCATGAAGACCCGACTTGCCCCATCGCTTGGCTGCCTCGTGTTCCTGGCTGGATCGGCGTTTGCGGGCACACCCGTCGAGTCGGCGGTCAAGGCCGTGACCGTGTACTCCGACCGGGCCGTCGTGACGAGGACGGCGACGGTGGACCTTGCGGCGGGCGAGCAGCAGCTCGTCTTCAGCAAGCTCCCGGCGTCGCTCGTCGACGACTCGCTCAGGGTGACCGGGGCGGGCTCCGCCCGCGCCACGATCCTCGACGTCACCGCGAACCTGGTGTTCCCCGACAAGGCGCCGAACGACCGCATCCGGGCCCTCGAGGACGAGCTCAAGTCCCTCCAGGAGGACCTGCGCGCGCTCGCGGACCGGGGCACGATCCTCGACCAGCAGAAGGACCTGGTGGGGCAGATCGCGGCGGGGGCCGCGGCGCCTCCCGCGCCCGGCAAGGACGCGCCGGCCGTGTCCCGCCCCGGCGCGGCCGAGTGGCAGCAGCTCATGGAGTTCTACCGGACGAGCCTCGAGAAGATCGCGGCGGAGAAGCAGAAGGTCGACCACGAGAAGGCGGACCTCAGCGTGAAGATTGCCTCGCTTGGCGCCGAGCTCGACCAGCTGCGCGGCGCGGGCTCCGCGCGCGCGAAGTCCGTCACGGTCCGCGTGAACATGGCCGAGGCGGGCCGCCTGCAGCTCTCGCTCGCATACGCGCTGTCCGACGCCCGGTGGAGGCCGGCGTACGATGCGCGGGTGTCGACCGCCGACGCCAAGGTGGTCCTCGGGTACTTCGGGATTGTCAGCCAGAGGTCGGGGGAAGACTGGAAGGGCGTCGAATTGACGCTGTCCACGGCCCACCCGTCCGTCCACGGGATGGCCCCGGACCTCCGCCCCTGGGTCGTCGCCCAGGCCCAGCCCGTGGTGTCGAGGGCGTACGAGGGCGAGGCGCGCGACCGCGTGTACGCGGAGAAGGCCGCCGGAAAGGCAAACAGCCCCAGGTCCGCGAGCGCCCCCAATGGGGAGGAGGATGGCGTGGTGCTCGAGGCCTTCTCGGTTTCCGACCAGACCGCGCAGGTGTCCGCGGGCGCGCACGGCACCTCCGCCACGTTCACGATCCCCGGGGCCTCCGACATCCCGAGCGGGAGCGACCCGCACAAGATAGGCATCGCGGTCATCCCGCTGCCGGCGGCGCTCAGCTTCCAGTCGGCGCCCAAGCTGATGCCCGCGGCGTTCATCAGGGCCGACGTCACCAACGGCTCCGACTACCCGATCCTCGCAGGCCCGATGGCCGTCTTCCTTGACGACACGTTCGTCGCCAACAGCCGGGTCAAGACGGTCATGCCCGGCGAGAAGTTCGACCTCATGCTCGGCGTGGACGACGGGATCCGTGTGGAGCGCAAGCTCATCAACCGCGTGACCGAGGACCTGGGGCTGATCACGAAGCAGGTGCGGATCACCTATGACATCCTGATCACGGTCACGAACAACAAGAGGTCGGCGGTGAAGATCTCCATCAAGGACCAGCTGCCGGTCTCCCGCCACGAGAAGATCGAGGTGTCGCAGATCGAGCCGTCGGCAGACTCCCTTAAGCCGGACGCCCAGGGGATCCTCGACTGGAAGCTCGACCTGGCTGCCGGGGAGAAGCGCGAGATCCCGCTCAAGTTCAGCATCACCTATCCGACGGACCTCGCCGTGACCGGCCTCGAGTAGCGGGGGCTATTGGCCCGGGGCGACCGGCCTCAGGGCCTCGACGCACGCGGAGTCCGGGTCCGACGCCGAGGGCTCCCTCACCTCGGGGACGAATCCCGACGCGTCGAAGTAGTGCGTCGAGCGCGTCTGGTGGACGATCCGCTCCAGGCCGAGCGAGAAGAGGGTCTGGCGCTCGATCACCTGGGAGGGGTCCCTCACATGGTCCCAGTACGGGTGCTCCGGGGGCGGGTAGAGCCAGGGCGCGCTCAGGCGGATGTGCATCCGGTCCGTCGGCACCGTGATGCGGGGCGTCTCGATCACGGAGTCCTCGTTCCCGTTCAGGATCAGGCGCACGTGGTCCCTGTCCACGCGGTCCAGGATCAGCTGGTTGGCCTTGTCCGGGAATCCCGTCGCGACGAGGACCGTCTCGCCGTTGGGGCTGTTGGCCGGGATCCTGACGTCGATGTCCACGGGGCCAAAGGGGACGCCGCGGGCCTGGATCCACCACTGGCTCGGGTAGTCGAGCGTGTGGGCGAAGAAGGCATAGGTCCTCGGATTCGTCTGCCGCATGAAACCCCGGAACTCCGCCGAGGCGAGCCACACGCAGGCGACGGTCCAGCACGCCGCGGCGGCCGCGATGACCCGGGTGAGCCGGCCGAGGCGCAGGACCTCGCCCGAGCCGAACAGGACCATGAGGCCGACCGAGGTGACGAGGGTCCACCCGGCGAAGAGCTCGGCGATGTAGCGCGAGCACGCGCCCTGCCAGCAGAAGAGGATGCCCGCCGCGAAGAAGGAGGAGCCGACGGCCGCCGCAAGGGTGAGGCACGCCCCGCGCCTCTGCGGGTCGGTGCGGTGGCGGAACGCCCACACGAGGGCGAAGAAGCCGACCAGGTGCACGGGCATGGCGAACCGGGCGCCGTACATCGCCTCGTACCCCACGTAGCCGGCCGGGAACGCCTCGGGCCAGGTGGCGTGCACGAAGGGGAAATAGGGCCCGAAGTCCGGCATCGACCAGACATAGGTCCAGAGGTTGAACGGGATGAAGGAGGGGTTGAGCCGCGCCATCCCCCGGATCTCGCGCCCCGCCAGCATGTAGGACTGCCCGAACTCGGTCCAGCTGCCGAAGCGGGCGTGGTTGTAGAGGAGGAGCGCGACCCCCCCGGCGAAGACGAGCGCGGCGGCGCCAAGGAACGCCCTCCAGCCCCGCACCGCCCCGCCCGCGGCCCCGCCGAGCGGGAGAAGGAGCAGGAGCATGAACCCGGCCTCGATCAGGTTCGTCACGCGGCACGCGATGAGCAGCGCCAGCGCCGCGCCGACCGCGACCGCCCACCGGGCGCGGCCCGCGGAGTCATGGTATCTCCAGAGGAAATAGACGGCCCACCACAGGCATGCGGCCGCGGACACGATCGGCAGCTCCCAGACGCCCGGGCGCCGGATGACGACCGGCAGCCACGAGGCGTGGAAGGCGACCAGGAGGATCATGCCGAGCGTGAAGTCGGACAGGCCCGGGAAATGGCGCCGCCTGACGCCGCGCAGCAGAAGCGCCATCGCGGCGACGCCGGCGCAGGCGAAGAGGGCGACTGCGGTGCGCTGCGGCAGCGTGTGGCCGGTCAAGACCCGCCACGGCAGCATGAGGGCGACGGCGGGCCCGGGGCCGTAGTACAGGTAGTACTTCCCGTGGTAGAGGCTCGCGTCCCACAGGCGCAGCTTCTGGTTGGCGGCGGGATCGTAGGGGTCCTTGAGCCTGAGGAGTTCCGGGGAGGGCTCGACCGAGAGGTACGTGTGGCCCTTCAGGAAGCCCTCGGCAAGGTACTCGTAGTGGTGCCACACGTTGGCGGGGCCGCCGTCCCACGGGGCCACGTTGTTGGCGACCCGGAAAATGGCGGCGACGCAGAAGGCCAGGGCGACCCAGAAGGCAATCCGTCCCGACCGTGGGGGCGCCGCGGGGTTCATGGGGTTTTCTTTCCCTTCTCGATCTCCCGCCTCGCGGCCCTGGCTATCGCCGTCGCATCCGGATGCCAGGGCTGCATCGCGAGGGCGGCCGTCGCCTCGCTCAGAGCGGTCCCGTCGTCGCCCACCGTGAAGGCGGCCCGCGCGAGCAGCACGTGGTCCTGCACGAAGGTCGCGCGGTCGTCGACCCCTCCGAGGCGCGAGAAGGTCACGGCAAGCGCCAGCGCGAGGCCGCACGCGAGCGCCGCCCGCCGCCGCGGCGCCCATGCCGCCCAGAAGCCCGGGCTCGAGAGCGCGCCTCCGGCGAGGACGATGCAGAGCGCGGCGAGGGGCAGCCTGAAGCGGGCGCTGACGAAGAAGAGGAGGGTGGAGGCCGCCAGGGCGAGCCCCACCGCGGCGCACACGGCCGCCTTGCCGGGGGATTCGAAGGCGAGGCGCGCGGCCCCGGCGACCGCCAGGATGAAGAGGATCCCCCAGCAGAGGGGGTTCCAGGATAGCCAGGGCGAGAGCGCCTTGTGGAAGGCGTAGGTCTTGTTGTTGTACTGCTCCCAGTTGTTCAGGAGGGCGTAGGCCTTGCGGGCCATGAGCCCGCCCCAGCGCAGCGGGTGCGAGGCAACCTCGTCGAGGAACCGTGCGCGCCAGTGGGCGTTCATCCTCGGTATGTCCGTCGGCTGCCGGCCGGTCTCCTCGGTGTAGAGGATCATGGACTCCGCCCGCGCCGGGTTCGAGCGCGCGAGGTCGTCGGGAAGGCTCACGCGCTGCGAATAGTACCGCCCGTTCGACCCTGGCCGGTTCGCGGCCCACAGGTTGTAGGAGCCCTGCCACGGCAGGAATCCCGCGACGCCGCAGACGCTCCACTGCCACGCGGCCGTGGCGCCGAAGAGGACGACCCCCGCGAGCGACGCGGCGAGGATCCTCCCGCGGGTGCGCGGGACGACCCGCGCCACGGCGGCCACGACCGGAACAAGGAGCCACACGGCGAGGTAGCTGGGCCGCGCGAGGGTTGCGGCCGCCCAGAAGACACCCGCAGCCGCCCAGGGCAGGGGGTGCCCGGGATCCTCGGTCGCCGCGACGAGGAAGTTGAGGCCTGCCAGGAAGAGGGTTAGCGAGAACGTCGAGTCGAGCGCCTGCGTCGCGTTGTGGACCAGCACCGGGTCGAAGGCGAAGAGGAGGCCCGCGACGAGCGCGGCGCGTCCCCCGAACCACCTGAACGCGACTGAGGCGGCCATGGCGGCGCCCAGGCCGTGGAGGAGGGCCCCCAGCGCGAGCGCCGCCGGGAACAGGCCGCCGTGGGGGACGCCGAGCATGCGAAGGGCCGAGAGCGCGGCGGCGTACCCGGGCGCGCGGTAGAAGGGAGCGTCGGGCAGGCTCCCGCTGAAGATGGCCTCGGCGAGGTCCAGGTTCTCGCGCTCGTCGAGGACGGGCACGCGCCCGAGCGGCGTGCCGAGGTACCAGACCAGGTGGCCGAGGCAGTAGGCGAGGGCCAGGGCCGCGGGAATTCCAATGGCCATTCCCCGTCCGGGCCCGCGGGGCGTGGGAGGCGAATCCTTGTTCGGAACAGGGGTTGACACCGGGGGGCATGACAACGCACCGGCTCGGCGGAGGCGAGCCGATATAAGATCCCGGCCATCTGCGAGTTCTTGACGGTTCGTCCGGGGGGAGGGCAGGCTCAGCCCATGCAGTCTGACGCGTCCGCGGCGAGGAAAAAGCTCCCCCTGTTCAAGCTGGGGATCCTCCTGGGTGTCGCCTGCGTCGTCGGTGTCCTGGTGCTCAGGGGCCTCGATTACCGGGCGCTCTGGGAGCGGAGTTTCGCGTTCATCCGCGGCATGGGACCGTGGACCTTCCTTGCAGCGACAGCCCTCCTGCCGGCGTTCGGCGCTCCCCTGACGGCGTTCACGATCACGGCGGGTGAGCTTTTTGCGCCGCAGTTGACGCTCGCCGGGGTCATTGCCGCCGTGCTCGCGGCGATCGCGGCCAACCTGGCGTTCACCTACTGGCTCGCGCACAACGCCGTCCGGCCGATCCTGTCCAAGATCATGAAGAAGTACGGGTACAGCATCCCGACCGTCACGAAGGAGAACGCGCTGTCGATAGCCCTCGCCATCCGGCTCACACCGGGCCCCCCGTTCTTCATGCAGTCCTACATGCTCGGGCTGGCCGAGGTGCCCTTCCGCCTCTACATGATCGTGTCCTGGCTCTGCATCCTGCCGTGGGCGATCGGCGCCATCGTCCTCGGGAAGGGCATCTTCAACGGGAACTTTAAGATGGTGATCTACGGGGTCGGCGTGATCGTTGCCGCGACCGTTGTCGTCCACACGGTCCGAAAGCGCTATGTCAACAGGCCCAGCTGAGCAGGAAGGCGCCGGGCCCGGGGCCCGGCCGCTGACCGTGACGGAGTTCACGCGCCGGGTTAAGGCGGTCCTCGAGGGCGGCATCGACGCCTGCTGGGTGAAGGGGGAGGTCTCGAACCTGCGCGTCCAGCCGAGCGGGCACGTCTATTTCTCGCTCAAGGACGCCGGTGCCCAGCTTTCCGCGGTCATGTTCCGCATGGCGGCCGCCCGCCAGACGGTGAAGCTGAGGGACGGGCTCCAGGTGGTGGCCTTCGGGAGCGTGGGCGTCTACGAGCCGCGCGGGCAGTACCAGCTGGTCGTGAAGACCCTGGTCGACGACGGCGTGGGGGCCCTCCAGCGCGAATACGAGGCGCTCAAGCGCCGCCTCTCCGAGGAGGGCCTCTTCGATCCCGAGCGGAAGAAGGCGATCCCGCAGATGCCGCAGACCGTGGGCTTCGTCACCTCCCCCTCGGGCGCCGCCGTGCAGGACTTCATGCGGATACTGATCCGGCGCGGGTGGAGGGGCAGGGTGGTCGTCCTCCCGTCGAAGGTGCAGGGCGAGGGCGCCGCCCAGGAGATAGTCGAGATGCTGCGCCTCGCCGAGTCGCTGGGGATCTTCGACCTGATCGTGATCGGGCGCGGCGGCGGGAGCATCGAGGACCTCTGGGCCTTCAACGAGGAGGTGCTGGTGAGGGCCGTGGCCGCGTGCGCGGTGCCGGTCATCTCCGCCGTGGGGCACGAGATCGACTTCACGCTGTGCGACTTCGCCGCGGACCGCAGGGCCGAGACGCCGAGCGCCGCGGCCGAGCTCATCACGAGCGGGTTCGTGCGCTTTGCCGAGAGGACCGGGACGGCGTCGGCCGCCATGGCCTCCGCGGTCCAGGACGCGGTGAGCCGGGCCAAGGAGCGCGTGGCGCACGGCCGGTCCCGGTTGAGGCTCCTGTCGCCGACGGCCCAGGTTGAGCGCGGCTACCTGCGGCTTGACGACCTGTCGAACCGGCTGGGCTCGGCCCTGCGCTCCTCGGTCCAGCACAGCCGCCAGGCGCTTTCCGGCGCGGCGGCGCGCCTCGACCGGGCCTCGCCCGAGACGCGCGTGCAGATCGAGTCCCACAAGCTCCTCTCGCTCTACAAGCGGCTCCAGGGGGCGAGCCCCGGCTCCGTGCTCAACCGGGGGTTTGCCATCGTGCGCGACGACCGGGGTAATCCCGTGATCCGGAAGGCCGCAATCAGGCCCGGGCAGAAGCTTGAGGCCGAGTTCGCCGACGGCCGGGCGCCGCTTCGCTCGGAATAGCCGGCGCTAGGCGTAGCGCGCCGTCGACTCCCCATCCTCCTCCGGTTCCCGGCGGGGTTCTGGAAAATCGTCCGGGCCGTGGTCGGCGTCGATCGCCGAGTCGAACATCCGCACGTGCCTGGACTTCCCCGCCTCGCGCTTCCTCTTTGCCAGCCGCGCAGCGCTCAGCCGCTCCAGGTGGTCCTGGATCTGGGCTGCGTCGTTCGCGTATCCGTTGATGAAGTGGATGTGGGACATGGTTCCTCCATTACCCCGCGCATCGGCACAAGTCCGCCCGACTTGAATTGCCGGGGGGTGGACCGGTCGGGAGTCCCGGGACAAATGAGTTCATTTCAGATTGGGGCCTAATAGGTTATGCCATGAACGATATCATGGAAAACGCGGGCCGATCCTTCCCTCAAAGGGTCCTGCGGCGGGCCCCGGGGCGATGCCCGGAGTGCCGCGGCGCGAAACAGGGTTGAATTTTCCCCCCCATGGGCGGAGGCTGGACCCTTAATGTCATTGCGAACGCTCCTTCTGGCCCTCGCTGCATCCACGCTGCTCCTGACGGCGTGCGGCGACGACCCGGTGGCGGTGTACCGGGTGCCCAAGGAGAAGGAGCCGGAGCTGCCGGCGGCGGGAGCCGACGCGGCCGGCCAGGCGCCTGCCCCGGGGCCCGCCATGGCGGACACCGCCGTCCCTACCGCTTCGGGTGAAGCCCTTGTCTGGCAGGCACCTGCGCAATGGGTCCAGAAGGCCGCATCGGCCATGCGGAAGGGCAGCTATTCGGTCCCGGGCGACGGCGGCGAGTCGGACCTATCGATCACCGCGTTTCCGGGGGACGTCGGGGGAGAACTGGCCAACGTGAACCGCTGGCGCGGGCAGATCGCCCTGACGCCGATCGGCCCGGAGGAGCTCGACTCGGCCGTTTCTCGCGTCGAAGAGAACGGGCTCAAGATGACGGTCGTCGAGCTGGCGTCCAAGGGAGACCCGGGCAACAAGGCCATCCTGGGCGCCATCGTGCCCTACGCGGGATCGACCTGGTTCTTCAAGCTCTCGGGGCCCGGCACCTCGGTCAAGGCGGCCAAGCCCGCCTTCATGGAGTTCCTCCACACGGTCCGCGCACCCTGAACCCGATGAATGACTCCCTGAAACTGGTCCGCGGGTTCTTCGTGTCGCTACGGCTCACCGTGTTCCTCCTGGCGCTGTCGATCATCCTCATCTTCTGGGCGACCCTGGACCAGGTGAACCTCGGCGTCTGGGCCGTGCAGCACAAGTTCTTCCACTCGTTCATCGTGTTCGCGAGGTTCGGCAGCCTCCAGGTCCCGGTCTTCCCGGGCGGCTACACGATTGGCGGTCTGCTCCTCGTCAACCTCCTCTCCGGTCACATCTACCGCTTCAAGATGGGATGGAACAAGGCCGGCATCTGGATCGCCCACGCCGGGCTCATCCTGCTCCTGGTGGGGGAACTCATCTCGGGCCTCGTGCAGAAGGACTACCAGATGCGCATCGAAGAGGGCGAAACCAAGAACTACGCCGAGAGCGGCCGGCAGAACGAGCTCGCGGTGATCGACGCGACCGATGCGAACTTCGACGAGGTGGTGGCGATCCCTGAGTCGCTCCTCGCCCACGGCACGGTGGTCCAGAACCCGAAGCTGCCGTTCCGCGTGGTGCCGAAGGAGTACAACCCGAACTCGTCGATCCAGATGCGCTCCCAGGTCCCGAATGCCCCGCCGTCGCTTGCGACGGTCGGCATGGGAACCATGGTCGCGGTGACGCCGCTCGACGTGACGTACAAGGAGGATGAGCGCAACGTGCCGTCGGCCTTCGTGGAACTCGTCGGCCCCGACGGCTCGCTCGGCACCTGGCTCGTGTCGCCCCTCCTGGGCAACCCCCAGAAATTCGACTTCGCGGGCAAGACCTGGAAGCTGGTCATGAGGCCCAAGAGGACCTACCAGCCGTACTCCCTCACCCTGGAGAAGTTCAGCCACGACATCTACCCGGGGACCGACATCCCGAAGAACTTCTCCAGCAGGATAAAGATCAACCCCCCCGGGGGGGAGCCGAGCCGCGACGTCCTGATCTACATGAACAACCCCCTGCGGTACGGCGGGCTCACCTACTACCAGCAGGGCTACGACGGGGAGCACACGACGATCCTCGAGGTCGTGCGCAACCCGAGCTGGCTGGCGCCGTACTTCGCCTGCGCGGCCATCACCCTGGGGCTCGTCGTCCAGTTCCTGATCCACCTGGTGGGCTTCGCCCGGAGGAGGAGGGCATGACGCGCAGGATGCCCTTCTTTGTGGCCGCGATGGCGGCCTTTTGCTTCGTCCTCGGGGTCTACCCCGGCTGGGAGCACCAGCCCGCGTCGGTCTCCGCGTTCGGCCAGATCCCGGTGCTGTCCGAGGGGCGGTTCAAGCCGCTCGACTCGGTGGCGCGCAGCACGCTCCTCGTCATCCAGGGCCACCAGGGCGTCATCGCGCCGGACAAGGCGGAGCTGACCCCGGACGAGTGGCTCCTGGACGTCCTCTTCAACCCGCAGAAGGCGGACACCTATGCGATCTTCTACATCGACAACCCGGACCTCCTCTCGCTTGTCGGTAAGAGCGAGACGCACCTCACGATCGAGCGGCTCTCCTTCAACGAGATCGCCCCGCATATCGCCGAGATCGAGGCCCAGGAGAAGTTGGCGGAGCCGGTCAGCGCCCAGGCGCGGACCCGCTTCCAGTCCTCGGTCGTCCAGCTCTACGGGAACCTGTCCCATTACCTGAGGCTAAGGCGCGCCATCCTTCCCGAGGGGTCCAAGGACTTCCTCGGCGAGCTGCTCCACCTGCAGGAGATCCTCGTCGACGGCGTCGAGGCGGTCCGGGCGAAGGAGGCGGGACAGCCCCACGACGAGGCGAAGGCCGCCGCCATCATGGCCGAGGGCCAGAAGTTCGTCGGCATGTCGGAGGGCACCGACCTCCTCGCCATCCCGCCGGACGAGGGCGACGACCCGAACGCCTGGCACAACACGGGCCACGCGCTCCTCGAGACCTTTGGCAAGGGCGAGGTGAACCCGGCGGTCCTCGCCTATGCGGGGATGGGATACGCGTGGAGGGGCAACGAGCCGGCGAAGTTCGACCACATCGTCGGGCTTTACCGGACGGCCCTGGAGAAGCATTTCCCGAGGCAGGTGCAGAAGGCGCGGGTGGAGACCCTGTTCAACACCGCGCAGCCCTTCTACGCGGGGATGTGGATGTACCTCGGGGCGTTCCTCTTCGCGGCGCTCTCCTGGATCAAGTGGCCGGAGGCCTCCCGCAGGACCGCGTTCGCCCTGGTGGCCCTGGGGTGGGTCATCGCCACCCTCGGCATCGCCACCCGGATGTGGCTCGAGGGCCGGCCCCCGGTCACGAACCTCTACTCGTCCGCCATCTTCATCGGGTGGGGCTCGGTCGCCCTTTGCCTCGTGCTCGAGGCCGTCTACAGGGACGGGATCGGCGCGGCGGCGGCCGGGTTGATCGGCTTCGCCACCCTCATCATCGCGCAGCACCTGGCGCTCGCCGGGGACACCCTTGAGATGATGCGGGCCGTGCTCGACTCGAACTTCTGGCTCGGGACCCACGTCGTCGTCGTGACGATCGGGTATGCCTCGACCTTCCTCGCGGGCGTCCTCGCCGTCATCTACATCCTGCGGGGGCTCTTCACGACGACGCTCGACAAGGCCTCGGCCGAGGCGCTTTCGCGCATGGTCTACGGCATCGTGTGCTTCGCGACCCTCTTCAGCTTCGTCGGCACGACCCTGGGCGGCATCTGGGCGGACCAGTCCTGGGGCCGGTTCTGGGGCTGGGACCCGAAGGAGAACGGCGCCCTCATCATTGTCATCTGGAACGCCCTCATCCTGCACGCCCGCTGGGCGGGGATGGTGAGGCAGCGCGGGCTCATGTGCCTGGCGGTCTTCGGCAACATCGTCACCAGCTGGAGCTGGTTCGGGACCAACATGCTCGGCATCGGCCTTCACGCCTACGGGTTCACCGACGCCGCGTTCTGGTGGCTGAGCGCGTTCGTCGCGTCCCAGCTGGCGATCATCGCGGCCGCAAACCTCCCGCTCGGGCGCTGGCGGAGCTTCAGGACCTGACCTAAGCCCGGGCCTACGCCATGGGCCTGCGGGGCTCGTCCGACGACGGGTCCTGCTCCTGCTCCTTCATCCTCACGTCGCGCGCGTGCTGGAGCAGCGTCCCGTCGGACCTCATCTTGGCGAGCGCATCGAGCGACGGGCTCCTGAACCCCTCGCGCGTGCGCAGGCGGTAGTAGACGTCGATCGCGAAGATCCAGCCCGAGTAGGTGTCATCCTCCACCTTGTCGTTCTTGATCTGGGACTTCACGTCCCCGGCGACGAATGCCGCCATGAGGAGCGACTTGCACGACTGCTCCTTCTCCTTGTCGAGGCCCCAGTCCTCGTCGAGCCAGGGAAGCTGCTCGGGGCCGATGTCCACCATGACGTCGTCGCTCACCTGGGCGTAGACGACGATCGTCTTTGCGGCATCGATGGCCGCGGGGCCCGAGACGCTCTTCTCCATGACGGCGATGGCCTGGAGGACGTCATGCTTCGAGGGCGCGGCGGCGAGGGCGCAGCTCGCGCAGAGCGCGAACGCTACGCCGGTGAGGACTCGCCTGAAGATGGTCATGGGAAAGCGCAAACTCCCCGCAAACATCGCATCGATCGCGCCCTCCCGCAACAAGATTGGTCCGCCGCGGCGCCCTCAGCCGGGCAGGAGGCCCTCGGCCGCGAGGGTGCGCGTGAGCTCGTCGAAGCCCACGACATGGTGGGCCCGTGCGCCGAGGCGGCGGGCCGCCTCGACGTTGACAAGGGTGTCGTCAAAGAAGCGGACCTCCTCCGCCATGACCCCGCATGCCGCGAACGCGCGGCGATAGGCCTCGTCGTCGGGCTTCATCGCGCCCAAGAGGTGCGAGGAGAGGGCGAAGTCGAACTCCCCCATGAACCCGGAGAACTTCTCCCAGTGGAGGACGCTGCAGTTGCTCAGGCAGGCGACGCGGTGGCGCTTGCGCAGGGCCCGGATCGTGTCGAGGGCCCCGGGGTAGGGGCCGCTCGGCCAGCTGTAGTGCTCCCGCAGGAAATCGTCAGGGGAGAGGCGCAGCCCCCACTCCTCGACGAACGCGGCCGCGAACGCCCCGGGGGGGATCTCGCCGCGCTCGTATCGGCTGACCGCGGTCGAGTGGAGCCACTTGCTCCTCATGGCCCCGTCGTCGAGGGGCCCTGGGAGCAGGCGGTTGAGCCTCTCGAACGTGGAGTTGGCGATAAGGACGCCGCCCAGGTCGAAGAGCAGCAGCGGGGGAGCGGACATCAGAAACGCCTAGCGAAGGGCTCCCCGCACATCAATCCCCGGGAAAGGCCCCGCGGGTGCGGCATGAGGCGGTTGCGCGCGGCGCGCCCAAAGGCTAACGTGCGAACGATGCCAGCGGAGAACCCCATCGATCCGGACGGCGAGCGGGTCCCGGAGGCCCTCGCCGAGGCGGGGGTCTATTCCACGAAGGGGGACGGGTTTGACCACGGGCTCGTGGTGCTCGCGATGGGATCGCCGTACTGGCTCATGCCCTTCGAGTCGCGCTACCGCCTCATGGTGGAGCCCGGGGTGGCCGCGGAGGCCCGCGAACAGCTCCTGAAGTTCGACCGCGAGAGCGCCCACTGGCCTCCCGATCCCGAGCCGCGGCATCCGCGGGCGGAGAGGGCGGACCTCGCCTCGCCGCTCGCATGGGCGCTCGCGGTCGTCGCGACCTACTGGGCGCAGGGCCGGTGGCCGGGGAGATTGGAGGAGCTGGGCGCGCTCGACGGGCGTGTGTTCAGCCGGGCCGAGGTCTGGAGGCCCGCGACGGCGCTCTTTCTGCACGCGGACTCGGGCCACGTGATCTCCAACCTCTTTGCCGGCTACTTCGTCTTCAGTGCCGTCGTGACGACCTCGGGCCGCCGCAGGGGGTGGCTCGCCCTGGCCGGCGCCTCCGTGGCGGGGAACCTCCTGGCTGCGGGCCTGAGGGCCACCGAGGCCTACGAGTCGATCGGCGCGTCGACGGCGGTCTTTGCGGGCCTGGGCATCCTCACGGGCCGCGCGATCCGCTCGATGGCGCGCGCCCCCGCTCCCCGAAGGATGCGCGGGATATTCACGCCCCTTGCCGCGGGCTTGGTCACCCTGGCCCTCTACGGGGCGGGGGGTGTCGAGGTGGACGCGCTCGCGCACCTGACCGGCTTCTCGGCGGGCGTGGCCGCCGGGTTCATGGCCGGGCGGGCGGCGGACCCGGTCAGGGATTCGGCACCGGCGCCGTCGTCACCGTCTGGCTGAACTGGGCGTCGCGCGTCACGGTCTGGCCGTTGGGTCCCTTCGTCGTCACGGTGCGTGTCCCCTGGCCGTTCGCGACCGTCGTGTCCACCGAGCGGTCGATCGTCTTGCCGTTGGCGGTCGTGATGACCTCGTTCTTGTCCCAGGTTCCGGGCGCCACCTTCGTGTCCGTCGACGTGTAGGTGCTCTGCTTTCCGTTGGCGTTCGTGATTGTTCCCTGGCCCCGGATCACCCCGGGCGCCGTGCGCTCCTTCGTGCCCTGCCAGGTGCTCGTCGCCCCGTTGGGGCGTGTGACCGACCCGTTGACGGTCGCCGTCTGGGTCGACTTGTTCCAGTTCGTCTGGGACTGCCGGGTGCCCGTGCCGCCCGCGGCATTGGTCCATGTGCCCTGCCGGTTCACGACGCCGTTGGCCTTCGTGGTCGTGGACGAGGTGGTTCCGGATCCCCCCTTGCTTGTGGTGTAGGTTCCCTCGCGCTTGGTCACCTTCTCCTCCTCGGCCCGGGCCGGGCTAGCGGCGGCGGCGAATAGGCAGGCGAGGCAGGCGACGGTGACGATCCTTGGAAGCAGCGGGGTTTTCATGGCGGTGAAGCGGGTTGGGGCTCGGGGTGACCTCGGACTGAGACGCCTGGGACACGCTATGAGGTTACACCCCTATTCCAATTCCCGGGCTTTGGGTGGAAATGCTTAGCCCCGCCCGGCCGCCACGCCTCACTTCTCGGGGAACGTGGCAAGCTGCGCGATGAGCCATTCGCCACCCGCGTCCCTGACCCAGCCTATCTCCAGCCTGCCGGAAGCCTCGAACACCTTGCCCCCGGGGCTTCGCACGCTCTGGCGGTAGGTCCCGATCTGCTCCGCGGTGTCCCCGTCGATAAGCGTGCTCGTGGCCGTGTCCTCGTTGGAGAGGACCTTGAAGTCCGAGAATCCCTCCAGGAATTTCTCGATGGCGGCGCGGCCCTTCACCGGCGGCTGCCTCGGGTTGACCATCTCACCGTCGGGGGCGAAGACGGCCGCCATGCCCGCGCTGTCCATGCGAAGGAGGAGGCCAGAGTACTGCTGCAGCCGGGCCTCGACGTGGGCCCGGTCCACCTTCGTGTCCTTCTTGCCGGCGCATCCGGCCAGGAGGAATGCGCAAAGGACGAACGCCGTTCTGCGCCTCATGGGAAGACCTAGTCGGCGAGGGGCGCCGAGATCGCGTCGATCGCCTTCATGACCTGCGGCGTCAGCTTCTCGAGGAGGTCCAGGGCCCCCAGGTTCTCGGTGAGCTGCTCGACGCGCGACGCGCCGAGGATGACCGTGCTGACATTGGGGTTCTTCAGGCACCAGGCGATCCCGAGGCGGGGCAGGCTTGTCCCCAGGTCCTTGGCGATCGCGGCGAGCTTCGGGACGGCCGCGAGGCGCTTCTCCATCCCCGGCTTCTTCAGGAGCTCGTCCTTCAGCCACTCCAGTCCGGGGACGTCGAGGCGCGTGCCCTTCGTGACACCCTTGTTGTATTTCCCGGTCAGAAGCCCGGAGGCCAGGGGGGACCAGATCGTCGTGCCGAGCCCTGGGCTCCGGTACAGCGCCGCCAGCTCCTTCTCCACCCGTGCCCTGTGGAACAGGTTGTACTGGGGCTGCTCCACAATCGGGTGGTGCAGTCCGAGGCGGTCGCAGACGGCGTGCGCGCCCTCGATCTGCGCCGCGGACCACTCGCTCGTTCCCCAGTAAAGGACCTTTCCCTGGACGATCAGGTCGTGCATGGCCCGCGCGGTCTCCTCCACCGGCACGCTGGGGTCGGGACGGTGGCAGTAATAGAGATCGAGGTAGTCGACCTGCAGGCGCGCCAGCGCCTCGTGGCACGCCTCGACCACGTGTTTTCGGGAAAGCCCGTCCTCGTTGGGCCTGTCGCCCACATGGCCGAAGAACACCTTGCTCGAGACCAGGTAGCTGGTGCGGCGCCATCCCGACTTCTTGAGGATGGCCCCCATCACGACCTCGGCCTGGCCGTCGGCATAGGACTCGGCATTGTCGAAGAAGTTGATCCCCGCGTCATAGGCGGTGTGCAGGAGCTTCTTGGCGACCGGGTCGCCGATCTGCTTGCCGAAGGTGACCCAGGCCCCGAAGGACAGGGCGCTGATCTTCAAGCCTGATTTTCCGAGCTGGCGGTATTGCATGGACATGGGAGTGGGGGACGGGATTGCGCAGATCATGGCGCGGAATGCCCCGATCCGCAAGGGTGGGGCGCTTGACTACCCCACGAGGTGGGGGCACCACTTCTGAGATGATGCGGCAAGGTTCTGGGAATCGCCCCTTCTCCGGATGAGGAACCTCTGGAACAGCGCCGATGCTGCGGGTTTTCCCGGGGATCTGGGTCAGAGGGTCTACACCTCGAGGCTCATCGGGCGGGACCCCTCCCTCGTGCTCCACGGGGGCGGCAACACGTCGGTCAAGACCCTGGAGAGCAATGTCTTTGGCGAGGAGGAGCCCATCCTGCGGGTGAAGGGCAGCGGCTGGGACCTCGGGACCATCGAGGCGTCAGGTTTCGCGCCGTGCAGGATCGCGCACCTGAAGAGGCTCGCGGGCCTCGAATCCCTGACGGACCTGCGGATGGCCTCCGAGCTCAGGGCGTGCATGACGAACCCGTCGGCGCCGGCCCCCTCGGTGGAGGCCATCCTCCACGCGGTCCTCCCCGCAAAGTACGTGGACCACACGCACGCCGACGCGCTCATCTCCGTGTCCAACTCCCCCGGCGGGGAGGAGCGCGTGCGCGAGGTCTACGGCGACGCGGCGGTCGTCGTCCCGTACGTGATGCCGGGCTTCAAGCTCGCCCGCCTCTTCGCCGAGCTTTTCCCGGGGAAGGCCTCCCCGCGCACGATCGGGGTCGTCCTTATGAGCCACGGGCTCATCAGCTTCGGGGAGACCGCCGAGGAGTCCTACGCGAGGATGATCGACCTGGTCACGCGCGCCGAGGAGTACCTCGCCAGGCACAAGGCGTGGGTCGTCGAGTGGCCGGCGGCGCCGGCGCGCCCGCGGCCGCCCCGGCTGGAGTTCGCGGCCTTTCGCAGGGAACTGTCGGCGGCGATGGGGTCCCCAGCGATACTGGCGATGCACGGCGATGCGCCGTGCGCCGGGTTCGCCGCGAGGCCCGACGTCGGGGTGCTCTCGCAGCAGGGGCCGGCGACACCGGACCACGTCCTTCGGACCAAGCGCGTGCCGCTCGTGGGGCGCGACCTTGCGGCGTACCGCGCGTCCTACGAGGCGTATTTCAAGGCGTGGAACGCCCGGTGCGACCTGCGGCCCGTCATGCTCGATCCCGCGCCCCGCGTCGTCCTGGACCCCGAGTGGGGCATGGTGGCCGCCGGCCCCTCTGCCTGGGACGCCTCGATCGTCAATGACCTGTACCGGCACACGATCGACATCATCATGCGCTCGGCGGCCCTCGGGGGCTGGAAGGCGCTCCCGCCGCAGGACATCTTCGACTGCGAGTACTGGGACCTGGAGCAGGCGAAGCTGCGCAGGGCCGGCGCCGGGCCCCCCTTCCAGGGGGAGATCGCGCTCGTCACCGGCGCCGCCTCCGGGATCGGGCGAGCATGCGTCGATTCGCTCCTTAAGCGCGGCGCGGCGGTCGTCGGCCTGGACGTCAACCCGCGTGTCGTGGGGATGTACGACCGGCCGGACTACCGCGGGATCGCATGCGACCTGACCGTCGAGTCGGCCGTCGCCTCCTCGATCGACGAGGCGGTCCGGGCGTTCGGCGGCCTCGATATCCTCGTCCTCAATGCCGGAATCTTCCCCGGGGGCAGGAAGATCGGGGAACTGGGCACGGACCTATGGCGCAAGATCATGGCGGTCAATCTCGACGCCAGCTTCGTCATGCTCCGCGAATGCCACCCGCTGCTCAAGCTGGCCCCCAACGGCGGGCGGGCCGTCGTCATCGGTTCTAAGAACGTGCCGGCGCCGGGCCCGGGCGCCGCGGCCTACTCCGCCTCAAAGGCCGCGGTCAACCAGCTGATGCGGGTGGCGGCCCTCGAGTGGGGCTCGGACCACATCCGGATCAACTGCGTCCACCCCAACATGGTCTTCGACACCGCCCTGTGGACCCGGGAGGTCCTGGAATCGCGCGCCCGCCACTACGGCCTCTCGGTCGAGGCCTACAAGACCAACAATCTCCTCAGGGTCGAGGTGACGAGCCGCGACGTGGCGGAGCTGGCCGCGGAATTGTGCGGGCCTTTGTTTGCCAAGACGACCGGGGCGCAGGTCCCCGTCGACGGCGGAAACGAAAGGGTGGTATGAAGGTCAAGGGCCAGCCCTACAGGACGATCTGGCCGGGAGCCGACGGGATCTCGGTCGAGATCATCGACCAGACGCGTCTTCCACACCACTTCGCGGTCGCGCGGCTGGCGACGCTCGACGAGGCGGCCCACGCCATCAAGGCGATGCTCGTTCGCGGCGCGCCGCTGATCGGCGCGACGGCCGCCTACGGGATCTGGCTTGCGCTCCGGTACGACGCCACCGACGAGGGGCTGCAGATCGCGGGCGCGACCCTGAAGGACACCCGGCCGACGGCCATCAACCTTCGCTGGGCGGTCGACCGCATGACCGCGTGGCTCCAGCCCCTGGCGCCCGCCGACCGCGTGGCCGCGGCGTTCCTTCGGGCCGCGGAAATCTGCGACGAGGACGTGGCGATCAATAGGGCGATCGGCTCGGCGGGGCTCGCGCTCCTGCGCGAGATCGCCGCGCGCAAGCGGCCGGGCGAGCCGGTCAACGTGCTGACCCACTGCAACGCGGGATGGCTCGCGACGGTCGATGTCGGCACGGCCACGGCCCCCATCTACGCGGCGCATGACGCCGGGATCCCGGTCCACGTCTGGGTCGACGAGACGCGCCCCCGCAACCAGGGGGCGAGCCTCACGGCGTGGGAGCTCCTCAACCACGGCGTTCCGCACTCCGTGATCTCGGACAACGCGGGCGGGCACCTGATGCAGCACGGCCAGGTCGACATGGTGATCGTGGGGACGGACCGGACCACGGCGACCGGGGACGTCTGCAACAAGATCGGCACGTACCTGAAGGCCCTTGCCGCGCGCGACAACGGAGTGCCGTTCTACGTGGCCGCGCCGTCCCCCTCGATCGACTGGCGGTTGCGCGACGGGGTGAGGGAGATCCCGATCGAGAACCGCTCGCCCCGGGAGGTGACGCACCTCTCCGGGAGGCTCCCCGACGGGAGCGTCGCGGTCGTCGCGCTCACGCCCGAGGGGAGCGGCGCCGTCAATCCCGCCTTCGACGTCACGCCGGCACGGCTCGTGACGGGCCTCATCACTGAGCGCGGCGTCGCAGCCGCCTCTCCGGCGGGCCTGGGAAAGCTTTTTCCTGACAAAGTGCTCCCATAGTCCATCCTTTGACCAAACCCCATGAATGCCCTCAACCGCCGCGACTTCCTGAAAACCTCCCTCACCGCCTCGGCCGCGCTCGCCGTCTCAAGCACCGCCAGCGCTGCGGCCGCTCCCGCCAAGGGCGGCGAGTACATCGAGCTGCGCTGCTACCGGCTAAGGCCCGGCGCCTCGCATGCGCTCCTGGATTCCTATCTCGAGGAGGCCCTTATCCCCTCACTGAACGACCTTGAGGTCGACTCGGTCGGGGCATTCACGGAGCCCGACGCGAAGGACGGCCCCGCGGTCTGGGTGCTCATCCCCTATCCGGCGCTCCAGCTTGCGGCGAAGGTCAACGCGACCCTGAACGCCGATCCCGCGGTCCAGGGCATGGGGTCGGCGTACCTGACCTCGCCCACGAAGGACCAGCCGGCATTCGACCGCCTCGACAGCTGGCTCTTCCTGCCCTTTGCGGGACTGCCCAGGCTTGCCGTGCCGGCGCTTGCCCGCGCCAAGAAGCCCCGGATCTTCGAGATGCGCACCTACGAGAGCTACAGCGAGCTCAAGGCGCTCAAGAAGGTCGAGATGTTCAACGCCGGGGAGATCGGCGCCATGCAGGAGCTCAACCTCTCCCCGGTCTTCTACGGCCAGGCGCTCCTCGGCAGCGGCATGCCGCAGCTCACGTACATGCTGTGCAGCCCCGACATGGAGACGCACAAGAAGAACTGGGCCGCGTTCGGAGTCCACCCCACCTGGGTGAAGCTCAAGAATGACCCCCAGTACGCGGACACGGTCTCGAAGATCACGAGCCGGTTCCTGGTGCCCACGGCGTATTCGCAGATCTAGCCCCTCGGCGCCCTATTTGCCCAGGAGGAACTCGAGCGGCTGGTCGGCCCTCTTGCTCCAGGACCTCTCCGAGTGCTCCGCGCCCGGGAACCTCCGGGTCACCCAGTCCCTTCCCTCGGTGTAGCCGGCGGCCCTCATGGCGTTGTCCATCCGTTCCTGGAAGGGCGCGTAGGTCGCGTCGAGCGTCTCGGTGCCGAGGTCAAAATAGAACCGGTGCGACCCGGGCGGCGGCAGGTGTGCCGCCAGGTAGTCGACCACGGCCCCGTCCCCCGCGGGCCAGTGGGTTGAGAGGCATGCGGCGGCGCCAAACACCCCGGGATACTCGGCGAGGGCGTACGCCGAGATGAGGCCCCCCATGCTTGAGCCCATGATGAACGTGTCCCCGGCGCCGGGCTTGGTGGGGTAGGTGGCGTCCACCCAGGGCTTGAGCTCCGTCACGAGAAACCTGAGGTACGCGTCGGACACGATCGGCAGGTGCTGCGTCGCGAACGTGGCGTGCACCTCGTCGATCCATTTGGCCCGCACGGCCTTCTGGGGGACGTATTCGGAGGCGCGGGCGACTCCGGAATTCCAGACGCCGACCACGATGGCGGGACGCACCCGGTGCTCGGCGATGAGGCGCGCCAGGGTGGAGCCGACGCCCCACGAGACGCCGCCGTAGGACGTCGCGGGATCGAAGAGGTTCTGGCCGTCCTGCATGTAGATGACGGGATACCTCTCACCCGGGACGTCTCCGCAGCCCGGGGGCAGCCAGACGTCCACCTCGCGCGCCGGGATGAGCTTCGACTCGAATCCCGTGTGCCTGACGAGCCTGCCCGCCGCGAAACCGCTGCCCTTTGCGACGGTTACCCGGGTCTCGCCGGTGATGGCAGTCCCCTCGCGGTCGCGCGCCGCGAGGAAATAGGAGCCCCCTAGGGAGGCCCCCCCTTTGGGCACGTCGAGTACCGGGGCCGTCGCGCCCGCGATCGCGGCGCCATCGCGGTACCACTGATACAGCACGGGCTCCGTGCCCGAGGCCGAGGCCTCGAGCCGCAGGGGATTCCCGGCTTCCAGCGCGACCTGCGCCGGGGGCATCCTTGTGAACAGCGGCACCTTTGCGCCCCGGATCCCGAATTCCAGGCGGCTTGGCGCCACCGCGACGTTGCGTATATCGGCCGAGGCGCGATGCCCGCGCAGGTCGTCGACGGTCGCGATGAACGTCAGGATGTCTCCCAGGGCGAGGTCCGCCGGCGGCCTCCAGTAGACCCGGTAGGGCGGTGCGTCATCCGTCCCCAGGAGCTCGTACTGGCCGGGCCGGGACGCGCGGGTCATGGCGAAGGTGACCTCGGCAACGCCGTCCCCACCCGAGACCTCGGCCCGGATCTCCTGGCGGATGGGAAAGGAATGGCCGACAATGTCGCGGACCGCGAAGGTAAGGGTCGCGCCGTCAGCCGGGGTCGCGATCGCGATGCCCGGGGCCTGCTCCGGGGCGGGGAGCCTTTCCGCGGCCCGCCATACCTCGAACTGGAGGGGGTCGAGCTTCACCGTCACCCGTCCCTTGGGGCAGGTCGTCAGGTCCTGGACGCCGGGCTTCGAGGGATCCCGCGAGTCGAACACTCGGTGGAAGAGGGCGCCGCCCTCCTGGCTCGTCTGCAGGACGACCTCCGCCGGCGCGGTCCTGGAATTGTTGAGGGCTACGAGGTACTCGACGCACTCGCCGCGCTCGACGCGCGAGAAGGCGAGGACATCGGGCCTGGCGCACGGGCGCAGGACCATCGAGCCCCGCGACAGGGCCGGGTGGGCCGCGCGGAGCGCGGCCAGGGAGCGGACCAGGCGGTAGATCGGATGGTCCTCGTCGAACTTGTCGTCCGCCCCCGTGCGGGTCGTGCCGAGAAGCGCGAGTTCGCGGAACTGCGGCGAGCGCGAGGGGAACATGTCCTCCCGGGAGGCGTTGTCGTTGCCGAACCCGGTCATTCCCTGCTCGTCGCCGTAGTAGAGCACCGGCTGGCCGCGCGAGAGGTAGAGGAGCCCGTACCCGAGTTCCTCCATCTTCAGGAGCAGGTCCGCGCCGGCCCCGGGGTTGTCACGCTTGAGCAGGAACCCGAGGCGGCCGTCATCGTGGTTGCTGATGAAGGTCGGGAGCAGGTTGGCGTTGCGGTCGGGACCCGTGTAGAGGTCGTCCTTGTCGAAGAGGCCGGCCATCACCGAGGAGTCCTCTCCGCGGGAGATGAAGCCCCTGGCGGCCCAGTAGAACCCGAAGTCGAGCGACGCATCGAGCGTCCCCGTGGTCGCGAATTCGCTCATGAGCTCGGCGTCGCCCGTGGGGTTCGCGACCTCGCCGAACATGAAGAACCCCGGCCGAGCGGCCTGGCGCCCGGCCTCGCGGACCGCGGGGCCGAAGGCCTGCCAGAACTCCACGTTCACGTGCTTCACCGTGTCGATGCGGTACCCGTCGATGCCGTAGTCCCTTATCCAGTGGCTGTAGATGTCGATGAAGCCCCGGACCACGCGCGGGTTCTCCGTGAACAGGTCGTCCAGGGTCGCAAAGTCCCCGTAGGCCGAGCTCTCGCCGGTCCACAGGGTCCGGCCCCTGTTGTGGTAGAGCGTGAGGTCGTTGAGCCACTCCGGGTTCTTGGCATGCTCGTCCCCGGGTGCGACATACGGGACGTGGGGGAAACTCTTCTCCACGGAGAGCTTGGGGAAGAGGGCGGGGGAGTTGAGCCCGTTGTAGGCAAGCGCGTGGTCGTCGAATGCGGCACCCGACGCGTCCCTGAAGGGGGCGTGGGCCCGGTCTATGTAGGCATCGCCGTCCCGGTACTGGATCACGTCGGCCGTATGGTTCACGACGATGTCGAGATAGACCTTGAGGCCCCGGGCGTGCGCCTGGGCCACGAACTCCCGGAAGTCGGCATCCGTCCCCAGGTGGGGGTCTATGTGCATGAAGTCCAGTATCCAGTAGCCGTGGTAGGCCGCGCTCCCAACCTGGACCGCCTTGTTGGTGAACGGGGGCGTGATCCAGACCGCCGTGGCTCCCAGGTCCCTTATATAGTCCAGCTTCGCGGTCAGCCCCCTAAAGTCGCCGCCATGGAAATAGTTGATCGCCGCCGGGTCGAATCCGTTCTGTTCCCGGTCGCCGCCCAGGCCGCCCGTGTCGTTCGAGGGGTCGCCGTTCGCGAAGCGGTCCGTAAGGACGAAATAGAAGACCTGGCCGCCACCCGGGTGGTCATAGTGCGGCACGCTCACCAGAGGGGCGCCCGCGGCAACGTGTAGTGAAACGGCCAATACAAACAGCAGCGCGGCGTGTCTTGTGAAGTGGCTCATCGGTGGGGGATCTTGGAGCGTATCGGGTGAGGCTGGACGGTCAAAAGACCCGGTCAGGAGAAAACTTGCATGGGCAGGACAGAACCTAGATTGGCGGCGCGGGCGAGCTCAGCGACCTAAGAGATATCCGAGTCATCTCGGTTTTCTCCCGTGATTGGCCGTCGCAAATCCGGTCCGTCGAGGGCGACATGTTCAGGCAGACAAAGCCCCGTCCGGTGCTTGGTCGCATTGCCCCCACCCCCAAGCCTCAGGACTCATTCCCTAGCACAGCTCAACAACGTCAAGTAACACCAAGATAACACCAAGATAGTCATGAACGTTTCAAAAAAAATACCCAAGCAAGGCGTCCTCCGGTTCCGACCGGTCGCCTTCGGCCTGCTTACGCTTGCCGCAGCGCAGCTGGGCTTGGCCCAGACTACGACCACAACGACGACCACCACCACGCCGGCCGCACCCGCCCCCGCGAAGGATGAGGTGCTCGTGATGAGCGAGTTCACCGTCCAGGGATCCTTTGCGGGAAGCCTTGAGATGTCTGCCCAGGAGAAGCAGGCGTCGCCCGCCATCGTCGAGGTCATCGCGCCCGAGGATATCGGCAAGCTGCCGGATATCAGCATCGCCGACGCCCTCACGCGCCTGACCGGCATCACCAGCCAGCGCGTCAACGGCCGCAACCAGCAGATAACGATCCGCGGCTTCTCGCCCGATTTCAGCGTTGGCACGCTCGACGGCGTCGAGCAGGCGACGACGAATGACAACCGCGCGGTGGAATACGACCAGTATCCCTCACAGCTGATCGGTGGCGTGCAGGTCTTCAAGACCGGCCAGGCCGACCTCGTCGGCGGCCTTGCGGGCACCGTGGACCTTGAGACGGTTTCGCCCCTGTCCGCTGACCACAGGATCGTGGCCGGCAGCGCGTTCTACAACTGGACGCAGTACAAGGCGCTGACCCCGGGCCTCAAGAAGGCCGGCGAGAGCTACACCGTATCCTACATCGACCAGTTCGCGGGCGGCACCGAGGGCATCTACCTCGGCTTCGCGCACACCGAGAATCCCTACGAGGGAGAGAACTGGTCGTCCTGGGGCTTCCCCACGGCGGACGCGGCGAACGACCTCGTCCTCGGCGGCATGAGGGTGTTCGACCAGAGCGAGCTCCTGAAACGCGACTCCTTCATCGCCGTCCTCGAGAGCAAGCCGAGCGACAACATCCACAGTAAGCTCGATATCTTCTACTCGAAGTTTGACGACAACCAGTACCTCGGCGGCATGCAGGTCCCGATGGCCGAGTGGAGCGGAGCACAGCTCCAGCCGGGCTACACGGTCAAGGGCGGGCTAGTAACCAACTACACGCTCACGAACGTAAACCCCGTCCTTGAGCAGCTGGTCACGCACTGGACCGACCACCTTGAGTCGGCGATTTGGAACCTGGACCTTGGCCAAAAGTCGGACTGGCCGGTTCACGTGCAGTCGGGCTACTCCCAGGCCAAGCGCAAGGAAGAGGTCCTCGAGACCTACGCGGGCCTCGGCTTCGCCAACACCGAGACTGACCCGGCCACGTTCCAGGTCTCGGACCAGGCCGGCCCGAACCCGCCGCAGATCACCTCGAACAGGAACTTCGCGGACGCGACGCTGTTCACGATCACCGACCCGCAGGGCTGGGGCACGGGCACCCTCCCGACGACCGGCCAGGAAGGCTACATAAAGTACTTCAGCGAGGAGGACGTTGCGGACTCCGTTAAGGTCCTGACCACGCACGAGCTCAACGCCTCGATCTTCAAGGACGTGTCGGTTGGCGTCAGCTACTCCGAGCGCTTCAAGTCCGCCGCCCAGAACCCGACCGGTTACCTGATCAACACGGACAACAAGCCCCAGGATCCCCTGCCGTCGATTCTCGGCTCTTCGGACCTCTCGGGCATGCTCGGCGGCGGCATCCACACGATCGCCTGGTCCGCAAACAACCTGCTCAACGGGCCCCTGACGCTCCTGCAGAACCCGAACCCCGGCACCTTTGTCGGTGACGACTACAAGGTCTGGGAGGACATTACCCGTCCGTTCGTCAAGTTCGACCTGAAGGGCAACCTGGGCAGCGTGCCGTTCGAGGGCAACCTCGGCGTCGTCGCCGACATGACCAAGCAGAAGTCCGACGGCCAGTCCGCGGGCGGCTCCGGAAGCTACGTCTTCCCGGTCTCCGCAAGCTCGACGTACGCCGATGTGCTCCCGACGCTCAACCTGATCTTCAAGCCGACGAGCCAGGACTACATCCGCCTGTTCGTCGGGCGCCAGGAGCAGAGGCCGCGCATGTACGACATGAGGGCGTCGCGCGACTTCAGCTACAACTCCACCTACGCGACCTCGAGCACGATCAGCCCCTGGGGCGGCAGCAGCGGCAACCCGAACCTCAAGCCCTGGATCTCCAACTCGGTCGACCTCGACTATGAGCACTACTTCGCGAAGGGCGGCGGATACTTCTCCGTGGCCGTCTTCGAGAAGAAGCTCCTGAACTACATCTACCAGCAGAACACGCTGACGGACTTCACGGGCTACCCGTACACCTCCGCGACGGCCCCCGTGCTTCACACGGGCTACACCTCGCAATACCAGAACGGACAGGGCGGCAACGTGAGCGGCGTCGAGGCCACCCTCCAGGTGACCAGCGATGTCCTCACCGGCGGCGCAGTCCGTGGCTTCGGCGTGGTGGTGAACGGCCTCCTGGTCGACAGCAACATCCAGCCCTGGGGCCCGAACAACCCGAGCGCCCCGCTGCCCGACCTGTCGAAAAAGTCCGCGAACCTCACGCTCTACTACGAGTCGCACGGCTTCTCGGCCCGCGTCTCCGAGCACTACCAGTCGGAGACGAGGGAATACATCCAGAACCTGGGCGTTCCGAATCCGTCAAGCTTCGGGACACCGGGCGACGGTTTCTCGGCCGAGATCCCCTTCCACACGATCGACGCGCAGGTCAGCTACGCGTTCAAGTCGGGCGCCCTCAAGGGCCTGACCCTCTACCTGGAAGGCCGGAACCTGAACAACGCACCGCTGATCCAGTACAACAACGGCGACCCCAGGCAGCTGGGTAACTGGCAGAAGTACGGTGCCTCCTACAGCTCGGGCATCACGTACCAGTTCTAACAAACCGGGAGCATCAGGCTCCCTTGCCTAAAGAAAAGGCGGCCATCAGAGCAGTTCTGGCGGCCGCCTTTTTTTCAACCTTCAAGAAAGAAAAGACTGTCCCGTTGTCCGAGGTCCGGGCCGGCGCGCGTGAATGCGCGCCCGGGCGCCCGGGCAGGGGAGAGCCTTCAAGAAAACTAGAGACCGCCCCCGCGGGTGCCGGCGTCTCGCCGGCCCGCCGCGGTCCCTAGCCAATTTCCAAGACAGTCCAACCCATGCCAGCCAAACCCCCCACATGGCTCAACCGCCGCTCTGCCGGCGTGCTTGCCCATATCACGTCGCTTCCGGGCGACTACGGTATCGGCAACCTTGGCGCGGGCGCGCGGGAGTTCATCGACCTCCTGGCTGGCGCCGGGATGAAGTACTGGCAGATCTGCCCCATCGGGCCGACGGGCTACGGCGACTCGCCCTACCAGCTCTTCTCGGGCTCGGCCGGGAATCCCTACTTCATCGACCTGGGCGAGCTCGTGAAGGCCGGGCTCCTCAAGAAGTCGGACCTGGTGGGGCTGCGCTCCCTGCCCGTCGACCACGTGGACTACGGCCTGCTCTACGAGCGCTTCTGGTCCGTGCTCGCGAAGGCGCACGACCGGTTCGTGGCCACCGGCAAGGACGAGGTCCCCGGCATGGGCTCGCTCGCCGGGTTCCGGCGCCGGCACGCCAAGTGGCTCAAGCCCTTCACCGAGTTCATGGCCCTGAAGGCCCACTTCGGCGGCCACCCGTGGCCCACCTGGCCCGAGAGGTACCGCTCGTGGAGCCCGGACCTCGGGGCCTCGATGCCCCCCACCGCGCGCGCCGACTCGGCGAAGCACGCGTTCTACCAGTACCTCTTCTTCGGCCAGTGGGGGCGCCTTCGCAGCTACGCCGCTGAGCGCGGGGTGGGGCTGATCGGCGACGTGCCGATCTTCGTCGCCCTGGACAGCGCCGACACATGGCAGAACCGGTCCGTCTTCCAGCTCGACAGGGACGGCCTGCCGCTCGCGGTCGCCGGCGTTCCGCCGGACTATTTCTCAAGCACCGGCCAGCTCTGGGGGAATCCCCTCTACGACTGGCGCCACTTGGCGCGCACCGGCTACGCCTGGTGGATCTCGCGCCTGCGCTCGGCGTTCGAACTCTACGACATCGTGCGGCTCGACCACTTCCGGGGCTTCGACACGTTCTGGGAGATCCCCGCCAGCGCCGGGGACGCGAGGAGGGGTGTCTGGCGCAAGGGCCCCGGTATCCAGTTCTTCAAGGCGGTCCAGAAGGCGCTTCCCAAGGCGAGGATCATCGCCGAGGACCTGGGCTACATCGGCGCAAACGTGGTCAACCTGCGCAAGGAGGCGTGCCTGCCCGGCATGAAGATCCTCCAGTTCGCCTACGGCCACGACCGGCACAACGTGAACCTGCCGCACGCCTTCCCGGCCGACAGCGTCGCCTACACCGGCACCCACGACAACTGCACGACGCGCGGCTGGCTCGAGAACCTCTCCGATCCCTACGCGGGCCTGATCGACGAGTATTTCCAGCTGGGAGGGTCGGTCTCCGCCTGGCCCATGATACGTGTGCTCCTGTCGACGCGCTCCCTGCTTGCGGTCGTCCCGGTTCAGGACCTCCTGGACCTCCCCGCGAGCGCGACCCTCAACCGGCCGGGCAAGGCCGACGGCAACTGGCAGTGGCGGTTCACCACGGCGCAGTTGCGCCAGCTCGCCAAGCAAAGGCTCGCAACGCTTCGGCGTTGGGTTGAGCTTTACGACCGGGTCGGCGACCATCCCATTTCCGAGTTCAGCGAGCCGCCTAAAGCCTGACCGCGACCCGTTAGCCGATCCGCCGAGGGCCTCTCCCCGAGGGGTGGCCCCGTTGAGAAGCCCCAGTTCCCCTTCCTCCCCAGCCGCATAACCCCATGCCCACGCCATCGACGGACGCCCCATCGCTGAACCCCCGGTCCAAGATACCGCTGCGGACCATCTCGAACATGAATTTCGGATTCCTCGGGATCCAGATCGGCTGGGGCCTGCAGATCGCGAACATGAGCGCGATCTACACCTACCTCGGGGCGGACGCGGACCAGCTGCCGATCCTGTGGCTGGCGGCCCCGCTCACGGGGCTTTTGATCCAGCCCCTGATCGGACAGGCGAGCGACCGGACCTGGACCCGCCTCGGGCGAAGGAGGCCGTTCATACTGGTCGGCGCCATCCTGGCCTTCATCGCCATGATCTGCATGCCCAACAGCCCCACCATCTGGGTGGCGGCCGCGCTCCTGTGGGTGCTCGACGGGACGATCAACGCGAGCATGCAGCCCTTCCGCGCGCTGGTCGCCGAGAGCCTTCCCGAGGAGCAGGGGCGCCAGGGGTTTGCCATACAGGCGCTTTTCATCGGCATCGGCGGCACGTTCGCGTCGGCGCTTCCCTACATGATGACGCACTGGTTCGGCGTGGCGCCGGAGACGGCGGGAATGGGCCACATTCCCTCCTCGGTCCGGTTCTCGTTCTACCTGGGGGCCTTCTCGCTTCTGGCCGCCGTGCTCTGGAGCGTCTTTAAGACCTCCGAGATCCCGCCCTCGGACTCCCAGCTGGCCGAGATCCGGGCGCGCAAGTTCGACTGGACCCTTGGGCTCTGGGACATCCTCAAGCTGGTCCCCCACCTGCCGCGCACGATGTGGGAGTTGGGGCTTGTCCAGTTCTTCACGTGGATCCCGATGTTCCTGCTCTGGAATTTCTTCTCGGCGACCGTTGCGAAGGACATCTTCCACGCGCTGCCGGGCTCCAGGGAGATGGAGGCCGCGGGCTCCTGGTCGGGCGTCTGCTTCGGCGCGTACAACGCGGTCTGCTTCGGCTTCTCGTTCGTCCTCCTCTGGGCGTCCAGGCACACGGGGCCGAAGGTCATGCATGCCCTCTGCCTCCTGGTGGGGGCCGCGGGCTTCGCCTCGGTGCACCTCGCCTCCGGACCGGGGCAGCTCCTCATCTCGATGACCTGCATCGGCGTCGCCTGGGCGAGCATCCTCTCTATGCCCTACGCGATCCTCGCCCCGAGCCTTCCGAAGGACAAGGTCGGGGTCCTGATGGGGATGTTCAACCTGTTCATCGTCATACCCCAGGCCGTTGCGGCCTGGAAATTCGGATACGTGCTGGACCACTTCCTCCACGGGGAGCCGATGAACGCCCTGATGTTCGGCGGCGTGACGATGGGGCTGGCCGCGGTCCTGACGCTCGTGGTGGTGAGCCACAAGAAGTCGGACGGCGGGGCCGCGGCCCCGGTCGCCGACGGCGCCCACTAGGCGTTCCCAGAGCCGGGATCAGACGCCGGCGGGAAGCTTGTGCCCCGACTCCGCAGGGGAATCGCCCTGCCTGGCCTTGCGCTTGGGCGTTCCATGCGTGAAGTCGACCCGGTCGGCGTAGACGGTCTTCGGCTGGGACTCCACCTGGTTGCGCAGCGTGTTCATCTGCGCCCTGTAGTCCTGCGGGGTCACCCCCTTGTGCTGGCGGAAGACCCTCGTGAAATAGGCCGGGTCGGAGAACCCGCTTGAGTAGGCGATCTCGGAGACGTTGAGCGCGGTCGTCTCGAGGGCCAGGATCGCCCCCTGGATGCGGATCCTCTGGATGTAGTGGGTCAGCCTCTCCTTGGTCTCGGAGTGGAAGAGGTGGGAGAGGTAGTCCGCCGAGCATCCGAGGGTGTCGGCGATGTGCTGCACCCGCAGCTCCGGGCTCGAGAACTGCTCGCGGACGAGGCACTTCGCCTGGAAGACCTTGCCGATGTCGCTGTTCAGGTGGCCGGATCCCGTCTCGACGATGTTGCGGAAGAGGCCGAGCAGCGCCAGGAGCAGGCCCTTCTCCACGGCGCCGTGCGCCGGACTGTGCATCACGTGGGCCTGCGCCAGGCCGTTCGCGAGGGCCAGGAAGAACTCGAGGTTCGGGGCGTCAAAGAACTCGATCGCCTCGATGTCGGGCTTGCCGGGCCGCACCTCGTGCGCGAAGTGCAGGCTCAGGGTGTTGTTGTAGAACCCCGCCACAAGGTTCCTGAACGGGCGGTCGACCCCCGGCTCGACCATTTCGCCGTGCGGCACGCCAGCCGGGATGATGCAGACCTCGTCCTCCCCGACCCGGAACTCCTCCTTCGGGAACCGGAAGTTGGTGACACCCTGCAGCTGCAGGAAAATCTCGGGCCGGTAGTGGTAGTGCATCCCCCGCAGCTTCTGCACGGTCTTCACCTCGTGCGGCACGTGGATGACGGCGCGACCGCGGTCCGCCAGCGAGATCGCACGGTCGAACGCGGCGCGCATCTCCGCACGATTTTCGTGCGTCATCGAGCGCGCCGTCAGGATCGCCTTCGAGGCTCCTGTGTCGTCCGCGGGGGGCTGGGGCGGTTCTTGCTGCAAGGGGATGGGGTGGGGGTAGCGTCGCCGCCGGCGCTCTGCATTAAACTGGCAGCTGCCCCGGTAAGTTCAAATGAAAATACCGAGGACAAAGACGTTTGGCCCATGCCCTACCGGATACATAAGTGTTTGTCCCTAAGTGATGTTATGTAACCTCATGGGCGCGGAAGGACTTTTCCAGACCGAGCGGGATCGGAAATTAGCGGGCTTGATGGCCCGTTCGCCCCGTCCCCTGGCCCGAGTGCCGGATTCCCGCGGCCCCGCCTCCTAGGTATTGCGCGCAAAACGCCCGCGGGCAGAGTTGCGCCGGATGAGCGAACCGTATGAGGAGACGATCCACGGCGAGGAGGTGCTGCGATGCGCCCCGAACCCGTCGCACGAGCTGCTGGTTGACCGGCTGCACCGCCTGGTCGGGAACAATCTGCCCGCGAACTCCCACCTGAAGGTCCTGCCGCCGCGATTCCAGATCGACCTCGGCCGGCTCGGCATGCTTCAGCCTGACCTGTGCATCGTCCGCCCCAGGGGCGATGACAACGGCCAGTCCGGGGACAGGCTCTACCTTGTCGCCGAGGTCCTCCACCCCGGCGACCACCACGTCGACACGGTCATAAAGAAGCAGCTCTGGGCCGACATCAGGCTGCCGAGGCTCTGGATGGTCGACCCGAGGTACCTGAACGTCGAGGTCTACGCCTCGACCGAGTTTGGGTTCACCCTCCTGGACATCCTCGCCAACCGCCACCCGCTGACCGACCCGAACCTGCCGGGGCTGCGCTGCCCGATGCGCGAGCTCTTTGCCGACATCTAAGGTCCGGGGGACCCCCGCTTTCTCGACCCATGGAACCCCACTCAGGCCAGGGGAACCGCCACCGCCCGGCCGCGGGCGTGCCCCGGGTCACATCGGAAACCGTCAGGGGCAACTTCAACGGGCTGCCCTCCATCCTCTACTACACCCGGGCGGCGCACTTCCTCGGCCTCTGGAAATCCGAGCGCCTGCTGCTCGACCGGTTCATGCCCGACCGGTCGACGCGCATCGTCGAGGCCGGCTGCGGCGCGGGCCGGGTGGCGATCGCGCTCTGGAGGCTCGGCTACGAAAGGATTGCCGCATTCGACTTTGCCGAGGAGCTCCTCGACCAGGCGCAGAGCCTGGCGGTCCAGGAGGGGGCGTCCTCGATCGCGTTTGCACGCGCGGACGCCACGACGGTCGAGGGGCCGGAGCTCGGCCTCGCCCCCGGGGAGCGGTTCGCCGGGGCGCTCTTCATGTTCAACGGGCTCATGCAGATCCCGGGCCGGCTGAACCGCCGCGCCGCGCTCCGGCGCCTGTGGTCCCTGTGCGGCGACGGTTCTCCCCTAATCTTCACGTCCCATGACCGGGACAGGGCGCGCGACGATGGCGGCTTCTGGGCTGCCGAGGCGCTCCGCTGGTCCGAGGGCCGCCAGGACCCAAGCCTCGGGGAATTCGGGGACCGGCGGTTCACGGACGAGAGCGGGGAGGTGTTCATCCACATCCCGGACCGCGCCGAGATCCTCGAGGACCTCGCCTCCACGGGCTGGAGGCACGAGGCCGACGCGATGAGGAGCGATCTGGCGGCCGAGAGCCCCGCCGTCGTGGAATTCTCGGACGACTGCCGGTTCTGGGTCGCCAGGCGCGACGCCCGGGACCCGGGCTAACCCGGGCCCCGGGCGGGCCCTGACACCCCGGGGCGCCCAGCTAAACGCCCCGTCCTTCCCGGAACCCATGGTTCCGGTAATGATACTCCCCCGACGGGCAAAGCCTGGTCTCCACGGCCTCCCGGACATCCGGATGGCGCATGAGGTAGGCCTCCTCCGGGAACGGGCACCTCGGCCCGAACGCCTGCGGCTCGACCTTCACGGGCTGCCTGAGCCTGCGCATCCAGTAGCCCCGGTTCATCGGGACCAGGTCCAGGCCCCGGTCGAGGCAGTCGGCCCTCCCGTAGTAGTGGCTCATGAGGGAGCACTGGGTCCGCCTGGGGTCCACGATGGGGCTGCCCCCGTGGACGAGGTCGCAGTGCCAGATGAAGACGTCGCCCTTCCTTGCAAGGAACGTCTTCTTCCTCAGGCCCCGCAGGCGGATCTGGACGTCGATGTAGTCAAACCAGTCGAAGATCTCGTCGCGTGAGGCGTGGTGGGTTCCGTCATTGAAGGTGTACAGGGGGATCTTGTGGCTTCCCGGGTAGTAGATGAGCGGTCCCGAGTCCGGGTGCACGTCCTCGAGCGCGATCCAGGTCGTGACCAGCGACTGCCGGGTCCTTGGCGTCAGGGACAGCGAGTCCACCTGCCTCGGCTGGGAGCTGCCCCTCTCGTAGTTGACGCTGCCGCAGAGCACCGCGGGCTCCCCGAGGAGCTCTTCGAGGATGGCGGTGAGCTCGGGCTCGAGCGCAAGCTCCCGGACCTCCTCGCTCATCAGGTACAGGTCGTTGAACCGGAAGTTGCGCGCCTGCGGGTTGGGGGTCTGCGCCCAGAACGAGCGCTGGCCGGTCTCTAGGCAGTCGACGACGATCTCGTGTTGTCTCTCCTTCAGCAGCCTTCGGACGGCGGAGGCCGCGCGATCTATCTTGTGGGGCGCGAAATACCCCTCGAGCGCCGCATACCCGTCCCTCTCGAACTGGGACCGGCCGACGCCGGCATCAACGTCGCTTGTCTGTTTCATGGCGAGGTTCACGCCAATGCATGACAGCCGAGGCCCCCCAAACCACTACTGCGCCAATCAGCGCATCTGGGAGCGGACGCGGTTGATCGCCTTGGCGATCTTCTCGGTCAGTGCGGGGTTCCCCTCGAAGGCGGAAATCCGCCGGGCCTCGCCCAAGCGGGCCAGGGCCTCGTCAAGCCGCCCGGCCTTCAGGAGGTCCATGGCGAGGAACATCTCCATGTCGGCGCTCACCGGGCCGCTGCGCTCCGCCGCGATCAGGAAGCGGATCGACCGATCGGCGTCGCCCTTGGTGTTGCAGAGGATCGCCAGGCGGAGGTCGTTGGACTGGTTGCCGAGCTGCTGCTCCGCGGCCGCGAACCCCTGACTTTCGGCGTCGGCGTCGCGCCCCTCGTCGTGAAGGAGGCCGACAAGGGCCTCCATGGCCCCCTTGTTCGCGGGGCTGATTGCCAGGGCCTCGCGGTAGGCGCGCTCCGCGGCCGCGTTCACGCCGGCGAAGCGCTCCAGGCGCCCGAGGGCAAGCCGCAGGCTCATGTCCCCCGGGAAAAGGGCGATCGATCCCTCGAGGTAGCGCCTGCCCTCGTCGAAGCGCTTGGTGCGAACGAACAGGTCGGAGAAGGCCGGCGCCATGGCGGCCATGTCCCTCGGCGTGCACCTCGACTGCGTGTCCCGCAGGAGCCTCTCCGCCTCGCCGTAGCGCCCGAGGCGCGAGAGCTTGATCGCCTCGTCCGAGCCGAGCGCGTAGCTCCTCGGCTGGAGCGCCTGCGCTTCATGGGCGTCGGCCAGGGCTCCCGCCAGGTCCCCGAGCTCGTCGTCGAGGTCCTCCTTCATCCTGAGGAGGTCGGGGTTCGCCGGGTCCGCCGAAAGCGCCGACAGGACGGTCGCCCTGGCCGCTTCCGCCTTCTGCCTGTCGTCGTGGTCGGCCTTCGCGAGGGCGATGTCGCGGGCCAGCCTCGCCTCGTCCTCGGGGTAGGTGAGCTGGTTCGTGAACGGCGGGTTCTGGATGATCGGCCCGATTTTCTCAAGGACCGCGAGCCGCTCGTGGGGCGTGTACCCGAGCGCGGCGGCGCATCCCCGCGAGTCGAGCCAGGGGCCCGCGCCCTTCGCGCCCGCAAAGAGAGCCTCCTCCGAGCGCTCCGCCATGGCGTGGGCGAGGATGAAGTTCCCGTTCCAGTCGAAGTGGACGTGCTCGAAGAAGAGGTCCCGCCCGGCGGGTGCGGCGCCGGAGGCGGGATCCGACCCCATGATCATCGCCGCGTCGAGGAGGCCGGCCCTGCCCGTCATCTCCCCCGCGACCTGCCGGATGATCTCGTTGATGCGGGGGTCAGGCCTGAAGCGAAGCGCGTCCCAGTGCTCGGCCGCCACGAAGTGGAGCCTCGCGGTCTCGATCCGGGACGCCTGGTAGTCGAGCGTGCCGAGGAGGAACTCCGTGTCGGCATACTGCGGGTCGATCCGCAGGGATTCCGCAAGGTCGCGGCGGGCCGCCTCGTCCTCCCCCAGGAGCCACTCGATCCTTCCCCGCTCGAACGACTCCTTCCACTGGGCGAGCTCGGGCCCGGCGAGCCCGGGGCGGTGCTGGGAGAAGAGGGGTGCGCAGTCCCTCAGGTTCGAGGCGACCGTGCAGAGGAGCACCTTCGCCCCGCCCCCGTGCGCCGCGCGGACGATGTCCCGCAGGTTCTCCCCGAAGTTGCGGTAGACGGACTCGAGCCTGGGGTCGTCGCCGGCGACGGTGTTGTTCGCGAACATCGCCATCCCGCCCCATTCCTCCGGCGGCCGGCTGCGCCGCGCGAGCCGTCCGATGAGGGACGTCATCAGCTGGCCCGTCCTCGTGGACCGGACGAAGACGCTCAGCCGGATGACCCAGAGCGGCGGCATCTCCGACAGGTAGGCGCACCCGGGGCCGTACGGCCCGACGACCTCGTTGTTGCCCATGTACACGATGAAAAGGTCGGGCGAGTATCCGGCCAGCTCGCGGGCCACCTGGTAGACCACGTGGGAGTTGATCGCGACGATCCCGGTGTTGATGACCTCGAAATCCCGGCCCGGGTAGCGGGCGCGAAGCTGCGCCCTGAGCTGGGCCGCGAACCCGAAGGCGGGCACCGGCACGCCCTGGGCGGCGGACTCACCGAGGACCACGATGCGCACCGTGCCGGGCTTTTTCTTGGCGGCGATGCGGGTGTTTAGGGGCCTCAGGTCAAAGCTGCTCGGAAGGAACGAGCTGACGAACTCCGGGTTCGTCCGCAGCATCCCCGGCGCCTCGTCGGGGACGAGGAACCTCACCGACTGCCCGTAGCCCGCGAGGCGCAGCCCGAATTCAAGGCCGAGGAAGAGCGCCGCGGGGATGGCGACCAGGGCGAGGGCGCGGTAGGCCCATTCCCTTGCTGATGCGCGCGAGGACGGGCTTGGTTTGGGGGACGTCGGGGGGGCGTCGGCGCTCACGGCGGGAGGCGGATACTGCGTGACGGCCCGAAGGGGTGTCAACCTATCGCCCGGGCGCGGGCCCGCGCCTACGCAAGAGTGCGCGGGACTCCCTGTTGACAGGCGATTCGATAGGGACGTGCATCTGCGGATGTCCCTCAAGGCCTCGTTCGCCGCGGCCGCCGTGGCGCTCATGCTCCAAAGCTCCGCGCTCGCGGCGCCCGGCGCCGTTTCGGCATCGCTCCAGGGGGCGGTCCAGGCGCGGATCGACGCGGCCTACGCCGTCGTCCTTTTCTCCGACGGGAGGAAGACGATGCTCCCGCTCTCGGACCTCAAGCCCGCGGACCGCGCCTTGCTCGAGTCCCTGGCAGCGGAGCACCCCCTTGCGCGAGGCAACTCGAAGGTGACCGTGGTCGCCGACGTGCGCCCGGTGAAGAAGACGATAGAGCGGTCCTCGGTCGAGGGGCCCCTGGAGACGGTGCAGCTGTGCCCGCCGAGCCTCCTTAGGGACCAGCACGGCCCGACGTGCGAGCTCTACGCCATCGTCCACTGCCTGGACATCTCCGGCTTCTACGTCGAGCTGCCAGAGATCTACAAGATTGAGAACATGGTGGAGGCGTCGAGCCCGACGAACCCGTGGGGCGACCCCCGCTACGAGGGGGCCATGAACCAGCTCATCCTGGCGCATGTGCCCCGCGGGGGCGTGCACAAGCCCGCGGCGACGAAGGACCCGTTCGCGTGGGCGAGGGACGAGGTGCGCAGGGGCCACCCCGTCCTCGCGGCCTTCACCGAGGAGATATGGCGGGGCCTTCCGGCGAGCTTCATCGCGGCGCACTCCTGGGACGGGGGGAAGGAGGGCCACGCCATCGTGATCAACGGCTTCACTCTCAACAAGGACACGGGCCAGGGCACGTTCCACATCATCAACTCGTGGAGGGACCTTTCCGACTTCGACCTGTCGACCGAGGCCGCGAAGGGACTCCTCGTCATGCAGTGGAGCCTCTCGGCTAAGAACGAGGTCGAGCCCGCCGCGGTCCGGGAGGCGGTCACGAAGGTGACCCTGATCCGCCCCGCGGGGAAGGTGAACCTCTACCAGGTGGAGACGAACCTCGGGACGCACCGGGTCGCCGCGCCCGACGAGGACGGGGCGAGGGCGTTGGTCGAGTCCCAGGGCGGCGCGAACTGAGGCCCGGGCCCGCCCCGGGGGCGTTTTTTGCTGACCCTCCCCGGCGACCCGTTAGTCATGGGGGATGCCCAATCCCGCAGCACGTCCTCTCGGGCAACGTGTCCGTGAGGCGCCGCTGTGGCTGTGGATGGCATTGGGGCTTAGCGTAATCCACATGGCCTACGACGGGCTGACCCGCTCGACCCGCTCGAGCACGCGCACGCTGGTCGACTTCCTTTTCCTCGAGTACCTCTCGGTGCTGATGACCTGGGTGTTCGTGCGCGCGAGCAGGCGCCCCGACCTTCCCCTGGCTTCAAGGCGGGGGCTCTTCTGGACCTCGCTCGCGATCGCCGGCCAGGCCGCCGGCGGGCTCGTGCTGATCGGTATGCTCCTCGCGGGGATCCTCTCGTTCCACGGCAGGACACTTGGCAACGCACTGCTGATTGGCGCCGACGGCATCTTCCTGCTCTCGATCTTCCTGATGGTTGCGGCGCTCTCGCGCCTGCCCGCGGCGAGGAACACGCACCGCGGCCCGGTGCGGTCCGTCGTCGACGCGCTGATCTTCATCTTCGGCGCGGGCGTCCCGCTCTGGCTCTTCTCCCTTGGCCCCCTGCTGACGACCTCCTCGGACGCCGACGACATCTTCACGGTGGTCTTCACGATCATCTCCTTTGCGGGGCTGCTCATCCTCAGCTGGGCCGTCGAGACCCGGGCGACGCTGCCGAGCCGGCGGGCCGTGCAGTTCCTCCTGGTCGGCACCGGCCTCCTCTGGCTGGCCGACATCGGGTTCTCGATCGGCAAGGTGAGCGGGTTCGAGCGGGGCAACCTGTTCGACCTGAACATCCTCTTCCACAGCGTGGCCTTCGTATTCTGGCTTGTCGCGGGGTGGTGCTTCTGCGCCGACCCGATCGACAGCGGGGAGATGCGGCCCCTCATGCAGTTCAGCCCGCTGCCCATGATCACGATCGTGGTGGAGGTCGGGTTCTTCGTCCTCGTTGTCTTCTTCAGGGGCTCCGAGCCCCAGCTTCTGCCCAAGGTCCTGGCCAGCCTGTTCCTGTTCCTCGTCATCCTCCTGGCCCGCGAGACCTTTGTCATTCGCGACAGCCTGCGGCTCGTGGCGGCCGAGGCGTCGCATAGGAGCCAGGCCCGGTTCGAGGCCCTCGTGCGCCACTCGTCCGACGTCGTCATCGTGGTCAGCGACGAGCGCACCGTCCGGTTCGCGAGCCTGGCCGTTGAGGGGGTGCTCGGGGTCGCCCCGGAGAAGATAGTCGGCCGCGACCTCCTGGATTTCATCCACGCCGAGGACAGGGCCGAGGGCGCCGCGTTCTTCGACAGGCTGGTGATCGACTCCGCCGGTACGGGCACGATCCAGTGGCGGTTTGTCGCGCCCGACGGGACGGTGCACCACCTGGAGACCGCCGGCAGCAACCTGCTGAAGGAGCCCGAGATCGAGGGCCTCGTCATCAATTCGCGCGACGTGAGCGAGCGGACGCTCCTTGAGGAGCAGCTGCACCGGGCGGCGCGGATGGAGGCGGTGGGCCGGCTGGCCGGAACGGTGGCGCACGACTTCAACAACCTACTGGCCGTCGTCCTGACGAACGCCGAGCTCGCCGTGGCGGAGCTCAAGGACCGCAAGGTCGCCCCCTCGGACCCGGTGCTCGAGGACATCGAGGAGATCCGGCGGGCCTCGGAGCGCGGCGCCACGCTGACCAACCGCCTCCTCGCTTTCAGCCGCTCGGAGATCGTGAAGCCCAAGTCCGTGCGCACGACCGACGTCCTCAATGACGCGTTCCTCATGCTCGGGCGCTCGGTGGGGCCCGCCGTGAACCTCGTGACCGAGGTCGACCCGGCCTGCGGCTCGATCAAGGTGAACCCGGACGACTTCATCCAGGCCCTGATCAACATGGCCAACAACGCCCGGGACGCGATGCCCGGGGGCGGCACCCTGACGGTTTCCGCGGCGCCGAGGAACGTGGAGGAGCGGCTGAGCGGCAGCTACCTGGAGGTGCCCCCGGGCCGCTATGTCTGCGTGTCCATGACGGACACCGGCCAGGGCATGGACGAGGCGACGCGGACCCGCGCCTTCGAGCCCTTCTTCACGACGAAGGAGCGCTCCAAGGGAACCGGCCTCGGGCTGGCCTCGGTCTACGCCATGGTGAAGGCCGCAAAGGGCGGGATCACGATGAACACCGCCGCCGGCCTGGGGACGACGATCCAGCTCTGGCTCCCGGAGGCCGAGCACGAGCCCGAGGAGGCCAGGCCCCAGAAGGCCCCGCCCGCGGCCATCTCCGATGCGACCATCCTCGTCGTCGAGGACGAGGCGCCGCTGCGAAACGCCATGGGCCGGATCCTGCGGGCCGCGGGCTACCGCACGTCCCTCGCGGGAAGCGCGGACGAGGCGCAGGCGATCTTCGACGCGGACCCCGGCTCGGTGGACCTCGTGCTGACCGACATCATCATGCCCGGCAGGAGCGGCACGAGGCTGGCGGCGGACCTCAAGGTGAGGAAGCCGGGGCAGAAGTTCCTCCTGGTGTCGGGCTTCACCGGCGACCAGCTCGAGGTGGGCGGCCTGGGCGACTCCGGCCTGCGCCTGCTGAGGAAGCCCTACAACACCGAGCAGCTTATCGCCGCGGTCCGCGACGTGCTGAAAAATGGGGGCGTATAAACCGGAGCGGGCAGGGTGCGGGGACCCGTCGTGAGCGCGAGCACCCCGAAGCACAGCGCGCCCGCGGCCGCCGCCCGGGCGCTCCCCGGCTGGGCCTGGGCCGCCCTGGTCTTTGCGCTTCTTCTTGCGGCCTACTGGCCGTGCCTGGGCGGCGGGATGCTCTGGGATGACCAGGCCCACGTGACGCGCGGGGACCTGCGGCCCCTCTCCGGCCTCGTGAGGATTTGGACCCACCTGAACGAGACCCAGCAGTACTACCCGGTGCTTCACAGCGCCTTCTGGCTGGAGCACCGGATCTGGGGCGACTCCACCCTGGGCTACCACCTTGCGAACCTCGCCCTGCACGGGTTCGACGCCTGCATGCTCGCGGCCCTCCTCGCCCGGTTGTGCCGGGTTGCCGGGGGCCCGGGGCTGCCGCGCGGCGCCGCCTGGCTCGCGGCCCTCGTCTTCGCCCTGCATCCGGTCTGCGTGGAATCCGTCGCCTGGATTTCCGAGCAGAAGAACACCCTCTCCCTCGCCTTCTACCTGCTCGCGGCCTGGGCCTACCTCGGCTTCGAGGACTCCCGCGGGAAGGCTCGGTACCTTGTAGCGTTCGCGCTCTTCTGCGCGGCCCTCGCAACGAAGAGCGTGACGGCGACATTGCCGGCCGCGCTCCTTGTCACGGCATGGTGGACGAGGGGGCGCCTCTCGTGGCGCCGCGACGTGGCCCCGCTCGCACCATGGTTCCTCGTCGCCGCGGCGTCCGGGCTTCTCACGGCCTGGGTCGAGCGGCACGTCGTGGGGGCCGAGGGCCCGGCCTACGCGCTCACGCTGGCGGAACGCGTCCTTCTCGCCGGCAGGGCGGTCTGGTTCTACCTTGGGAAGCTCGTCTGGCCGTCGGACCTCGCATTCATCTATCCGCGCTGGGACATGGCGGCGGGGGGCGCCCTTGCCTGGGCCTACCCGGTCGCGGCCGCGGGGGTGACGGCCTGCCTTTGGCGCCTTCGGGCCCGGTTTCGCGGCGCCTTCGCGGCCTGGCTCTTCTTCGTGGGGTCCCTTTTCCCGGCGCTTGGGTTCTTCAATGTCTTCCCGTTCCTCTACTCGTACGTGGCCGACCATTTCCAGTACCTGGCGTGCCTGGGTGCGGTGGCCGCGTTCGCCTTCGGGGCCGCGCGCCTGCTGGAGCGCCTGTCTCCCTCGGCGGCCGGGTGGGGAAGGGGGGCGTGCGCCCTGCTCCTGGCGGCCCTCGGGTTCCTGACGCGGCTGCAGTGCGCAAGCTACCGCGACAGCGAGACGCTCTACCGGGCGACCCTGGCGCGCAACCCCTCGTGCTGGATGGCGGAGGGAAACCTCGCCGCCGAGCTCGCGGGCGCGGGACGGACGGGGGAGGCCCTCGAGCATTATGCAAGGGCCCTTGCGATACGGCCTGACTACCCCGAGGCGCACAACAACCTGGGCAACCTCCTCTCGACCCTTCCTGGTCGGGGCCAGGAGGCGATCGGCCACTACGCCGAGGCGCTTCGCCTGAGGCCCGGGTTCGCGGAGGCCCACATGGGGCTCGCCAACGCCCTGGCGGCGATCCCCGGGAGGGAGGCGGAGGCCGTCGCCCATTACGGAGAGGCCCTGCGGACAAAGCCCACGGACCCCGAGGCCCACTACGACCTTGCAGGGGTGCTCGCGCGCCTGCCGGGCCGCGAGGCCGAGGCCATCTCGCAATACCGGGAGGCGCTCAGGTTCGGGCCCGGTTCCGCGGAGGCGCACAACAACCTCGGCGTCCTCCTGAGCCGCACGGCGGGTCCCCAGGGCGGAGCCCTCGCCGAATTCGCGGAGGCCGCGCGCCTCGATCCGAATTTCGCGGGGGCGCAGGTCAACCTGGCGAACGCCCTCGCGCAGACCCCGGGTCGCGTCGACGAGGCGCTGGCGCACTACGAGCAGGCGCTGCGGATCAACCCGCGCCTCGTGCAGGTCCACGAGAACATGGCGATCCTGTACCTAAGGCAGGGCAAGCAGGCGCTTGCGGCCACGCACTGCGAGCTGGCGCTTCGGATAGACCCCGACGACGCCTTGGCGGGCAGGATCCTGCACCTGCTGATGATGGAAGATAGGGCCCGGTAAAGGATTGCGGCTGGGCTTTGCGGCTAGGGGACAGGGCTCCCCCCTGGCCGAGCGCCCGGGCCCGCGCCGCCTGAACCCTCTGGCAAACGCCGCTAAAATTGCTTAGCGTCGCCGGGAGATGGGACGTCGACCGCCCTCCCGCATGGCTCCAAAAAAACCAAGCACCCCCATGCCGACTCGAGCGCGCGCGATCCCCGGTTCCTGAGCCATGCCGCCCGACAGCAGGTATCCGTTCCCGATAAAGGACCCGGAGGCGCGCCAGACGGCCCCCTTCTGGGTCCTGGCCACCGTGTTCGGGTTCAGCCTCTACGTCGCCGCCGAGCTGAGCGGATTCCTGTCGGTGCATTTCGGATCGTTCGTCGGCTTCTGGCTGCCCGCCGGCATCTACATGACCGGGCTCCTGCTCGCCGAGACCCGGCGCTGGGGGTGGCTGGCCCTGGCGGCGCTTCCGGGCACCTTCGCCTTCGACATCAGGCACGGGACCCCCCTCTGGGCCTCGGTCGGTTTCTACGTTGCGAACACGTCCCAGGCCTTCGCGGGAGCGGTGCCGATACGCGCCTTCATCGCGCGAAAGCTCTCGTTCCGGGACGTCAAGGAGTTCATAGGCTTCGTGGTCTTTGGAGCCCTTCTCTCTCCCGCGATAGGCGCGTCGGTCGGGGCCTACGTCCTCGGGGCCACGGGCCCGAGCCACGACTACGGAGTCTCCTGGTGGACGTGGTGGGGCAGCGAGTCGATCGCCATCCTCGTTGTCTCCCCAGTACTCCTCACCACGCTTTCGTCGGAGCTGCCCAGGCTCGTCCCCAAGCTCGTGCCCCGCAGGGCCCTTGAGGCCGTGGTTCTCTTCCTGCTCATCGTCGTGGCCTCCTGGTCCGTCGCCGGGCAGGAGCTCTCGGTGCACGACCCCGCCAAGTACCGGCTCCTTCCGCTGATGCTGTGGGCGGGAATCCGGTTCGGCGTGAGGGGGGCCGCATCGGCGAACCTCGTGCTCGGCCTCGTCCTCGGCTACTTCGCCACCCAGGTGCACCCGGGCATGTCGGCGATGGAGGTCGCGTCGAGCGACCTCCTCTCGAATTTCTACACGTTCCTTTTCGTCGCGTCGCTGGTCAGCCTCGCCCCGGCGGTCGTCCTCAGGGAAAGGGACTCGCTCCTCGCGCGCCTCCGAGCCAGCGAGCAGAACATCCGCCTCATCCTGGACGGCGTCCGGGACTGCGCGATATTCATGCTGGACGCTCAGGGATGCATCGCAAGCTGGAGCACGGCCGCGGAGCGGCTCACAGGCTTTGCCGCAGCCGACGTGGTGGGCAGGCCCGTCACGCTCCTGATCCCGCCGGAGAGCCTCGGCACCTCCTCTGTCAGCGCCATGCTCGCGGTGGCGCGCGAGGAGGGGAAGGCCGAGAGCGAGGGCTGGAGCGTGCGCAAGGACGCGGTCCGGTTCTTCTCGTCGTCCCTGATCACGCCCCTGCGCGACTCGAGCGGCGCCCTCAGGGGCTATGCGAACATCATCCGCGACATCAGCGTGCGCAAGGCGTGGGAGATGAAGCTCGTGGAGGAGAGCCGCAAGAACGAGGCGCTCCTGCAGACGGCGCTCGACGGCATCCACATCCTCGACCTCGACGGGAACGTCATCCAGGTGAACGAGTCGTTCTGCAGGCACCTGGGCTACGGCCGCGACGAGATCCTGTCGATGAACGCCTCCCAATGGGACCTGCAGTGGGGGCCGGACGAGCTCAAGAGGGTGATCCAGGGCAATGCCGTCAGCGGAACCACCTTTGAGACACGCCATCGCCGCAAGGACGGCAGCGTGGCCGATGTCGAGATCAGCGCGACCGGCGTCGAGCTGGACGGCCGCAGGCTCCTCTATGCCTCGGCCCGGGACATCACGGCGCGCAAGGCGCTCGAGGAGCAGCTTCGCCAGTCGCAGAAGCTCGAGGCGGTGGGGAAGCTCGCCGGCGGCGTGGCCCACGACTTCAACAACATCCTTACGGGGATGATCCTGAACCTCGAGATGATCGAGCTTGAGCACCGGCTGCCGGAGGGTGTGGCGCAGCCCTTCAACGAGCTGAAGATGATGGCGCGGCGGGCTGCGGGCATCACGGAGCAGCTCCTGCTCTTCGCGAGGCGCCACGCCATGCGCGCCGAGAACCTCGAGCTGAACGCGGCACTCTCGAACGTGATGAAGCTGATCGCGCGGCTGCTCGGCGAGCATATCGAGGTCAGCCTCGTCCCAGGGGCCTCGGCCCTCTGGGTGAAGGGTGATTCGAGCATGCTGGACCAGGTCGTCATGAACATCAGCATCAACGCCCGGGACTCCATGCCCAGCGGCGGGCGCCTCACGGTCGAGACGAGCCTCGCCGAGTTCGACGCGGCCTCGGTCCAGGGCGAGGCGAGGCCGGGCCGCTTCGCGTGCGTGTGCATCCGGGACACCGGGGGCGGCATACCGCCGGAGGTGCTGCCCCACATTTTCGAGCCGTTCTACACGACCAAGGACGTCGGAAAGGGCACGGGGCTGGGCCTTGCGACCGTCGACGGCATCATCCACCAGCACGGGGGCTGGGTCACCGTCGAGAGCGTGGTCGGCAGGGGCACGACCTTCCGCTTCTACCTCCCGATTTCGGAGACGCGCGAGGTCTCAAGGGAGAGCTCGCGCACGCCCGCGATGAGCGGGGGCAGCGAGCGGATACTCCTGGTCGAGGACGAGGAGGCCGTGCGCAAGGTCGGGGCGGCGATCCTTCGCAGGCTCGGCTACGAGGTCCTTGTGGCTCAGGACGGCCCGGGTGCGCTGGACCTCTGGGAGGCGCAGGGCCGGCGGTTCGACCTCCTCCTGACGGACATGGTGATGCCCGGGGGCCTGAGCGGCCTGCAGCTGGCATCGAAACTCCGGCAGATGAAGCCCTCCCTCAACGTGGTGATCATGAGCGGCTACAACGAGCAGATCATGGAGGGGGACGCGCTTCGGTCGGCCGGGTTCTCGTTTGTCGGGAAGCCCTTCGAGGCCGCGGTCCTTGCCGACGTGGTCCGCCGGGCGCTGGGCTAGGGCGGGCTCGCGGCGCCGCTACCGCGGGGCGTTTTGCCCCCGGGTGAGCCGGTCGAGGCGGCGAAGGTTGTCGATCGCGGTCCGATTGCCAGGCTTTAGCTGCAGGGCGCGCTCCCAGTCCTCCCTGGCGGAGTCCAGCCTTCCCGCCTGGGCGTCGATGATGCCCAGGCAGTTGTACGCCTCGGCAAAGTCGGGCCTGATCCGCAGCGCCTCCCTCGCGTGGAAGGCGGCGTCGCCCTCGCGCCCCGCGATCGAGGACAGCTGGAGCGCAAGGGCCAGGTGGACCCACGCGGTCTCGGGGCTTATCTTGAGTGAGGCCTCGTAGTGCCCGAGGGCCTCGGGCATCCGGCCGGGCATCTCGGCCAGGAGGTTCGCCAGTCCCGCGTGCGCCTCGGCAAGGTCGGGATTGAGGCGCAGCGCCTCCTCGAACTGCGCCGCCGCCTCCGGCGCCCGCCCGGGCAGCGTCGCAAGGGCGATGGCGTAGTTTGAATGCAGCTCGGGGAACCCGGGGCTCAGGCGCACGGCCTCCCGGTAGTGGTCCAGGGCCTCGGGCATCCGCCCGGGCACCCTCGCCAGGGCGTTGGCGAGGTTGGCATGGGCCTCGGCGTAGTCGGGCCTGATCCGAAGGGCCGCCTCGTAGTGCCCGAGGGCCTCCGGCATCCGCCCCGCAATCCCCGACAGGACGAGCCCCAGGTCGTTGTGCGCGTCCGCGGCCCCGGGCTTGAGCTGGAGCGCGCGCTCATAGTGCCCGATCGCCTCGGCCTCGCGGCCGGGCAGCTTTGCCAGCTCGATCCCCAGGCCGATGTGCGCGTTCGGGTAGTCGGGATTGATCCGCAGGGCCTCCTCGTACTCCGCGATCGCCTCGGCCGGGTGGCTCCCCGACATCGCCAGGTTGAAGCCGAGGATGTGGTGGGCCATCCAGCTCTGCGGGCTGCGGGCGATCGTCGCCCTGAACAGGGTCTCGTCGTCGGCGTAGAGGCGGCTCTGGCGGTTTGAGAGAAACGCCAGCGTCCCGATCGCCATGACAACGGCCAGGTGCCCGGCGCGGCGCGCCCAGAGGGGCCCGCCGGCAAGGAGCGTTGCCCCCGCGGCCGACGCGGTGGCGATGAAGCCGACGCACGCGAGGTATTGGAAATGATCGGCGACGAAGGAGAAGACGAAGGGGTAGACGTTGAAGAAGCCGAGGGCCGGGAAGAGGGAGCCCGTGAACAGGAGCCATCCGGCGAGGAGGCCCCGGTGCCGCCCGCGCAGGGCCCACAGCACGGCGGTCACGGCGAGCGCCGCGCCCATGTATCCGATCCATCCCGCCGAGGCGGAGGCGACATCCCAGCGGTTGTAGAAGAAGGCCAGGTCCGACGGCCACGCCAGCTTCCCGGCGTAGAACCAGATCACCCTTCCTGCGAGGAGCAGGCGCTCGGCGGCGGTGAGCTCGAATTCCACGCCCTCGGCCCCGATCAGCTTGCGCTCGACCCACGCCGTGAATGCGCCGTACGTCAGCGCGGCGGCGAGCCAGGGGAGGAGGGGGACGACGTCGCGCCGCCATGATAGGCCCCCGTTCCTCCACCACAATACGACCAGGAGGGCCGCCGGCAGGGTCGCCGTGGTGCTCTTCGTCCCGAGCGCCAGGAGGAAGAGCAGGAGGGCCAGCGCGTAAGACCCCGGGCGCCGGCGCTCCGAGAAACCCAGGTACACGATCCCCGCCAGGAGGTAGAAGACGAGGGAGAGCGTGTTCTTCTGCTCCGAGATCCATGCCACGGACTCGACGCACACGGGATGCGCCGCGAAGAGGAGGGCGGCCGCCCACTCGGTCCCGGCGGGCACGGACCGGGGCCCGGGGGTCGACCAAAGCCTGCGCAGGAGCAGCGCAAGCAGGCAGCACGACGTCGCGTGGAGCAGCACGTTGAGGAGGTGGTAGCCGAGCGTCGAGTCGCCCCAGATCCGGTGCTCGACCCAGAACGCGCTGTGAAGGACCGGGTAGTACTGCTGGGTCGCGTGGACGTCTGTCCAAATGCGGCCGAGCCCCGCCCAGGAGCGCAGGTCCGGGCGCGTGACGTGGCCGGCGTCGTCCCAGAGCATCGCGCCCCGGAGGGCGGGCCAGTAGCAGGCGAGCACAAGCCCGAAGACCAGGAGGGCCATGCCCCACTGCCCGCGGCGAGGCGTGGGTTCCGGTCGGATGTCCTGCATGCTCCACCCTATTTGCGGGCTCAAGGGCTAATCAAGCCCGGCCGCTTGCCCGGTTTCCCGCCCCTGCGCCAACGGGGCGCCTCAGCAGGGCTGCGAATTCCGCCCGGACCCGCCGTCGACCCTGCCGCCCCCGAGGGACTCCCTGAGCTGGGCGCCGATCCGAAGGATGACTCGGCAGACATTCTCGCGCACGACCGGGTCGTCGGGTGAGACGTAGGCGCGGCGGCGCTCCCCCTCCAGCCACGTCTCGTCCCGGACGATCTGTTCGATCGCCTTGAGCTCGCGGATGATGAAGGGGTCCTTTGGCATTGTGCTTTGGGATCCCCCCTATCGGTCGTTTTTGGGGACGAGATTAGCCCCGCATTGATCCGTGCGGCCTTAACTCTTGATGACCATGAATTCACCGGGGAAAATTTGCGCGGGTGGCCGCCGCGACTTCGCGCTCGCCTTGGCCGGCCATCGCGCGCTTAAACGGAACCCGATGCCCACAGAAACAACCGTCCGCCCCCTGGTGGATTCCTCCTCCAGCTGCCCCTGCGGCAGCGGCCGGCCCTATGGGACCTGCTGCGAGCCCGTGCTGAAGCTCCTGCGCGAGCCCGAGACGGCCGAGGAGCTGATGAGGGCGAGGTTCACGGCCCACGTGGTCGGCAACTACCTCTTCCTGCACCGGACGTATCTGGGTACGGCGAAGCTCCCGTTCCAGGCCGACGAGGGGGCACCCGCGGAAAACTGGACGCGCCTGGTCGTCCACGAGCACGCCCCGGGCCGCATCCCGGACATGGCCTACGTCGATTTTTCGGCCTATTACACGCAGGACGGCCACGAGGGGGTCCTCCACGAGAAGGCCGAGTTCAAGCGGAGCGACGGCCGCTGGATCTACACGCGGGCGGTCCGGCTCGGCCCCGCGCCGGTACGCTCCGCACACCCGAAGGTCGGCCGAAACGACCCCTGCCCCTGCGGGAGCGGGAAGAAGTACAAGAACTGCTGTCTGAAATGAGGCCGCCCGGGCCTGAGCCCGGCCCTCAGTAGATCTCCGGGACGATCATCTCGGGGCGCACCGGCTCGCGCCGGTAGTCGGGATGATGGACCCGCGGCGGGAGCACGATGGGCTCGTGCTCGACCTCGCTGTATTTCACGAGCGAGAGCAGGTGGTGGATGCAGTTCAGGCGGGCCTTCTTCTTGTCGGCGCCCTGGACCACCCACCACGGGGCGTCCGACGTGTGCGTGCGCTCGAACATGACCTCCTTGGCCTTGGTGTACTGCTCCCAGCGCCGGCGCGACTCGAGGTCCATCGGGCTGAGCTTCCACTGCTTGAGCGGGTCGTTGATCCGGCATCGGAACCGGAACTCCTGCTCCTCGTCCGGGATGGAGAACCAGTACTTGACCAGCTGGATACCGGAGCGGATGAGCATCTTCTCAAACTCGGGCACCGTGCGGAAGAAATCCTCGTACTCGGCGTCGGTGCAGAAGCCCATGACGCGCTCGACGCCGGCACGGTTGTACCAGCTGCGGTCGAACAGAACCATCTCGCCCGCCGCCGGCAGGTGGGCGATGTAGCGCTGGAAGTACCACTGCGTCCGCTCGCGGCTGGAGGGCGCCGGCAGGGCGACGACGCGGGCGACGCGCGGGTTGAGCCTCTGGGTGATGCGCTTGATGACGCCCCCCTTTCCCGCGGCGTCGCGGCCCTCGAAGACGATCACCATCTTGTGGCCGGTCTCCACGACCCAGTCGTGCATCTTCACCAGCTCGCCCTGGAGCCGGAAGAGCTCCTTGAAATAGTGGTTGCGCGCCTCGCGGCTCGAGTCGGCCTCGACCGGACGCGCCTCTTTGCCGGGATGGGTGTGCTCCCAGTCCTCGCGCTCCATTTCAAGCTCCTCGTCATAGTCGTCGATCAGCTCCCTGTGGACGCGCTTAATGAATTGTTCATCAGGGTCCTGGGACGACTTGGGCTTGGAAGGAGGCATTGCGGGGGCACAAGCTAGGGGCGGGCGGTGGCCCGCGCAAGTGCAAGCCCGGGAGGCCGCAAAGGCCGCGCGCCGAATTCACCCGTCCGTAACAAACCGGGTTCCTGACGCCGGTGTTAACATCAGTTATCCAACGGTTTGCGGTGGCCCATCCGCGTGCTCGAGGGCGCCCGAGCGATTCCCCTAATCCCCGTGTCCACCTGCGCCGATGGGAGCCATAGGTCATGACCACTACTTTCCCGCGTGAAATCCTGATGCACGTCGTCAAGGCGCTGCCGGCTGCGCCCCAAATCCTCGCGCAGCTGGGCAAGCTGCGCCTTGAGCCTGACGCGGACCTTGCGGACGTGACCGCGCTCCTCAAGTGCGACGCCGCCCTGACCGCGCGGGTCCTTAGGATCGCCAACAGCGCCCTCTACGGCGGCGGGATCCACTATTCCTCGCTGGACCATGCCCTGGCCCGCGTCGGCTTTGGGGTGATCTACCGCATCGCAGGGATCGCGGCGGTCGCGCAGATGGCCAACCAGGACCTCAAGCTGTACAAGATCTCGGGTCCCAGGCTCCGCGAGAACTCACTCCTGACCGCGCTCATCATGGAGGAACTGGCCGGATCGACGGACACCGATTCCCAGGAGGCCTACTCGGCGGGCCTCTTGCGCTCGACGGGCAAGGTCGCGCTGGACGGGATGATGAGGGACTCCTCCGCGGGCTGCTTTGAGCCGGATTCGAGCGGACCCCTCGCGCAGTGGGAGAAGGGGCGCGCCGGCCTCTCGAGCTGCGAGGCGGCCGAGTTCATCCTTACGGAATGGCGGTTTCCCGCGTCGCTGTGTTCGGCGATCGGGCACCACCTCGAGCCCGAGCAGATGTCGCCGCCGACGCCTCTCGCGAATCTCCTCAACCTGGCTGCGGGTGCCGCGGCGCGCCATGGGCACGCGCTGCCGGGCGAGGGCCCCTACTGGACCCTGGAGCCCGAGAAGCTGGAGGCGGCCGGCGTCGGCGAGCACCAGCTGGAGGAGGCCTCCGCGAGCGCCCTTGAGAAATTCGAGCTCGTGCGCGGCTCGGTGAGCTGATTCTCGGGAAACCGCCGCGATGCCTCCCATGTGCCAGCCGGCCAGGCCTATGGGATTGATGAGAGGGCCCATATCTGCGGTAGTCCCGGATCCGCACCGGGGTCGATAAGGCGGTGGCGCTTTTGGTCCCGGATTGCCGGACACCCAAACCCATCCACCCGTGCAGCCTTGGAATGACCTCCAGCAGATCCGGAGCCGCGCCCCGCTTGTCCACAACATCACGAACTACGTCGTGATGAACTCCACGGCGAATGCGCTCCTTGCCCTGGGCGCCTCGCCGGTGATGGCCCACGCGGCCGACGAGGTCGACGAGATGGTCGCGATCGCAGACGCCCTCGTCATCAACATTGGGACGCTGAGCCCCCCGTGGGTCGAGTCCATGCTCATGGCCGCGCGCGCCGCGCGCCGGAAGGGGATCCCGATTGTCCTCGACCCGGTGGGGAGCGGCGCGACCCGCCTGCGGACCACGACGGCCCTGCGTCTCCTCGAGGAGTCACCCCCCTCCATCATCCGCGGAAACGCATCGGAGATCCGCTCGCTGGTCCTCTCGGAGCAGGGGACGAAGGGCGTCGACAGCACCCATTCCTCCGAGGAATCGGTCGACGCCGCCCGTAGCCTCGCGCGGCGATGCCGGTGCGTCGTCTCGGTCAGCGGCGAGACGGACGTGATCGTCGACTCCGACTCCGTCATACGCGTGCACAACGGCCACCCGATGATGACGCGGGTGACGGGCCTCGGGTGCACGGCGACGGCCGTGACGGGGGCTTTCGCCGCGGTCAACCCCTCGGCCCTGCATGCGGCGGCCCACGCCATGATGGTGGTCGGCATCGCGGGCGAGATCGCCGCCGAGCGGTCCGCGGGACCGGGAAGCCTGCAGGTCAACTTTCTCGACGCGCTCTGCGCCCTCACGGAGGCTGACATCACCCGGTGCCTCAGGGCCGACCTGTCCTAGCATGCCTGGAAACATTCCGGGCGGCATGGGCACCGGTCGGCCGAGTCAGCGCGGGACCTTCGGCCCGGCGAGCGACGCCCTTATCGATCGTGACACCAGGCGAGAAGGGGCCCCTGGCGCCTGAGGTCGGGGACGCCCTCGGGGCTTAGTCGACATGGGTATCCGCGTGTTTCCCCGGGCGTTGCCGGGGCAATCCTAAGGTCCTGCGGAGGTCCCCCCTGAGGACCTCCATCGCATTAGAACCGGCAATCCCAAGATCAGGTCCCGCAATGATGCCGTCGTTTGGCATCACACACTGCAGGATTGTAATTTATTAATAGATAATATCTTAACACACCACGTGGGATACATTGTAGTCAATGCCGGACATTCTTCCTGAAGTTCTGGGCGCTCGTGACGAACTAGGGGCTAACTAACTCCGTCCAGACACCCCCTGAATCATGAGCTCGAATCCCGACAACGTCATCAGCCTCCGCACGAAGTTCACCCTCGTCTCACTCGTGGTCTGTGCGGGCTTGGTCGGCCTCGGCTCGCTCGGATGGGTCAGCGTCTCGCGCCTTTCGAAGGTCGCCCAGCAGGAGCAGACCGAGGGGCGCCAGCTGGTTCAGGCGGTCGACCTGGCGCGCAGCGCCCAGGTGATGTTCAAGAAGCAGGTGCAGGAGTGGAAGGACATCCTGCTTCGCGGCAACGACCCCGAGAGCTTCGCCAAGTACAGCAAGGCCTTTGACAGCGAGGAGCAGACGACCCAGGACGACCTGAAGGCGCTCACCGTCGTGATGCAGCAACTGGGCCTGCCGACCGAGAAGGTCGCCGGCGCCCTTGAGGAACACGTGGCCCTTGGCGGCAAGTACCGCGAGGCCCTGAAGGCATTTGACGCGAAGAACAGCGAGAGCGGAAAGCTGGTCGACAAGTCGGTCAAGGGGATCGACCGCCCGGCGACGACCGCCATCGACGTCATCGTGGCGGACATCCAGGCATCCGCCACGACCCGCGCGCAGGAGAATTCCGCCACCATCGCACACCTTGTTCAGAGCACGAGGAATTGGATCATCGCCGGGGGTGCCGCCGCCGCCGTCGTTATCCTCATCGCGCTGGTCGCATTCATGCGCAGCATGCCTAAGCCGTTCAGGGCGATCGCCGCCGAGCTGCGCGCCGCGGCCGACAGCGTCACCGCCGCCGCGAACCAGGTTTCCGAAGCGAGCCAGTCGCTCGCCGAGGGGGCCAGCGAGCAGGCCGCGTCGCTTGAGGAGACCAGCGCGTCCCTCGAGGAGATGTCCAGCATGGCCCAGCGCAACGCCGAGGCGTCCGGGCAGGTGAACAACCTGATGACCAAGGATGCGGCGGCCAACCTGGCCCAGATCAACGAGCGCATGGCCTCGATGGAGAAGACCGTGACCGAGGCGAGCCAGGCGAGCCAGGAGACGGCGAAGATCGTCAAGACGATCGACGAGATTGCATTCCAGACCAACATCCTGGCGCTCAACGCCGCCGTCGAGGCGGCCCGCGCCGGCGAGGCCGGCATGGGCTTCGCGGTCGTGGCGGACGAGGTGCGCAACCTCGCCCAGCGCAGCGCGACCGCCGCAAAGGAGACCCAGCAGCTGATCGAGCGCTCGTCCGCAAAGACGAACGACACGCTCAGGCTCTACGCCGAGGTCTCGAAGCTGATCACCCAGAACAGCGAGATCGTCAGCAAGGTCACCAAGCTTGCGGCCGAGGTCGCGACGGCCTCCAACGAGCAGAGCCAGGGCGTCGGCCAGGTGAACACGGCGGTATCGCAGATGGACAAGATCACCCAGACAAACGCGTCCGGGGCCGAGGAAACCGCAGCGGCCGCCGAGGAGCTCAATGCCCAGGCCCACTCGCTGCGCGCATCCGTCACCCAGCTCCAGGAACTGGTCGGCGGGTCCGGCAAGGGCGCGGCGCCCGCGCCGGCCGCGGAGGAGAGGGATGCCGAAGGGGAACCCGCCGAGGCGCTGCACGCGCACAAGGCGCCGCGCAACGGAATGGTTCCGATCAAGCCCGTCATCGGCCGCGCCGCGGGGCGCACCGTTGGGACGAACGGCAACGGCAACCACGACGATTTCTTCACCGACGCCAACTAAGCGGACGGTCCGCTCGCACCGCGGGGGGAAGGGACCCGGAACCCGGGGCCTCGCGGTAGAGGCCAGCCTTGTCACCCCTGCGATTCGAAGGTATTCTTGGAATGGATGAAACTCGATCAGTCGCCCCCTGACCGAAAAGGCACTGATACGCCGTGGGCCTCGCCGAAGGCGGGTTCATGGACGGGGGACGATGTCGCGTGGATGGCGCTGATCCTGGCCGGCGTGCTGGCGGAGGTTTCCTCCTATTTCCTCTTCGGCCGCGGTTGGTGGCGCCTGTACACAATCAACGCGGGCCAGACCCTCGCATCCCTGGTCTGCTGCCTGCTGGTCAGGCGCCTAGCGCGGCCGGGCGTCGGCAACGCGGCTCCCGCCCCCTTCTGGAGGACGCTGTTCTGGGGGTCCGCGGCCTGGCTCCTGGGCAACGCGACCTTCATGGCGCTCGAGATCGGGTTCCGGATCGAGATGTACCCGGGCCCCCAGGACCTGTTCTTCTGCCCGGCCTATCTCGTGATGTTCACGGCGCTCGCCCGCGTCCCGCATTCGCGCTCCCGGGACTCGTCGCTCGCCAACAACCTGATCGAGGCCGCAGGGATAATCGTGGCCACACTCCTCGTGGGTTGGCAGTTCCGGCTCCACGAGGCCGTGCTGAAGTTCCTGCACGCGCCGGGCTTCGGCACGGGGTACCCCCTGGTGTATCCGCTTTTCGACGTCACCCTTCTTTGGATGCTGACCGTACGGGCGCGCGACCAGGAGCGCTCGGGCATCGGCGTGGGAACATTCGGGTGGGTCATCGGCGGCGTATTTGCGCTGATCATGGCCGACTTCTCGATGCCCGACATCCTGGTGAAGCTGCCCCTCCAGGCGGGAGGCAGCCTGTCCGACCTGGGGTGGGGCCTGTTCAGCGCGTTCTGGGCCTTGGGGGCGCTCCTGCAGCTTCGCCGCCGGCGCACGTCCCCGGTCGCCGACGGCATCCGTCCCTTCGTGTCGAGGCAGGTGATGCTGCTCGTCATCAACTCAAGCTGGGTCCTCGGCATGGTGGTGCTGCTCCTGTTCGGCCTCTTTTCCACAGGGAGTGAGCAGCTGCCGGAGGAGATGGCGGTCGGGCTCGTCGCCGTGCTGGCGCTCGTGATCGTGCGCCAGATCCGCGAGTCGCTCAGCAACGAACGCCTGAATCTCGTCGTGTCGGAGCTCGAGGAGAGCAGGGGGCAATTCAGGCAGCTCTTCAGGCTTTTCCCGGACGCCGCGCTCCTTAGCCAGCTCGACGACGGCATATTCGTCGAGGTCAACGAGGGCTTCACCCGCCTGTACGGCTACGACTACCCGGAGTGCGTCGGCAGGAGCGGCCTGGAAATGGGCCTCTGGGCGGACCCGGCGGACCGTCCCGCGTTCATCTCGGAGCTTCGGATCCACGGGCGCGTCAACCAGAGGGAGGGCAAGGCGCGGCGCAAGGACGGGTCTATCGTGCCCGTGGAGATGAGCGCCAGGCTGGTCGAGTTCGGCGGGCGTAGGTACCTCCTGAACCTGGTGCGCGACCTGAGCGATAAGAAGGCGGCGGAGGAGCAGCTGCGGCGAAACGAGATCGAGCTCAGGCGGGCCCAGAAGCTCGAGGCCATCGGCGGCCTCGCGGGGGGGATCGCGCACGACCTGAACAACATGCTGACGCCCATCATGGGCGGCACGGAGCTGGCGCTCCTCAACCTGCCCGAGGGGCACCTGTCCCGTCCCGACCTGGAGACCGTGCTCGAGGCCAGCAAGCGGGCCCGGTCCCTGGTCCGCCAGATCCTCACGTTCTCGCGAAGGACCGAGACCCGCACGCAGATCGTGGACACCGGCCCGATAATCCAGGAGGTGCTCGGCCAGATCCGCTCCCAGCTCCCGCCGACCGTCAGGCTGCAGCACATCCGCCGCTCCCCGCCGCCGGTGATCGGCGACTCGACGCAGATCCACCAGGTCGTCCTCAACCTGTGCACAAACGCCTCCCATGCCCTGAAGGGCAGGCCCGACGGCCTGATCGAGGTGATAGAGGAGGGCTTCCAGGCGGGCGAATCGGCCGGTCCGGACCAGGCGGACTTCAAGCCGGGGATCTACCTGCACCTCTCCGTGCGCGACACGGGCTGCGGGATGACGGCGGCGGTCCTGGACAGGATATTCGAGCCGTTCTACACGACCCGCCGCACGAACGAGGGCACCGGCCTGGGCCTCGCCGTCGTGCACGGAATCGTTCGCCAGCACGCCGGGGTGCTCAAGGTCTACTCGTCGCCCGGGGAGGGGAGCATCTTTCACGTCTACCTGCCCGCGGCCCCCGGCGCCGCCGCGACGGCGCCCGCTGCCGCAGGGAGCAGCCTGCCGGCTGGCGCCGGGCAGCAGGTCGTCTGCGTCGACGACGATCCCCTTGTGCTTGATATCCTCACCAGCCTCGTGCGCCGCCTGGGCTACGAAGCCCGGGCGTTTGCATCGGCCTCCGCCGCCGAGGTCTACCTGACCGGCCAGGAATCCTCCACCACCGCCGCCGTGATCTGCGACTTCGCGATGCCGGAGCTCGACGGCATCACCCTCGCCCAGCGTGCGGGGCGCCGCCACGGCAACCTCCCGTGGATCCTTCTCTCCGGTTACCTGACGGAGGAGACCCTCCAGAGGGCGCGCGCCGCGGGTCTCGAGCACTTCATCGACAAGCCGCCCTCCATGGACCAGCTGGCGCGGGCGCTCAACCGGTTGATCCAACGTCCCGCGGAGAGGATGGCGCCCACCTGACGGCCGGCCCGAGCCGAATCCGAATTCGCCTTGTGCCTGCCTTCCGCGCTCGATAGAGGATATTCCGTACCATGACAAAATTACAAACGCTCCCGCTCCGTTCCGCCCTCGCAGCCATGGGCTGCGCCCTCGCCCTCGTGCTCTTGCAGGTCCCCGCCGCTTTTGCCGACGACTCGACCTCGATGAAGCCCGTCGCGGAAAAGGGGCACAGCCTGCCCGTGACGACGACCTTCGAGAAGGTGACAGCGGACGGGGGCGGCGGGTACGTGCTCAACCTGAAGAACGTGTCTCCTGACGCGCTGAAGGTTACCGTGACGATCGTCCCGAGCGTGACGTTTCACGCAAACGCCAAGACGAAGACGCTGCCCGCGCACGTCATCGACGCCGGTCAGGTCTGGACGATCGGCGACCTCGCCGCCGGGGACAAGCTGAGCATCGTGGCCGACGGCTTCGACCAGCTGGACGTCACCGTTCCCTAATAGGAAACGCTGGAGACAATTTCCGGGAGGGGCCTTGCGCCCCTCCCTTTTTTTGGAGCCTAGGGAAGGTCGCCGCGGCCGGGCCGCCGCCGCAGGGCGGCAACGCCGGTCAGGCAGAGCCCGACCATCGCCGCTCCGTAGAGCGCCGGCTCGGGGACGGGGCTGATCTGGTTTCCCGGCCCGGGTCCCGAGGTGTAGTTCTGCCAGTTGGTCACATTGCCCGAGTAGCCGCTGAACACGATCTGGTTCATCGGCGCCGAGCCCATCGTGCCGGGGCTCGAGCCGCTGTAGAAATAGTCCACCATGTCGGCCCAGTTGTTCACGGACAGCTGGGAGGTCCCGGTCAGGCTCACCCCGTTCACCGTGAAGACCGATGTCGACGGGTTGGCGAAATCGACGATCGAGTTGGAGGTGATGCTCAGGCTGCCGAACGTGGTCGTGGTCCCGTTGAGCTTCAAGGTGCCTCCCGCCAGCACGATGTTGAGGGCCGAGTCGCTGAAGTTGGCGCCGAGCGTGAGGGTCGCGCCGGTCCCCACGGTCAGGGTCCCCGAGCCGGTCAGCGAGCCGCTCAGGAGGCTCGTTCCCGTCGACAGCGTGATGGCGCCCCCCGAGCCGAAAGCAAGGGTGCCCGAGTCGGTGAGGGTCCCTATTGCCTGGCTCGTGCTGTTGAGGTCCATGATCGCGCCCGTGTTCACCGTGATCACGGTCGTCGTTTTGAAGGCATTGGCGACCGTCGTCTGGAGCGTGCCGTTGTTGACCGTGACGGTGCCGGAGAAGCTCGGGTTCGCCACGCCGATCGCGAGCGTGCCGGCCCCGTCCTTGGTGAGCGCGCTCGCCACGGTGCCGGTGATGGCGCCGGTCAGCGTCGTGTTGCCGCTTCCGCCGACGTTGAGGGTATTCGCGCCCAGGCCTATGGCGCCGGACACGCTCAGCGTTCCGGCGTCGGACTGGATCCTCGAATTTCCGGAGACGGTGACGGCCCCCGTGAGGCTGTTGCTGCCGGAGACATTCTCGATCGCCCCGTTGTTGCTCGGCCCCCCGGTGTTGGAGATGGTGAACTTGCTCGCGAGCGAGACGCCTCCCTGCACCTCGAAATTGCCCTGGCTCGAGACGGTGACGGTCGAGGCCGCCGTCCCCGTCGCATTGGCGGCGCTGGCGATGACGCTCCCGTTGGAGACGTTGACCTTCCCCGTGAAGGCGGCGCTCGAGCCCGTGAGGGAGAGCTGGCCGGTGCCCGAGTTGGCGAGCGTGCCGGACCCGGTGATGGCGCCTGCGAAGGAGGTCGAGGTTGCCCCCGAATCCGTCAGGGTCCCCGAGCCGAGCGAAAGGGTGGTTCCCGACGCGCCCGAGAGGCTCGCCACCTGCTCGATCTTGTTGTTCAGGGCGAACGTGCCCGAGTTGATCGCAAGATTGGTTGAGGTCGCGATCTGGTTGGAGGCGTTGTCGGTGACGGTCCCGGTCCCGTTGAGGGTAAGGGTGTTGGTGGCGAAAGCCGAGGCGAGGGTCACGGCCCCCGCCCCCGTGAAGGTGAGGTTGTCGCCGGATCCGGTCACCCCTCCGCTCAGCTTGAGGGTGGTCCCCGTACCGACGTTGAACGTCGTGTTGCCCCCGAGCGTGACGGCCCCCGAGAGGGTCGCCGTGCTGGCGCCCGTCGTTTCAATGGCGCCGGCCCCGCCCGCCCCCGTTCCCGTCAACGTCATCGCACCCGCGAGGTTGCGGCCGTCCGTGATCAGGAGCGTGGCGCCCGAATCCACCGTCACCGTTCCCGTCCCCAGCACGTTGTTGGTCGAGGACACGGAGACCGTGCCGCCCGCAATCTCGAAACCCCCGGTCAGGCCGCTGTTGTTCGCGCTCAGGGTCAGGGTTCCGGAGCCCTGCTTGGTGACCAGGCTGGTCCCGGTCAGCTTGGAGCTGAGGGTCAGGTCGCCCCCGCCGAGGTTGATGGTTCCCGCGGAGGCGAAGGCCACGGTCCCTCCCGTTATCGTCTGGGCGGTGCTCGAGAGCTGGGCCAGGGTGGGGGTCGTGCCGTCAAGCGTGAGCGTCTTCGTTCCGAGCGTGATCGTGAAGGCCCCGGCGCCGGAATCTATGGTGAGGGCGCTCGCCCAGTAGTTGGTGCCCATGGTGGACGCGAGGCCCGTGGACCCCGCGAAATCGAGGGTCTGGGTGCTCCCATTGGTCGTGCTGGGGACGCCCGCCGAGGCGCCCCAGTTCAGGTTCGTGCTCCAGGTTCCGTTCGCTCCCCCGCCGTCCCAGACATAGGCCTGCGCACCCAGGCGGGGCGCAACCAGCATAAAGGCACCCACGATCGCCAGCACGGTGATCGGCCCATGGCGTCTTTGAAGGGCGGGTATGGAGGCGATAGTCTGCCCCATTGGGGGCTCGGTTATAGTAAGCGGTCTGCTAGGGATTAACAAGAATCGTAATTTAGAATTAATGATTCATAACATATTTTAAGCTATTTAATTACGTGTTTTTAGGCGATGTTGATACGCTCCCTTTGCACGGCAAACGTTCAGCAGGCAAGGGTCCGCGGGGCCCTTGCGATCCCCGGGAAGGGGCCGACTAGCGCCGGTCCTGGGCCGGGGTGCTCAGGGCAAATGCGGCTGCCAGGACACCCAGGCCCGCGCAGGCCAGCCAGAGCGTGGCCGGGCCGGCGGCCAGGAGGGACATCCCGAGCGCCGGGCCGACCACGAGGGCCAGGGTCCAGGTGAGTCCGTAGGCACCCATGTACCGCCCGCGCATGGAGGGGGGCGCAAGGTCGGCGACATAGGCCGAGGCCATGGGCATGGAGAGCATCTCTCCCAGCGTGAACACCGCCATGCACGCGACCATGGCCGGGATCGTCCGTGCGAAGCCAAGGAGCGCGAACCCGAAGCCGGCCAGGAGGAACCCGAGCGCGATCACACGCGGCGCCGGGAAGCGCCGGGTCACGGTCGTCAGGGGAAGCTCGAAGAGGACCACCATGGCCCCGTTCATGGACAGGATGGCGCCGTAGACCGTGGTTGAGAACCCGAGGTGGGTCATCTGAAGGCCAAGGGTCGAGCTGGCCTGGAAGAAGACGATGGCGATCGTGAAGGCCGCGGCGAGGATGCGGGGCAGGACACGGTCCCGCCTGAGGGCCCGGGCCAGTTCCCCCCAGCTGACCTGCGCCGCCCCGGCGCGCGATCCCTGCGGCAGGGCGATGAGGGCGACCACCCCGTAGAGGGCGGACGTGAGGGCGTCCCCGGCAAAGAGCCAGAAGTAGCCGCGCTCTGCCAGGAAGCCCGCGATCGCCGGCCCGAAGGCCCACCCGGCGTTGAAGGAGGCGCGAAGCGCCGAGTAGGCGGTCACCCGCTGGCCCGCGGGGACCAGGTCGGCCAGGAGGGCGCTGCTCGCCGGCCGGTACATCTCCCCGGTGAGTCCCGCGAGGGCCGCGAGCGCGAAGATCCAGGGGAGGGTGTGCGCCTGGGAAAGGAGCATCATCGCGGCCGCGCCCGAGAACATGGAGAAGACGATCGTCTGGCGGCGCCCGACCCGGTCGGCCAGGTAGCCCCCGATGATCGACGCCACCAGGTTGCCCCCGCCGTAGGCTCCGAGCGCGATGCCCGCGGCAGCGAGCGGGTAGCCGCCGCGGGTGATGTAGAGCGTCAGGAACGGGATGACAAAGCTCCCGAACTTGTTGATGAACGTTCCAAGGAAAAGCACCCACGCCGTCCTGGGAAGGGCGCGCAAGCTTGCATTGAGGGAGGGTTGCTCGGGTTGCATGAAAGCAAAAACCCTGCTCGCCGATCGGCGGGCAGGGTGGATAAAGGGTCCTTTGGGTCTGGGTCGGGTTCCTGCGCGCCGGTTATGAAACTATTTTGAGGGTGGAGACGCCCATGCGAAAGGCACGGGACACCGGGTGGGTGGCCGGCGTGACTCGCCAGAGGGAAAGCGTTGCGTCCAGGTTCTGCATTTGGGCCCCTTGCGAATGCCCGGCCAGCCGTCCCCCGTCAAGCGCCGATGTGCCGGGGCGCCTTAGTTGCGCCAATCCGGGGGAAGCAGGGACTGGGGCCCGAGGATCGTCGAGCGATAGTAGAGCCAGAACACGAGCGCTCCCAAGACGACGAGGAAGAGGATCTCCCCGAGGAGTCCCGCACCCCGGCGGCTCCTCCTCTGGAACGATCCGACGAGGGCCTGGACGACCGGCTCGAGGACGAGCCCGACGAGGCCGCCCCCGAAGAGCACGAAACCCATGACCGCCGCCGTCCTCTCAAGCGGGTCGTCGATAACCTTGAACTTGTAGCTGATGACCCCGGTGCAGAGGTTGAGCAGCAGCAGGCAGCAGGGGAGGACATAGAGGTTTCGGACGGCCAGGTTGGGCTTCATAGCGGGCACGGATTTAGCCGGGTGGCGCCAACTCGCAACCCCTTACTCGGCGGCGACCCATGCTGCGGCCGTCGTTGGGAGGATCCCCTGAACCGGGGAGATCGGCTTCCCTGGGGTTTTGTAGCGTCGCGGGACTTCCCTTTTTAAATCCGGATGTCTTCCTCTAACCCCACGCCCAATGGCATCCCCGCTCGGTCATCCAAGAATCCGCGCCGGCACCGCACGCGGTTCCCGAGGGGCCGCACGCGGGGGCGGGTCGTTCCAGGCTGCCCTGCTCGCCCTCGCGGTCGCCGTATCCGCGGCGACGCCGTGCGCCCTCCGGGCCCAGGCGGCCGCGGCCACACCGGCCGCCGACACCCCGATCACGATAGGGCAGGTGGAGGTCACCGCGAGCAAGGAGCAGCAGCTCAACTCCATCGACAGGAAGATCTACTACGTGGGCCGGGACATCCAGGCGACCACCGGGAGCGCCGCGGACGTGATGCAGAACATCCCCTCGGTCGAGGTCGACATCGACGGGAACGTGAGCCTCCGGGGAAACTCAAGCGTCCAGATCCTGATCGACGGCCGCTCGAGCGCCCAGATGGGCTCCAGCAGCCGCGCGGACGCCCTCGCGCAGATGCCCGCCGACACGATCGAGCGGATCGAGGTGATCACGAACCCCTCGGCGAAGTACAAGCCGGACGGCACCGGGGGGATCATCAACATCGTGCTCAAGAAGGGGCGGGCGAAGGGCTATTCGGGATCGGCGCGGGTGACGGTGGGCAACAGGCGCCGCTACGGGCTGTACGCCGGAGGCAACCTCAACCCGGGCCCGTTCAACCTGTATGGCAGCTATTCGATCAGGCAGGACGACCGACCCCGCTCCGTGGTCGACCAGCGCAGCTACATCGACCCGACGACCCACCTCGCCGCGTCGACCCAGAGCCGCACCAGCGAGGATTCCCGCCCGTTCACCCAGCTGGGGAGGGCGGGCATCGAATACAAGGCGGGCCCGAAGGACGTGTGGCGCGAGGACATGGACTTCAGCTACCGGACGTTTGACCGGCACTCGCTTGAGCACGACACGATCGCCAACAACCTGGGTGTCGCCACGACGGACTACGAGCGCTACCGCTACGACCCGGAGAACGAGGGCGACGTCGATTCGACGACCTCCTACGAGCACGACTTCTCCGGGCAGGACGAGACCTGGACGACCGAGCTGGAATTCGAGCACCACGCCGAGACCGAGCGCAACCACTACACGAACACCTATGCGCAGCCCGCGGGTCCGCCCACGACCGAGTTCATCCGGGTGGCCGCGAACGAGCCGAGCACGGAGCTCAAGTCGGAATACGTGGACAAGGTGGGCGACACGTCGCGCCTGGAGCTCGGCTTCGACGGGACCGATGACCGGAGCACGCAGGACCATCTCGACCTTGTCCAGGACCCGCAGACGGGCGCCATGGTCTCGAACCCCCAGGTCACGAACTCGTTCTTCATGGAGCAGGCCGTGGCCGCGCTCTATGCCACCTACCGGCGGTCATGGGGAAAATTTGGGATGCTCGCCGGGGGGCGATTTGAATCGGTGGAGCTGAAGACGGACCAGATCACCTCGGCGATCTCGGACGTGCAGAGGTACAGCAGCTTTTATCCCAGCCTGCACCTGAGCTACGACTTGACCGCCAGCCAGCAGCTCCAGCTCAACTACAGCCACCGCGTGCGCCGCCCGGAAAGCGACGACCTCAACCCCTATCCCCGCTACCAGGACCCGTACAACCTGAGCGCGGGCAACCCATACCTGAAGCCGGAGGAGACCCACTCGGTCGAGGCCGGCTACCAGTACAAGAACGGCGAGGCGACGTACCTTGCGACCCTCTACTACCGCGCCTCCTACGACAGCTTCACCCAGGTGAGCCAGTACATCAGCAGCTCCACGCTCCTGACCACGCAGGAGAACCTGGGCAGCTCCCGGTCCGGGGGCCTCGAGGTGGCGGCGACGGCATCGCCCACCGACAAGCTCTCCCTCAACGCGAGCGGGAACCTCTACTACAACCAGATCGACGCCAGCAACCTGGGCTACGATACGCGCCAGTCCGCCATTGCCTGGACGGGGAAGGCGAGCGTCGAGTATGCCCTCTCGAAGGTGTCGATGTTCCAGGTGAACACGATCTTCATGGCGAAGCGGCTGACCCCGCAGGGGTACCGCGAGCCGACGTTTGTCGCGAACATCGGATTCAAGCACGAGTTCAAGGAGAAGAGGCTGTCGCTCGTCCTGACCGTCTCCGACCTGTTCAACTCGCTCAAGTACGTGAACAAGCTCGACACGCCGCTGCTCCAGGACGACGTCACGCGGCGCCGAAGCGCGCGCACCGTCTACATGGGCCTCGTCTACAGGTTCGGCGCCGCGAAGGCGAAGCCCAAGGACGACGCGCTGCAGTACGACAACCAGCCCTGACGGCCCCGGGGCGCCGGTTTCCGCGGTTGACCCCGGTCGCGATATATCGAGCCTTACCCGCGCCGGCGGTGTCCATGGAATGACCAGAAACGTCGATTAAACATCCATGAGATCCTTCCTCGGCCTCATAGCGGCCGCCGCCCTCGGCTGCATCCCCTGCCTTGGCCAGCAGCTGGAGCCCACGATGCCTCCCGTGAACCCGGGGAATCCGCCCCCGCCGAGGCTCCCGTCCCAGCCGCCCGCCCTGCATGCCAACGCGGTTACCCCGGCACCCGCATCGCTCTCGGTGACGACGACGGACCGCCGGCAGTCCCGCGCCTTCTTCAACGCCATCTATGGCGCGTCCGAGAACGTGCCGATCGACTGGACGGGGAGCCTGAGCGGGACGCCCGGGACAAGCGCCACGGGCGCCGCGGGCACGACCGCGGACGCGTACAAGGCGGCCGTCCAACTGCGGATCAACTGGTTCCGCGCGATGGCGGGCATACCGGCCTCGGTCGGAATGGACTCCGTGGAGTCGTCCGAGGACCAGGACGCCGCGCTCATGATGGCGGCGAACAACGCGCTCAGCCACACGCCTCCGTCGACCTGGCTCCTCTACACGAGCACGGGCGCGAACGCCGCCGGCAATTCCAACCTTGCCCTCGGCAATGTCGGCCCGGACGCGATCTCTTACGGCTACATCCAGGACTTTGGCTCGAACAACACCGCGCTCGGCCACCGCCGCTGGATCCTCTACCCGCAGACCCAGACCATGGCGACGGGAGACATCCCCCCCACGAACGGCTTCAGCTCGGCCAACGCGACCTGGATTCTTGACGCGAATGTTAACGGGGCGCGGCCGCCGGTGCGCGACACCTATGTGGCGTGGCCGCCCCCGGGCTACGTGCCCTACCAGGTCGTCTTCCCCCGCTGGTCGTTCTCGTACCCGGGCGCCGACTTTTCCGGCGCGACCGTCACGATGACGAGCAACGGGTCCTCGGTGCCTGTCCAGATGGAGGCGGTCGACAATCCCGGCTACGGCGAGAACACGGTCGCGTGGGACTACAACGGGCTGGACGGGAGCACGGTGGACAGCTCGGCTCCCAGGCCGTCGTCCGACACCACTTACCAGGTCGCCGTCAACGGCGTCATGGTCAGCGGGTCCGCGAAGAGCTTCAGCTACTCGGTGACGGTCTTCGACCCGGCGGTCGCGGGGCCGGGCGACTCGCCCCCGACCGTCACCGGGCCGTCGGCCCCCGTGGTCGGCCAGGGATCGGCGTACTCCGTGGCCGGCATTCCCGCGTTCGCGAGCGGCTTTACCTACCGGGCAAGCACGTTCAGCGCCTTCTCTACCGTGTACGGGGCCGAGGGAGGTCTCCAGGGTGTCGTGGCCACCACGTCCGCGGGCTACAACCCCGTGGACACCTCGACCGCCGCATCGGGCGGCGCCTCCTATCACCTGGCGATGCCGGACTTCACCACTCAGGGGCTCACCCTTCCCGGGGAATACGCCCTCCCGCAGGCGCCGGCCTCGCTCAGCTTTTCGAGCCGCCTCGGGGTCGCGACAAGCGCCCAGACGGCGCACGTCCAGATCTCGTCCGACGACGGCAACACCTGGACGGACGTCTATGCCCAGTCGGGCTCGGGCGACCCGGGCGAGACCTCGTTCACCACGCGCTCACTGGACCTGTCCGCGTACGCGGGCCTCGTGATCATGGTGAGATTCACCTACACGTACGCGTCCGGGCAGAATGCCTACACCCAGACCTCGGGCGGCATCGGGTGGAACATCGACAACATCACGCTCACCGGGGTGGAGCTGGCGACGGTCGGATCGTCGGGCCCGATGCTCACGGGCAGCACGTTCACGTTCACGCCCGCGACGAGCGCGAAGGCGGGGCTCCAGGCGGCGGCGGTCCTCTTTGGCAAGTATCCCGTGTCCTGGGGACCAATACTGGCCGTGAGCCCGACATCCTCGTCGACACCGCCCGGAGGAAACCCCTTGGCCCACCTTGCGAACCTCTCCGTCCGCTCGACGGCGGGGACGGGAGCGCAGACCCTGACCGGGGGGTTCGTGATCGGCGGGTCCGGGTCCAAGAACGTCCTCGTGCGGGGTGACGGTCCGGCCCTTGCCGCCTTCGGCGTAACCGGGGTCCTGCAGGACCCGGTGCTCTCCCTCTTCCGGAGCAATTCCGATGGGAGCTCGACGCTCCTGCAGAGCAACCCGGCCTGGGGCGGCTCCGCCACCCTGGTCAGCTCCTTTGCGCAGGTGGGAGCCTTTTCTCTCGCTGCGAACTCCAAGGACACGGCCATCCTGACGAACCTGGGGACGGGCCCCTACACGGCGCAGATCTCCTCGACGACCGGGGACAGCGGGGTCGTGCTCGTCGAGGTCTACGATGCCGACACGGGTACCCCGGGGGCGCGCTTCATCAATCTCTCGGCGCGCAGCCAGGCGGGCACCGGGGCCCAGACCCTGATCGCGGGCTTCGTGGTCTCGGGCACGGGCAACGAGACGGTGCTGATCCGCGGCGTCGGCCCCGGGCTCACCCAGTTCGGCGTGCCGGGGGTCCTGCAAACCCCGCAGCTCTCGCTCTACGACTCCGTGAACGGCACGAGCGCCGTGATCGCCACCAACACAGGCTGGGGCAACGCCTCCACGAGGGGAGCCTCGACGGTCCAGGCCACGATCACAACGGCCACGGCCGCGACCTTCTCGCAACTCGGGGCATTCTCGATTGCCACGAACTCCGCCGACTGCGCCCTCGTTGCGACCCTGCCCCCGGGCTCCTACACGGCGCAGGTCACGGGGCTTAACAGCACGACGGGCGTCGCCTTGGTCGAGATCTACGAGGTTCCTTAGCTCCCGCGCTAGGTCCTTGGCGGACTCCCCTTGGCCCGGCGCAGCTTTGGGCTCGATTGGAGGCGCTGCGGCGTCCATTCATTTCGACGCAGATGTCGGACCGACCAGCCCCCTCCACCTCCACCCGCGCGATTTTCCTGAGCTACGCCTCGCAGGACGCTGCGGTCGCCAGGAGGATTTCCGACAGCCTGAGCGCCGCCGGCCTGGAAGTTTGGTTCGACCAGAGCGAGCTGCGCGGGGGCGACGCCTGGGACCAGAAGATCCGCAGACAGATTAAGGAATGCGCGCTCTTCATGCCGGTGATCTCGGAGTACACGCAGACCCGGGCGGAGGGGTATTTCCGGCTGGAGTGGCACCTCGCCGAGCAGCGCACCTACCTGATGGCCCACGACCAGCCCTTCATCGTCCCGGTCGTGGTCGACGAGACGCTGGACTCGGTGGCGCGGGTGCCAGAGCGCTTCCGCGAGCGGCAATGGACGCGGCTTCCCGGAGGGAATGCGCCACCAGACTTCGTCCGCCGGATACAGCAGCTTCTGGATGCCGCGCCCTCGTCGCCCCACCGGGGGGCCGATCAGCCCGCCTCGGGGACGCCTTCAATGGCCGCGAGCGCGCACAGCGAGAAATCCGTGGCAGTCCTCGCGTTTGCAAACCTGAGCGGCGACAAGGACAACGAATATTTCTCCGATGGGGTGAGCGACGAGCTTCTCACCGTCCTGCAGCGGATCCCCGGCCTTCGCGTCGCGGCGCGGACCTCCGCGTTCTCATTCAAGGGCAAGAGCGCGACGGCGCAGGAGATGGGCGCGAAGCTGGGCGTCGCGAACCTGATCGAGGGAAGCGTCCAGAAGTCGGGCAACCGGGTGAAGATTTCCGCCCGCATGAGCCGCGTGTCGACAGGGGAGATGCATTGGTCGCGCAGCTACACGCGGGAGATCACGGACGTTTTCGCCCTGCAGGAGGAGCTTGCCCTCGCGATCGTGGGGGAGCTCAGGGGAAAGCTGGAGTCTGACACCGGGGAGGTCGCGGCGCTCGTGCACGAGGCCGCAAGGGGCGGAACCAAGGACCCCGAGGCCTATCAGCAGTACCTCATGGGCCGGTTCCACGTCAACCGGTTCTCCTCCGCATCGATGCCGAGCGCCATCGAATACCACACGCGAGCGGTTCAGCTCGACCCTTCCTTCGCCCTGGCCTGGGCGTCGCTGGCGCGGGCCCATACGTGGGTCTGCGGCTATGAAGGCTCCATTACGCGGGAGCAGTTCAGCGATCACCTGGCCAAGGCGAGGGCGGCGGCGGACCGGGCGCTTGCCCTGGAGCCCGAGCTCCCGCTGGGCCTTTACGCCCACTTTTGGATCCAGCTGGGGTATGACTACGACTGGAAGGGCGGGGCCGCCACGGCGCGCCGGGCGCTCGAGCTCGCCCCGACGGATCCGGATGTCCTCGATATGGCCGGCACGATGGCTTCGAGCCTCGGAGACAACGTGAGGGCGCTGGAGCTGGCCCGCCGCGCCGTGGCACTCGACCCGATCAATCCCAAGTCGCGGGTCAATCTGGCGCTCGCCCTGAACCAGTCGGGTCTTTACGCCGAGGCGAGGGCTGAATGCGCCCGATACGCCGAATTGAATCCGACCGGGATGTTTGCGCGCTCGGGGATCGGCTTCAGCTACCTCCACGAGGGCCGGTACGCCGAGGCGGAGAAGTCGCTTGAGGGCGGGGCGACCGACTGGTCCACCCTGTGGGTGCTCGCCGTGGCCACGTTCGGCCAGGGCAAGGTTGCGGAGTCGGATGCGGCGCTAGAGAAGATGATAAAGTCCAGCGCCGACACGGCTGCCATCCAGATCTCAACGGTCTTCGCCTTCAGGGGGGAGATTGACAGGGCGTTCGAATGGCTCGACCGGGCCCGCCAGCAACGGGACCCCGGAGTGTCTACGATGGCCAGATTGCCGCTATTCAAGAATCTCCACTCGGATCCCCGCTGGAGCGCATTCTGGCATTCGCTGGGGGTCGAGGTGGGCGCGAAGCTGTGAGGGGCTTTTCATTCTCCGGGCTGTGCTGCGGAGTGCGGCAGGCCCCAGCCGGTCCTCCTTCTAGAGACGCGGCTAGAGGCGGAACGGGGTGAAGTCGGTCGCCCTGTCGAAGACGTCGATCCCTTCGGCCTTCTTTAGCCAACGGACGATCATGTACGTCAGCGGGGTCGCCGCGACCTCATAGGCGACCTTGGCCAGGTAAAGCGTGGCGGCGATCTGGAATAGGACGCTCCCGGGAAGCCGGCCCGCAAACGCCACAAGGATGAATACGGTCGAGTCCACGGCCTGCCCGACGACCGTGGAACCGACGGTCCGTGTCCAGAGATACCTTCCGTTGGTGAGCAGCTTCATCTTTGCCATGATGTACGAATTCGTGAATTCCCCGGCCCAGTATGCCGTGATGCTGCCGAGGACCATCCGGGGCACCACGCCAAGGATCGAGTCGTAGGCCGCCTGGTCCGTCCACCCGGGCGCCGGTGGGAGGATCTGGACGGTCCACAGGACGACCGCCATCACGATCGCAAGGCCGAACCCGGTCCAGATCACCCTGCGCGTCCGGGCGTACCCGTAGACCTCGGTCAGGATGTCCCCGAAGATGTAGGAAAGGGGGAAGACGACCGCCGCACCGGGCAATTGGAGGCCGCCGACCGCGAAGAGCTTCGAGCTCGAGACCTGCGAGATGAGGTACACCGCGACAAACGCCATCGCGACGATGTCAAAGTACCGGTTGCCTGGCGCCACGGGCGTGGCCTCGCCGGGGGCTTCGGTATCGGTCTGTGCGGATGGCATGTCAGTGGGCGTGTTTTTCAATGAAGATGGGAGAGGACGATGCTCCAACCGTAAGGTAAGATCCATGGGAAGGCCGTTGTCGAGACGGCAGGTGGGGCACCCGGCCCGGAGGGTGTCCCCAAGAACTCTCCGGAGCCGCCCAGCCGGAGATGGCCGAGTTGGATTGGGAGGGGTTCCGAGAACCACTATTCTCCTGCTTCGGCTCAGGCGGGCGAATACCCCATAGCCGGCCCTCCACGGCCTTGTTACCCTCAGGCCGTGAGCCTTCAGCAACCCGTCATCGTGCTTCTGCCGACATTCGGGCGAGGTCATTGTATTGGGGGTTCTCCGTCAACGCCCGCACTCAGTCGGATTGGTCGCCAATGCCCGCTGCTTTGAACGTTCAGGAGACGGATTCTGACAAGGCCAGTCCTTCGGACGCTGCGCCGCCCGATCTGGCGGCAAATGGATTGACGAGCGCCGATGCGGCGAAACGCCTCGCAAGTGTGGGTTCGAACTCGATGCCTGATTCGACTCCCCATCCCATGCGCCTGGCGATCGCCAAGCTATGGGCTCCCGTTCCATGGATGCTCGAAGCCGCGATCCTCCTTGAACTCGTGCTTCACAAGTTTGCCGAGTCGGCGATCATAGCTGCCCTGCTTGTCTTCAATGCGGCATTGGGCTTCATTCAGGAAGGCAAGGCCCAGGCAACCCTTGCGGCCTTGAAAGCACGTCTGGCGCTAAATGCCTCGGTAAAGCGCGACGGAGAGTGGAAGATGGTTCCGTCGGCAGACTTGGTGCCCGGCGATCTCATCAAACTGTCCCTGGGCGCGGTGGTGGCCGCCGACGTAACTCTCTTGGATGGATCAGTCCTCCTGGACCAGTCCATGCTGACCGGCGAATCTGTTCCCGCCGAGTCGGCGGCCGGCGCGCAAACCTATGCGGGTGCTCTGGTGCGGCGCGGCGAGGCGACGGCGCGGGTGACCCAGACGGGTGTCCGCACCAAATTCGGACGCACGGCGGAGCTGGTTCGGACAGCCCATGTGGTGAGCACCCAGCAGAAAGCGGTCCTGCATATCGTGCGCAACCTGGCGCTATTCAACGGCGCGGTGATCATCGCGTTGGTGGGCTGCGCCAGGCTTCGTGGTGTGGATTGGAACGAGACCATCTCGCTCCTGCTCACCGCGGTCCTGGCTGCGATCCCGGTGGCCCTGCCGGCCACGTTCACGCTGGCTGGCGCGCTGGGAGCCAGATCACTCGCGAAACTGGGGATCCTTTCCACCAGGCTTTCCGCGGTCGATGAAGCCGCAACCATGGACGTACTCTGCTCGGACAAGACGGGGACCCTCACTCGCAACGAATTGTCGGTGAATGCCGTGCGCCCGATGCCCGGGTTCAATGAGGCGCAGGTACTCATCAACGCCGCGCTCGCAAGCGCAGAAGGCGGCCAGGATCCTGTGGATGCCGCCATCCGTGCCGCCGCGAAGGATAAGAGTGAACAGTACCCGCCAAGGCTTCTCAAATTCACGCCGTTCGATCCGGCAAAAAAGATGTCGGAGGCGAGTGCCAGCGGCAGAGACGGTCAGCCGTTGCGGATTGTAAAGGGTGCCTACGGAACGATTGCCGCCCTCATACCGCCTTCGCCTCAAGGGGAGGCAACGGCCGGGGATCTGGAAAAACAGGGTTTCAGGGTCCTTGCAGTCGCCGCCGGGCCTGCGGGGCAATCAATGCAGCTTCTCGGGCTCGTGTCGCTTAGCGATCCCCCAAGGGAGGATGCGGCCGTTCTCGTCAACGAGCTAAAGACTCTTGGGGTAGTCACGGTGATGGTGACCGGAGACGCGCCTGCGACCGCGCCGATCGTCGCCCATGAGGTAGGGCTCGATGGCTCAATTTGTCCTCCCGGACCCCTTCCTCCGGACTTGAAGCCCGAGCAATACGCGGTCTTTGCCGGGATCTTCCCCGAGGGGAAATTCGATCTCGTGAAGGCTTTCCAGAAGGGTGGTCATACGGTCGGAATGTGTGGAGACGGTGCCAACGATGCTCCCGCTCTGCGCCAGGCCCAAATGGGCGTCGCCGTCTCCACAGCAACCGACGTTGCAAAGTCGGCTGCCGGGATCGTCCTCACGGCACCCGGGCTTGGAGGCGTTGTCTCGGCCATAAGGGAGGGACGTTCCGCGTTTCAGCGAATCCTGACCTACACCCTCAACTCGATCACGAAGAAGATCGCAAATGTTCTCTTCCTTACACTGGGCCTGGTTATCACGGGTCATGCGATTCTGACGCCGATGCTCATGGTGATCATCATGCTGACAGGCGATTTCCTTGGCATGTCAGTGACCCGAGACAATGTGAGGCAATCCACTAAGCCAAATCGCTGGCAGATCGGCAAACTGACTATAGCTGGTTCGATACTCGGCGCTTGTTTTCTGGCGTTCTGCACCGGTGTCCTGCTCGTGGGTAAATTCAGCCTGCGCCTCGACACGGCCGCCCTGCAGACCCTTGTCATGATTACCATGGTCTTTGGCGGCGAGGCCGTCCTCTATTCGGTGCGCGAGCGCGAGCACATGTGGAGTTCGTGTCCAGGCAGGCTGGTCATTCTCGCCACAGGAGCTGACATCTTGATCATCTCATTCTTGGCCACTCGCGGCATCGCCATGCATTCCCTGCCACTCTCCATCGTTGCGGGCACCTTTGGAGGTGCGGCTTTCTTTGCATTTCTCTTGGACTTTGTGAAAGTGCCCGTCTTCCAGCGGCTTCGGATTGCGTGAGGGCCGGTCAGGCCAGTCCCAAATCTCGGTAGCGGCGCAAGTGCCTCCGCAATGCTGGGAACAATTGGCCGGCCAAAAACGCCCGATGTCAGGCAACAATGCCTTCCGCCCTCAATAGGCGGCTGCCTCAAACACGTCGTGAGAGATTAGATGGTGGACGCTACAGGATTCGAACCTGTGACCCCGTGCGTGTGATGCACGTGCTCTAACCAACTGAGCTAAGCGTCCGAACAGGGAGGTGCTTTGTGCCGCACAAGCGGCGCCGAATCAAGGCTTTTGGTCCGACCCGAAAAATCGGGCGGCGGACTCAGGCCGCCGCGGCCCTGCGTCGCCGCCATAGAAACGGGACAACCGCTGCCAAACCGGCCCCGATGAGGGCCCACGTCGAGGGCTCCGGGACCGGCGTAAAGTTGAGCATGAGGTCGTTTCCGCTCTCGCTGACCGAGAACGATCCGCCGCCCGTGGCGTTCGTGAACCCGGAAGTGACCAGGTGGAAGTCGCCCGCATTGAAGCCCGTGATGGGGCTCGACGAGGCAGCGAACATCCACGAGTAGCTCGTCGCCGGGTTGAAATTGATCGCGTTGGCCGCGTTGCCGCTGCCGTCCACGGAAACGATGTTGAAGGTGATGCTATTCGCGGTGGCCCCGCTCATGTTGATGCCGCCGTTCGCCGTGATGAGTCCAAAGCCCGTGCCCGCGGAGCCCGTTGCGTCATAGAGCTGGAAGTGGATCGCGCCCCCGGTGAAGATCATGGGGTTGCTGAACGTCAGGTCACCCGGCCCGCCGCCCGGCGAGGCGCTCGGCGACAGGATGACATTGTTGGTGATGGGAAGGGCGGCCCCCCCGTTGGTTATCGTGCCATTGCCGGCGAGCGTGTTGGCGCCGGACCCAATCGTGACCGGGTTCTGGATCAAAATTCCACCCAGCACATTGAGCGTTGAGCCGTTCTGCAGGACCACCGAGTTCGCCGCCGCGCCAAACGCGCTGTTATTGGCCGCAAACACCGTGCCCGCATTGTTCACATTAAACGTGGTCCCCGTGCCGGCCAGGGTGTTGGCACCGGAGAACGTGACGGAACCGGCGGTGCCGTTGTCGACGGTGATCACTGCGGGTCCGCTTCCCGCTATGACCCCCGAGAACGTAAGGTTGTTGTTGTTTCCGTTGCCGATCTGCGCGGTTGAACTCGTGATGTAGATGGCGTTCGAGATCGTGCGGGTCACACCGGACCCAAACGCGTCTATCGAGGTGCCCCCATCCAGGATGACGCTTGCGGTTCCGAGCGCCGTGTCCGAACCAAGGTAAAGGTAGCCCTCGCGCATGTCCATCGTGCCCGAGAAGGTGTTTGCGATCCCTGTGATGTTCAGCGCGCTCCACGTGCACCACGAATAGGTGCCCCCACCCGAGATCAATCCGGATAGGGTCATGCTGTTGCCGCCACCGTCGTCATTGTCCACCGTGCCATTGAACGCTATGGCGTTCGCAAGGGTGACGTTGGCCAAGGGCGAGAACTCAGTGCCGTTGTCAAAGACAAGCGTTCCCGTGCCCACCGGGCCCGAGGTAATGCTCCCGGGGGCTCCTACGGTCGAGCCGCCGACAAAGAGCTCGCCGCCGGTGACGTGGGTTCCGCCGGTGTAGGTGCTGGCCGCGGAAAGCGCGATCGACCCGATATTGCTCCCGTTGTTCGCGCCATTGACGATGACCGCGCCCGAGCCGGAGATGACACCCGTGTAGGTCGAGGTGTCCGTTAGGCTTGGAGCGAAGGTGAGCGTGCCGTTGTCGAGCACGTTTCCGGCAATCGAGGATCCGCCAGTCGTGCCGTCGCCAATCGACAGGGTCGTGCCCGAAACGATGCTGTAACCCCCAGTATTGGTGTTGGCCCCAGTCAATGTGATTGCTCCAGGCCCCTGCTCGATCACCTGGAGGGCCCCGGAAAGAGGAGCGCCAAAAGTGAGAGACCCCGGTTCGTGGAATGCCAGTGTTCCCGTTCCCGAAACACCGCTCGTCGCAAGGCTGCCCTGGGTGGTGCCGTTTCCCAGTTGAATAGCCGTGCCGCTCACTCCGTTGATCACCGTGGTTCCGATGTAGGTGTTCGCACCCGTCAGTGTCAGCGTCCCCGTCACATCCTTCTGCAGGTTTCCAGATCCGGAGATGACCCCCGAGAATATGCCTGAGTAGCCGCCGTTCATGTCGAGGGTGGCGCCACTGGCCAAGACCACGGAGCCGCCCCCCGTGTTGTCATTGAGGGCGGCTATCGTTTCGGAGTGATTGACTTGGAGGGTGGCGCCCGTACCCACTTCCACCACGCTCGCGGAGGAAAATGCGTTTGCGCTGGCGTCCGCAAGGACGCCCGAGCTCAGGTAGGTATAGCCCGTGTATGAATTGGTTCCATGCAAGGTCAGTGTGCCGCTGCCTCCCACGTTCAGTGTCATTGCGCCCAGGAGCGGCACCGCGACGTCGACCGAACTGTTGCTGTTGTCCGTAAATGAGGTCCCAATGGTGAGGGTGGACGACGAAGAATTGCCGAGAGTGAAGCCCAGTGCGGTGCTCGTGATGGTGAGCGAGTTGATCGTATAGTTGGTATCGACGGTCGACGTGAACAGGGACAGCACCCCGAAGCTCAGGTCGGCAGACCCGTCGTTTGCGGGAACTCCCAGGCTCCATGAACCGGCCGACCATGTGCCGCTCGTTCCAAGCCAGAGATTGGTCGCCGCATACGAACGGGAAGCGCCAAGGGTGAGAATGAGAACCAAGCAGAACGTGAAACGGACCTTCATCCCTCTAGGTTTCTGCAAATGGATGGCATCCACAAGCCATTTTTTTGAATCGGCGTTACAAAATGCCGACGAAAACCCCTCCGCGCCTGCACCCCCATAGACACCGCTTAACAATTTGTCCCTAAATTAGTTAAGAACGGCTGCCGTTCACCTTCCGAGCGGTAAGCCTCGGCAAGGAGAATGATGGGATGCACGACCCGGGGAATACCTGCTCCTGGTTCGCCCTTCTGGACGCAAAAGCCCTGCTGGATCTGGAGTTGGCAGCCGGGATTGGCCGTGGCGACAACTGCGGCGCCGGTCGATCGGATGTGGCCGACCTTTCGATCTCGTAACCAGGCGGAGGTGATCGGCTGCGTGAGCGAATACACGCCCGCGCTCCCGCAGCACATCGTCGACTCCGGGCATTCGCGCAGCTCAACGCCCGGGATCGAGCGCAGGATCTCGCGCGGCTGCGACGTGATCTTCTGCCCGTGGCAGAGGTGGCAGGCCTCGTGGTACGTGACCGCGACCAGCGGGAGGGCCGAGGCAGGCGGAACCGGCCGGCGAAACCCGATCTCGACCAGCCACTCCGATATGTCCCTCACCTTGGCGGACCAGGCTGCGGCCCGGCCGGCGTACGCCGGTTCGTCCTCCAGAAGGTGGCCGTAGCGCTTGAGGTGGGCCCCGCATCCCGCCGAGTTCGAAATGATCGCGTCGAACTCGTCAGGGTTCACCGAGTCGACCTGCTGGCGGGCCAGGGCGCGCGCGGTTTCGAGGTCCCCGTTGTGGGCATGCAGCGAGCCGCAGCATCCCTGGCCCCTCGGCGTAACCACCTCGCAGCCGTTCGCCAGGAGCACGTCGACCGTGGCCCGGTTGACGTCGGAGAAGGCGATGTCCTGGATGCAACCGGTGAGGACGGCCACGCGGCGGCGGGAGAGTCCAAAGGGTTTCTCGACAGGGGCGATGAGGGAATCCGAGTAGTGGCGGCGGATCGCGAGCGCCTGGCGCTCAAGTTCGCCCATCCTCCTGGGCAGCACCGAGTACAGGCCGGAACGGCGGATGAGACCGCGGATCCCGCTCGCGTCGAAGGCCCACAAGAGGCGCCCCGCCAGGCGCAGCGCCCACGGGCGGAAGAGGAGGAAACGCAGCGTGAACAGGCGGATGAGCGAGCGGCCGGGTCCGGTGGATGCCCCGCTTCGCTCCGCCTCAGCCCGCGCCGACTCGAACAATGTCCCGTAGTCGACGCCGGCGGGGCACGCCGTGGTGCAAGCTAGGCAGCCCAGGCAGTAGGACATCTCGTCGGCGAACGCACGCGTCGTCCCGAGCTCCCCGTCCGCGATCGCCCGCATGAGGGAGATCCGTCCCCTCGGCGAATTCCGCTCGCGGCCCGTCTCCAGGTAGGTCGGGCACGTGGGAAGGCACAGGCCGCAGTGCATGCACTGCTGCAGCACCGAGTAGTCGAGGGACTTAAGGAGGTTCCTCTCGGGGCTCACAGGTCGAGGATCTTCCCCGGATTGAGGAGGTTGTCCGGGTCGAGCGTGCGCTTTACCTGCCTAAGGAGGCCGTAGCTGCCGTCGCCCATCTGACCCCGCAGGAAGGCCTTCTTGGCCAGGCCGACACCGTGCTCGCCGGTTATGGTCCCGCCGAGAGCGAGCGCGTGGGTGAAGATCTCCTTCATCGCGGACTCGACGCGGTTCATCTCGTCCTTGTCGCGCTCGTCCGTGAGGAAGGTGGGATGCAGGTTGCCGTCCCCGAAGTGGCCGAACGTCGCGATCTCGAGTCGGTGCCTCGCGCCGGTCTCCTGGATGAACCGGATCATGTTCGCGAGCTCGCTGCGCGGGACCGTCGCGTCCTCGAGGATCGTCGTGGGCCTCATCCTGGCGAGGGCGCTGAACGCGCTCCTGCGGGCCGTCGCGAGCCTTGCCGACTCGGCGGGGTCGGCGGCAAGCCTGACCGAGGTGGCCCCGTTGCCCTCGCAGATCGCGCGGATCCTGGCGGCCTCGTCGGCGACCGCGGCGGGGTGGCCGTCCACCTCGATCAAGAGGAGCGCCTCGGCGTCCGTCGGCAGCCCGACGTGCGTGTAGTCCTCGACGCACCGCAGGGTCCTCGAGTCGAGGAACTCGAGCGTGCAGGGGACGATCCGTGCGGCGATGATCGCCGAGACGGTCTCCGCCGCGGCGTCCATCTTGGAATACGTGGCCAGGAGCGTCTGTCGGGCTGCCGGACGGGGCACGAGTTTGAGCAGGACCTCGGTCACGATGCCGAGCGTGCCCTCGCTGCCGATGAAGAGGTCCTTCAGGCTGTAGCCCGCGACGTCCTTCACGCACTTGTTGCCCAGGCGGCAGACCTCGCCGTCCGCGAGCACGACCTCGAGCCCCATGACGTAGTCCCTCGTGACGCCGTACTTGAGCCCGCGCAGGCCCCCGGAGTTCTCCGCGACGTTCCCCCCGATGGTCGACACCTTCATCGAGCCCGGGTCGGGAGGGTAGAAGAGACCCGCCTCGTTGGCGGCGTCGTAGATGGCCTGGGTCAGGGCCCCGGCCCCGGCGCGGAGCGTGAAGTTGCGCGCGTCGACCTCCGAGATCTTGTCCATCTTCACGAGGCAGACGACGACCGATCCCTCAACCGGCACGCTCCCCCCGCTTAAACCCGTGCCGCTGCCGCGTGCGACGACCGGGACCTTGTGCCTTCGCGAGAGCTTCACGATCGAGGCGACCTCCTCGGTCGAGCGCGGAAACACGACGACCCTAGGGAGCTGCCTCAGGGCGGCCGTAGCGTCAAAGGAGTAGGGTATCAGGTCCTCCCTCTCGACCAGGACGTTCGCCTGCCCGAGGAGTTGGATGAGTTCGTCGATCATGGGCAGGGGTTTGCGGTTGGGCCACGGTGCGCCCTTTTGGGCCTGCTGTGAACCAAAACCGACGGGCATTGGAGGGGTATGCCCGCTGTGCCAATCTTTGGCACAGGTGGGCGCCAAGTGTGCCGAAATGGCTGTCCCGGGGCCGCGGGCGGCCCCGGCGCTCCTCGGGGGCCGCACGGTGCCAGAGTGGCCCAGGCTATGCACTTGGGTTCTCAAATGGACTCAAACAACCTCACCCAGATGTCGCGCCAGGCGGTCACCGACGCCCAAGCCGTCGCCCGGCGCCTCAATCACAATGAGGTGGACACCTGGCACCTGTTGTCCGCCCTGCTCGGGCAGGAGAACGGCGTCATCCCCGGCCTCGTCGAGAAGATGGGGCTCACCGTGAGCGCCCTTCAGCTGGCCGCGGACCGCGAGCTCGAGCGCCTGCCCAAGGTCACGGGCAGCGTCGACACGTCCAAGATCTACGTGACCCAGGCTGTGAACGACGTGCTGACCAAGGCCGAGAAGGAGGCCTCGTCGCTCAAGGACGAGTTCGTGAGCGTCGAGCACCTGTTCCTCGCCCTGATCGACGTCGGCCGGCCCGATTCGATGAAGAAGCTCTTCAAGAGCTTCGGCCTCGACCGCCAGAAGGTCCTGGGGGCCCTGAAGGACGTCCGCGGAAGCCAGCGCGTCACGACCGACAACCCGGAGGCGACCTACCAGGCCCTCGAGAAGTACGGCGTGGACCTTGTGGACCGGGCGAGGAAGGGAAAGCTCGACCCGGTCATCGGAAGGGACGAGGAGATCCGGCGCACCATCAGGATCCTCTCCCGCAAGACGAAGAACAACCCGGTGCTCATCGGGGAGCCCGGGGTCGGCAAGACGGCGATCGTGGAGGGCCTGGCCCAGCGCATCCTGCGCGGGGACGTGCCCGAGGGCCTGAAGGACACGACGCTCTTCGCGCTCGACATGGGGGCTCTCGTCGCAGGCGCCAAGTACCGCGGGGAATTCGAGGAGCGCCTGAAGGCGGTCCTCAACGAGATCAAGCAGGCCGAGGGCCGGGTGATCCTCTTCATCGACGAGCTGCACCTGATCGTCGGCGCGGGCAAGGTCGACGGCGCCATGGACGCCGGCAACCTGCTCAAGCCCATGCTGGCCCGCGGCGAGCTCCACTGCATCGGCGCGACGACCCTCGATGAGTACCGCAAGCACATCGAGAAGGACGCGGCGCTCGAGCGCCGGTTCCAGCCCGTGATCGTCGAGCAGCCGAGCGTCGAGGACGCGATCTCGATCCTGCGCGGCCTCAAGGAGCGCTTCGAGCTCCACCATGGCGTCCGGATCCAGGACAACGCCCTTGTGAACGCGGTTATCCTCTCGAACCGCTACATTTCCGACAGGTTCCTGCCCGACAAGGCGATCGACCTGGTGGACGAGGCGTGCGCGATGATCCGCACGGAGATAGACTCGATGCCCCACGAGCTCGACGAGCTCACCCGGCGCTCCCTAAGGCTCGAGATCGAGGAGACCGCGCTCGCCAAGGAGAAGGACGACGCCAGCAAGCGCAGGCTCACGGCCTTGCGCAAGGAGCTCGCGGAGGCCCGCGAGAAGGCCAAGGGGCTGAAGATGCAGTGGGACAAGGAGAAGGCCTCCATCAACCGGGTCCGCAAGATGCGCGAGGAGATCGAGGCGACCCGCCTCGACATGGACAAGGCCGAGCGCGCCTACGACCTGAACAAGGTGGCGGAGCTGCGCCACGGGAAGATCCCGCAGCTCGAGGCCGAGCTGAAGGGCCTCGAGAAGTCGGGCAAGGTGACGACCCTCTTCAAGGAGGAGGTGTCGGGCGAGGAGATCGCGGAGATCGTCGCCAAGTGGACGGGGATACCGCTCACGCGACTGGTCGAGGGAGAGAAGGACAAGCTGATGCGCCTGGAGCAGACGCTCCACAAGAGGGTGATCGGCCAGGACGAGGCGGTGACCCTCGTCACCGAGGCGATCCTCAGGGCGAGGAGCGGCATCAAGGACCCCCGCCGCCCCGTCGGAAGCTTCCTCTTCCTCGGGCCCACGGGCGTCGGCAAGACCGAGCTCGCGAAGGCGCTCGCCGAGACCCTCTTCGACTCCGAGTCGGCGATCGTCCGGATCGACATGTCCGAGTACATGGAGAAGCACGCGGTCTCGAGGATGATCGGGGCGCCCCCGGGCTACGTCGGCTACGACGAGGGCGGCCAGCTGACCGAGGCCGTGCGCCGCAAGCCCTACGCCGTCGTGCTCTTCGACGAGGTGGAGAAGGCCCACCCGGATGTCTTCAATGTCCTCCTTCAGGTGCTCGACGACGGCAGGATCACCGATTCGCAGGGGCGCACCGTGGACTTCAAGAACACGATCATCATCATGACCTCGAACATCGGCTCGCGCTTCCTCCTGGAGGGCGTCACCGGGGACACGATACCCGAGGGCGTGCGCGAGAGCGTGATGGCCGACCTGCGGAAGGCCTTCAGGCCCGAGTTCCTGAACCGCATCGACGAGACGATCCTCTTCAAGCCCCTGACGCTGGAGGAGATCGGCTCGATCGTGGACCTCCTGCTCGCCGACCTCAACAAGCGCCTGGCGGAGCGCCGGGTGAGCGTCGTGCTCGACAAGAAGGCGAGGGAGTGGGCGGCGGAGAAGGGCTACGACCCCGTGTTTGGCGCGAGGCCCCTCAAGCGCTACCTCCAGCGCCAGATCGAGACGCGCCTGGCCCGCGGACTGGTCTCTGGCGAGATCGCCGAGGGCTCGAAGGTGACGTTCTCGGTCAAGAACGGGGAATGGGTGGTTTCCTGAGCCGGGCTACGGGCTCCGGCGGTTGACACCCCCGGGTGGGTAGGGCTTCATTGGCCCTCCCGGCCTCGATCCCCCGCGGCCCATACGGGCCGCGCGCCATTGCGCCGGGCGCCGGGCGGGCATTTCACCTATGGACACACATGCAGCCTCCTATGGAGTCGGAACCGTCGCACTGCTTCTCGCCATGACCCTTTCGCCTCGAGCGCGGGCGGGCGACCAGGTGCGGATAGATTCGGGGATCGTCGAGGGGGAGGCGATCGCTGGGACGGGGGTCCGCGCGTTCAAGGGGATCCCGTTCGCGGCGCCGCCCGTGGGCGACCTCCGCTGGAGAGAGCCCATGCCCGTGGCGCCCTGGGAGGGCGTCCGCAGCGCCACCGAGTTCGGGCCGCGGCCGATGCAGGCCCACATCTACTCGGACATGATCTTCCGGGACAAGGGCCCCAGCGAGGACTGCCTCTACCTGAACGTCTGGACGCCCGCAAAGTCGGCCGTGGAACGCCTGCCGGTCATGGTCTGGATCTACGGCGGTGGATACGAGGCCGGTGCGACCTCAGAGCCCCGCCAGGACGGAAAGGACCTCGCGGGGAAGGGCGTCGTGGTGGTCAGCATGAACTACCGCCTCGGCGTCTTCGGGTTCTTCTCCCATCCCGAGCTTTCGAGGGAATCGGGCCGGGTCGGGTCGGGCAACTACGGCATCATGGACCAGATCGCGGCCCTCAAGTGGGTGAGGAAGAACATCGCGTCCTTCGGCGGAGATCCCTCGAACGTCACAATCTTCGGGGAGTCCGCGGGGTCATATTCGGTCAGCATCCAGGTGGCGACGCCCCTCGCCAGGGGCCTGTTCCAGAAGGCGATCGGCGAAAGCGGCGCCCTTGTGGGAACACCCAGGAACCCGTCCGACGTGTCCGCGCTTGGCGAGGCGGAGGGAAGGGGGGCGGCCTTTGCGTCGTCCCTGGGGGCGAGGACGCTTGCCGAGCTCAGGGCCATCCCCGCCGACCGGCTGCTCAAGGCCTCGCGGGACGACACGAAGCTTGAGCCCGGGGTCGTCGTCGACGGGTACGTCCTCCCGAAGGACATGACGGCGATCTACGCCGCGGGCGAGCAGAGCCATGTCCCCCTCCTGGCAGGCTGGAACGCGGACGAAAACAGGGTGTATTCCGTCTTTGGTGACAAGCGTCCCACGGCCGAGGGCTTCGCAAAGGCGGTTCATGCCGAGTATGGCGACCTGGCCGGCGAGGTCCTCAGGCTCTACCCGGCAAGGACCGACTCGGAGGCCGTGCGGTCCGCCGGCGACCTCGCCGGGGACCGGTTCATCATTATTTCGACCTGGAAATGGATCGACATGCAGCTGGCGACCGGGGGCTCGCCGGTCTACCGGTATTCCTTCGACCGGGCCGTCCCGGTCGCGCCCGGGACCGTGGTCAACGGCATGCCCGCGACCTCCGCGGACATCGGGGCCGTGCACGCGAGCGAGATCTCCTATGTCTTTGGTGCCATCGGCGCCATGCACAACGTCGCATGGGAGCCCGCGGACTGGAGGCTGTCGGACGAGATCGGGACCTACTGGACGAACTTCGCGAAGACCGGCAACCCGAACGGAGGGGGTCTTCCCGAGTGGCCGCGCTATACGGTCGAGGGCGGCCGCAAGGTCATGCACCTGGACGTGGCGCTTAGGGCCGCCCCGGAGACCCACCGCGACAGGCAGGAGTTCTGGGACGCGAAGCCCTGAGGGCCCCCCTAGCCCCGGAGACACCCGCACCTCCATGACTACACGCTGCATCGCCTGGCTGGCCTCGGCCGTCCTCCTCCTTGCCCCGGTCCGCCAGTTCGGGAAGCCGGTCAACCCCAACGCGACCCCGGAGGCGCAGAGGCTCCTGGCCTTCCTAGAGGAGATCCGCGGCCACTACACCATAGCGGCCCAGCACAACTTCGCCTCGTCGGGATCGAAGTACACCGATCTCACCAAGGCGATCACCGGCAAGGCGCCCCTCCTCTGGGGCTCGGACTTCAGCTTCGCCTACAAGGGAACCGAGCCCCAGAAGTTCCAGCACTGCGGGCCGCTCAACCTGACGAACCCGTTCGACCCGGTGTATTATGTCGACGCGACGCCGCAGGTGGTCCGCCAGCGCATCGTCGACACCGCGATCCGGCTGCACAAGTCGGGCTACCTGATCACGCTGATGTGGCATGCGGCCCCCCCGGGCGCGGACGACTATTGCGACGGTACGGACATCTGGACCTGGGAGCGGCGGCCCTCGCAGCAGAAGTGGGACGAGCTCACGACCGACGGCACGCCGCTCAACCTGGCGTGGCAGAAGCAGGTCGACGTGATCGCGGGCTACCTGGGGCAGCTGCGGGACGCCCACGTGCCGGTCCTCTGGCGCCCGTACCACGAGATGAACGGCAAGTGGTTCTGGTGGTGCGACAAGAAGGGCGCGAACGGGTTCAGGAAGCTTTGGATCATGATGTACGACCGCTTCGTCAACGTCCACAAGCTGGACAACCTGATATGGGTCTGGGACACCAACGCCCCGCGCGCGACCCCCGGCGACGAGGCGGGTGCCTACGAGGACTTCTATCCCGGCGCCCAGTACGTGGATGTCCTCGCGGCCGACGTCTACCACAAGGACTGGAAGCAGTCCCACCATGACGACCTTGCAAAATTGGCCGGAGGAAAGCCGATCGCGCTAGGGGAGGTGGGAGAGTCGCCGTCGCCCGATCTCCTTGATCGCCAGCCCCAGTGGGCCTGGTTCATGCCGTGGTTCCTGCAGGTCCGCGATCCCGACGCCCTTAAGAAGATCTACGCGGACCGGCGCATCCTCACCCTGGGCGACGTGACGACCGAAGCCGACGGCACTATCCGGGTCAACGCGCAGCGGTAGCCCTGCTTTGTGCCGAGGGGGTTACTCCCCGATGATCTTCACGAGCACCCGCTTGCGGCGCATGCCGTCGAACTCCCCGTAGAAGATCTGCTCCCAGGGTCCGAAGTCGAGTTTCCCGCCGGTCACCGCGACGACGACCTCGCGCCCCATGATCGTGCGCTTCAAGTGCGCGTCGGCGTTGTCCTCACCCCGGTTGTGCGCGTACTGGCCATGGGGCTTCTCAGGAGCCAGCCGTTCCAGCCATTTCTCGATGTCCTCGTGGAGGCCCCTCTCGTCGTCGTTGATGAAGACCGAGGCCGAGATGTGCATGGCATTGACGAGGCAGAGGCCCTCCCTAATCCCGCTCTCCCTTAGGGCCTCCTCGACCTGCGGCGTGATGTTGAGCAACTGGCGGCGCTGCGGGACCTCGAACCAGAGCTCCTTGCGGTGGGACTTCATGGCAAATGAGGGAGCCGCAGGGCGGCCCCGGAACGATCAGGCCGCCTGCCGGAGGATCTTCTCAACCACCTCGGGCGTGATGTCGCTTCGTTCCCCGAAGCCCACCTCGCCGCGGGCCTTGAGACGGCGCGCGACCTCGGAGGCGACGTCGGGCCTCACGTTGTAGTCGGCCAGGCGGGTGCGGAGCCCGAGGGACTCGTAGAAGCTGCGGGTTCGCTCGATGGCCGCATCGATGCGGGCCTGCTCTGAACCCTCGCGGATTCCCCAGACGCGCTCGCCGTACTGCAGGAGCTTGGCCCCCTTGGTAGCCCTCTGCACGTTGAGCAGGCTCGGCACGACGACGGCCAGGGTCCTCGCGTGGTCGATGCCGTGGAGTGCCGTGAGCTCGTGGCCGATCGTGTGGCTTGCCCAGTCCTGCGGGACGCCGGCGCCGATGACCCCGTGGAGGGCCCAGGTGGCGGCCCACACGACGTTCGCCCGGGAGTCGTAGTCCGTCGGGTTCTTGACCGACGTCGGGCCCTCGTCGATCAGCACCTGCAGCACCGACTCCGCAAAGCGGTCCTGGAGCGCGGCCCGGGCCGGGAAGGTCAGGTACTGCTCGATGACGTGCGTGAACGCGTCGGCGACGCCGTTGGCGATCTGTCGCTCCGGCAGCGTGAAGGTGGTCTCCGGGTCGAGCACGGCGAACCTCGGGAAGACATGCGGGCTCAGGAAGGCGAGCTTCTCCTTGATCGAGCGCCGGCTGATGACGGACGCCCGGTTGGCCTCCGAGCCCGTGCCCGGCAGGGTGAGGACGACGCCGATCGGCAGGGCCGAACCAAGGCTGTCGCCGCGGGTGAGGAGGATCTCCCACGGGTCGCCCTTGTAGTTGACGGCGGCCGCGACGAACTTGGCGCCGTCGGCGACGGAACCGCCTCCCACCGGGAGGATCCAGTCGAGCTTCCCCTTGCGGACCACGTCCGCCGCCCTGAGGAGCGTGTCATAGTCGGGGTTGGCCTCGACACCGAAGAAGTCCGTCACCGCCCGCTTGCCGAGGGCCTTTCGGACCTGGTCATAGACGCCGTTCTTCCGGATGCTGCCGCCGCCCGCAAGGAGGAGCACCTTGGCGTCGGCGGGGATTTCCTCGTCGAGGGCCTTGATCTGGCCTCGGCCGAAATGGATGCGCGTGGGATTGAAATAGGTGAAGTTTTCCATGGCGAACCGTGAAAATCTGCGAAAAATGGGAAAATCGCAACAGCCCCTTTGCAATCCGAACCCATCCGCTATTTTGACCGGTACGACCGGACGACGAAGACCGAAAAGATCTTCGGCGAGCGCTGGCTGAGGTTCGCCTACGAGAACCCCGTCGGGCGCCTTGCCGTCTGGCTGTTCGTCCGCAGGCGCCTCTTCTCCTGGTACTACGGGAGGCAGATGAACAGGGAGGGCAGCGACATCCAGATCTTCCGGTTCATAGCGGACTACGACATCGACGTCTCCGAGTTCGCGAAGTCGGCCTTTGAGTTCAGGACGTTCAACCAGTTCTTCCACAGGGCGCTAAAGCCGGAGTGCCGGCCGATTGCGCAGGGGGCGAGCATCACCGTCCTGCCGGCGGACGGCCGGCACCTCGTCTTTCCCGATGTCGACAAGGCAGACGGGTTCTATGTCAAGGGGGCCAAGTTCACGCTCGGCGAGCTTCTGGGGGACGAGGGGCTCGCCGCACGCTTCGCCGGGGGGGCCATGCTGATCTCGAGGCTCTGCCCGAGCGACTACCACAGGTTCCATTTTCCGGTCTCCGGGATCCCCGGGGAGGCCAGGCTCGTGAAGGGCTCCCTCTATTCCGTGAGCCCGGTCGCGCTCAGGCGCAACATCCGCTACCTGGTACAGAACAAGCGGTTCATCACGCTCATCGAGGCCCCCGACTTCGGGACGGTGGCCATGATCGAGGTCGGAGCCACTAACGTGGGCAGCATCGTCCAGGGATTCGTGCCCGGCAGGGCGGCCGTGAAGGGGGAGGAGAAGGGGATGTTCGCCTTTGGCGGTTCCTGCGTGATCACGCTGTTCCGCGCAGGGTGCGTGATCTTTGACGCCGACCTTGTCGCGCAGAGCGCGAACTGCATCGAGACCTATGCCCGCATGGGCGACCGGCTGGGCTTTGGGACGAGCTGAGTTCGCCCCGGGCCTAGTTCAGCGCCCGTTCGTAGGCGGTCTCGACCCTGCCCCAGGCCCTTGACGCCTGTGCCTTCGCGTCTCCCCACGTGTCGGCGGTGCAGTTGGCAAGGTCGATCATCCGGTCCCTAAGCTCGGCCCGGGCCTGGTCATAATCCCTAATCGCCCGCGCTCGCTCGGGCGTGTCCGGCTTGAGCGCTGCTTTTTTCTCGGTGACCCTTGCGTCCATCCTCGTGATCGCGTCGTCCAGGCCGGCGGAAAATTCGGAGCGCCTGTCAAAGGTGGCATCCCGGACCCGGTCCCAGGCGCTGAGCGCCGCCACCTTCAGCTCGAGGGCGGCATCCTTCACCGCCGTCTTCGTGTCATTGTAGGCGTCGGAAACCTTGGAGTTCTCCGACTTTGAGCAGCCGCTGGTCATGATGGCCGCCGCGGGACAGAGGAGGGCGAGGGCTATGGCGAGCGTGCGCGGCGTATTCATGGGATGCGGGCTGCGGAAGGAGGGCGTCCGGCAAGCGGAATCGCCACGATTCCGACAAAAGGTTGCCCACCATACATGGATCCACAAACTTCGCGCAGGTTCCCTCCTCATTGCTCGGGTGGTGGAATTGGCATACACGACGGTCTTAGAAGCCGTTGCCGCAAGGCGTGCAGGTTCAAATCCTGTCCCGAGCACCACTTTTTGCTGAAGGAGAACACAAGACTGACCCTCACTCGTGCGAACTCATCTGGCACGAGTTGAAACGTGGAGGCGGCATTGCGTTTGCCGCCGGCGCGCCTTAGCAATGGGCTTTCTTAGCTCCCTCTAGAATCAAAGATGCAAGCATTTAAGGGATTGGTCCGTAGGACATTAACGCGAATGGCTCCCTGGGGGTTATGGGCCCAACTGCGATTTGAGATTCGAATGTCCTGCATGCGTTTCCGGTATCCGCGCCTAAAGAAGCTTCATGCCGGCGTACGGAATGCTTTGGTCAACATCGGAGCGGGTGAGTCGGGAAGGTCCGGATGGATTAACATCGATGCATTCCCTCGCGCAAATATCTCCATCGTATGCGATTGCCGGCAGAAGCTCCCCTTGCCCGATGGGTCCGCCAGAGGGGTTTTCACCGAACATTTCTTTGAGCACCTGGAATATTATTCGGAAGGGCCCGCCTTTATCAGGGATGCGTTTAGGATCCTTCGCCCTGGGGGCACCCTGCGAATCGTTGTTCCTGACGCGGAGCAATATCTCAGGGCCTATTGCACGGACGGCTGGGCCCCTATGATTTCATTAAGGAAGCTCCAGGCGGACATGACGGATCCGTGGCTGCAGGTTCGCGTTAAGAGCAAGATGGAAATGGTCAACATTGTGTTCCGGCAACTCGGTGAGCATAAGTTCGCGTACGATTATGACACAATGGAGCTAGTGCTGGCGGAGGCCGGGTTCACACGGATCGAACGATCCAGATTCGGTGTTTCCCGTGACCCGGAGATGGCCATCGATTTAGAATCCCGGGCGCGCGAGAGTATGTATGTTGAGGCCACGAGGCCCTGAGACGTCAGTTCAACCTTGCGGTCGAGAGACGAGCCCGCGGTCACGGTCGGGAACGGTCCCGCAAGTTAGTGTCAGGAGCTGCGCACCCTTTTTTTAAAATGGCGTCCGGAGCAGGGTCGCCAAGGCAAGGAGGACATCGTTGTTAGATCGCCCGAGAAATCTGTTTGAATCCCGCCTTCCCCGCACCGAGCGTGGCCCATGCAGATCGACGCCGAAGACCTTCTCCAACGATTCCTGCGCTACGTGAGGATCGACACGCGCAGCGACTCACACTCCGAGACGTTCCCCAGCACGCCGGGGCAATGGGATCTCCTTCGCCTTCTTGAATCCGAGCTGCGCGAAATCGGGGCCACCGACGTGACCCTCAACGCGAACGGCTATGTCATTGCGACGGTGCCGGCGACATCCACCAAGCCGGGAGTGCCGCGGATGGCCTGGTGCGGCCACGTCGACACGGCCACAAACCTTCCAAGCGCCGCAAAGCCGATCGTCCACCGGTCCTACGACGGCCGGCCGATAGCGCTGCCCGATGACCCCAGCCAGAGGCTCGATGTCGGCACGACCCCGCACCTTCGAGAGGCGATCGGCCAGGACATCATCACCGCGAGCGGCACGACGCTCCTCGGGGCCGACGACAAGTCCGGCGTCGCCATAGTGATGGCTGCGGCGCGTCACCTGCTAATGCATCCTGAGATCCCGCACGGCGTCCTGCGCCTCTGCTTCAATCCCGACGAGGAGATTGGCCGCGGCATGTACAAGCTCGACATCGCGGAGCTCGGCGCCGACGTCGCCTACACGCTCGACAGCGAGGAGCTCGGCGAGATCGACTTCGAGACCTTCAGCGCCGACTCGGCGGTGCTCGAGATCGAAGGGATAGCCGCGCACCCGGGGTGGGCGAAGGACGTCATGGTCAACGCGCTCCGGCTCGCCGGACGCTTCATCACGGCGCTACCCCGCGAGCTGTCCCCCGAGACAACCTCAGGGCGGGACGGATTCATCCATCCGCTCGAGGTGCGCGGAACTGCCGACAAGGTGACGATCTGGATGATCCTTCGCGATTTCGAGCTCGACGGACTGGCGGCAAAGCGCGCCTGCGTGGAGGCCATTGTAACCGGACTGAGGGCCGCCGAGCCGCGCGCCCGCTTTGGCCTCACGTTCAAGGAGCAGTACCGCAACATGCGCTACTGGCTGGAAAAGGACATGCGCCCGGTGGAGTTTGGACGCGAGGCGCTGCGGCGCGCCGGGATGACTCCCATCTCGCCCTCGGTGCGGGGTGGCACCGATGGTTCCAACCTGACCGCCCGCGGCCTGCCGACACCCAACCTGTTCACCGGTATGCACGGCGTGCACAGCCAACGCGAATGGGTGAGCCTTCAGGATATGGCGAGGTCCGTCGAGACCCTCATCCACCTGGCCCAGCTATGGGAGGAAAGGGGAGCCGGGAACCTGAAAGCGGGCGGTTGATCTCCGGGAACCAATCGGCGCTCCACTACGGCTGGGGAAACGTTTCGATCTCTAGGTTCCTGTAGGAAACCCTCGTGCTGGCGCCGCCATGGATTTGCAGCGCGAATTTCCCTTGCTGCGGAATCCCCGGAGCGCGCTCGGAATAGTCGACGGTCTTCACGCCGTTGAGCCAGATCTGGATGTGGCCCTTCTCCGCCCGGATCCTGTAGTCATTCCAGTCTCCCGGCCTTAGCGCCACGGAGCGGACTTCCGGTGACGGCGCGGCCAGCTCCGCGCCGCGCCGGCTTTCGTCGTACAGATTGCCGTCCTTTTCCGCGCCGAGATCGGCCTGGTAGCCCGAGACCTCGAAGTTGCCTGGCACGCGCTGCGACCAGAACTGCACCCCGCCGTTCACGAACCCACCCGTACCCTCGACCTTGTACTGGAGGCGCAGCTCGAAATCCCCGTAGTCCGCCGTCGTCGCCAGGAATTCATTGTGAGGCTGCCGGCGATCGAGGGCTCCCGCGACGATGGCGCCATCCTCGGCGCGCCAGGTGCCGAGGTTTCCCTCCCATCCCTTGAGCGTCCTGCCGTCGAACAGGGGCCTGGCGGACTCGCCTCCGACCGGGGATATTCTCCCGACCGGCGTGCTTGTTGGTGCAAGAACCTGAATCTCCATCCGGGTAAGCTCGGGGTCTATGATGTCGATCGCCCAGAGGTGCTCCCCATTGACGGTCGGAAGGTGGTTGCTGCGGGTCGCGATGCCTCCCCGGTGCAATGCACGGTAGGCCGCATCGATGTCGCCGACCTCGAAGTTGAAATGATCGAACGCGCCCGCCGCCCACTTGTTGAGCGGCGGGTCGCAAAAGATGAGCTCGATGAGCTCCCCGCCGGGGCCGGGCAGCCTGAATTTGACCAGACCCATGCGTCCATCCGGTGCGTCGATTCGGACCGTCTCGGTACAGCCCAGCTGTCCTTGGTAAAAGGCGATCTCGGCCTCCGCTTTCGAATGGGCGACCGCCAATCCGAAGTGTTGAAGATGTCGGCTGAAGGGGGCACCCGGCGCGCCCGGGTTCGCGGGTGAAACCCATGGCTTGGCCACCTGGATCATGTTCCCCGCAGGGTCTTCCAATTGAAGGACCCGGTCCCGGCCAGATTCCCCGATCCATGTCGTGGGAATGCCGCGGGTTCGAAGGGCGCCCTCGAGCTTGTCCAGGTCGTCTGCCGCAAATGTCACGTGCTGGAACCGCCTGGCCCAGGTGGCTTCGGGCGCCTTCTGGAATTCAATCCACTGGCTGGTTCCAATGGCAAAGCGGATGCAGCCGGGGGCCGCGGGCACTTCTCTCAGACCGGCTCCGATGCCGTAGAACTGGCGCAGCGGGGCAAAATCGGCGGTCAAATACGCGACCCCGGAGAGACCGGAAAACGCGACGGGAGGCGCCTGATCCGAAAGGCTGGCGCAGGAGGCCACGGCGGGCCAAAAGGACAAGAGAACGGACGGCACGGCCAGGACTGAACGTAGGGTGTGCCGGGGCATGGCAGGTATGCTTTTAGAGGGCGGCTCCCCGTGGCACAAGCGGGTATTGCCGGAAGGCCCTGCGGCGCCAGATTTCCGCCCGGCCGCGCGTCAGGCATTTGGAGTTAGACATGGTGGCGACGGGCCAATACATGCTGGCCCGCCCAGAGAACCAGTTCCTGACCCCAAAAACGGAGGAAACCTGAAATGAGCAAAGTCCGCGTGCTTGTCGGCACCCGAAAGGGCGCATTCATCCTTAGTTCAGACGGAAAGCGCAAGAAGTGGAAGGTGGAGGGACCCCTTTTCTCGGGATGGGAAGTCTACCACATGAAGGCATCCCCTGTGGACCCCGACCGGATCTACGCCTCGCAGTGCAGCGGCTGGTTCGGGCAATTGATCCAGCGTTCAAGCGACGGAGGGAAGACCTGGGAGCCGGTCGGGAACACCTTCGCCTACGACGGGATTGCCGGCACCCACCAATGGTACGACGGAACGGCGCACCCCTGGGAGTTCAAGCGGGTGTGGCACCTCGAACCCTCGCTCACGGAACCCGAGGCGGTCTACGCGGGGGTGGAGGACGCGGCGCTTTTCAGGTCCGGGGACGGCGGGCGGACCTGGCAGGAGCTCTCGGGCCTGCGCCGGCACGGGTCGGGCCCGCGGTGGCAGCCGGGCGCCGGAGGCATGTGCCTGCACACCATCATCCTGGATCCCGTCAACCCGGGGCGGATATTCATCGCGATCTCGGCGGCGGGGGCGTTCCGGACCGACGACGGCGGCGCGACGTGGAGGCCGATCAACAATGGGCTCAGGTCGGAGCACATCCCCGACCCGACGGCCGAGGTGGGGCACTGCGTCCACCGCATCGCGATGCATCCGTCGCGCCCGAACGTGCTCTTCATGCAGAAGCACTGGGACATCATGCGCAGCGACGACGCGGGCGACTCCTGGCGCGAGGTCAGCGGCAACCTGCCGAGCGACTTCGGCTTCCCGATAGAGGTCCACTCGCATGAGCCGGATACCGTCTACGTGGTGCCGATAAAGAGCGACTCCGAGCACTTCCCGCCGGAGGGAAAACTCCGGGTTTACCGAAGCCGGACCGGCGGAGGGGAATGGGAGGCCCTGACGAAGGGCCTCCCGCAGAAGGACTGCTACGTGAACGTCCTGCGGGACTCGATGGCCGTCGATTCGCTCGACTCATGCGGGGTGTACTTCGGCACGACGGGCGGGCAGGTCTACGCCTCCCCCGACAGCGGCGACACATGGGAGCCGATCGTGCGGGACCTCCCCGCCGTGCTCTCGGTCGAGGTGCAGACGCTTCGATGATCAAGGTCATCCTTCCGTTCCACCTTAAGAACCTTGCGGGGGTAAGCGGCACCGTTGCCCTCGAAGTCGCGGGCCCACCGACCCAGCGCTCGGTCCTGGACGCCATCGAGAAGGCCTATCCCGTGCTCCGGGGAACAATACGCGACCAGGGCACGGGAAAGCGCCGGGCATTCGTGAGGTTCTTCGCATGCGGCCAGGATGTCTCGCATGAACCCGACGAGAATCCGCTGCCGCAGGCGGTCGCGGAGGGTCGGGAGCCCTTCATGATCGTCGGGGCGATTGCGGGCGGTTGAGTCGCCTGCGCGCGGCGCGGCGGCTCTCCTTGGGCACTTAGCGAATGCCGGCCAGGAACGAATTCACCTCGCGCAGGACGTCGGCCTCGTTGGACATGAAGATGACGTGGCTTGCGTGCGCTATCCTGACGACGTGCGCCGAGGGCACACCGTGCTCAAAGGCGCTTGCCTGCGGGGCGACATAGGCAATGTCGTCGGCCTCGGCCTTTGCCAGGCCCGCCGGGTTGTCCTTGAACGCGTCCCTGTAGTCATGGGGAAACGCATAGATCGCGAGGGTCGGCACGCGGATATCGGTGTATTTCCGCTGTCCCGCCATGATTCCCTGGATGGCAATCGGCACATCGGGCGGCGGTGCATTCGGGGGCGGCCTGGGAGGGTCGACATAGTCCTTGAGCTCCTCCTGCCGCGCCCTGAGGTCCTTCTCGAACTGCCTGACCGACAACTGGAGCTCCTCGGTCAGATGCTTCTGGTCGGGCCGGCCCTTGCCCGGAAGAAGGCCCTCAAGGCCTGCCCTCAGATCTAGCGAGTCGATCACCAGGTCGCCCACGGCGCTGTCGTAATAGGCGTAGGGATAGGCCGCCTCGAGGTACACCAAGCCCGCGACCCTCTCGGGATGGCGCGAGCCGACCGAGCTAAGCTCCTCGCCGGCCATCGAGTGGCCCACGAGAACGGGCCGGTCGAGCTTCAGAAAATCCATGACCGCAAGCACGTCGTCCCCGAGGCGATCGGCCGAATACCCGGAGGCGGGGACGCTGGATGCGCCGAAGCCACGGCGGGTGATTCCATAGACGTGGTTAGTGCCCGTGAGCTTCGGCGCGAATTGGTCGTAGATGTGCGCGTCGGCGCCGAGCGCAGCCAACAGGATTAGCGGCCGCCCCGTGCCACCCCAGTCGACCACCTCCACCCTGACATCTTTGTCCACGGTCACGAATTGCGTTGTGAATCGTGCCGGGGGCGGCAGATCCGCTGCAAAAAGTGTGGTCCCCAGAGCTGAGACCAGGGAGGCGGTCAATAGGGCGGATTTCATCGAAAGAGGTTCCGATCCTGCGTGCGGCGATATCGTGCGCCGACCCCAAGGGGTCGTATCGGCGTCACCTTAACTCCGCAAAGGCGCTGCACCGAGGCAATTTTCTGCGCATCCCTTGCGCTGCACACGACCGGCCGCCAGCGCCCGGGGGTCGTTTACTCTTTCTCGGGCA
>CAYPXZ010000006.1:107322-116467 GCA_964414785.1 uncultured Opitutaceae bacterium
GCGCTGCACACGACCGGCCGCCAGCGCCCGGGGGTCGTTTACTCTTTCTCGGGCACAGCGTTCTTTCGCCAATCCACGGCCCCGAATTGGTTGCTGCCGAGGAGGTTATAAACGATGCTGAATGTCCCTTCCGACTGGTACCGATCGGGGACGGTTCCGTAATGGCTGTGACGGTGCGATTCGACGTACTCGATTCCCAGCGCCTGGCCCTTGAACACCCGGAACGTCAGGCCGACGTCGCCGCGGAATATCTGCTCCGAGCCGGAGTGGTTGTCGGATCCCGTGCCGCTCACGTAATAGTCGCGCGCCGTGACATCGAGCATTGTCCTTCGGCCGAAGATGAAGCGCAGGGCGAGCAAGCCCTGGGGCGTCACGCCATAGTGGTAGTCGCGTGACCCGTCGGCGTGCGGAATGGTCCCCGCGGCTCCGAATCCGACGCCGGCCAGGGCTGTTCCCTGCATGGCGACGTTCTTCGACAGCCACCACTGCTCGGTCGTGCCTAGAGAGAGGGCTGTCGAGGAGATGCGAAATATCGGGGGCGCGATGTAGTCATAGCTACCATAGAGGCCCCAGATGCCCCTGTAGTTTTCGCCGACCTCGTAGTCTGTCCCGTAGAGCAGACCGCGGTCCATGATGTCCTGGAGGAAGTTGTGCCCATGGGCGCTTGTCTGGGCGGCGAATTCGAACGAGAAGTAGTCAAAGGGCCGCTCATACTCGTATCCGGGCTTTCCGGGGAGCCCGTAGGCGAACGAGAAGTCGACGATCGCCTCGCTCTGCTTCTTGTCGGTGTAGGCCGAGCCCTCGTCCAGCAGGAGGTTGTTCGTCTTTACCAAGTCGGTGCTGACTCCCCAGCGCAGGCGCAGGAACGTCGCCGGGTCGTGGCTTGGGAACACGGCCTTGAATCGGTCGCCGAACACAAGGCGAGTGAAGCCAGTCGGGGGGGAAATCACCGCCGCGCCGAGTTCATGCCAGAATCCGGGATGCTCCCCGCCGTCCTCGAGGATGAGGCCCGCCATTCGAAACAGCGTCTCGCCCAGGACGGCCCCGGCCGTCCCCGTGGTGATTTGGTCATTGATGGAGGGCAGGTCGGTCTCCCCGGCCATCTTCCATATGAAGCTGCCGATGTTGCTGTAGGCGAGCGACTGCCAGAAGGAGACTCCGGTAGAGCGGGCGAAGCCGAACATCATCGATCCCTGATAGGGGTGGGCAAATTGGTTGATGTTGAAGGGGTCCGTGTCGAAGACCCAATGCTGCTCGTGGACGTGCTCCCAGGTGCTGCGGAGCGTTGAGTCATACACGTCGTGCGGGATGGCGATCCTGTCATAGACACTTAGCGTGGCCAGAAACCCCGGCACCTCGGCGGCCGGAACCGTGTAGCTCTTCCCAATTCCCGTGGTCCAGTTAAGAGGGGCGTCATCTTGGAAACGGGACACATCGACCGGTACGCCGGACGGGGCGGGCGAAACCTGCGCGCGGGCAGTGGCCCCCAGCACCGCGAACAGGACCGCTGCAGCGGCCAGGGCGCGCCCAATCTGGACAGCCTCGAGGTGCACGAACCGGGTGGCGGGCGAGCGCCTGAGGCAGGAAACCATGTCTCCGCGGAAGGTAGATGTACTGGGCCGCCCCGACCATGGGGTGTTGCCCTACTTGGGGTAGGCCCCCTGTCGACCGAATGGCCCGCAGACGTCTCCCGCATCCCCTCCGAGGGACCGGGGTGCAACCGGGCCGGAGCCCAGTCAGCGCTTCTGCCAGACGCTGAAATGCTCGATGTTGTTCTCGGACGCCCGCGACCTGAAGCGCAGGTCAGCGGAGATCGCCAGCGTTCGGAAGCAGTCCCCAAGGAATCGGTCGAACGAGTCCGAGTTCCACACGTGGGCGTGCTCGCGCCGGTTCCTCGAGAGCTGGATGTGGATCTTCAGGTTCTCGGGCGGCTCCTCAAACACGTGCGGTGCCGCGCTCCGAAGGAAACTCTCGTAATGGTCGTCGTCGCTCCGCCTGACGTCGTTCACGTAGTCGGACCAGAGGTGCTCCCATGAGGTGAGGCCCCGTCCCCGGTCGAACGTGTACTCCTTGTCGGGGATCGAGAGGATGACGATGCCGCCCTTCCTGCAGATCCTGAACACCTCGCGGACCACCTTCACCGGGTTGGCGACGTGCTCGAGCACGTGGTTCATCACCACGAAATCAAAGGCCCCTTCGCCGAACTGGCTCAGGCCGTCGTTGTCCAGGTCGCCTATGAAGCTCACCTTGACGAACCTGTCCCCGGGTATCTCGCGGAAGAGCTTCGCGGCGTCCTTCTCGTCGAGGGCATCGAGGTATTTCACGCTCGCGCCCTCGGGGATGGCCGCGGGCTCGTGCAGCGCGCCGATCTCCAGCCCGTTCCCGGAGAGCATCGAATATCCGTTGTTTCGATGGGTGAGCGGGGTCATGAGGCAGGTTTTTAGGGCAGGTCTAACGTAGGCTGAGTCAAGCACCTTCGCCCTCCGGCGAGCAGATTATGCCGCGCTCTGCCGGAGGATTTTAGTTCACTCGGGAGCGCATTTCAGAGTCATGTGGAGGCCCCCATATTCTTGAACCCGCCGCCGGGGCCTCCAGTCCGGACGCGGCGCGCATGGGGGTGATTTCATGAACATCAAATCATTGATCCGCACGATACCCGACTGGCCCCACCCGCCGGTGCGGTTCCGTGACGTGAGCTCGTTGCTTCGGCACCCGGAGGGCTTCGCGGCGGCGATGGACATGTTCGTGGAGCATTACCGGGGCATGCCCATCGATTTCATCGCGGGCCTCGACGCGCGGGGATTCATCCCCGCCGGGGTGCTGGCCTACGTGCTGAAGAAGCCGATGGTCATGGTCCGCAAGAAGGGGAAGCTCCCCGGCGAGACGATCCACGCGGAATACCAGCTTGAGTACGGCCAGAGCATCCTCGAGATCCACACGGATGCGGCGCCAAAGGGGGCGAACGTGCTCCTCATGGACGACCTGATCGCGACCGGCGGGACGCTCTGCGCCGCCGTGGAGCTCTTCAAGAAGATCGGCTGTCATGTGAGCGACGTAGGGGCGCTCGTGAACCTGGTCGAGCTGAGCGGGGCCAGCCGCCTGCAGGAGCTCGGCGTCAACGTGTTCGCGCTCTGCGAATTCACGGAGTCCGAATGACCGCGGCCTGCAGGTCCCGCAACCCTTCGGGAGGAAAACCTTTTGCGGACCTGATTTGACGCCAAACCGCGCGCATTGAACATTTGGCCTCGATGATCCCGCATCCGACGGCTAATTCCGGCCTCAAGGAGATTGAGGTCAAGCGGCGCCACATCTTGCCGAAGGCGCTTGTCGTTGGCCTTGTTGCGGGGCTAATCGCCTCGGGATTCCGGGAGGCGCTGCACGCGAGCGAGATGGGCCGGATCGAATGGATCCAGCGCTTGTCTCCAGCCGAGGGGCTCCTTGTGGCCGTGGGCTTGGGCGCCCTTGGCAGCGGGTTCGGTCTCTGGCTCGTGAGGCGGTTTGCGCCTGAGACGGCAGGCAGCGGGATTCCGGACCTAAAGGCCGTCGTCGGCGGCGAGAAGCAGCTTCTCTGGAAGCGAGTGATTCCAATCAAGTTCATCGCCGGCGTGGTCGGCATCGGGGGCGGACTTACCCTGGGGCGCGAGGGGCCAACCGTGCAGATGGGAGGGGCGACGGGCCTGATGGTTTCGACTTGGTTCCGGGTGAAGCGGGGGGAGGGGGAGCGAAAGGCCCTCATCAGCGCCGGAGCGGCCGCGGGCCTCGCGGCGGCGTTCAACGCCCCTCTCGCCGGATTGATCTTCGCCCTCGAGGAGCTCAACGGCAGCTTCACTCCCGTCGTGTTCGTTGCCTCGTTCCTTGCCGCCGTAACGGCGGACATTGTCTGCCGCGTCGTGACGGGGGAGACTCCCGTGTTTGCAATGCACGGGATGCCCGGGCCAACCCTGCACGCGCTACCCGTCTGTGCCTTGCTGGGCGTCCTTGCTGGATTTGCAGGCGTCCTTTTCAACAAGACACTGCTCCTTAGCCTCGACCTCTTTGACCGCCTGCGGTCGTGGCCTGCGCCGCTTGTCGGCGCCTGCGCGGGCGTCGTAGCTGGATTTGCCGCGTGGGTTTATCCCGCCATGAGCGGGTCCGGGGCGCTGCTCTCCGAGCGCGCCCTCTCCGGGGAAATCGCGGTAAAGTGGATGCTGCTGCTCCTGGTGGGCAGGTTTCTTCTCACGATGGTCAGCTACGGCTCGGGCGCGGCCGGTGGCATATTCGCTCCGCTCCTGGTACTCGGATCGCTTGGAGGGCTGGCGCTCGGGGCGGGAATCCATGAACTTCTGCCGGGATGGGCGGCATACCCGGAGACGTTTGCCGTTATCGGCATGGGGGCGCTCTTCACGGCCACAGTGCGCGCCCCGCTTACTGGCATTGTGCTCATGATAGAGCTTACGGGAAAATATGACTTCATGCTCCCGCTTCTCGTTAGCGGCTTTGCGGCATACGGGATCGCCGAGGCGCTAGGAGATACACCCATCTATGAGGCCCTCAGGGAACGATCGCGAGCGCTCCAGGAGGGCACCGCCGAAGTCGGCCAGGCGGCCCCTAGCGGTCCGGCCGCTTCAGGCTGAATGTCTCCCTTGTTAGGGAATAGGCCTCGTGGCCCAGGCGTCCCACCAGGTCGAGCTTCGCGGAGTCGGGCAGGCCGTCCGTGCCGAGCACCTCGTCCTTGACGTGAGCCACCAGGATCCGCCCGAAGACAACGTTGGCGGCCAAAGGGCCCGAGCCGATGTTCACGATCCGGTCGAGGCTGCACTCGAATGAGACCGGCGAGGCGGCGATTCGCGGCGGCCTGACCCGGCCCGAGGGAACCGTCTCCACCCCGAACGCCGCGATCTCGCTCTCGCCGTAGGGCAGGTTCGACGCGGTCTCGTTCATCTTGGAGGAGAGGGCGAACGTCACCAGGTTCACGACGAACTCGGGGACGAGCTCGATGTTGCGCACGGTGTCCTTCTTCCTGCCGTCGCGGTTGTTGGCCGGGACGAACATGAGCGTCGGCGGGCTCGCCGTGACGCCCTGGAAGAAGCTGAAGGGGGCGAGGTTGGTTGTCCCCTCGGGCGAGACCGTCGAGACCCAAGCGATGGGCCTCGGGAGGATCGTGCTCGTCATCCATTGATAGGCGTTCCTCGCGGGCAGTGCGGTGAAGTCGACAAGCATGGCTTCGCGTTAAGGCAAGGGGGGCGCCTGTACGAGGGAAATTGTCAGCCCCCCGGTCAGACGGTGCAGATCGCCACGGCCTCAGCCAGCGAGGTCAAGGGGTCGCGCGCCGGGATGAACTCCTGGGCCACGAAGCCCCTGTGGCCGACCTCCTTGATCGCGCGCGCGATGGCGGCGTAGTTGAGCTCCTGGGTCTGGTCGATCTCATGGCGGCCGGGGACGCCCCCCGTGTGGTAATGGGCGATGTAGGCGTGGTTGTCGCGGATCGTTCGCACGACGTCCCCCTCCATGATCTGCATGTGGTAGATGTCGTAGAGGAGCTTGAAACGCTCGGATCCGACCCGCTTCACGAGCTCGACGCCCCACGCGGAGTGGTCGCACATGTAGTCGTGGTGGTCGACCTTGCTGTTGAGCAGCTCCATGCAGACGGTGACCCGGTGCTTCTCCGCGGCGCCGACGATCTGCTTTAGGGCGATGGCGCAGTTGGCGAGGCCGAGCTCATCGTCCATGCCCGCCCGGTTGCCCGAGAAGCAGATGACATTGGGAAGGCCTGCGTCGGCGCAGGCCCCGATCCTCTCGATCATCCCGGGAACCATCACGGCGTGATGCTCCAGCCTGTTGAGCCCCTCGGGGATCTTCGTGACGCCGTTCGCCATGGCGCAGGTCAGGCCGTGCTTCTGGACGACCGGCCATTCCTCGGGGTCGAGCAGCTCGATCGACTCAAGGCCGATCCTCTTGCCCTCGCGGGCCAGGTCATCAAGGGGGATCTTCTTGTAGCACCAGCGGCATGCGGAATGCCTGAACGAGCCCGCGGCCCCGGCCTCTGCGGGTGATGCCGCCTGCGGCTTGGCATCCTCGGCGCGCACCCGGGCGAGCGCGGCCATTGCTGCGGTTCCGGCCATTGCCTTCAGGGCGTCCCGGCGTGTGATTTCCATAGGGGTGGGGTTTGACTGAAGTCTAGGCGGGGGAGATTCTAATGCAAACGCACTCCGCCGGTCGAGTTCGGGCGGGCTTCACGGCCTCGGGGCGACCGTCGTCAGGTGCCAGAGCCTGCAGTAGGGGCATTGGTAGGCCTTGCGCTCGCGTTCGACGCCGGCGACGAGCGCGGCGTCGAGCGCGTCGCCCTGGCTCCGGTACCTCCGCTTGCGGAAGCACCTCAGCTCTCGTTCCTCTCGTGTTGGCTCCTTCACGTGCGCGGTTTCGGGTTGGGCGCACTCTGCCACAGGAACGGGAGGTTTGGAAAGCCGCCAATGCGGCGGCCCGTCCGCCCAGGGGCCAACCCCTCGGCTAGGCCTCGCGGTTGAGGTGCTCCGCGTGTTTTAGGCCCAGGAGCACGAGCTCGGGCACGAGTTCATCGAACAGGCGCTCTTCCTCGAACATCCTCGCAAAGCCGCCGGTTCCGATGACATGGGGCCGAACCCCTCCAAACACCTCGCGGGTGAGCCCGCCGATGATGCGGCTGATCGCGCCGGCGTGGCCGTGGTAGAGGCCCGACTGGATGCTCTCCACGGTCGTTCGGCCGAGGACCGACTCGGGCCGGGCGATCTCGACCCGGGGCAGCTTGGCCGTCCTGCTTGCCAGGGTCTCCGCCGAGACTCCCACTCCGGGCAGGATGACGCCCCCGAGGTAGTCGCCGGCGCCCGTGACGACGTCGAAGGTGGTCGCGGTCCCGCAGTCGACCACGATGAGGTCGCTCGACGGCCTGCGCTGCGATGCGGCGATCGCACCCGCGATCCGGTCGGCGCCGACCTCGAGCGGGTTGCGGTAGCGGACCTTGAGGCCGGTCTTGACGCCGGCCTGCAGCACGAAGGGCTCGTTTCGGAAGTACTGGTTGCTGGCGCCGCGGATGGCGTGGAGGGCGGCGGGCACGACCGAGCAGACGGCCACCCGGCCCACTGACCTGGGGTCGACGCCGTTCTCGCGAAGGACCGATACGAAGAATATCCCCAGCTCGTCGGTTGAGCCCAGGGGCTGGGTCGACTTGCGGAACTGGCACCTCAGCGTGTCGCCGTCAAAGACGCCGCCGTGGATCTGGGTGTTGCCGATGTCGAGGCAGAGGAGCATGGGGTATCAGGGTGTGACCGCGTCGATGAGAATCCGCTCGAGCTCCGCGGCCATCTCGGAGCGGGTGGCGCAGCGGATGGCCGCGCCGTTGCTGGAAAGGTGGATCGTCGAGGGGAAGGCCTCCGGGCCCTCGCGCTCGGCCATGTCGTTGTGGACAACCACATCGGCCCCGGAATGTGCAAAGAGGGACTCAACCGCCCTCAACCGCGCGTCACGTCCCTCGCCGTGCGTGAGCTTGAACGCGACGAGCTTGAGCGAGGCGTTGCGGCATCGCGACCTGAGGCCGTCCACGAGCTTGGGGTTGGGCCTGAGGCGGACGACCGGCGCCGCTGCCGAGTCGATCTTGCCTGCGGACGGGGGCTGCCCCACGCCGCCAACCTCGACGTTCGCCACGCTGAAATCGCTCACCGCCGCGCAGTGGACCACGGCGTCAAAGGGCTCCGCGGCAAGCACCCGGGTGAGGGCGGTGTCCAGGTCGGAGAAGGAGAGAAAGGTCTCCTCGCGATTCACCGTGGGAGCCTCCGCCGAGCCGCGGGCCCGCAGGAGCACGACGTCGTGGCCCTGGCGCGCGAGGCGGTCGGCGATAGCGGCCCCCGTGCTCCCCGTGCTCGAATTCGTGATCACGCGGACCCCGTCGATGGGTTCCGACGTGCCCCCGCTCGTGACCAGGACCCTAAGGCGCCGGGTCGGGCGCGCCAGCGAGGCCTCGATTGCAGCAACGATCTCGGCGGGCTCGGCCATGCGCCCCTCGCCGACCTCGCCGCATGCCGTGCGTCCTTCGCCGACGGCGATGAAGCGCACGCCCCACCGTCCGAGCCTCGTGACGGACTCCCGCGTGGCGGGATGGCTCCACATGGCCGGGTTCATGGCCGGGGCCACAAGGAAGGGCTTGGCGCGGTCGTGCGCGAGGAAGATCGCCCCGGCGAGGTTGTCGGCGAGGCCGGCGGCGAAGCGGTTCAGCGTGTTGGCGGTTGCCGGGCACACGACGATTGCGTCAGCCCACCTGCTGACCTGGATGTGCTCGAGCGCCGAGCCGGGCTCGAAGAGGTCGGTGAGGACCTTTTGACCGGTCAGGCCCTCCAGGGTCGCCGTGCCCACGAAGCGTAGGGCTGGCTCCGTCGCGACGGCCCGGACGCGGTGACCGAGCCGCACAAGGCGCGAGATCGCGTCGCAGGCCTTGTAGGCCGCCACGGAGCCCGTGAGGACAAAGGCGATGTTAGAGCCGGACATTGTCGATCAGGCGGACGTCCTCAAGTCGCACGGCGCCAAGGCGCACCCCTGCGTGCTCCTGCACGTAATCCACGCCGAAGCCCTCCCTTTCGAGCGCCCGGGCCGCGGACGGGGCGTCAGCCGCCTCGCGCAGGATTCGGGGGAATGCGGCGGCGCGCGCCCGGGCCGCGGGCGAAAGCCGGCGGTTCCTCGAACTCTGGGCGACCCCGTCGGGGTCGCGCACCGTGGGGCAGGGGACGACCTCCACGGGGAGCAGGAGGGCGCGGACCAACCCCCGGACAAGCTCAAGCTGCTGGCGGTCCTTCTCCCCAAAGTAGGCCCGGTGGGGACGGACGACGTTCAGCAGCTTCAACACCACGGTGAGAACCCCGTCAAAGTGTCCGGGCCGATGAGCGCCTTCCATGAGCGTGCTGAACGAGGTCTCGGTGACGCGGTAGGCGTACCCGTCGGGGTACATTTCGGCCGGCTCGGGGGCGAGCACGTGGTCAGCCAGGCTTCCGACCAGGTCCAGGTCGGCGCCGAGCGTCCGGGGGTAGCGCTGCAGGTCGGCGGGGTCGTTGAACTGGGTGGGGTTGACGAAGATGCTCAGGACCACGCGGTCGTTCTCGGCGCGCGCCCGTTCCAGGAGGGAGCGGTGGCCCGCGTGGAGGGC
>CAYPXZ010000006.1:116567-132286 GCA_964414785.1 uncultured Opitutaceae bacterium
AGGCCGAGCAGGTCATGGAGGACGAGCACCTGCCCGTCGCAGCCCGCCCCGGCGCCGATGCCGATGGTCGGGGCGCGCAGGGTCGCGGTGACCTCGCGCGCGAGCGCCTGGGGGATGCATTCGAGGACGATCGCGAAGACACCGGCGCCCTCAAGCGCCGCGGCGTCGCCGCGCAGCTGGCCGGCCGCCTTCGCGTCCCTGGCCTGCACCTTGAATCCACCGAACCCCCTGACCCATTGGGGAGTCAGTCCCAGGTGGCCCATGACCGGGATCCCGGACTCGATCAGGTGGCGTATCACGTGCGCGTGGCCGCGGGCCCCCTCGACCTTCACGGCGTGGGCGCCCGCACGCAGCAGCATCGCCGCGCAATCTAGGGCGTGCGCCTCGCCCTTGCGGGCGGCGAGGAAGGGCATGTCGGCCACGATGAACTTCGCGGGCGCGCCGCGGGCGACCGCGCGGGTGTGCATCGCCATGATCTCCGGCGTCGCGCCGAGCGTGTCCTTTTCGCCGTGTACGACCATCATGGCGCTGTCGCCCACGAGCAGGCAGTCGACATCGGTGTCGGCAAGGAGTCTCGCGGACCAGGCGTCATAGGCCGTGACCATGACGATCTTCTCCCCGGCGGCCTTTGCGGCGCCGAATCCGTCCACCGAGGCGATCATCGCCCGGCCGGCCGTTTCTGGGTTCCCGAGGGCTGTCACACCGCCTCCGCAGTTTCCCATCGATGGAAAACCTGCGGACCGGCGAGGGTGGACGGGGGTGCTTTTCGCATGGCGATAGAGCCTCGTTGTCCGAAGGGCATGGGCATGGGTCTTTGAAGTGTCCGGTCGCGATCGTGTTCGCGCTAGACGCCAGAACGGATCGCCGCATTCCCGGCCGACCGCAACCCCAAATCCAATAATTTTCCCCATGTTCCGGAGCCCCGAGGTGCGCCGGAAAGAGCATTTCACTCGCCTATGCGGTCGGGCCTAGGGTAGTCAGGTTCCCCAACCCGCCCCCATCCCTTGAAAAGATTCTCCAGCGAGGCGCGCACGCTCCAGTGGATCGACCGTTGGGTCGGCTCGCCGGTGTGCATGCTGCTGACGCTTCTCAGGCGGGCCGGGGATCTCCTGGGTGGCAGGGGGCCCGGCGGGCCGGTACGGAGCATCCTCTTTCTCAAGCTTGCCGAGCAGGGCTCCACGGTGCTCGCCCATGAGGCGGTCCGCCAGGCGGTGGAGCGGGTCGGCCGCGGAAACGTCCATTTCCTCGTGTTCGAGGAGAACCGGTTTGTCGTCGACCTGATCGGGCTCGTGCCCCCGGCGAACGTGTTCACGATCCGCACCCGGTCGGCCGCCTCCATGGCAGCGAGCGCCCTCGGGGTCCTCTCCGCCATCCGCAGGAGGCGCTTCGACGCCTGCATCGACATGGAGTTCTTCGCCCGCTTCTCGGCGGCGATCGCCTACCTGACCGGCGCTCGAAACCGGGTCGGCTTTCACGTCTATTTCGGCGAGGGCCCCTACCGGGGCGACCTCATGACCCACCGCGTCCTCTACAACGCGCACCTGCACACGAGCCGCACGTTCACAAGCCTCGTCCTTGCGCTCGACGCAGACCCCGCCCGCTTCCCGACCCTGGGTGTCGTGCCCCCGGTCAGCCCGCCGCTGCCGGAGTTCAGGCCCCGGCCCGAGGAGGCTCCCGAGTTGCTTCGGATGCTGGCCGAGCTGGGGGTCCCCCGGGGGGCCCGGCTCATCGTGCTCAATGCCAACGCGGGCGACATGCTTCCCCTTCGCAGGTGGGACCCGGCCAACTACGTGGCGCTGGCGGAGAGGCTCCTTTCCGATTTCCCGGGGGCCTGGGCGGTGTTCACGGGCTCCCCCGAGGAGGCCCCCAGAATCGCGGAGATTGCCCGCTCGGTCGGCTCCCCAAGGAGCGTGTGCATCGCAGGGCGCACGACGCTGCGCCAGCTCGTCGTCCTTTTCGGGCTGGCGGAGGTCCTTGTGACGAACGACAGCGGCCCCGCCCATTTCGCGGCGCTGACGGGGATCGACGTCGTCGCGCTCTTCGGTCCGGAGACGCCGCTCCTCTTCGCGGCCCCGGGACCCAGGAACCATGCCGTTTGGGCGGGGATCGCGTGCAGCCCCTGCGTCAATGCGTTCAACAACCGCCAGACCGCCTGTCGGGACAACGTGTGCATGAAGGCCATCTCCGTGGACCAGGTCCACGGGATTGTCGTCGGGATCCTGAACTCGCGCGCTGCGGCCGCGGCCTCGAAAGGCTGAGCTTCCGGGTCAGGTCGCGCCCCGGATCCGGAACGCGACCGCGTGGCTTGAGGGCAGCTTGTCGGGGATTTCGATCGTGAGGCCCGCCCGGTCCTGCGACCAGGCGATCTTGCCGTCGTGCCCTACCAGCTCGACGCTCGAGACCCGGCCCACCTTGAGCGCGGTGTCGAGCGCAAGGGAGCGAATGACGGAGCGGAACTCGGGCTTGCCCATGACGAAGGCGTAGAGGACGTCGCCCTTCGTCGTGAAGCGGACGTCGTTGGCGTCGAGTGCGCGCCTCGAGCTCTCGTTGAAGGTCTTCGACTTCTGCTCGGCCGGCTGGTCGGGCGCACCCTCGCCGAACTTCTTCCAGGGGCGGGTGCCATGGATCCCCTCGCCGTTGACCCCCATCCAGGCTGTGATCTCGTCCACGACCGCGAGCTCCTCGAAATCGGGCATACCGCTCGCCGGAAGGGGGACGTTGAGCATCAGGTTCCCGTTCTTGCTCACGATGTCGACCAGCATGTCGATGACGACCTTCGGGGTCTTGTAGCGGGCCCCGCGCTTGTAGTGCCATTCGCCGATGCAGGTGTCGGTCTGCCACGGGCGTGGCAGGATGTCGTCGAGGACGCCGCGCTCGCGGTCGAGGACGCACGTTCCCATCTCGCTGTCGCGGTCCCGCTTCGAGAAGTACACGGCGTCGACCTTCCCCGCGTTGCGCCGGGCGCTGACGTTGTAGAGATGCGAGACGACCGAGTAGCCGTATTCCTGGAAGGGCAGGGATCCGTCCGAGTACAGGAAGTCGGGCTCGTGCTGGTCGATGAGGTCGGTGACCCGGTCGTGCCAGTGGCGCTTCCACCAGTTGGGGATGTTGTCCTCGTTCCAGGGCAGGTCCGGCGCGGACCAGATGTCGTCCGAGTCCACGTAGAGGTCCTTCGACTCCGGGCTCGCGCCATCGTACGGAACGCCCGCGAGGGGCCCCGTCGCGTCGGAGCCGTGGGCGACCGAGTACCACTTGTAGGTGATCCAGAGGTGCTCGCTGATGCCGAACCGCAGGCCCTCGTCGCGCGCCGCCTTGCGCCAGGCTCCGACGATGTCGATCCCCGGGCCCATGTTGACGGCGTTCCACCGGTTATGCTTCGAGTTCCACAGGTCGAAGTTGTCGTGATGGACCCCCATCGTCATGAAGTACTTGGCGCCCGCCTTCTTGTACCTGCGGATGAGCGCCGCGGCGTCGAACTTCTCCGCCTTCCACTGGGGAATCGTGTCCTTCATGCCGAACTTCGAGGGGTGGCCGTAGTGGTCGACGTGGTAGTTGTACTGGTCGGTCCCCTGCATGTACATGAGGCGGGCGTACCAGTCGCCGTACTCCACCGCGGACTGGGGGCCCCAGTGGGCCCACATCCCGAACTTCGCGTCCCTGAACCAGTCCGGCACCCCGTAGCCCTCGAGGGACGCGCGGGTGGCCTTGAAGGGGCCGTCCTCGGGGACGATCCCGGGGGGCACCCTGGGGTCCGTGGCCGGTGCGGGGTCCGCGGCGAGCGCCGGGCGCCGAAGCCCGATCGCCGGGATGGCCCCGGCCATGATGCCGAGCGCAGTCCGTCTTGAGATCTTCATGGGAGGGTCAGGTTCCTGGCTTGAGGCGGAAGAGCATCACGTCGTGGGAGTCGACCGTCGCGGTGTGCAGGTCCATCGCGTTGCCCGCGGGCTTGCCGGCCCATACGTCCGTCACGTCATAGTACTGCTCCGTCAGGAAGGTGAGCTCGTGCATGTCGAGCGTGAGCTTGGCGGGCGCGTCGCCCGTGTTGAGCACGCAAACCGCCCATTCCTTGTTCGAGAGCTCCTTGGCCCAGATCTCCTTGTCCTTGTCGACCCGGAACCGGAAGCCCTGGTGCCCCGCGGGGTCCTGGTCGATCGCGATCGCGCCCTTGCCCGTGAGGATCGCGGCGATCTCCGGGGTCATCTGGCGCACGTCGTTGCCCGCGATGAGCGGGGCCGCGAGCATGCACCATAGGCTGAAATGGGCCCGCGACTCGGCGACCGTCATGCCCTTGGCTCCGACCTCGAGCATGTCGGGGTCGTTCCAGTGCCCGGGGCCCGCGTACTTCTCAAGCCCGACGTTCTGGTCGAGGAGCTCCTTCCATCCGTGCTCCCACTTGTTCTTGACCGAGCCCTTGTAGGACGGCCCGATGTCACCGGTCGTGCGCCACAGGTGCCCGACGGGCTCGGCCCACAGCCACGGCTGGTTCTGGCCCCACTCGCAAAGGCTGAAGACGATGGGCCTCTTCGCCTCCTTGAGCGCGTCGCTCATGATCCGGTAGGACTCGGGCCCGTTTGCGGTGCCGTGGTTGCACCAGTCGTACTTGAAGTAGTCGACGCCCCACGATGCGTAGGTGCGCGCGTCCTGGAACTCATGGCCGCGGCCGCCGGGGTAGCCGCCGCAGGTGAGGGAGCCCGCGCAGCCGTACATCCCGAACTTAAGTCCCTTGGAATGGAGGTAGTCGCCGAGCGCCTTCATGCCGCTCGGGAATTTGACGGGGTCGGCGACCAGGTTGCCGTTCTCGTCCCGCTCCTTTTTCGACCAGCAATCGTCGACGACTACGTAGACGTAGCCCGCGTCGCGCATGCCGTTGGCGACCATCGCGTCGGCGGTCTGCTTGACGAGCGTCTCGTTGCAGTCGGCCGCGAACGAGTTCCACGTGTTCCATCCCATCGGGGGAGTGAGGGCGAGGCCCTCGAACTTGTCGGCCAGCGCGGCGCTGGTGGTTAGGGCCAAGCAGGCGAGGAGGCAGGGCAGTCTTTTCATCGGTTGGGGGTGGGGACGCCGGCCCGGACATGGGCCGGTAGAGGCTACCACTGTGCCATTCGACGGGGCCAAGTCCAGCCCGGCCTGCCGATCAGGGAAGCTTCGACTGGATCAGCTTGCTGACCGCGGAAAAGTCGATGAGCGCAGCCTCGGGCCTCTTCTTTAATGCCGCCATGACCTTGCCCATGTCCTTGCGGGAGGCGGCACCGGCCTCCTTGATGGCGTCGGCCACGAGGGCGTCGAGCTGAGCGCCCTCGATCCCCTTGGGCAGGTACTTCTCGAGCAGGCGGATCTCGACCTCGTTTGCGCTGACCAGGTCGGCCCTTGCGCCCTTCTCAAACTCGAGCTTCGCGTCGGCGAGGTTCTTGACGGCCTTGCGCAGCGTCGCGACGACCAGGGCGTCGTCGATGGGCTTGGAGAGGTCCATCGATGCGCGCTGGACCGCGGCGTCCGCGGTGCGCAGCGAGGTGGCGGTCGCCGAGTCCCGGGCCTTCATGGCGGTGACGATGTCGGCTCTCAGTTGTTCGTAGGTCGTGGGCATTGCCATATAGGGAGGCATTTGCGCGGTATTCGCAACACCGGCCCACGCAACCTTCCCATCCATGAGCCCGCAAGTCATTTGGATTCAAGGCGATGCCCAGAAGCGGGTCCCCGCACCGGGGGCCGCGGCCAGGATTGCGGGGCGATGTTCGCCACCCGGGAATTCCCCATCGCAGCCTTCTCCGCCCGGCGGGTCGGCCGGGGCCTAACGCCACCGCCCGACGATGCCGGGCAGGTCGCGCAGGCAGGACGCCCTAAAGAACCGGCCATCGTCGGAAGGCGGCGTCTCGGCGTGCTCGTGGCCCCACGTGATCCTGTAGGGTACGTGGACGCCCGACCCGCCAAGTCCGAGGACGGGCAGGATGTCGGACTTCACCGAGTTGCCGACCATGAGGAACTTCACCGGATCGATCCCGTGCCGGGCAAAGATCCTCTCGTAGGTGCGCGCATCCTTCTCTGAAACGATCTCAATCGCCTCGAAGTGCCGTGCGATCCCCGACTTCGAGACCTTCCGCTCCTGGTCCCTGAGGTCGCCCTTCGTGATGAGGATCAGCCGGTGGGCCGGGGCCAGGGCCTCAAGGACTTCAACGGCCCCGTCGAGGAGTTCGACGGGATGGTCGAGCATCTCGCGGCCGAGCGCGATCAGCTCCCGCAATTCGGCCGTGCTGACCTTCCCATCCGTCAGCTCGATCGCGGTCTCTATGGACGAAAGCATGAACCCCTTTATCCCGTAGCCGTAGAGGTCGAGGTTGCGCATCTCGGTGGCGAAGAGCGCCCGCTCGACCGTCGCCGCGTCGTGGTACCGGGCGAGCAGGGTGTAGTAGCGCTCGTGGACATCCTCGAAGATGTTCTCGTTGTGCCAGAGCGTGTCGTCGGCATCGAAGCCTATGCAGAGGTCCTTGGTCATTTGTCGCGCAGCCTGATGGGGAACGAACGCATGGCAGCCCGGGCCCCTATGCCAGGCGGTACACGCGGGCCGCGTTTCCGTCGAAGACGGCCGCGAGGTCGGCGGGGGACAGGCGGGAGAGGAGCTTCTGGGCCATGCGGAGCCAGGCGGCGTAGGGTGAGGCGAGCTTGACGACCGGCCAGTCGCTTCCAAAGAGAAGGCGCGACGGTCCGAACGTATCGAGGAGGTGGCCGATGGTGGCGACGAATCGGCCGGGATCAAGAGCGGCCGACCCCGCCTCGGTGACGAGGCCCGAGACCTTGCATACGGCGTTCGGGCACTCCGCCATCCGGGCTATGTCGGCGCGCCACGGTTCCAGCGCGCCCGGGCTCAGGTCCGGCTTGCCCGCGTGGTCGAGGATGAAGCGCGTGCCCGGGCACCTGCGAACGAGCTCGGCCGCCGAGGCGAGCTGGTGGTGGCGCACGCACAGGTCGAAGGTGAGCCCCAGGCCCCCGCACGCTCGGACGCCGTCGACGAACGCCGGGGAGAGGCAGAAGCCGGGGTCGGCCTCCCCCTGGATCAGGTGGCGGACGCCGCGCACGAGCGGCCTCGAAGCGAGCGCCTCCAGCGCCTCAAGCGTCCCGCGGCCGGCGTCCATCGGGGCGAAGGCGACGATCCCCGCGACCCGGGGTCCCTGGTCGGCGAGGGACTCGACCCATTTCACCTCGTCGAGCGACGAGGGGCGATCGCAGTCTGCCTGAACGAACACGACCCGGGACGGCGCGCATCCCAGCGCCTCGGCCGCGAGCTCGCGCGGCCCGTGCGCCCCTCCTATCGAGGGGACCCCGGCCAGCCACGGATAGCCGCGAAGAGAAGGGTCCCAGAAGTGCACATGGCAGTCCGTGAATTCGAAACCCATCTTCAGTCGTGGTGGAACACTTCCTCCATCCGCGCCCACCATTCGCCGGGCTCGCGGCTCGGCAGGGGGTCCTGCATCGGCTCCATGATCGACCACCAGCGGCGGGTGACCACGTCGGCGGCCATGAGGCGCATGTCGGCGTCAAAGTCGTCCCCCCAGTATTCAAAGTACGAGAAAAGCCAGCCCTCCCTGTGGTAGATGGAGTAGTTCTTGATCTTGGACGCGGTGATGCGCTCCAGCACCCCGGGCCACACGGCCTCGTGGTAGCGCTTGTACTCCTCGAACTTGCCGGGCCTCAAGCGGAGGACCATGCCAAAGCGGCGGGGAAGGGACTTGGGTTTCATGGGGGTGGGCGCGTAGTGCCGTGGTTGCGGGACATGTGGCGGATTCCGATGACGGCCGCCGCGCGCCGGCCCCCCGCGGCCGAGGTCGGCGGGTCCGAGGGTTCTCCGGGGGCAGGGCGCATGGGGATGGCCATGAGTCCGACAAAAGCATCCGGAAACCACGCGCCGTCAAGCCGCACCACGGTCCAGGCCGGAACGGCGCCGCGTCCGAGGGTGAAGGGCATGGCGGTCCTCGCGCCTAGGCGGTCGGCTGGTCCCTTGCCCCGCGCTTTGCCTTTTCGCCGGGCTTCCCGGCGATCGCCCTCGCGATCGCGTTGAGGAGGGTCTCGGCGGAATAGGGCTTGGGCACGAACTCGCAGACGCCGGCGACCCGCGTCGCGGCGATGGCGCTCGGCCCGGTCATCCCGCTCGAGCCGATGATCTTGATGTCGGGATTGATCGCCTTGAGGGCCACCACCATCGCCGGGCCGTCCATGATGGGCATCGCCATGTCCGTCAGCACGACGGCGATGTTGTCGCGCTCCAAAGCGTAGATGGAGACCGCGGCCGCACCGTTCGTCGCGACCGCGACCCTGTAGCCGAATTTCTCCAGGGTGGACTTCGCCACCTCGAGGATCGGCTCCTCGTCGTCCACGACGAGGATCAGCTCGTTGTGCCCGTGCGGAAGCCCCTGCGCCTTGGTGTCTGCGGCCTCGGTGTCGTCCATGTCGGTGATGGCCGGCAGGTAGATCCTGAACGTGCTCCCCTTGCCCGGGGTGCTGGAGACATTGATGAACCCGCCGTGGCTCTGGACGATCCCGAGCGACGTGGAAAGCCCGAGCCCCGTTCCCTTGCCTAGGTCCTTGGTCGTGAAGAACGGCTCGAAGATCTTTTCCCGGACCTCCGGATCAATCCCCATCCCGGTGTCCGCGATCGATATCTCGAGGTAGGACCCGGGCTGAGCCCCGCGGTTCATGCTGGCGAACGTCTCATCGACGACCTCGTTCTTAATCCGGAGGGATATCTTGCCGCCGTGGGGCATGGCGTCCCTCGCGTTGAGGCAGAGGTTGAGGAGGACCTGGTGGATCTGGTTGGGGTCGCCCGTGACGGTCCAGGGATCGCGCTCGGCCCTGAGCTCGAACCTCACGTTCTTCGGGAACGTGTCATTGACGATCTGCTCGATCTCCCTCGCGACGATGAGCGGATGGACCCGCTCCCGCCTGCCCTCGGCCCCGCGCCCGAAGGCAAGGACGTGCCGGACCAGCTGAGCGCCGCGCTCGGCGTTCTGCTCGAGGAGCGTCAGGAGCCTCGCGCCGCCCTCGTCCGTCACCTTCATCTTTAGCAGGGTGATGGCCATCAGGATCGGGGCCAGGACGTTGTTGAGGTCGTGCGCAATGCCGCCTGCGAGGGTCCCGAGGCTCTCGAGGCGCTGGTTTCGCAGGGCGAGGACCTCGGCCCGCTTCTTTTCGGTGATGTCCGCGCTTATGCTCAGCTGCGCCTTGGGGACCCCGTTCTGGTCGCGTATCAGGGAGCGGCGGGTGTCGAGGAAGATCTCCCTGCCATTGCGGTTGTGGACGCGGAATTCGCCATGCCACATGCCCTTCTCGATGGTCTCCTTCGAGGCCTGGAGCAGCTGGGCCTGGTCCTCGACCGGATGGAGGTCGATCGAGAGCTTCCCTATCGCCTCCTTGGCCTTCCAGCCCAGCGTGTGCTCGGCGGCCCCGTTCATGTAGACGACCCGTCCCTCAAGGCTGATCAGGAGGATCACATCGTGGGCCTGGTCCAGCATCGCCGCCTGCTCGGTCACCTTCTGCACCACCTTCCGGTGCTCGGTCACATCGCGGCCGATCCCGACGAGGCCGATCACGGTCCCGTCGCGGTTGCGCATGGGCACCTTGGTGGTCGATATCCAGCGCTCCTTTCCATCGGGACCGGGGACCATTTCCTCGATGTTGGCGAGCGTCCTTCCGGTGGACATGACCTCCTCGTTCGCCGCATGGAACTTGAGGGCCAGCTCGGAGGGGTAGAAGTCGAAGTCCGTCTTGCCGATGGTCCCCTCGAGCGTCGCGGCCCTCAGCTGGTCGAGCTGAGTCTGGTTGTTGATCAGGTGCCTGGAGGCCCGGTCCCGGACGAAGACATGGTCGGGGATGATGTCGATTACGGTGCGCAGCAGGTTGTGCTCGAGGAAAAGTGTCTGCTGCACCTCGAGAAGAAGCTCGTTCTGCCTGTCCTTGCCACCGTCGGACGGGGATCCCGGCGCCGCGGCCCTGAGCGCCGCCTCGGCCTCGGCCAGGAGCCGGGTAAGCTCGGCCACCCTTGCCGCCAGCGCGGCCACGTCGGGGGAATCCTTCATTCCCATCTTAGTACCGGGCACCCGGGGGAGTTGTCCGAGTTGGCTGGGTGGTTAAGGTCGTTCCTTTCATGGGGAGATCCCGGCCCGTCGGGCGACGGGGGCGCACATCTTGCTCCACGTGGATCGAGGTGCCGGGCCGGGCTTTCAGTAGCCGCGCGGGGGGGTGAAAGCAAGGCTAGGACGGATCCCGGGGGGAACCGCGGGGCGGGGCTATCTTGTGCCGGTACCGGTCCAATCGGCGTCGCTCCGGTTCCATCCTCCGCCCAGGGCCTTGTAGAGCTCCACGACGGCGGTGAACTGGTCGCGCTTTGTCTGCGCGAGCGCAACCTGGGCCGGGAACAGCTCCAGCTGCGACTGGATCACCTCATAATAGCTCGCCTTGCCCGCCGCATACCTCTGGGTCGAAAGGCTGACGGCCTCCCCGTAGGCCACGACCGCCCGTTCCTGCTGCTCGCGCACCTGCCCCAGCTTCTGGCGGGTCACCAGGGCGTTGGCCACGTCGCCGAACGCGTTCAGGGCCGCCTGCTGGTACTGGAGCTTCGCGGCCTCCCACTCCTGTTTGGACTGCTCGTACTGGCCCCTGAGGCCGCCTCCCTGGAACAGGGGCCCGGTCGCCTGCCCGCCGAAGGACCAGAGGCCGGCCTGTCGCGAGGTGATGCTGTCAAGCTGCGGGCTCACGCCGCCCAGGAGGGCGCTAAGGCCGATCCGCGGCAGGAATCCCCCCACCGTGACGCCTATCCTGGCGTTTGCAGCCATCGCGGCGTATTCGGCCTCGCGCACGTCGGGACGCCGCTCAAGCAGCGCCGACGGAAGCCCCGCCGGAACGTCGGGTGGCGGGGGCAGGTCGGAGAGGCCGGCGCCCCGGACGACGGGGGCGGGATTCGCCCCAATGAGGACGCTGATCTGGTTCTCCTTGATGGCGATTCTGCGCTCGAGGTCGGGGATCCGGGCGGCGCTTGTGGCCATGGCCGCCTCCGCGGTCGCCGTGTCGAGGCGGGAGACCGTGCCGCCCTCAAGCTGGCGGTTGAACAGCTTGAGGCTGTTGCCGAAAGACTCCGTGGACCTGTTGGCGATCGCCAGCTCCTCGTCGAGCTCCAGGAGGTCGTAGTATGCGGTGGCGACGTCGCTGACGAGGCTCAGCAGGACCGCCCTGCGGCCCTCCTCCGAGGCGAGGTACTGGGAGCGCGCCGCCTCGTCCAGGCGCCGGACCCGGCCCCAAAGGTCGAGTTCCCACGCAGCCCCGAGGTACCCGTCAAACCCGCTGGCCGTGCTTCCATTGCCCAAGGTGTAGGGGTTGCCGAGCTGTGCGTTCCGGCCCCGGTCGGCGTTCGCCTCGTACCCCAGGCCCGGGAAAAGCTGGCCGTGGACCTGGGCGGCGATCGCCCGGGACTCGCTGACGCGGGCCGCCGCAATGCGGGCGTCGAATCCGCCCGTGAGCGACGCGCGGATCAGCTGCGCGAGGTGGGGGTCACGGTAGACATCCCACCACGCAAGGTCGGCGAGCGAGCGGTCGCCCTCCGCGGCAGCCCCGCGGAAGGTGGGGGGCGTGGCCGTCTCCGGGCGCTTGTAGTTTGGGCCGACGGCGCAACCCGCCACGACGGTGGCAGAAAGGGCAAGGACCAGGTGCCTTCGGATGAGCGTCGCCATGGTCAGTGCTTGCCGGGATTCTTCTCGGAATCCGGCTGGAAGGGATGAATCGTCGGGATCGGGTGCAAGGCGGTCGCATGGCTGCCGTGCGGCTGGCCCTTTGTCGCCCACATCTCGATCACGTAGAACGTCACCGGAATCAGGAAGATGGCGAGGGCGCTCGCCGCCAGCATGCCGCCGATGACGGCCGTGCCCATGACCTTCCGCGCCACGGCCCCGGATCCGCTCGCGAGCCAGAGGGGCACGCAGCCGAAGATGAACGCAAAGGACGTCATGAGGATCGGCCTGAGCCGGACCTTGGCGCCCTGCAGCGCGGCCTCCAGGAGGGGGATCCCATGCTCGTAGCGCGTGCGGGCGAACTCGACGATCAGGATGGCATTCTTTGCCGAGAGCCCGATCAGCATGATCAGGCCGATCTGCGCGAACACGTTGTTCTCCATCTGTCGCGCGAAAAGGGCCAAGTAGGCGCCGAACACCGCTATCGGAACCCCGAGCAGCACGCTGAAGGGCAGGGACCAGCTCTCATACAGGGCCGCCAGGATGAGGAAGACAAAGAGCAGCGAGAGGCAGAAGATGGCCGCCGGGGGGACGCCCTCCTGGGCCTTCTTCTCCTGGTAGGACATCCCCAGGTAGTCGAAGCCCATCTCGCGCGGCATGGTCTTCGCGAAGACGTCCTCGAGCGCGGCGCGCGCCTCGTCCGAGCTGTAGCCCGGGGCCGCAGACCCGTTGATCTGCGCGCTGCGGTACAGGTTGTACCTCATCGTGAATTCGGGACCCATCCGGTTTTCCACCGAGACGAGCGAGGACAGCGGAACCATCGCGCCGTCGCGATTGCGGACATAGTAGCTGCCGAGCTTGTCCGCGCTGTTGCGATACTCCCCCTCGGCCTCGACGTACACCTGCCACTGGCGGCCAAACCGGTTGAAGTAGTTCACGAAGATGCCCCCCATGTAGCACTGGAGGGTGCGGTAGACGTCGCCGAGCTCGACGCCCTGCTTGAGCACCTTGTCCCGGTCGACCTTGACGAAGACCTGGGGAACCGAGGGCAGGAAGGTCGTGGTGACCCCGGCGAGTTCCTTCCTCGCGCGCGCGGCGGACATGAACTTGTCGAGGTTCTCGGAGAGGTACGCGACGTCCTTGCCGGCGCGGTCCTCGAGGACCGCGGTGAAGCCGCCGGCGGTGCCGATTCCAGGGATCGAGGGCGGCGAGAAAGCGAAGGCCCGCGCCTCGGGGATCTTTCCGAGCTCCTTGGCGAGGTGGGCCTTGATCGCGGCGTAGCTCTCCTCCGGCTTCGTCCGGTCGTCCCACGGCTTGAAGTTCACGAAGACGAACCCGCTGTAGGTGTTGTACACGGTGCTCAGGAGCGAGAACCCGATCACGGAGGTGTACGACTTGACGCCGGGCGTGTTCTTGAGGATCTCCTCGACCTTGCGCGAGGCCTCCTCCGTCCGCTGGAGCGATGAGGCGTTGGGGAGCTGGAGGCCCACGTAGAGGTAGCCCTGGTCCTCCTCGGGGAGGAACGACGTCGGTATCCTCTTGCCGATGAAGAACGCGGCGAGGGCGAAGCAGGCGAGGATGATGAAGCTCACGGTGCTCTTCTGGATCAGGTGCCGCGAGTAGCCCACGTAGCCCTCCTGCACGCGCCCGAAGGCCCGGTTGAACCAGCCGTAGAACCCCGCCAGGGGCCCCTTGCCCTCGCCCTTGGGCCTGAGGAGCATGGCGCAGAGCGCCGGGCTGAGCGACAGGGCGTTGAACGCCGAGATGATCACCGAGATCGCTATCGTGAGCGCGAACTGCTGGTAGAGGCGGCCGGTGATGCCGGGGATGAACGCGGTGGGGATGAAGACGGCGGCAAGGATGATCGCGATCGCCACCACCGGGCCGGAGACCTCCTCCATGGCCTTGAACGTCGCGTCGCGCGGCGACATGCCCTCCTCGATGTGGTGCTCGACGGCCTCGACGACGACGATCGCGTCGTCGACCACCAGGCCGATCGCGAGCACCAGGCCGAAGAGGGAAAGCGTGTTCACCGAGAACCCGAAGAGCGGGAAGAGCATGAACGTGCCGATGAGCGACACCGGCACCGCCAGGAGGGGGATCAGGGTGGGGCGCCAGCCCTGAAGGAACACGAACACGACGAGGATCACGAGGAGCAGCGCCTGCCAGAGCGTATTGGAGATTTCTCGCATGCCCTCGGACACGGAGAGGGTCGTGTCGAGGCCCACCTGGTAGTCCAGGCCCGCCGGGAAGCTCTGCCTGATGCGGGCCATCGCCTTCTTGACCCCGTTCGCGCAGTCGAGGGCGTTCGAGCCCGGCAGCTGGTAGATCGCGATGTTCGCCGCGGGCTTCCCGTTGAAGCGCCCCATGACGTTGTAGACCTGCGCTCCGAGCTCGACCCGGGCCACGTCCCTCAGGCGCACCGCCGAGCCGTCCGGGTTGGCGCGGATCACGATCGCGCCGAATTCCTCGGGCGTCGTGAGGCGCCCCTGCGCGCGGACCGAGTAGGTGAAGTCCTGGCCCTTGGGCGCGGGCTCCCCGCCGATCGTCCCGGCTGGGTTCACGGTGTTCTGGGACTGCACCGCCTTGATGACGTCGCCCACGGTGATGCTCAATTTCGCGAGCTGGTCGGGCTTGACCCAGTACCTCATCGCATACTGCCCGGCGCCGAACACCGTCGCGCTCGCGATGCCCGGGACGCGGGTCAGCTGGTCGAGGATGTTGATGTAGGCGTAGTTTGCCAGGAACGTGCTGTCGTAGGAGTCGGTCGGCGAATAGAGCGCCACCAGCATGAGCGGGGCCGTGAGCTGCTTCTGCACCGTCACCCCGTAGCTCGCGACGTCCGACGGGATCTGGGGGCCGGCCTGGGTCACCCGCATCTGCGTCAGGATCAGGTCGGTGTTCGGGTCGGTGGCGACGTCGAAGTTCGCGGTCATCCGCAGCGACCCGTCGCTGCCGTTGATCGAGTACATGTAGTTCATGTTGTCCACCCCGCTGAGCACCTGCTCGATGGGGGTGGCAACGGACTGCTCGACGGTCTGCGCGTCCGCGCCGACGTAGGTGGTGGTGATGCGCGCCTCGGGCGGGACGATCTTGGGGAACTGCGCGATCGGGAGCGTGACGAGCGCAACGGCGCCGACGATCACCGTGAGGATCGCGATGACGATCGCGACGATGGGCCGGTTGATGAAGAACTTCGACACGGTGCGCCTATTTGCCCTCGGCCGCGAACGGGATGGGGTTAACCAAAGCGTCCGGTTTGATCTTCTGGACGCCGTCCGCCACGACCCGGTCCCCCGGGTGCAGCCCCGACTCGACGACGACCAGTGGCCCGAGGTGCGCGCCCGCCTTCACCGTGAGAATGTGCGTGTGGTTCGCGGCGTCGACCGTGGCCAGCTGATAGGCCCCCTGGAGCTCGGAGAGCGCCCGCGCCGGGACGACGAGCGCCCCCTTCTCGACCTTGAGCGTCGCTCGGACCTTTGCGTACTGGCCCGGTCGCAGGAGGCCGTCGGGGTTGGGGAACACCGCGACCGCCCGCAGCGTGCCCGTGTTGGCGTCGACCTGGCTGTCGATGGCGAAGAACTTTCCCTTCCTGGGGTAGAGCGAGCCGTCGGAAAGGATCAGCTCAAACTCGGTCCCGGCCGGGATGCTCGAGGAGCCGGGGTTGGCCTCCCGGAATCCGAGGTAGTCCTGCTCGCCTATGGCAAAGTACGCCTTGATGGGGTCCACCTTGGACACGGTCGTCAGCACGCCGGAGCCCGGCCCCACAAGGTCGCCGATCTGGGCCCTGATGAGGCCGGCTATCCCGTCGACGGGAGACACGACCCGCGTGAAACTCAGGAGGAGCCTCGCCTGCTCGGCCGCCGCCTTTGCCGACGCGACCTGGGCCAGGGCCGCGAGGCGCCCCTGGACGGCGTCGTCGAGCTCCTCCTGGCTGACGGCCTTGTCGCGGGCGAGCGGGGTGTAGCGCGCGACGTCGAGCTCGGCCTTCCCGAGCTGGGCCTGCGCCTG
>CAYPXZ010000007.1:0-105568 GCA_964414785.1 uncultured Opitutaceae bacterium
AACGCCGCGAGCGAGATGTTCCCGGTGTCGTGGCCCGAATTCGCGAGGATTCACCCCTACGCGCCCCCCGAGCAGACGCGCGGCTACCGGCGGCTCTTCAGGGACCTCGAGGCCTGGCTGGCCGAGATCACGGGGTTTGCCGCGGTCTCGCTCCAGCCCAACGCAGGCTCGCAGGGCGAGTACGCCGGCCTGCTCGTCGTAAGGGCCTACCACGAGTCGCGCGGCGAGGGCAGGCGCAACGTGTGCCTCATCCCGACGAGCGCGCACGGCACCAATCCCGCGAGCGCGACCATGTGCGGCTACCACGTCGTGCCGGTCCTCTGCGACTCCCAGGGCAACATTGACGTCGCGGACCTCCAGTCCAAGGCCATCGCCCACTCCAAGGACCTTGCCGCCCTCATGGTCACGTATCCCTCGACCCACGGGGTCTTCGAGAGCGCGATCAAGGACATCTGCCAGGTCGTCCATGCCCACGGCGGGCAGGTCTACATGGACGGGGCCAACATGAACGCCCAGGTCGGTCTCACCTCCCCGGGCGAGATCGGGGCCGACGTCTGCCACCTGAACCTCCACAAGACGTTCTGCATCCCGCACGGCGGCGGCGGCCCGGGAGTGGGCCCGATTGGCGTCGCGGCCCACCTGGCCCCCTACCTTCCGGGCCACGCCGTCGTTTCGCCCTTCGCAAAGGACCAGGGACGGGCCCACCTGGGCGCCGTGAGCTCCGCCCCGTGGGGCAGCGCGAGCATCCTCGTCATCTCATGGATGTACATCCGCATGATGGGACCCGACGGGCTCACGCTCGCCACCAAGGCCGCCATCCTCAACGCGAACTACGTGGCGAAGCGCCTGGAGATGTTCTTCCCGGTCCTCTACCGGGGGCTCTCGGGACTCGTGGCGCACGAGTGCATCGTCGACCTGCGCGGCTGGAAGCGGCACGGGGTCGAGGCCGAGGACGCCGCGAAGCGCCTCATGGACTACGGCTACCACGCCCCCACCCTTTCCTTCCCGGTCCCGGGGACGTTCATGATCGAGCCGACGGAGAGCGAGACCAAGGCGGAGCTCGACCGGTTCTGCGACGCCATGATCGCGATCCACGGGGAGATGCAGGCCGTGGCGAACGGGGAGTCGGACAAGGCCAACAACCCGCTCAAGAACGCGCCACACACGGCCCGGGTCGTGTGCGCGGACGAGTGGCCCCACCCCTACTCCCGCGAACTGGCCGCGTTCCCGGCGCCCTGGACGAGGGCGTCCAAGTTCTGGCCGGCCGTGGGGCGCGTCGACAATGTCTACGGAGACCGCCACCTCGTGTGCTCGTGCGCCGGGATGGAGGCCTACGCCGAGGCCGCAACCTGACTGACCTCCAACGAATGAAGATCATACGCCACCTCTCACCCTCCGGACCCGCCTACGCCGCGCTGCAGCCCGACGGGACCGCCCGCGAGATCACCGGCGACCTGTTCGGCTCCTACCGGGCGACGGACCGGGTCGTGACGCCCGGCAAGCTTCTGTATCCCGTCGCCGCGCCGAACATCCTCGCGATCGGGCTCAACTACCGAAGGCACGCCGAGGAGGGCGGCAAGGGCCTCCCCGAGAAACCGATGCTCTTCATCAAGAGCACGAACACGCTGCAGAACCCCGGGGACCCCATCGAGCTGCCGCGCAGGCTCGCAAGCCACGAGGTCGACTACGAGTGCGAGCTGGCGGTCGTGATCGGCAGGGCCTGCAAGAACGCGACGCGGGCGAACGCGCTCGACTACGTGCTCGGCTACACGGCCGCCAACGACGTCTCGTCGAGGGACTGGCAGTTCAAGTGGAGCGGCGGCCAGTTCTGCCAGGGAAAGAGCTTCGACACCTTCTGCCCCATGGGCCCGGCCCTGGTCACAAGGGACGACATCCCCAACCCCAACGCCCTTCGGATCAAGACGGTCCTCAACGGGGCCACGATGCAGGACTGGAGCACGGACGACATGGTCTTCGATGTCCCCGCCCTGATCGAGTTCCTGAGCGGGAGCAAGACGCTCCTGCCGGGCACCGTGATCCTCACCGGCACCCCGCACGGCGTCGGGTATGCGCGCAAGCCGCCGGTCTTCCTGAAGCCGGGGGACTCGATCACGGTCGAGATCGAGGGGATCGGCGCGCTCACCAATCCCGTCGTTGAGGAGCGGGCCTAGAGGGGCCGGCCCTCAGTCGGCAAACAGGGCGATCTGCACCCCGGGCCCGTGGACGCCCTCGATCAGGATCCCCTCGACGTCGGCGGTCTTTGACGGGCCGGTGCACCAGATGACGTTGGGGTCGCCCCCCAGGGCCGAGACGGCCCCGAGCAGGTCCGGGTACATCGCGCTGCGCGGGATGACGGCGATATGCGCCCACGGGGCCAGGGCCCCGAGCCTCGACGAGGTCGACTGGTCGGCAAGGATGATCGTGCCCGTCTCCGCGATGGCGCCCGCCCCGCGCGTGATCCCGAAGGCGTAGTCGTCCACGCGGCTGCGGTCGAAGGCGGTCTCGACCACGAAGCCCTCCCCGAAGTGGGCCTCGAGCCCCGGCCAGAGCGAGGGATCGCAGTACCCGTGCGTCCAGCCGCGGGACCGGAGCGACGCCGCGAGCTCCGCGGGGCCGGCCGCCACCTCGCCGTTTACGGCCCTGAGACGCGCGGCGAATTCCCGGAAGGGGTCGCCTGCATCGACCCGGCTTCGGGCAAGCTCCATGGGGGCGTCGTACTGCGGGAGCGGCGCCCGCTTCTCAAGCGGGGCCAGCGCGGCTTTCACCCTTCCCAGGATCGTGTCTCTGTCGGTGCCCATGGCTCAGCCTCGGGGGGGGCCTTTCGGGGACAGCAGGCTCTCGCGGCCCACGAGGTACAGGAAGACGCAAAGGACGAGGAACATGACCATCGAAAGCCCGTCCGCGTACGGGCCGTTGTACACCGGGTTGTGGGCCGTCGCCCAGTCATTGAAGCGGTTGTCGATCGGAGCCAGGCTGTCGACGCCCTGCAGGAGCGCGATCACGATGCCCGCGATGGCCCCGCCCGCGATGTAGCCCGAGGCCAGGAGGACGCCGGGGCTCTTGTCGCCCTCGGCCGCGAGCTGGTCCTCGCTCAGGTTCTTGCCGCTGTGGCGGCGGCGGTTGTAGGCGTCGACGAGCCACCGGATGATACCTCCGGCCCAGATGGGGCTCGACGAGGAAAGGGGCAGGTAGATGCCGACCGCAAACGCGAGCGAGGGCACCCCCGACATCTCGAGCGTCAGCGAGATCATGACCCCCAGGAGGACGAGCGACCAGGGCAGCTTGTGGCCGAGGATGCCCTTGATGATGTAGGAGATCAGCGTGGCCTTCGGGGCGAAGAACTTCTTCACCGTGGAGCCGTCGGGCCGCTTGAAGTGGGTCCCGTTGATCCCCGGGTCGACGAGCCACACCGCCTTACCCGAGGCGTCGACAAGGTACTTCTCGGAGGCGCCCCCGGAGGGGTCGCTCCGGTGCCAGACAAGGTAGGTGTTAGGGTCGTCGCGGGCCTGGGGTCCGACGATCCGCTCGCGCGCCGTTAGGCCCGACACGTCGACCGTGAGGCCTCCGGGGGCGACGGCCGACACCGGGATGTACGTCGCCTGCGAGTCGTTGAGCGCAAGGAGCATGGGCCCGAGGACCAGCGCCGAGGCAAACGAGCCAAAGAGAATCGCGATCTGCAGGTACTTGGGGGTCGCGCCGAGGATGTACCCGGTCTTCAGGTCCTGGGAGGTGCTCCCCCCGTTCGACGAGGCGATGCAGACGATGGCCCCGATCGAGAGCGCGGTCACGTAATACGCGCTGCCGGTCCAGCCGACGATCAGGAAGATGAGGCACGTCAGGAGCAGCGTCGCGATCGTCATGCCGGAGATCGGGTTCGAGGAGGAGCCGATCTCGCCGGTGAGGCGCGACGACACGGTCACGAAGAGGAACCCGAAGAGGACGATGAGGAAGGCGCCGACGAGCTTCGTCCCCAGGCCTGCGTCCAGGAGCATCGGCGCCGCCATGATCGCCGCCATGAGCGCGACGATCCCGATTCCCACAAACTTCATGGAAAGGTCCCTCTCCGTCCGCGGCACCGGGCCCGCCCCGGCCTCGCCCCGGCCTTCCCCGAGGTTCAGGAAGCCGACGTCTCGCAGCCCCTCCTTGAGTCCGTGCCAGATGGTGGGAAGCGAGCGGAGCAGGCTCACGATGCCGCCCGCGGCGACGGCGCCCGAGCCGATGTACAGGATGTAGGCGCCGCGGACCTCGTCCGGGGCCATGTCGGCGATAGGCATCCTCCCCGGAGCCAGGGGCCCCGGGATGTGCTCGCCGAAGAACTTGATCATCGGGATCAGCACGAGGTATGAGAGCACCCCGCCCCCGCACATGAGGGCCGCGATCCTCGGCCCTATGATGTAGCCGATCCCCAGGAGCTCGGGGGATATCTCGGCGCTCACCGAGGCGCCGTTGAACGGCGCCCCGAACACCTTCTCCGGGGTGTCCTTCCAGAGCCGCGCGACGCGGTTGAGGACATTGTAGACGATCCCGACGCCGAGCCCGGTGAAGATGGCCCTGGCCCCGGGAGCCTTGCCGAGGCCGGCGGCCTCGGCGGCCCTCATCTCAGCGACCGCCCCCGGCGACGCGTGCAGCCTGTCCTCGGCCGATGCCCCGGCCGTCAGGACCGCCGCGCACGCCGTCCCCTCCGGGTACTTGAGTATCCCGTGCTCCTTGACGATCAGCGCCCGCCTCAGGGGAATCATCATGAGGATCCCCAGGAGGCCCCCAAGGATCGAGACGAGGAGGACCCTCGTCAGCTCCAGGTCGAACCCGAGGATCATGATCGCAGGCATCGTGACCCCCACGCCGAAGGCCAGCGACTCGCCCGCGGAGCCCGCGGTCTGGGTGATGTTGTTCTCGAGGATCGTCGCGTCGCGGATGCCCACCTTGGAAAGCATGCGGAAGAGCGCGAGCGAGATGACCGCCACCGGGATCGAGGCGCTGACCGTAAGGCCGACCTTGAGGACCAGGTAGAGCGACGAGGCCCCGAAGAGGGTCCCCAGGACCGTCCCGGTGATGAGCGCCCTCACGGTGAACTCGCGCATGGAGGTCCCGGGAAGGATGAACGGCTCGAGCTTGGGCTTGGGGTCTTGGGGTGAGTCCATTGGCAATTCTGGGTTCGGCCTATTCCGGCCTGCGGCGGGTCCTTAGCCACTTGCGGAACTCCCCGCCCCGCCACGGGGGAAGCGTGCGCTTCGACTCCCAGGCGCGGAGCGCCGGGACCGGGATGAGGCTTGTCGGCAGGTGGTTGATGAGGCGTCCCCCGAGGAGGGCCACTTTCCAGGCGGCGGGCTGGGTCGCGAGGACGGCCCACGCGCCCATGGGCGGAGTGCCTGGGGAGGGGACGCCCTCGGCGTGCGCCCGGTCGCGAAGGCGAAGGAGGAGGTCCGGGATGGGGATATTGACGGGGCAGACCTCGTTGCAGGCGCCGCACAGGCTCGAGGCCTTGGGCAGGTCGGCCTTCTCCGGGAAGCGCTTACCCAGGAGGAGCGGCGAGAGCACCGCCCCGACGGGCCCCGGGTAGACGCTCCTGTAGGCGTGCCCCCCCGCCTGGCGGTACACCGGGCACACGTTGAGGCACGCGCCGCACCGGATGCACCGCAGGATGTCGCGGCAGTCGCTCGCAAGGGCCTCCGTGCGCCCGTTGTCGACGAGGACGACGTGCATCTCGTCCGGCCCGTCGGGCTGGCCCGGGGCTCGCGGCCCGCTGATGAATTCGTTGTAGACGGTCAGCTGCTGGCCCGTCCCCGAGCGGGCCAGGAGGTTCAGAAAGAGGCCCAGGTCGCGGTCGCGCGGCACGATCTTCTCAATGCCGATCAAGGCGATGTGGCAGCGCGTGGCCGCGAGGCAGAAGCGGGAGTTTCCCTCGTTCGTCACGACGACCACCCTCCCGCTCTCGGCCACGATGAAGTTGGCGCCGGTCAGGGCCACGTCGGCCTCGAGGTACTTGTGGCGCAGGAACCGCCGGGCCCTCTGGGTGATCACCTGCGGCTCGTCGTCGTACTCCCCTAGGCCGTTCTTCTCGAAGGTCTCGGCGATCTGCCTGCGGTTCTTGTGGATGATAGGCGCGACGATGTGCGACGGGTGGTCGTGGTCCAATTGCACGATGAATTCCCCGAGATCGGTTTCCAGCGGCTCGATGCCGCGCCTCCTTAGGTAGTCCTCGAGCTCGATCTCCTCGCTGACCATGGTCTTCGCCTTGACCATCTTGGTCGCGCCCCGGGCCTTCATGATCGAATGGACGGCCTCGCAGGCCGCCTCGGCGGTCGGAGCCCAATGCACCTTCACCCCGTTTGCGACGAGCTTCGCCTCGAGCGCCGGCAGGTAGCTGTCGAGGTTCTCGACCACGTGCTGCTTGATCTCGCCCGCCAGGGCCCGCAGCCGGTCCGGGTCGGCGTAGTGGTCAAAGAGCACCTTCGTGCGCTTTTGGTACACCGCCTTCACCCCGCCGTACACGGAGGCGCGCGTCCCCGCGTCGACTCCGGCGGCAAACGTGTCGATCGGCTGGGACTTCATGAGGTTTTGAGCGCCGCGTCGCGCAGGACCTGGGCGAAGTGCATCGTGCGCAGGGGCGCGCCCTCCTTGTCGGCGATCCCGCCCAGGTGCATGAGGCAGCTCATGTCCCCCGAGACAAGGAGGTCGGGTTTCGACGCGCGGACATGGTCCAGCTTCAGGTCGCCCATGGCCCCCGAGATGTGGGGGAAGGACACCGAGAAGGTCCCGCCGAAGCCGCAGCACTGCTCGCCCTCGCCGAACTCGACGAGGCGCACCCCGGCGATGGAGCCCAAAAGGAGCGCGATCGCGTCGCTGCTGCCGGTCCCTCGCGTGTGGCAGGAGCGGTGGAGCGCGATCGACGCGTCAAACCGGCCGGGCCACGACCGGACGCCGAGGCCGTTCACGATGAAGTCCCCGAGTTCCCAGGTGCGCCTGCCAAGCGCCACGACCTCGGCCAGGTCGGGCTCACGCTCGAACTCGAGCGCGGCCCCGTGGAACATCATCGCCGCGCACGAGCCCGAGGGGACGATGACCGGGTCCGCCGAGGAGAAGGTGCGGACCGCGTGCCTGACGACCCGGCGCGAGGCAGGCCAGTCCCCGCCGTTGAACGCGGGCTGGCCGCAGCAGGTCTGGCCCTCCGGGAACAGGACCTCGCAGCCGAGGTGCTCCAGGACCTCGACCGTCGCCTTCGCCGCGTCGGCGTAGAACGCGTCGCACAGACAGGTCGCCATCAGCTGGACCCGTTTGCCGGTCACCGGCGTGCGGTCGGCGCCGTGCATCACCAGATGACGACGCGGTCGGCGGGGGCCCTGCGCATCGGGGCTCCCTCCGGCACCGCGAAGGCCTGCGCGAACTCGTCCAGGTTCGACAGGGGCCCGTTCACCCGGAAGCGGTTGGGTGCGTGGGGGTCGGTGTTCACGAGAAGCCTCAGGCTCTCGGGCCTGTCATTCGAGCGGAAGGACATCGCATAGCTGATGAAGAAGCGCTGCTGCGGCGTGAACCCGCCGACCTTGGCGGCGGACTTGCCGGCTTGGGCCTTCTCGAATGCGGCGTAGGCGATCCGCAGGCCGCCCAGGTCGGCGATGTTCTCGCCCTGGGTGAGCTCGCCGTTTACGTGGAGGTTGTCGACCGCGACATAGGCCGAGAACTGCCGGACGATCCCGGCCGCGCGCTCCTTGAACCGCTTCGCGCTCTCGGCAGACCACCAGTCCGAAAGGTTGCCCTGCTTGTCGAACTGCCTGCCCTCGTCGTCGAAGCTGTGCGTCATCTCGTGCCCCACGGTGGCGGCGATGGCCCCGTAGTTCGCGGCGTCGTCGGCGGCCGGGTCAAAGAGGGGCGGCTGCAGGTAGCCCGCGGCAAAGACGATCTCGTTCATGCCGATGTTGTTATAGGCGTTGACCGTGGGGGGCGTCATGCCCCAGAGGGTCCGGTCCACGGGCTTGCCGATCTTCGCCATGTCACGTTTCTCGGCGAACTCATTGGAGCGAAGCACATTCAGGACGTACGGCCCGCGGTCGATGACCAGGGTGCTGTAGTCTATCCACTTGTCCGGATAGCCGATCTTCACCCCCATGGCGTCGAGCTTGGCCACCGCCGCGGCCCGCGTCGGCTCGTCCATCCATTCGAGGTGCTGGAGCCTCTCGCGAAGGGCCAGGCGGACGTTGCCCACGAGCTTGAGCACCCGGGCCTTTGACTCCGGCGGGAACGCAACGGCGACATAGAGCTGCCCGAGCGCCTCCCCCACGTTCTCGTCCACGACCGACAGGACCCGCTTCCAGCGCTCCCTCGGCTGGGGGGTGCCCGTCAGCTCCTTCGCAAAGAAGGCAAAGTTCTCGTCGACAAACGGGGAGCTCAGGTAGCGCGCGTTGTCGTGGATGAGGTGCCAGCGGAAGTAGGCCTTCCAATCCTGGATGGAGGTCCCTGCGATCTCCCTGTCGAGGCCCTGCAGGAATTCCGGCTGCCCGATGTCGACCGAGGCGGGCACGGGCGAAAGGCCCATGCCCGAGAAGTACGCGCCCCAGTCGAAATGGGTCGAGAGCTTGCCCACGTCCCCGAGCGCCATCGGGTGGTAGTTGGCGACGGGATCGCGCAGGTCCGCGGCGGACTTGGAGGCCTTCGCAAGCGAGGTCTCGAGCCTCATGACGGCCTGGGCGTCGGTCCCGGCCTCGGGCTCCTTCTCTCCCGACAGCCGGAGCATCTTGGCGACATGCGCCACGTACTTCTCCCGGAGCGCCTTCGACCCGTCGTCGTCCCTGAGGTAGTAGTCCCGGTCGGGCAGCCCGAGGCCGCCCTGGCCCTGGCCCGCGATCATCATCGCGCTGTTCTTCGGGTCCTGCTCCGAGCCGAAGCTGAAGCACACCCCCACCCCGGCGCGGTGAAGCTCGGCCACGAGGTGCGGAAAATCCGAGGGCCCCGTGATCGACGCGATGCGGTCGAAGAGCGGCTTGAGCGGGGCCGCGCCCAGGGAGTCTGCGGACGCCTGGTCCATGCCGCTCGCGTAGAAGTCCCCCACCATCTTCTCGATGAATCCGGGGTGCTTCGCGGTGGCGGCTTTCTCGGCGATCTCGTGGAGGATCCTCTCGTTGTTCGCGTCGATCTGGTCGTCCGTGCCCCAGCTGCTGCGGTCCGCCGGGATCGGGTTGCGCTTGATCCATCCCCCGTTCGCGTACCCGTAGAAGTCGTCCTGCGGCCTGATCGACAGGTCAAAGTCCTTCGGGTCGATGGACGCGCGGGCGTTAAGGACGAGGCAGGTTGCAAGGAGTCCCAGAACAGTGGCGGGCCGGAGCATTCCGAAGGATGATTCCAGAGCCCCTATCGACCGCAAGCGCGTTGATGGCACCTAGCCGCGGCAGAGGCCTAGAAGACGCTCGTAGAGGTGGGCCAGGCGGGGCGTCCCGACCCCGACAGACGCCGCCCGCCTCAGGGGCTCGCCCCAGATCGCCTCTACCTCGACCTCGCGGCCGGCCAGGAAGTCGACGAGGCTCGACGGCTGGTAGGGGCCCATGGGCGGGGTGACCTCGAACTGCTTTGCGATCAGGCTGTCGGGGATCGCGAACCCAAACCCCGCCGCCGCCGCCTGGACCTCGTGCATGAGGGCGCGCGCCTCGGCGGCGATGCGGGGATCGGCGCAGATCAGGTCGGTCGTGATGGCGCCCTCGGCGATCGCCAGGCCGTTGAACGGGATGTTCCAGACAAGCTTCCTCCACCTGGCCTCGAGGAGGTTCTCGACGACCTGGGCCTTCATCCCGGCCCTTTCCATGAGCGCCGCCGCGGCGCGCGTGCGGTCCGAGGGGGGCCGCCCGAATTCGCCTATCGAGACCGACCCGGGGTGGAAGCATCGCACCTCGCCCGGCCCCGTCCGGGTGACGGCCATGAAGACGAGCCCCCCGAGGATCCTCCCCGCGCCGAAGAGGCCGGCGAGGAACTCGTCGGCGCCGAGGCCGTTCTGGAGGGTCAGGATTGCGGTCTGCGGGCCAAGGAGCGGCTCGACAAGGCCCCTTATCCCGCCGCTCGAGGTGGTCTTTAGGGCGACGATCACGAGGTCCACGGGCCCTATTTCTTCGGAGGAGCCAAACGCCTTGACCGGCCCGACCTCGACCGTCCGGGAGGCCTCATGGATGAGAATCGATCCCCTCGCCCGGACGGCCTCGAGGTCGCCCCGCATCAGGAAGCGGACATCGGCGCCCGTTTGCACCAAGCGCGCCCCATAGTAGGCGCCGACGGCGCCGGATCCGACGATGCCGATCCTGGGGAAGGGAGAATCCATTCCGCCCAGGCGGCCTAGAGCACGACGTTGTCGGTGAGGCGGATCTCGTCGACCCACGCGGCGATGCACAGGAGCGCCCGGCCCGGCTCAATGTCTCCCCGCACGGCCTCCATGGTCACGGGGTCCACGATCGACGCATAGATGACGCGCACGCGGTTGTGGTGGCCGAGGATGTGGGTCACCTCCGCGACCAGGCGGTCGGAGCTCCTGACCCCGGACTCCACCATTTCCGTGGCCCGCCCGAGGGCCTTGCTTATCGAGAGCGCCTCCTGCCTCTGCTTGGAGGACAGGTCGCGGTTGCGCACCGATATCGCGAGGCCGTCGGCCTCGCGCACGGTGGGCACGACCACGACCTCGATGTCATAGTTCAGGTCGGCGACCACCTTGCGAAGAACCGCCACGTGCTGCACATCCTTCTGGCCGACGAACACCCGGTCGGGCAGGACGATGTTGAGGAGCTTCGTGACGAGCGTCGTCACGCCGCGGAAGTGCGTCGGGCGGGAGACCCCGCAGAGCGGCCTGCTCACGGCCTCCTCGGAGACGTAGGTGGAGTAGCCCCGCGGATAGACCTCTGCGGTCTGCGGGGCGAAGACGGCGGCCACGCCCAGCTTCGCGCAGGTCGCCAGGTCGGCCTCGAGGCTCCTCGGGTACCCGGTGAAGTTCTCGTTCGTGCCGAATGAGAGCGGATTGACGAAGATGGAGACGACGACGGGAAACCCGGCCGCCTTCGCCGCAAGGATCAGGGCCTCGTGCCCCGGGTGGAGGGCGCCCATCGTCGGGACCAGGGACAATCCGCCCCCCTCGGACCTAAGCCGCGAGGCTTTGGTTCGCATCTGCGAAACCGAGTCGATTGTCTCCATGGGTCGAACGAGGGCTTGAACAAAGACCTCCCTGAGGGTTTGTTCAAGGTTTTCGGCCTTCCGGGGCCCTCTTAACGCCCAATTTACGACCTACCATGATCCGAATCAATGAGAACTACACGAAGCTGAAGGCTTCGTACCTGTTCGCCGACATCGCGCGGCGGGTCGGCGCCTACACGTCCGCCAACCCGCAGAAGCCCGTCATCCGCCTCGGAATCGGCGACGTGACGGAGCCGCTTCCGCCCGCGTGCGTCGAGGCCATGCACGCCGCGACCGACGAGATGTCCAAGAGGGCGACGTTCAAGGGCTACGGCCCTGAGCAGGGATATGCGTTCCTCAGGGAGCTTATCGCGCAGCACGACTACGCGCAGCGCGGCTGCCGGATCGAGGCCGACGAGATCTTCGTCTCGGACGGGTCCAAGTGCGACTGCGGCAACATCCAGGAGATCTTCTCCGCGGACGCCCGCCTCGCGATACCCGATCCGGTCTACCCCGTGTACGTCGACACCAACGTGATGGCGGGGCGCACCGGCCAGAACAAGGACGGGCGCTACGAGGGCATCCTCTACCTCGATTCCACCGCCGCGAACGGGTACGTGCCCGCCGTCCCCTCGGCCCCCGCGGACCTGATCTACCTCTGCTTCCCGAACAACCCGACCGGAGCCGTGGCGACGAAGGCGCAGCTTGCCGCCTGGGTGGACTATGCAAGGAGGAACAAGGCCGTCATCCTCTACGACTCGGCGTACGAGGCGTACATCCGCGACCCGCAGATCCCGCACTCGATCTACGAGATCGAGGGCGCGCGCGAGGTCGCGATCGAGTTCAGGAGCTTCTCAAAGACCGCGGGGTTCACCGGGACGCGCTGCGCCTACACGGTGGTCCCGAAGACGCTCATGGCCTCCGACGCCGGGGGCAATGCGCACTCGCTCCATGCCCTCTGGAACCGGCGGCACACGACCAAGTTCAACGGGGTCTCGTATCCGGTGCAGAGGGCGGCCGCCGCCGTCTTCACCGACGCCGGGCGCCAGCAGGTCAGGGGCCTGACGGATTTCTACCTGGCCAACGCCCAGCTTGTCCGAAGCGCCATGGCCCGACTCGGCTTCGCGTGCGTCGGCGGCGAAAACGCCCCGTACATCTGGGTCAACGTCGGGCGCGACTCCTGGGAGTTCTTCGACCTGCTCCTTGAGAAGGCCCAGGTCGTGTGCACCCCGGGCGCCGGCTTCGGGAAGTGCGGCGAGGGCCACGTGAGGATCAGCGCCTTCAACAGCCGCGAGAACGTCGAGAAGGCGCTCGAGCGGATCGCCGCGGCCCTGCGGTAGCGTCAGTTCCTCGCCGGGATCTCCGAGGCAATCTCCTGGCCGAGCGCCGAGGCGTCGGCCGTCAGGAGGCTCGCCAACTTGTCGAAGTCCCTCCCATCCCAGGATGCGCCCGGGGCGGTGAAGAGCTTCCTTGAGACGACCCGGGGATTGGCCCCGGCGGTGGAGACCTCGACCGCGGCCGTGAAGCTCGCTCCGAACGAGCCCGACCGGCCCGTCGTGCCCTCGCAGGCGCGGACCTCGATCGAAACGACGTAGTCGGGCTCCTGGTCCGGGGGGAAGGGCTCGGTGAGGACCTGCGCCACCTGCGCAGAGCCGAGGAGCCTGGCCTTGACAATCCGGGTGATGGCCGCGTCGAGCGGCTCAGCCCAGCGCCGGAAGTCCCTGAACTCGACCTCGTTGCCGCCCGTGCGCACGACCATCTCCTTTCGCCTGAGGTAGCCCTCGAGCTTGACGGTCTTTAGCCCGATCCTCGCGCCGACGGCCTGGGGAGCGGGCGCCTGGCCCTCGGTGTCCGAAAGGACGTAGTAGCGTGTCGGGTCGTCCTGCGCGGGCTGCGCCACGTTGCACGCGGCCAGGCCCCCGAGGAGGCAGCCGGCGGCGAGCGCCGTAAGGACCCTAACGCGGAGGCTGTAAGTGTCGTTCATCGGGATGCCGGGGTTCAATTGGGGCCCTTGCGCCCCGACAGGAGCGCGTTCGGGTTGCGTTCCAGGAAATCCGCGAGGCTCTGCACCGACTCGGCCGCGTCCGCGACCCTCTCGAGCGCGCGGGTCGTCTCGGTCCCGAAGCTCTGCTGGGCGTTGATGAAGCCCTTCGCGGACTGCGCCGCGGCGTTGAAGGACTCGAGCGCGGCCTTGGCCTGGATGAGGGTCGCCTGCAGCTCCTTGCCGTTCGAGTCGACCTGGGTGTCCAGTTTCCCGATCGAGGACCGCAGCACCTCCAGCGTCTTGTTGAGGTTCTCCAGGGAGTGGATCGTGTCCGGCGAGCGCGCCAGGGCGTCGATCGACTCGCCCGTCTTCTTCCACTGGTTGGCGAGCCCCTTGAAGTCCACGCCATCGACCCTCTGCCTCGCCTCGACCACGAGCTTCTTCAGCTCGTCGGAGAGGCCCTTGAAGTCGATCTCCTGCATCTTGGCCAGGAGCGTCGTCGCGTTGGCCATGAGGGACGCGGCGCTGGCTCGGAATTCCGAGATCTCCGACGGCGCGGACGGGATGATCACGTACTTGACGTCGGAGGTCTTGCTGATGTCAGGGTACTTGGCCCGGTCCATGAAATCGAGCTCGACGAAGAGGAGCCCCGTGGCCAGCCCGCTGATCTCGAGCTGGGCCCTGAGCCCATGGTCGACCAGGGCCTGAAGGGCGCCGCGGTCCGAGACGTCCAAGTCGGCGCCGTTCCCGTCGGAGATCGAGCCGCGGTTGAGCTCGCAGAGGACGACCGCGAGCGACTTGCCGGTGTCGCGGTCGTAGCGGATCGAGGTCTCGACGACGCGCCCCACCCTCACCCCGCGAAGCTTGACGGGCGAGCCCTGGTCAAGGCCGCTGATCCCCTCGTCAAAGTACACGAGGAAACGCTCGGGCCTGGAGAACAGGCTCAGGCTCCCGATGGAAAGGAGCGCGAGCATCCCGATCGCAAATGCTCCCAGGACAAAGGCACCGACCACGGCTGGGCTGACTTTGGTTTTCATTTGCATCGGGGTTGCCGGGGGGCGGGTGGCGCTACTCTGACCCTAATCCCCGGCGTGTCAAAAATTCTACGACCTTGGGGTCATTGGACGTCCTCGCGACCACGCTGGGCTTCCCCTCGGCGATGATCCCGCGCTTGTCGCGGTCAAGCATCACGATCCGGTCGGCGATGCCGAAGATCGAGTCGATGTCGTGGGACACGACGACGATCGTGGTCCCGAAGGTGTCCCGGACCTGCAGGATGAGCCTGTCGAGGTTCCGCGCGGTGACCGGGTCGAGGCTCGCCGACGGCTCGTCGAAGAACACGATCCCGGGGTCGAGGGCCAGGGCCCGGGCCAGCCCGGCCCGCTTGCGCATCCCGCCGCTTAATTCCGACGGGAAATGCTCCTCGTAGCCCGCGAGCCCCACCTGGGCCAGCTTGAACGAGGCGATGCTCTTGATCTCGTCCTTGGGCAGGCGGGTGTACTCCTCCAGGGGAAGGGCGATGTTCTCGCCGAGCGTCAATGACGACCACAGGGCCCCGCTCTGGAAGAGCATGCCGAAGGTCCTGAGCATGTCGCGCCGGCTGCGCGCGTCGGAATGGGTGAACGACTGGCCGTTGAAGAGCACCTCGCCCCTCACCGGGTTGTTGAGCCCGATCATGTTCCTAAGGAGCGTCGTCTTGCCGCAGCCGGAGCCGCCGATGACGAAGAAAATCTCGGCCTGGCGGACCTCGAACGAGACCCCGTCCAGGACCAGCTTCTCGTCGTAGCTGCAGGCCAGGTCGGTCACCTCGATTGCGGGCCTTGTCTCGGTGCTCATAGGCCGATGGCGTTGAACAGGACCGCGAAGATCGCGTCCGCGACGATGATGAGCAGGATCGAGGTGACGACCGCGGAGGTCGCCGCGTTGCCGACGCCGGCCGCGTCGCGCTCGGACTGCAGCCCGCGAAGGCAACCCGAGAGGCCCACGATCAGGCCGAACACGACGGCCTTGATGACGCCCACGAGCACGTCCTGCAGGTCGACGATCGTCAGCATCTCCACCCAGTAGGCCGTGGGCGGGATGTCGAGAGTCGTGTAGGCGACCGCCATGCCGCCGAGGACCCCCAGGCAGTTGGCGTACATCGCAAGGAGCGGCATCATCAGGACAAGCGCCAGGACCCTGGGGATGACGAGGAAGCGCACCGGCGATATCCCGAGGGTCGAGAGGGCGTCGATCTCCTCGTTCGCCTTCATGCTGCCGATCTCGACGGCAAAGGCCGCCCCGGTACGCCCCGAGAGGGTCACGGCGGCCATGAGGGCGCCCATTTCCCTCGTCATGGCGACGCCAATCAGGTCGGAGACCCAGATCTCGCCGCCGAACCTCTTCAGGACGATGGCCCCCGAATAGGCCAGCGTCACGCCGACCAGGAAGCTGATGAGGCTGACGATCGGAAGCGCCATGGCGCCGCACTTCTGCATCTCCTCCACGGTGTCGTTCCATCTCAGGCCCGTCCTGCCGCGGACAAGCCTCGTCGTGTCGATCCAGAATTCGCCGACAAACTGGAGCAGGCCCCGGATGTGGAGCATCGTGCCGCGGGTCGCCAGCCCCACCTCCTCGACGAAGCTGCGCGAGTGCTCGTCGCGGGCGCGCGCCCTGATGGAGGTCGCGAACTGGCCGGACAGGGCTCGCATCTTCTCGGGGAGCCCCGCCGTGTCGCACTCGACGCCCTCGGCGCCGCACCACAGCTGGGCCTCGCCCAGGAAGACGAGCAGCGAGGTGTCCCAATGAGAGACCGCGTCCGCGACCAGGCGGACCCGGGAGGGCTTCGCGGGGCCGATGTAGGACGCCCAGCGGGGCGTCTTTCCCTCGAGCCTCCACGGGCCCGCAAGCTCGACATCGAGCACGCCGCCCTCGGCTCGGGTCGTGACGCTGGCACCTGGGGGCTCTTGACTCGCGAGCATCGCTCAGAATCTCTGACACCGGCCCCCCGCGCGCCAGTACATTTTACAAAACAGCAGCCCGGGTCCACTGGACCCAGGCGACGGACCAGCCGGCGGCGCGGCGCACATAGAGGGCCGAGTAGCGGGTCCGCACCGGCGTGCCGTCCGATCTCCGGTAGGTGACATAGGCGCCGATGAGGGCCGTGTCCCCGTAGGTGCGGATCACGACATCGTGCAGGCGCAGGTCCCGGGCGTCCGGGCGTTCCCTCGCCTGGCGCAGGAACTCGGCCTTGTCGATCACCCTGCCGTCGGCGAGGACCCCCAGGAAGTCGTCGGAGAGGAGCGCCCGGAACCGGGCGACGTCGCACGAGAGGAAGGCGCGGACATAGTCGTCGTTGAGCTGGCGCAGGGCGACCTCGTCCGGGCCCGCGGCATCGGCGGCCCGCCCCGGCGCCAGGCTGAGGAGAAGGAGCGCTGAAAGGGCGCACATGCGGCGTACCATGGGCCGAGGATTACCCAACCGGCCACCCGGATCAACGCCGCAGAACATGCGCCATTGATTTCCTGGGCGATCTCCACCATCGCTTCCGGGTCGTCCCGAACCGCGTGCCTTCCCCCCCAGAACCCTCCTCGCTCACCGGAGTCGTCGAGCGCATCATCTTCCTCAACGAGGAGAACCACTACACCATCGCCGAATTCCGGCCGGATGGGGGCGCCGACGGCGCCAAGGCCGAGCCGGTCACGATCGTGGGGGCCCTCCCGGGGGTCGAGTGCGGGGAGACCCTGCACCTGACCGGAGAGTGGACCCGCCACTCCCAGCACGGCGCCCAGTTCAAGATCGCGGCCTTCCGCAGCGAGCTCCCCTCGAGCGTCTACGGCATCCGCAAGTACCTGGGCAGCGGCCTGGTGCCCGGGATCGGCCGGGTGTACGCCAACAAGATCGTCGACGCCTTCGGCACCGAGACCTTCCGGATCCTGAGCGAGGAGTCCGGCCGCCTGCGCGACGTCGCCGGGATCGGCAAGAAGCGGGCGGCCGCCATCAAGCAGGCCTGGGACGGCAAGCGCACCGAGCGGGAGCTCTACATCTTCCTGCAGACCTACGGGGTGAGCCCGAGCCAGTGCGTGAAGCTCGTGAAGCAGTACGGCTCCCAGGCGAAGGTGGTCCTCACGACGGAGCCCTACCGTGTTGCCCGCGAGATCGAGGGCATAGGATTCAAGACGGCCGACAAGATCGCGATCAACCTGGGCTTCGCCAACGACGCCCCCCCGAGGCTTGAGGCCGGCATCCTCTTCGCGCTCGAGGGCCTGCAGGAGGAGGGGCACACGGCCTTCGGGGAGGAGCGCCTAAGGGATTACGCGTCGGAGCTCCTCGACACCTCGGCGACGCTCGTCACCGCGAGGATCGAGGCGCTCGTCGCGGCGCGCCAGCTCGTCCGCCACTATCCCCCCTCGGAGGGGACGCCCCTGCCGGGGTCCGGCCTCGTCCAACTCCCCCCGAACGACCGCGCCGAGCGCAAGATCGCCGAGGTCGTGTCCCGGCTCCTGCATGTCTCCAGCGGCCTGCCCCCCATAAGGATCGAGGCCGCCCTCGAGTGGGCTGAGACCAAGGCCGGCTTCCATTTCCACGAGCTGCAGCAGCACGCGGTCCGAAACGCGCTCAGCAACAAGGTGTCGATCCTGACGGGCGGGCCCGGGACCGGGAAGACCTCGACCCTCAGGTCGCTCGTGAACATCCTCAAGGCGAAGGGGGTGCGGGTCCACCTTGCGGCGCCGACGGGGCGCGCCGCGCAGAGGCTCGCCGAGACGACGGGGGGCTACGCCTCGACCATCCACCGGCTCCTCAAGTACGACCCGGGCGCGGGGTTCACGGCGAACGAGTCCCACCCTCTCGCCACGGACTTCCTCATCGTCGACGAGGTCTCGATGCTGGACACGCGCCTCGCCTCGGCGCTCTTCCAGGCCGTGCCCTCCCGGGCGCACCTGCTCCTCGTCGGCGACACGGACCAGCTCCCAAGCGTCGGCGCCGGCAACGTGCTGCAGGACCTGATCGCCGCCTCGCGCGCCCCGGTCACCCGGCTCTCGGTCATCTTCCGCCAGAAGGGCCAGAGCGGGATCGTGACGACTGCGCACTCGATCAACTCCGGCGACTCCTCGCTGCCCCTCGTGGCCACGGCCGTCGAGAACGTCGAGCCCTCGAGCGACCTGACCTTCATCATGGCGGACTCCGCGGAGGACTGCGTCCGGAAGGTGATCCAGCTCTGTACGGACTTCATCCCCCGGAGCTTCGAAGGGTGCGACCCGGTCGGCGACGTGCAGGTCATGGCGCCCATGCACAAGGGCGTCGCGGGCGTCGCCAACCTGAACCTGCAGCTGCAGGCGGCCCTGAACCCGCGCGGGCGCGGCATCCGCACCCAGTCGGGCGAGTTCAGGGCGGGCGACAAGGTGATCCAATTGCGCAACAACTACGACAAGAACCTCTTCAACGGGGACATCGGCGCCGTCACGGCGACGGACCCTGAGGCGGGGACGATCGACGCGGACTTCGACGGCGAGCGGCACACGTTCACCCGCGGCGAGACGGGGGACCTCGCGCTGGCGTACGCCATCAGCATCCACAAGTCGCAGGGCAGCGAGTACCCCGTCGTCATCGTCCCGCTCCTGAAGGCGCACTTCATGATGCTGCAGCGAAACCTGCTCTACACGGCCATCACCCGCGGCAGGAGGAAGGTCTTCATCGTGGGCGAGCCCGCGGCCTACGCGATGGCCGTCAGGAACGGCGAGTCAAAGCTGCGCGTGACGCACCTGCGCGAGAAGCTCGCCGCCGCGAAGCCCTCCTAGGGCCGGGGCTCCTTCTCCAGCATCTCGATGGCGCCGAGGAGCGCCCCCCAGTGGTAGAAGGGGTCGCTGCTCGTGACGTCATCCCCCTCCCCCGTGATCGCGTTGTAGTTCTCGTGGATGTGCCCGCGCCCCTTCCATTCCCTGAGCAGCAGGGCCTCCGAGCGGCCCGCGAGCGCGGCGCGGGCCCCGGGCAGGTCGTAATTGCGAAGGCCCAGGTAGACCAGGTAGTTCATCGGTCCCCAGACCCGGCCCCGCCAGTACGCCTGGTCGCGGAATGCGGGGTCGTTGCGCGGGACGGACGGCAGGACCCACTCCCCCCAGAACTCCGCCGGATTGAGAAGGTGCTCCTGCACCATCTGGCGCGCCTGCGCCTCTGTGGCCTGCCTCGCGATCAGCGGGTAGAAGTTGGTCGGCGACACCCTGGGGCTGGGGGAGCCCGTCCTCAGGTCCCTGTTGAGATAGAGGTGCGCCCCGGGCGACCAGAGCGTCGCAAGGGCCGGCCGGTACCTGAGCGACCTGGCCTTGAGCTCGGCCTGCTCGGGGCCCCTGCCGAGGACGCCGGCGATCTCCGCCAGGGCGTCGCAGTCGGCGATATACAGGCTCATGAGGCCCACGTCCGCCAGCTGCATCCTGTGCGTGCGCGGGTCGAAGCCGGCATCGTCGTACATCGGCGAGTTGTCGAGGCCCGACTCGTACTTGGCTCCCTGGAGCGTGTTCACGGCGCCGTCCTCGCGGTCGTAGGTCGGGTTGGCGGGGTCGCTGCCGAGGACCAGGTATCCGCCCGTCTCCCGGTTGTCGTTCCACCAGCGGTTCCAGCTGAGCAGCCTGCCGAACGCCGCCTCGAGGAGCCACCGGTCGTGGAACCTGCGGTAGGTGTCGAGGACGACCAAGGACCCGACGGGGGGCTCGGAGCGGTCGAGGCTCGTGACGCGGGCCCCGGCGTAGTTGGGCACGAAGCCCCGCGGCGTCTCCTCGTTGAGCATCTCGATGATGTTGGCGTAGGCCAGGTCGCGGCTGAAGAGGCCCGCCATGGAGGCGGCAAAGAACGTGTCCCAGTCGAAAAGGACGTAGCCTCCCCAGCCGACGCTCCAGGAGCGGCTCACAGGCGAGATGACGCGCCCGTGAATGGGGTCGTAGATCGTGTCCCAGCCGAGCGCGCTCTCGACCGCACCGACCGTGTCCGGGTCGACCCCGGGACGCCGGAGCGAGGCCGCGTGGCGCTCCCTCGCCTCCCGGACCTCCCGGGCGATCTCCCCCACGGAGCGCCGGTGTCCGGTGCTGACCCCGGCCTCGCCCGCCAGGGAATACGAGAGGAACGGCGTCGACGCGGCGATCGCCGGGTCCTCCGCGGGGGCGCCCGCTCCGAACACCCTCACGGCGCGCCCCGGCAGGGTGGCGGTGACGACACCCTTCTCCGAGGACAAGGCGCCGGGGCGGTTCCAGAGGACACCCACCTCGAAGTCGACGACGGGGGCGAAGGGGGGCTCCTCAAGCGGCGTGACGAGGACGAGCAGGTCCCCTCCCGAATGGGCTCCCTGGATCCGCACCCGCATGCCCCTCCAGGCGACCGTCAGGTCGCTGTAGCTCCCGTCCAGGGCGTGCAGGCCCATCGAAACCTGCACCTCGTCCTTCGCGGTGCCGCCCGCCTGCGCCAGGCTCAGGTAGCGCCCCTGGTAGAGGCTTATGCTGTGCAGGCCCACGCTCACCGAGAGCCCCTCCGGCAGGAGGACATGGGAGAACACTGAGTTGGTGTTCCACGTGTTCCATCCGCGGGCGAGGCGTCCCTGGACGGCGGCGTAGTCGCGGACCGGGTCCGCGGCCGCGCCCCGGATCCCGGCTGCAACGAGCAGGATACCGACGGCCATCGCGATCCCCGGACGGGCACGGGAGGGAAGATTCGCGGGCGCGGTGGGCATCGCAGCGGCCGGCTACTTGCCGATCTTCTTCAGGGCGAGGTTCACCTTGTCCAGGTCGCAGACGCCCGGGTCGTAGTCCGGGCCGAGCCAGGCGAGCCATTCCTTGCCGAGGTCGGAGCCGGGATCCTTCAGGCACGCGAGCATGTCGTGGAACGCCTCGAGCCCGCCGCAGTCCTCGGGAGGCCCCGAGCGCTCCCCGGCGATGCACACGGGGTAGCGGATGCCCTTGCCCGGCGCCGCCGTCTTCTCGACACGCACGTCGACCCGCCATCCCTCTCCGAAATGGTAGTCGTAGGCGATCCGGTCGCGGTGGGCGAGGTTCAGGTCCGCAAGCGTCACGTCGCGGTCGTCCTCGACGATCAGGTCGTCGCGCTTCACCGGGCTGCCGAACTTGAGGTCGTCGAGCGCGAAGGTGTGCGTCTGGTAGTCGAACCAGTCGAAAGCGATCTGGATCGCATCGTGCAGGCGCGAGAGCCACATGGTCTCGCGCACGAGGAGCCTCCTCCAGATCTTCGGCTGGGTCCCCGCGAGGACCATCCTCAGGCAGAGTATACGCTCCGCGGGCTTCTTGGCCTTCGACCCCCTTCCCTCTTGCAGTGAAATCATCGGTTGAAAGTTGAGCGGGGCGCGCCGGGGCGCGCAAAAGCAAACGCGCGGGGTCCGCGCCGGGCCGGACGGCTCAATGGTCGGACACCCGCCGGTCGCCGGAGGGAAGCGTGATGATCCTTAGTCCGGGCTGCGGCACGGCCGCGTCCGGCGACGCCGCGCCGACCTCCACCCTGGAGAACACCGCGGTCTCGAACGCCGCGTCGTCGTGGGCGCTGACCGCCAGCCCCACGTAGAACGGGTCCCCGAGGCGCAGCTTGAACGAGGCCCCGGACGGCCTGAGGACGCCGTCGGCGCCCGCGACGCTGAGGTAGACCGTGTCCCCGACCTTGTCCAGGCGCACGCGGCTCGGCCCCGCGACGTTGCTCTGGATCTCCTTCGTCACGCCGCCCGCCTCCTCGCGGAACTGCAGGGACGTGAGGCCGTCGCCGTGCTTCGCGACGTCGACGTACGCCGATCCGGGGCTCAGGTCCTGGCGGATGACCAGGCACGCCTTGCGGTGGCCCTGCACGCTCGACCCGACAAACGAGATGTCCGCGCCGATCGACATGTCCCCGGACGCCTTCCTCCAGACGAAGTGCATCGCGTCCTCCTTGAACCACATGTTCGCTCCGCTTGAGCCGACCATGTAGGCCCCCTTCGCCCCGTCGAAGGCGCACGTCCCCGGGCGGCTCACGCGACCCACGTCGCCCTGGTCGGTGAAGACGCCGAGGTCGCCCCCGGCGCGGGCGAGTGAGAACGCCGCCGCGAGGACGCCGGCGCAGAAGATCCTTAGTGGGGTTGTTTTCATTCCTGGGGAGCCCCCAGTACAGCACGTGCCGACCCCCGGAGGAAGCCGATTTGGAACGGCGCGCGGGCCCTTTCCGGACAAGGAATAACTTGAACCGCCCCGCGCCAACCCCAAGCCTTCGCGCCCGCCCCCCCGGCAAAAACCCCAAAAACCGGAAATGACCGAACCGCAGTACGACGCCATCGTGGTGGGCTCAGGGATAAGCGGCGGCTGGGCCGCGAAGGAGCTCACGGAAGGGGGCCTGAAGGTCCTGCTCCTTGAGCGCGGCGAGAACATCGAGCACATCACGGGCTACGTGAACGCGCTCAAGGCGCCCTGGGAGATCCCCCACCGCGACCGGCTGACGAACCAGATGCGGAAGGAGCAGCCGGTGGCGACCCGCGACAATTTCATCCACGAGGCCAACGCCGGCTACTGGGTGAAGGACAGGGAGTCCCCGTACGTGGAGAAGAAGCCCTTCGACTGGTTCCGGGGCTACCACGTCGGCGGCCGCTCGCTCATGTGGGGGCGCCAGAGCTACCGGTGGAACCCGTTCGACTTCGAGGCCAACCTGAAGGAGGGCGTCGGCGTCGACTGGCCCATCCGCTACGGGGACTTGGCCCCCTGGTACGACCACGTCGAGTCGTTCGCCGGGATCAGCGGCTCCCTGGAGGGCCTGCCCCAGCTGCCCGACGGGAAGTTCCTGCCGCCGATGGAGCTCAACTGCGTCGAGAAGGAGGTCGCCGCAAGGATAAGGGCCCACTACGCGGACAGGCGGCGCATGATCATCGGGCGCGTCGCGAACCTCACCGTCCCCCACAACGGCCGCAACAACTGCCAGTACCGCAACAAGTGCGACCTCGGCTGCCCCTTCGGGGCCTATTTCAGCACGCAGTCCTCCACCCTCCCCGCGGCCGCAAGCACGGGGAACCTGACGCTGCGCCCGCTCTCGATCGTCACGCGGATCCTCTACGACAGGGACGCAGGCAGGGCGTCGGGCGTCGAGGTCATGGACACCGAGACCCGCCAGGTCCGGCAGTTCCGCTCGAAGGTCGTCTTCCTGTGCGCCTCCGCGATGGCCTCGGCCTGGGTGCTCATGAACTCCGCGACCGACGTCTGGCCCGGCGGCCTCGGCAGCAGCTGCGGGGAACTCGGCCACAACGTGATCGACCACCATTTCAGGGTCGGGGCCACGGGCGACGTCGAGGGCTTCGAGGACCGCTACGTGTTCGGGCGGCGGGCGAACGGGTTCTACATCCCGCGCTTTCGAAACCTCTTTGGCGACAAGCGCGACTACACCCGCGGCTTCGGCTACCAGGGCACCGCGAGCCGCCGGGGCTGGGAGCGCGACGTGGCCGAGGTCGGGATCGGGGCGCCGCTCAAGGACGCGCTCTGCGAGCCCGGCGGCTGGGAGATAGGGATGACCGCCTTCGGCGAGGTCCTCCCCAGCCACGACAACCGCGTGTCCCTCGACAGGAGCCGCACCGACGCGTGGGGCCTTCCCATCCTCTCCTTCGACTGCGAGATCGGCCCCAATGAGAAGAAGATGCGCGTCGACATGGCGAACGACGCGGCAGAGATGCTCGAGGCCGCGGGCGTGAAGAACGTGAAGGCCTACGACAAGGGCTACGCGATGGGACAGGCGATCCACGAGATGGGGACGGCGCGCATGGGGCGCAGCCCGAAGACCTCCGTCGTCAACGGGAACAACCAGGTGTGGGACGCCCCGAACGTCTTCGTGACCGACGGCGCCTGCATGGCCTCGTCCTCCTGCGTCAATCCCTCCCTCACCTATATGGCGCTGACGGCGCGCGCCGCGTCATTCGCAATCGGGGCGCTCAAGAAAGGCGAGATATGAGCGCCGGGGACAACGCCCAGCCCGGCATGAGCCGCAGGGAGGCCGTGCGCCGGGTCGCGCTCCTGATGGGCGGGGCCCTCGTCGGCTCCCGCGCCCTCCTGAGCGGGGAGACGGTGCCGGACAAGGTGGCTCCGGGTTTCACCGACCTGGACCGGGCGCTCCTGGACGAGATCGGCGAGACGATCATCCCCGCGACCGACATCCCCGGCGCGAAGGCGACGGGGATCGGCGCCTTCATGGCGATGATGGTGACCGACTGCTACAACGAGGCACACCACGCCCTATTCAAAGAGGGCCTCGCGAAGATCGATGACGCCGCGCGGGCCCGGTACGGGAGGCCCTTCCTCGGGTGCTCGCCCGGGGAGCGCACGGCCTTGGCCAACGCGTTGGACGCCGAGCAGCGCGCACTGCGCGACAAGAACGGCAGGGACGGCCCGCCGCATTATTTCCGGATGATGAAGGAGCTCACGATCCTCGGGTACTTCTCCTCGGAGATCGGGGGCACCCGGGCGGTCCGCTACATCGAGGTCCCCGGCTCGTTCAACGGAGACACGCCCTACCGGAAGGGCGACCGGGCCTGGTACTAGCGCTTGGGCACCTTGGGGGCCGGGGGCGGCTCGTAGGCGAGCGTCTCCTCGATCGCCGCGGACAGCTGCTCGGGCGTGAAGGGCTTCATCAGCGTCCGGTAGGCGCCGACGTCCTTGGCATAGCCCAGGAGGCGGCTGCCGCCCGACATCGCGATCACCTTGAGCGTGGGAAATTCGCTCCGGAGCACGCGGATCGCGGAAAGCCCGCTGTGGGGCATCACCATGTCGGTCATGATCAGGTCCACCGGGCTCGCCCGGTAGAGCTGGGTTCCCTCAAACCCGTCGGGGGCCGACACGACCGTGTGGCCGGTCGCCTCGAGCATCTTCCCGAGCATTTCCCGGAAGATTTCGTTGTCGTCAATGATAAGGATGCTGGCCACGGAAGCCTTATATATACAACCCATCCCCTCACGGCGCAAGGAGCGTATATCCCGTATATTTACGGGCCCGGGTCCCAGCGGCGGCCCCTCGAACCCCGTAAACACAAGAGCCGCTCCTTTCGAAGCGGCCCGTGTGACCTAACACCAAGCAAACCGTAAGAACTACAAACATTCACCGTTCTATTGAACAGTGCTGACTACGCGGAGTAAGACGTGCCCGCCTTCAAAACATTCAAAATTTCATCGAGAAATTTGAATGTTTTTCTATAATTTTGTAACTGGTTAAAAACCAGTATCTTAATATACAACAATGGGCGCCCCGGCCATCGGGACCCCATCCGGAACGGGCGCCTTGGGTGTGCTCTTTATCGGGTAGCGGTAGGTTTCGCCCTGGAAATTGCGGAAGACGACCTCCTCGTCCGTGATGCTCTCGACGTAGTCGGGGTTCACGGGGACCTTCCCGCCGCCGCCCGGGGCATCGATCGTGAACTGCGGGACGGCATATCCCGTCGTGTTCCCGCGCAGCGCGCGGATGATCTCGATCCCCTTGCGCACATCCACCTTGAAGTGGCTGCCGCCGGTGATGAGGTCCATCTGGTAGAGGTAATAGGGCCTCACCCGCATGCGGAGCAGGCGGTGGACGAGCGCCTTCATGACCTCCGCGTCGTCATTGACCCCCTTCAGGAGCACGCTCTGGTTGCCCAGGGGGACCCCGGCAAAGGAGAGGCGCTCGCAGGCCGCCTTCAGCTCGGCGGTGCACTCCCGCGGGTGGTTCACGTGGATGCTCATCCAGATCGGGCCGTGCTTCTTGAAGATCTCGCAGAGGGCGGGCGTGATCCTCTGGGGCAGGAAGACGGGGATCCGGGAGCCGATGCGGATGAACTCGACGTGCTTGATGGCGCGAAGGCGGCTGATCAGGTGCTCCAGCTTCTTGTCCGAGAGGAGCAGCGGGTCCCCCCCCGACAGGAGGACGTCGCGGACCTCGGGGTGGGCCTCGATGTAGCGCAGGCCCTGCTCGTACTCGGGATGGAAGTTGTAGTCCTGGGCATTCGAGACGAGCCGGCTCCGGGTGCAGTAGCGGCAGTACGCCGCGCACCGGTCCGTGACGAGGAAGAGCACCCGGTCGGGATAGCGGTGCACGAGGCCCGGGACCGGCGAATGCGTGTCCTCACCCAGGGAATCGAGCATCTCCCCGGAGCTGACCACCATCTCGGACTCGCGGGGCACCACCTGCTTGCGGATGGGGCAGTCCGGGTCGTTGCGGTCGATCAGGTTGAAGAAGTAGGGGGTGATCGCCAGGGCGAGCTTCTTGTTGGCGTGCTCGCAGCCCGCGGACTCCTCGGGAGTAAGCACCATGTACTTCTCCAGCTGCTCTTTAGACGTGATCCGGTTCTTGAGCTGCCACGTCCAGTCGTTCCATTCCGCCTCGGGGACGTGCTGCCAAAGCCCCTGGCCTTCGAACCACGACTGTCGGTCTTCGGTGTAGGGCATTTGGGTGTGGGCGCCACCGTCAGGCACCCCGCCATCGTTGTCAAATCGGAGGTTATGATCGTCATTTCGGGGCTTTTTGGTTGGCAGGGCGAAGCCGGCAGATTTTGTTCGACCCTTGATGCCGACTACCAAGCCCGCAGTTCTCGCCCTTGAGGATGGAAGTGTCTTCAGGGGGGTCGCATTCGGAGCCGACGCCACGATCGCCGGCGAATGCGTGTTCAACACCTCGATGACCGGCTACCAGGAGATCCTGACCGACCCGTCGTACTTCGGGCAGATCGTCACGATGACCGCCGCCCAGATCGGCAACTACGGCATCAACGAGGAGGACGCCGAGGCCGCGGCGCCCAAGGCGAGCGGCTTTGTGGTGTGCGAGCTCTCGCCGGTCGTGAGCAACTGGCGCTCGAAGCGCTCGCTCGGCGATTACCTGGCCTCAAACGGGATACCCGGGATCAGCGAGGTGGACACACGCGCGCTCACGAAGAAGCTGCGGGTCGACGGGGCCATGAAATGCTGCCTGAGCACCCTGCCGATCGGCGACGAGGAGGCGGTCGCCCAGGCGCGCGGCTGGAAGGACATGGCCGGCTCGGACTACGTGAAGGACGTCACCTGCACGGAGCCCTACGTCTGGCGCGACGACCTCGCCTCGAACTACAACGCCCCCTACATCCCCGTCGGAACGACGTTCGGGACCGTCCCGGCTCCTGCCAGGAAGTTCCGGGTGGCGGCGTTCGACTACGGCGCCAAGCGCTCCATCTACCGCAAGCTCGTTCGCCACGGCTTCGAGGTGCACGTCTTCCCGGCGGCTGCGACGGCGGCCCAGATCGCGGAGTACGGCCCGGACTGCGTCTTCCTCTCGAACGGCCCCGGCGACCCCGCGGCCCTCCCCTACATCTACAAGACCGTCACCGATCTCCTCCCCAGGTACCCGATCTTCGGGATCTGCCTCGGACACCAGATGATCACCCACGCGCTCGGGGGAAAGACCTTCAAGCTCAAGTTCGGCCACCGAGGCGGCAACCAGCCCGTGAAGAACACCGAGACGGGCAAGGTGTCGATCACCGCGCAGAACCACGGGTTCGCGACCGACCCCGCGAGCGTCGAGAACCGCGGCGCGATCATCACCGAGGTGAACCTGAACGACAACACGGTCGAGGGCCTGCGCCACCGCGAGCTCCCGGTCTTCTGCGTGCAGTACCATCCCGAGGCCGCGCCCGGCCCGAGCGATGCGGACCCGCTCTTCGTCGACTTTTACCGGATGGTCGAGGCCCGCAAGGCCGGCAGGATCTAGAGCGGGCCTTGGCCCTGCCTCAGGTCGCCCGTGAAGACCCAGTCCCTGCCCTGAACGGGCGGGCCCAGGCCCACCCCGGGTTTTCGGGCCGCACCGTCGAAGAAATACGCCCTCTGGTGCAGGACGGTCGCCCCGTCCACGGCCACGAAGAGGGTTCCGGAGAGGGCGTCCGCGTCCTGCCGGCTGAGCGAGTCGTAGAACGGATGCTCCCTAGGCGGGTAGAACGACCCCATCGAGATCCGAAGCGTGTGGGGCCGGCCGTAGTCTATCTCAAACGGCGGCCCCAGGGTCGGGCCCGCGGGGCCCAGGAACCCGAACTGGATGTGCGTCGCGTCCGTGTAGTGCACGTAGAGGGCGTTGGTCCATGGCCTCCAGCCGGTGACGACGAGGGGCTCGTTTCGCCCCGCCTTCTCCCCGGGGAAGCGGACCACGAGGTCCACCGGTCCGTACGCCACGTCGTGAAGGCGGTCGTACCAGAAGGACGGAAGGTCGAGCGCGTGCGCGATCGCGCGGTAGGCGCGCGGGTGCACCGTCCTGAAGACCTCGTAGCGCGCGATCGCGGCGCACCCGACGAAGAACACCGAGGCTGCGGCGAGTCCGCCCCAGAGGATCCGGGCCGCGGCCCGGCGCACCGGGCCGGCCCGCGCCCACGACTCAAGCGCCCAGAGGCCGAGGACCATCAGGACCGGCAGCCCGCACATCGCGTCGACCGTGTACCGGCTGTTGGTCCCGCAGTAGAGAATGAGGACGCCGCACACGGTGGCGAAGAGCGCCGCAAGCGAGGCCGCGGCGAGGCCCAGGCCCGCAGCCGCCCCCCTTGACCGGGCAAGCGCGGCGCCCCCCGCGCACAGGAGAAGGACCGGCATGTTCGCGAGGACACCGTACATCTCCTCGGGATCCGAGGTGTAGCCGCTCGGCACCACGGGGAGGCGCGGGACCCTGAAGAAGGGGAACCAGGGCGAGAGGTGGGCCGGCGCCAGGAAGTACAGGTACGCGTTCGTCCAGGCGTAGGAGAGGCTGAACGGCTTCGTCGGCTCGGGCGAATAGAGCACCATGTAGCTCGTGCCGAGTTCGAGCGGGTTGCCGAACCGCAGGGCGTTGTACGCCGCAAGGAGGAGGCCCACGCCCGCAAGCGGAAGCCCGAGCGCAAGCACCCTCTTGGTCCACTCGGCGCGCCCGGCCGGTGCGGCCCGCTCGGCCCGCCAGAGGTAAACGAGGGGAAGCGCGAGGACCGCGGTCCCGAAGATGAAGTTGGGGCGCGAGCCGATCGCCAGGGCATACGAGAGGGAGGCCGCGCCGAGCCAGGAAGCCGTCCTGGGGCCCCCTGCCGCGGCGTGGGCACACAGGAGCGCCAGCATCGAGAAGCAGTAGGCGCTCGCGATCGGCACCTCCCACATCCCGACCCGGCACAGGAGGATCGGCCACCAGTTGACAAGGCCCAGGAGGAACGCGCTTGCGAACAGGACCCCGCCGTCAAGCCAGGGGAAGTGCTCCCTGCGAAGGCGCGCAAGGAGCGCGAGCGACGCCAGGTACCCCAGGCTCGCGAAGATCGCGGCGGCCCAGTACTGCGCGAGGTGGGCACCCGTGAGTACCTTCCACGGCAAGAAGAGGACGACCGCGGGGACGGCCCCGAAATAGAGGTAGTACCGCCCGCGGTAGAGGCTCGTGTCGTGCACCCGCGCGCTGTAGAGCGGGAGCACCTGCCCGTCCCTCACCGCCGACGGGTCGGGGGCGAGGTCCATGTACAGGTGGCCCGAGAGGAATCCGTCGACCAGGAGGTTGTAGTGGTTGTAGGTGACGGGCTTCGCCCGGTAGGCCTCCCGGTTCTCGGAGGCCACGGCGAAGTACAGCGAGACCACCAGCAGGGCCGCCGCACCCAGCAAAAGGATGTCCCGGCGTTCCTGGCCTTGCTGGGCGACGCGGGCGTTCACCTCGGGGGTTGGGGCTCGACCCGGTCCGGCACCGGCTCAGCCCGCCTCGGCACCGAGGTAGGCCGCGAACTTCGCCGCGTCCTCCGGGACATCGACGCCAATCGACGGGTCCTGGGTGAACCCCACGGCGATCTCGCGGCCGTTCTCGATCGCCCTCAACTGCTCCAGCCGCTCGATCGCCTCCAGCCTGCCCGGGGGCAGGCGCGCGAAGTCCTCCAGGAAGGCGGCCTTGTAGGCATAGAGTCCCAGGTGCTTGTAGCACGAGTTCGCCGACACCCAGCCCTCGGTGGGGTCGCCCGCGAGGTCCCTCGGGTAAGGGATCGGCGAGCGGGAGAAATAGAGGGCCCGGCCCTTCGCGTCGCACACCACCTTGACCTGGTTGGGGTTGCGGAAGTCGGCGGCCGTCGTGAAGCGGGTCGCGAGGGTCGCCATGTCGGCCGGACCCGCGATCAGCTCGGAGAGCAGCCTGATCTGCTCGGCTGATACAAGGGGCTCGTCCGCCTGGACGTTGATGACATGGTCGGCTCCCACCGTCCTGTTGGCCTCGGCGATCCGGTCCGTTCCGCTGGCGTGGTCGACCCGGGTCATGACCGTCCGGTATCCCCCCGTCGCCAGGCACTCCGAAAGGAGCGGGTCGTCGACCGCAAACCAGAGGTCAAACCGCGGCGCCACCTCGACAATTCGCTCCGCAACCCAGCGCAGGAGGGGCTTCCCCTTGATCTTGTGCAAGAGCTTCCTGGGAAATCTCTTAGATTCCAGACGGCACGGTACGATTATTGCTATTCGTGACACCCGCGGCCATGCTGCCATCTGGTTTTTGAGTTGCAAGCCGGGCTTAGCTGCTGAGGGTTATCCACCCTTCACCCAACTCCCGCAAATCGAACCCACCTTGACGAATCCAACTGACACGACCCCCTCCGGATCGGCCGTAGTGAAGGAGCTAGTTGTCCAGAACAAGCTGGGGATCCACGCGCGCCCTGCCGCGATGATCGTGCGGATCACCAACAAGTTCAAATCCGAGGTGTTCGTCGAGAAGGACGAGGAGCAGGTGAACGGGAAGAGCATCATGGGGCTCATGATGCTGGCCGCCGGAAAGGGCTCGACCGTCAAGTTCATCGTCACGGGCGAGGACGCGCAGCAGATGCTCACCGAGCTTGAGCAGCTCTTCGCGCGCAAGTTCGACGAGGCCTGACCCCGCGGCCCTTTTCCGGGCCCTCAGAAGCCGTAGAACGCACGCGCCGCGGCCGTCGTCGACGCCGCGAGCTCATCCAGGTCGACCCCGAACATGCCGGCCGCATACTCGGCCGTGTGCCGCAGATAGGCCGGCTCGTTGGGCTTTCCCCTGTGGGGGACCGGGGACAGGAACGGGGCGTCCGTCTCTATCATGAGCCGGGGGAGCCCCTGGGCCTTCGCCGCCGCCCGCACGGAGTCCGCGTTCTTGTAGGTGAGGATCCCGGTGAACGACCCGCGCCCGCCCCTTTGCACGAGCTCGCGGATCTCCGCCTCCCCCTCGGAGAAGCAGTGGAAGACGACGCGCCCCCAGTCGACCCCGCTCGCGTCGATCATGTCGACGCATTCGCGGAACGCCCCCCTTGAATGGATGACGAGCACGCATCCGAGCCCGCGCGCAAGCGAGAGCTGGGCCTCGAAGGCCGCCCTCTGCAGGCCGAAGACCCGCTCCGCCTCCGCGGGGTCCTTCGGGAGGTGGAACCGGTCGAGGCCGCACTCGCCGAGGGCCACCGGGGCGTCGGCCGCCCCGCGGTCCCAGTGCCCCCTGATGAGGGCCGCGGCGTCCTCCCAGCCCTTCTCCACCGAGCAGGGATGGATGCCGACCGTGTAGCGGATGCAGCCGCGGTGGGCGCACGAGATCTCGCGGTAGAGCTCCCAGTCGTCGGGCGCCGTGCCGACGGCGACCATCCACTCGACGCCCGCCGTTCGCGCGCGCCGGATGAGGTCCGGAAGGCCGCCGGCCTTGGCGACGGCGTCCAGGTGGGTGTGGGTGTCTACGAGCGTCATGGGTCTTGGGCCGCCGATCCTCGGAAATCCGGGGCCGGCGCACAAGACCCGGTTGAATTCCCTTGGGGCGCCCTCCATCCTCGTTTCCGTGGCCGACATCCTCAAAGTCTCGGGTCTGCGCGTGACCCGCGGACGCACCGAAATCCTGCGCGGCATCGACTGGCGCGTCCAAAGGGGCGAGCACTGGGTCATCCTGGGGCCCAACGGCTGCGGGAAGACGTCGCTCCTGAAGTCGATCACGGGCTACCTCTCGCCGTCGTCCGGAGAGATCGCCCTCCTCGGGAGGCGCTACGGCGAGAGCGACTGGCGGGAACTCAGGCTCGAGGTCGGCATCGTGACGTCCGCCCTCCAGGCGGCGATACCGCCCGCCGAGACCGCGCTCGAGACCGTCGTCAGCGGGCGCTACGCGCAGCTCGACCTCTGGTCCAAGCCCTCGCGCTCCGAGTCCGCCGAGGGCCGCAGGCTGCTCCGGTTCGTGGGAGGGACGCACCTCGCGGGACGCGAGTGGGCGCACCTCTCCCAGGGGGAGCGCCAGAGGATCCTGATCGCCCGCTCGCTCATGGCCCGGCCGAAGCTCCTTATCCTCGACGAGCCCTGCGCCGGGCTCGACCCGGTCTCCCGGGAGGAATTCCTCTGGTTCGTGGAGGGCTTGGCGAGGAGGCGCTCGGGCCCGTCCCTTGTCCTCGTCACGCACCACGCGGAGGAGATCATGCCGGCGTTCACGCACGCGCTCCTCCTTCGGGAGGGGGGCGTCTTCGCCTCGGGGGCAAAGCTTGGGGTCGTCACCACCCGCAGGCTGAGCGGCGCATTCGGGGCCCGGGTAAGCGTCCGCCGGCACCGCGGCCGCTACGCGGCCTTGGTCGGGCACCACCGGAATCCCTCGGCGGGACTCTGAGGGCCCCGGGGAGCCTACTTCCCGGGCACGACGCCCAGGTCCTTCACGTCGCCCACCTCGACTCGGCCCTCGGGCACCGGGTCGTGCCTGAGGCCGTTGCTGTCCCGGCCGAAATAGCGCGACGCGTAGAGCGCCATCGTTGCGAGCTCCTTGTCGAACCCGTTGTGGTGCTCATCGATGCTGAACCGGGTTTCCCAGAGCAGCTTGTGCTTCTTATCTTTCAGCAGGAGCTGGAAGTCGTAGGCCATGAGCACCACGAAATAGCGGTCCCGCTCAAGCTCGTTGAGCATGTCCTGCCTGCGGACCGCGAGCGCCGTCCCGTTCTGGGCGTTGAACGTCGTGTTCCACCACGAGTCGTAGCCAAGCATCATGGCGTTTCGCCTGTTCATGTTGTCGCGTATCCGGTTCTGGGCCTGGACGGCGGCCATCGCGGTCGTCACCTCGTCAAACGCCTCCTGCTTCGCCAGGCCGGGAGGCAGGTTGTTGTAGACCTCGTTCGCGTAATAGAGCTCCTGGTAGACGGGTGAGTCCGAGCCGTACTCCTCCGCCCGAGTCGTGCCCCAGTAGACCATGATCAGGAGCCGGGTCGCCTTCGGGTCCTTTGCCGGGACGTAATTCTGTGCGGCGAGCGGGGCGGCGATCGTCCGCGCCACGTCCATGAAGTCCAGCTTGTCGATGGTCTTGTCGACGCGGTTGCCGCTCCAGTAGCCGCCCTTCGCAAAGGCATAGGCCTCGGGCCGGAAAGACCCGTCCGGGCGTTTCACGCGCACGTAGTCGTCGCTCACCTTGGACGCGACGGCCTCGATCTCCTCCGCTCTTGCGGAAGGGGGGCCCGAGAGCGCCGCCAGGGCGCCCGCCATGAGGAGCGGTCCTATGCGGGGATACTTTGTCATCGTGCCCGGGGCTCCGGTTACTTCTTCTCTGGGACGACTCCCAGGTTCCTCACATCGCCCACCTCGACATGGCCCTCCGGAATGGGCTTATGCATGAGCCCATGGCTGTCCTGTCCGAAGTACGCCGCCGCGTACTTCGCCATCGATTCGAGCTGCTTGTCGAATTCGTTGTGGTGCTCGCTCACGCTGAAGCGGGTCTCCCAGAGGAGCTTCGACTTCTTCTCCTTCCACATCATCTGGAAGTCGTAGGCCAGGAGCACCACGAAGTAGCGGTCCTCCTCGAGCTCGTCGAGCATGTCGCGCTTGCGGACCTCGAGCGCCGTGCCGTTCTGGGCGTCGAAGGTCGCCGCCCACCAGGAGTCGTATCCGAGCATGAGCGCGTTGATGCGGTCGGCCTGGTCGCGAATCCGGTTCTCGGCCTGGACGGCCGCGATGTCGGTCGTCACCTCGTCGAACTCCTGCCATGCGGCGAGGTCACCCGCGGGAGGCAGCTTGCTGTTGCCAAACCGGTCATGCTGCTTCGAGGGGGCCCACCTCTGGTTGAGCGTCTGGTAGTCGTCCTTCAGGTTCTGGAAGGCCGCCGTGTCGGTGGCGTGCTCCGGCGCCTCCGTCGTCCCCCAGTAGACCATGATCAGGAGCTTCGTCGCCTTCGGATCCTTTGCCGGGATGTAGTTCTGGCTTCCCAGCGGGGCCGCGATCGTGCGCGCCACGTCAAGGAACCCCATTTTGTCGATCGTCTTGTCGTTCCGGTCGCCGCTCCAATAGCCGCCCTTTGCGAATGCGTAGTACTCGGCCTTGAACGTCCCGTTCGGGAGCTTCTGGCGCACGTAGTCGTCGCTCGTCCTCGACGAAACGGCCTCGATCTCCTCGGCCTGGGCCGCAGCCGCGAGGAGAATCACCGCGGCACCCAACGCCAGTGCGCGGGTTGAGAGCGGGACGGCAATGCGCGCCTTCATGGTTGGGTTGTGAATTCCTGAGCTGGCAACCTTGGCGCTTCCCAAGGAGCGGGGGTGGCTCTTCATGGGCCCTGTCCCCCACGCATAACAGCATGACGGGCGGAAGTACTTCAAGATGCGTGAAATTAAAAGAGGAAGGTGTCCGCCCAAGCGGCCAGCGAGGGAGGATTCTGGGGGTTTGGGTTCTAGCTGCTGTCCCACAATGCCTTGGCCTACTCTCCGCAGTTTGCTGCACCCGAACGCCCGTCGACCGCGGACCCACTCCGCGGCGGAGAAAAAATACTTGTATATGCCTTAATCAGTATATACCTGTATCGACATGAAACTGGTCCAAATCTACCAATGCCTGTGCGACCAGACGCGCCTGCGCATCCTCAACCTGCTTGGCAGCGGGGAGCTGTGCGTCTGCCACATCCAGGAGGTCCTCGACGAGCCCCAGGTGAAGGTGTCCAAGCACCTCGCCTACCTTAGGTCCCATGGGATGGTGGCCGTGCGCAGGAACGCCAACTGGATGGTTTACAGCCTTCCCGAGAAACCCTCGCCTGAACTCAAGGCGAACCTGGCGTGCCTCCAGGACTGCGCCCGGGAGGATCCCCTCTTCGGCGCGGACGCCGGAAGACTCCGGAAGCTGAAGGCCTGCTTCGAGCGCAATAGCCCCATCTGCTGCGCCCCGGCGCCGATCAAGGGAAAGTCCGGGGTCCCCGCCCGATGAGCCCGACCCCCTTCAAGGTCCTGATCCTGTGCACGGGCAACTCCGCCAGGAGCATCATCGGGGAATACCTCCTCCGAAAGAAGGGCAAGGGGCGCTTCGAGGTGCACAGCGCCGGCGCCAAGCCCTCGGGCACCGTCAACCCCCTCGCCCTTTGGGTCCTCAAGGAGAAGTACGACATCGACGCCGGTGACGCGCGCAGCAAGTCCTGGGACGAGTTCAGGGACGTCCGGTTCGATTTCATCATCACGGTCTGCGACAACGCCCGGGAGTCGTGCCCGGTGTGGCCGGGGCAGCCGGTCCTCGCCCACTGGGGCTCGCCGGATCCCGCCGCCCTCGAGGGCACCCTGGATCAGAAGCGGTGGCTCTTCATCCAGGTCGCTTCCCAGATCGCGCGCCGGATCGAGCTCCTGTGCGCGCTCCCTGACGCCGAGTTGAAGAAGATCCAGCTCGACCAGATCGCCGCGAAGACGCCCTTTCGCCCGTGAACGAGCCCGCATCAAGCCGGTCCCCTGGCCCGGCGCCCAAGCGCCTCGACTTCTTTGAGCGCTACCTCTCGGCCTGGGTGCTGCTCTGCATGGTCGCGGGGGTGACCCTCGGGAAGCTCCTGCCCGGGTTAACCTCGGAGCTCAGCCGGATGGACTTCGGCCGCGACTCTCACGTGAACGTGCCGATCAGCGTCCTCCTCTGGCTCATGATCTACCCGATGATGCTCAAGGTGGACTTCGGCTCGGTCGGCGGGATCGCCCGGAGGCCGAAGGGACTCGCGGTGACGCTCTTCGTCAACTGGATGGTGAAGCCCTTCAGCATGGCGCTCCTGGCAGCGGTCTTCATGCAGCACGTCTTCGCGCGCTGGATAGACCCGGAGACGGCGAGGGGTTTCACGGCGGGACTCATCATCCTGGCCGCCGCCCCCTGCACCGCCATGGTGTTCGTGTGGTCCTACCTGACGGACGGAGATCCGGCCTACACGCTCGTCCAGGTCGCCGTGAACGACCTGGTCATGCTGGTCGTCTTCGCCCCGATCGTGATGTTCCTGTGCGGCGTCGCGCACGTCATCGTCCCCGCGCGGGTCCTCGTGACCTCGGTCATCGTCTTCATCGTCGTGCCGCTCCTTGCCGGGTGGCTCACGAGGACGGCGCTCCTGCGCACCCACGGCCGGGACTGGTTCGACGGGCGGTTCCTCCCGCGGTTCCACCCCGTGATGATCGGGGCCCTGCTCCTGACGCTGGTCCTCATCTTCGCGTTCCAGGCCGAGAACCTGACGAGCCGGTGGTTCATGGTCGTTCTTATCGCGGTCCCCATCGTCCTGCAGGTCTACTTCAACTCGGGCCTCACGTACCTGCTCATGCGCCTGTGGAGGGTCGAGCACAGCGTGGCGGCCCCGGGGTGCCTCATCGGGGCCAGCAACTTCTTTGAGCTGGCGGTCGCAGTCGCGATCGCGCTCTTCGGGCCGGGATCGCCGGCCGCCCTGGCGACGGTCGTCGGCGTCCTGGTGGAGGTCCCCGTGATGCTCTCGATCTGCGGCGCGTGCAACCGGACGCGCCGCTGGTACGAGTCGGCGGTCCCTAGCCCGCCTTAGGCGCGAAGATCTCGGCGAAGAACGCCTTCATGTCCTCCCACGAGCGGTGGTCCGCCGTGGGGCTGTAGCCGATGAAGCCCTTCATCCCGGGGAAGGCCGCCGCCTTGGCGTCGGCGTCCGGGTTCGTGAACGCGTGGAGCGCGCCGGCGTACTGGACGAAGCGGTAGTCGAACTTCGCGTCGTTGAGCGACTTCAGGTACGCCGTGATGTCCTCCGGCTTCGCCGAGGGGTCGAGGGCTCCGTGACAGATGAGGATCTTCGCCTTGTTCTTGGCCGCGGTCTCGGCCGTGGCCGGGATGAGGCCCCCGTGGAAGCTCACGATTCCGGCGAGCGGGGCCCCCGTGTAGGCGAGGGCCTGCACGGTGGTGCCGCCGAAGCAGTAGCCGATGGCCGCCACCTCGGTGGGATCCACGAGCCCGGTGGCGAGCAGCTGGTCCAGGCCGGCCTGCGCGCGCTCCGCCTGCAGGGGCTTGTGGTTGAACTGCCCGGAGAGTTCGCCGGCGGCCTTCGGGTCGCTTGCGACCACCCCGGCGCCGTACATGTCGACCGCGAAGGCGACGTAGCCGAGCCCCGCGACCTGGACGGCCCGGCTCTTCGCATAGTCGTTGAGGCCCCACCATTCGTGGACGATGAGGACGCCGGGCAGCTTGCCCGACTTTGCTTTGGCGTCGTCGTAGGCGAGGTAGCCGCGAAGCTTGACCCCGTTGTGCTCGTAGTCGACGTCTCGGGTTACGATGGAGGCTTGGGCTGACACGGCGAGGGATAGGGCGAGGGCGCTGAGAGTTGCTTTCATAGGGTTGATGCGGCTGGACCCAAACGTGCCCAACACGGCGCGCGCGTCAAATCCATGCGGCCCACGGGACGCTTAGGAGGCCTTTCCTGGGAAGGGATCCCTCAGGCGGGGAACCCGCCCGTGATGTAATTCTTGAGGTGGTCCGCCTCGGCCCTGCTGGTGTCGGCGACCCAGCGGGAGATATCGCCGATAGAGACGAGGCCCTTCAGCTTGCCGCCATCGATGACGGGAAGGTGGCGGCACTTTTTGTCGGCGAAGATCACCATCGTCTGCTCCACCGTGGTGTCCGACGTGACCGACAGCACGTTCTTGGTCATCACCTCGGAGACAAGCACCTTCTTGGGATCGAGATCTGCCCCGACGACGCGCAGGAGCACGTCGCGCTCGGTGAATATGCCAACGATCTTCCCTGCATCGACGATGACGATGCAGCCGATTCTCTTCTTGTTCATCTCGGCCACGGCCTCGGTGATCGTAATCGTCGAAGCCACGGCGTGCACATCTGACCCTTTGCGCTCAATGAGCGCCGAAACGGGGGTGTCCATGGGGTAATTTGGGGTTAGCTTGGCGGGATATTCGCGCGAAATTGCCTGACCGCAACCCTCAAACTTGGGTCGGGCGCATTCTCTACCGACCGATGGGGCGCCCCCGTGTTCCTATCGAAGAAGCTTGAGATTCCAGTTCAAAACGGGGGAATGACAGCCCGCGCCCATGAAGCCCCCCCTACTTCCCTCGGAGACCTTCCGCCGCGTCATGCGGGTGGCGCGCTTCGACGGGCTGTCCGTGCTCGGCGTGGCGGGGGCCTTCGCCCTGGTCTCCGCGGCCTCACGGGACGTCTCCGGGGCTCTCATCGGCCTTTTGGTCGCGGCGGCCGGCGCCATCGAGCTCCACGGCGTGACCCTTCTGCGGGCCGGCCGTGAGCGCGGGATGGGCTGGCTCATCTCAGGCCAGCTCTACCTGATGGCCATCCTCCTCTGCTACGCGGCGATGCGTCTCGCAAGGCCCGACATCTCGACCCTGCGCGCGGTCGTGACCGCCGAGCTCGCCGAGCAGATCCGGCAGGCGGGCCTGGGGATCGACGAATTCCTCCTCGAATTCCTGCGGCTCGTCTACGTCGGGGTCGCGGCGGTCACCGTGCTCTACCAGGGCGGCATGACCATCTACTATGTCCGCAGGCGCGCGGCCGTGGCGGTCGCGCTCCACGAGGAAGAGGTCGAATAGCCCCGGGGCGAGGGCACTCTTGCCAGCCTTCCGGGCGTTCGCCACGGTCCAAGCGTGTCCCGCCGGATACCTGCGATCCTCCTGCTAGGTCTCGGTCTCGCCGCGGCCCGCGCGCCGGGCGCTCCCGGGCTTGCCGCCACGCCGGCCCCCCTGCCGGACCTCGCGGGCCGCAGGGTCATCGTGGCCGTCGAGGACGACTACCCCCCGTTCAACTACCTCCTTCCGGGGACGGGAAGCCCGGGGGGCTGGGACTACGACGCAATCCGGGAGATCGCCCGCAGGCTCAATTTCCGGCCCGAGTTCCGCGAGATCGCCTGGGACAGCATGATCCAGGGCATCGCGACCGGGCAGTTCGACATGGCGGCCAACGGGATAACGCAGACGCCGGAGCGTTCACGGGTCGTGGATTTCTCCGAAAGCTACGCCCAGGTGCGCCAGCGCCTGCTCGTTCGAATGGGCGAGACTCGCTTCTCGACGCTCGAGAAGTTTGTCGGGACCCCGGGCGCCCGCCTCGGGGCCCAGAAGGGCAACACGAATTACACGAAGGCCGAGGAGCTTGTCGGCCGGGGCAGGATCGTCGCCTACGACGGCTTCGGGGACCTCGTCCAGGCGCTCATCAGCGGCGACCTGGACGCCGTCATCATCGATGACGTGGGTGGACAGGGATACGTGGGGGCCAATGCCGAGAGGCTGCGGCTCCTGGAGGGCGCCCTGGCCGCGCAGGACCTCGCCATGGTCTTCACGCAGGGCTCGGCCCTCCGGCAGGCCGTCGACGCAGCCCTCGAATCCATGAGGGCCGACGGCACGCTCGCCCGCATGAACTCGCTCTGGTTCTCCCCCCGGCGCGGCACACCCGGAGCCCCGAAACCATGAGGCCCCTTCAGGAATGATAGGCCCGGACGGCAAGCTCTCCCCGGGAAACGTCGGAAGGCTTTCGCGCGCCCCCTGGTGGCTCCTCGCCCTGGCGCTGGGAGGGACCATCTTCGCGTGGCGGGCGGCGACGTCGCAGGTCTACGCGGAAATCCTCGTGCGGATCCTCTCCGGGCTCGGGGTCACGCTCGCCGTCACGGCGATCGCCTTCCCCCTTGCGATCGCCCTCGGTCTCGCCACGGCGCTCGGGCTCGTGTCCCCCTCCCCCGTCCGTCGAAACATCGCCACCCTCTACGTCCAGGTGGCGCGCGGGGTGCCGATCCTTGTCCAGATCTTCATCGTCGCCTTCGTGCTCGTGCCGCTGGGGGTTGACGCGCTTCACTGGACGGGCGGCGGGAGCGGCGCCCTTTCCGGGCTTCGGGCCTCGGACGTCCCGATGGGCGCCCGCGTCGTCGCGGCCCTGGTCTGCGCCTACGGCGCCTTCGAGGCCGAGACCGTGCGCGGGGGCTTGACGTCGCTCGCCCGCGGCCAGGCCGAGGCCGCGAGGGCGCTCGGTCTCTCGCAGCGCCAGGCCCTCCGTCACGTGCTCCTTCCCCAAACGTTTCGGCGGATACTGCCGACCCTCGGCAACGACCTTATCTCGCTCCTTAAGGACTCGTCGCTCGTCTCGGTCCTCGGCGTCCGCGACATCACCCAGGAGGCGCGCCTCTATGCGAGCTCCACCTTCCGCTACACGGAGAGCCTGACGCTCCTTGCGCTCCTCTACCTGGCCCTGACGCTCCTCCTCGCCCTGGGGGTCAAGTCCCTGGAGCACCGCTACCGCCGCCATGCAGCCTGAAACCCCTGCACACCCGCCGGCGGGTTCCCCGGTCCTCGAGGCCCGCGGGATCGTCAAGCGCTTCGGCGCCGTAACGGCGGTGGACGGCATCTCGATCGAGGTCAGGGCTGGGACGGTGACCGCCATCCTCGGGCCGAGCGGCTCGGGCAAGTCGACGCTCCTTCGCTGCCTCAATTTCCTGGAGATCCCGGACAAGGGGGAGGTCCTTTTCGAGGGAGCGCCGGTCCGCGCCCGGGACAGGGATCTGGACGGCCTGCGCTCGCGTGTCGGCATGGTCTTCCAGCAGTTCAACCTCTTCCCCCACCTCCTTGTTTGGGAAAACGTCGCGCTCGCGCCCAGGGTCATCCGGAAGCTCCCGAGGCACGAGGCGCGGGACCTCGCCCTGGGCCTCCTTGCGCGGGTGGGGCTCTCCGACAAGGCCGAGGCCCACCCCCAGGAGCTGTCCGGGGGCCAGCAGCAGAGGGCCGCGATCGCCCGGGCGCTGGCCATGCAGCCCGCCGCCCTCCTCTTCGACGAGCCCACCTCGGCGCTCGACCCCGAGCTCACGGGCGAGGTCCTGGCCGTGATGCGAACCCTGGCCGAGGAAGGGATGACCATGGTGGTCGTCACCCACGAGGTCGCCTTCGCCCGTGCGGTCGCCCACGAGGTCGTGTTCATGGACGCGGGCCAGGTCGTCGAGCGGGGGCCGCCCTCCCAGGTCATCGACCACCCGTCGAACGAGCGGACGATCCGCTTCTTTTGCCGGTAACGGCCCACTTGCCGAGCGCGGCCTCCCGCCCTACCCTGTCCTGATGTCCAAGGAGCGCTACATCGCGGCGAAGCAGAAGTGGGCCGAGAAGCAGAAGTCCCGCGGGATCACCGCGCGCGCCGTCGCCTCGTCCGACCGCCTGCCCCCGGGCCAGAAGCTGACCGAGGGCTTCCCGGTCCTCGACCTCGGCGTCCAGCCGGAGATCCCGCTGGGCGATTGGACGCTTGCGATCGACGGGCTGGTCGAGAACCCGGTCACGCTCAGCTGGGCGCAGTTCAACGCGCTCGCGCAGGTCGACGACGTGAGCGACTTCCACTGCGTGACGACCTGGTCGAAGTACGACTGCCGCTGGGGCGGCGTCGCATTGACGACACTCTACGAGCTCGCCCGCCCCACGCCGGAGGCGAAATTCGTTTATTTCTCGAGCTACGACGGCTACTCGACGAACGTGGCGCTCGAGCGGTGCCTGGACGACGACACGCTTGTCGCCACCTCCTTCAACGGGAAGCCGCTCCCCCGCGAGCACGGCGGGCCCGCGCGCGTCATCATCCCGAAGCTCTATGCCTGGAAGGGTGCGAAGTTCGTGAAGGCGATCACCTTCCTTGCCGAGGACAAGCTCGGGTTCTGGGAGGTCCGCGGCTACTCGAACACGGCAGATCCCTGGACCGAGGATCGCTATGCCTAGCCGCGCCGGAGAAGGCGCCGGCCTGCGGGCCCTTGCGTCACTTCTCCTTCATCGGGTCGGGGATGCCCTCCGCACGCTGCTCATGCCTCGTGACCGAATTGGCCTGCACCTGGTCAGGAGTGAGTGATGCGCAGGACGAAACGAAGAGGGCCGCAAGGCAGACCAGGACAAATCCAATAGGTTTTGAAAAACGGGAGGTGAAATTCTTCATGGGTGCCTGTTGGCGGACTGGGGACCGGCCTTCCCCACTATGGACGAAAACGGCGTCCACGCAAATAGGGTGTTTGCCTGACGAATGGCAGGGATCGCTCCTCGGGCCCGAGGGCGTCCATTGGGGTTGGATTCAGGGCGCATTTCGCAGGACCATTGCGAATCATACGACATCGATCCAATGGCCGCGCTGACACACTCTTTGGCACGGGGAGCTCGCGAAAGCATGTCTTCGCGAACGCCCGAGAAGCTTGATCTCACGGGATAGAACGGGGGTTTGCTCTTCTCATCATATGCTCCGAAGGAGGAAGGAGGGGCTTCCGAGACACTAGCCGATAGATAGCAGCATTGAAGATGCTTTTTAATCGCCGCCAAGTGGACGGCTTCATCCGGACCGAATGCACGGCGGGTTTTTTTGGAGCAGTTGGCGAAGCACCTGCCGGTACGAATAGAAGGCCATTTCCCAAAACGGTCCCGTTTCATACACTGCCAGCTGGGGGTTAACATTCATAGGATCAAGTTCTGTTCCTACAGGGTCCTTTAAGGTACCCTTCGGGTTTGCAGCAAAGAACAAATTGAATATCCGGTATGGTACTGCGAACCCAGAGATTTTCTTTTCAGAGATACCAGTGAACCCCACCTGTAACCGTTCGTGCTCGTTGGTGTTCAATGGCATTTCCTCATCGGAAATCGGTTCCCGGTGCGTTATTTGGTTGCTCCTGTTGGTCAGCCTTGGGCTCAAAGCCGGAGCATCGGCCTCGGACATCTTCAGCCTCACTTCGATGAGCGAGCGACTTACCGCCGTGAATTCGAAACAGTTTAACGGATATACGCGCACACGATTCGCCGATGGATCGTTTCAGCCGGAGACATATGCCTTTGGCAACGGCGGCGTCTTGACGGAATCATCGCAAATTGATCCGACTTTTGACCCGGTAGATTTTGAAACGATCGCCCAAATCATAGCGGATCCTCTTGCCGGCCAGAATTACATTTTTTCGAGTGACCCCAAGGCGACCAAGTTGTTGATCATGGTATTCTGGGGATTTGCAAGCGGGGCCAGGAACATGATTGACGGGGGCGGCGACCTGGACTCCCTCGCTATCTTTAACGCGAGCCTAATGGGATTCGATGCGGAGGCGAGGGCCTTGGAACACGCCTCAGGCGCTTACTTTATGGGACATATAATTAGGGAAGCCCATGCATCCGAATTAAGTGCCCTCGAAGGCAGCCGTTACTATGTGATATTGCGGGCGTTCGATTTTCAGGCCGCTCGGAAGGACAAGAGGCTCAATTTGCTTTGGGAAACGCGTTTCAGCCTTTCCGAGCGGCGCCATTCTTTTTATGGTGACCTCCCCAAGATGGCCGAGACGGCGGCGACCTACTTCGGACAGGACACTTTTGGTCTAGTTAGGGACTTTACGGCTAGGCAAGGCGTCGTCCGCATTGGCGAATTGATCGACGTCGAAGATCTTTCGGACGTCGTCGACCAAGCTTCTGGTGCCCCGGTGTCATCGATAGCAGGCGACTGGCGAGGAGTCACACAAGGATTCAAACGACTGTTTCTACATATCGATACGACAGGAGAGTCTAGCATCGAGAATACTGATAGAAATGAGACGCTTCGCGGCAGGGTTGTGCTGAATGGCGGCGACGTCACGGTGACCTCGCCAGGTTGGGATTTGATCATCCGAGGAAAGGTGAACGGTGAGCGCATTACCGGATCTATCTCCGAGTACGGCCTCACCAACAATCTGGAATTGATTAGGACCGCAAAACTACGCGAACAAGGTCTAGTTGAAAAGGCTTTGGGGCAGGGAAAATAATCGGCGATGGAAAGGGCGGGAGAGGTTTCTACTGGGGCCCTAAAGCCGGAATTGATATCCCATTCATTTCCCTAACATCAGGGATCCCCCTTCTATTTGCCGTAAGACGTGACGATCGCCGGTGTCCCAAAAGAGACCTTTTCTCGAACAAAGGGCGCTCGAAAGGCCTCACAAGCTCTTAGTTCTCAAGTGTCAGCCTGCAGAAGGATTGGATGCACATGCATTTCGCGACGATCCTCGATCCAATCGCGGCGCTCAGGTGCAAATGACTCACTGCGGACCGCGCATTCGAATAACCGTCCTATCGGGGACAGATTGTTGCATCCTGACGGACTCGTGATCCGCAGCTACGGCTTGCGCGGCAGCCTCCGCGGCGGCCGTTGTAGTAGGCGCATTCGGCGAATACGGTGAGCGATTCGCCTGCTTGGCACCTTGAAACAGGGAGAGAGTAGCGAAGAACCTCTCGCAGCAGCCTTTATTCTCGAGCCAAGCGCTAAGAGGGCAGTCAAACGTCACAAAGATCATTGTTGGTGTCTTTGTGTCTAGGAGGATCTGCTCAACAAAACGCTGCGTTTCGACCACATTGCCAACCGTTTCCACTATCTCTAGATCATAGCCACGCGTTGTATAGGTGCCAATAGAACCGATCCGCAACGCCGACACGCGGCCCCCCCTAAAGCGGCACTCCCTTTTCCTATCCTCATACACTCCCTCAGCTAGATTCGAAAGGCGACTTTCGTTCCACAATCGGCCAGAGATGACCTTGATCGTAAATCCAGTCAGATAGTCGGTACCCTTTGAGATGCGATTCGTGTTCCAATCAATATGCTTGTTTGAATATGCGGTCAGACCGCCGTCGTTCTTCGGAATGACTTCTTCTTTGGTTATTTGATAGCCGGTTTCATCGGGGCCACGGATTTCACGGCAGAACCAACCCGATGGAATCAGGACCATGCCGCCAAGATGGTCTAAGTCGAACCAGACATATCCAGGCTGAGCCGACGCATCCTCTCCATAGGCGCGCGAAAGAAATGGCGTGAAGGCGCCAACGCAAATGAGCGGTAGGATTAGCGCCCTGATGTGAATGCGCCTAATTCCCGTCATATCGAAAGTGACCTATTCGCACCGAAGTGCGACCATTGGATCAATTCTCGTCGCGCGCCAAACCGGGATCCAAGCAGCAACAAGAACAACAGTCATGAGCAGAGCGACCGCCCCAAAAATGGTTCTCGGATCGAAGGGCGTCACCCCGTAGAGATTGGAGCGAATCAAACTAGTCAGGACCAACGTTAGCGGCAGTCCAACAGCTAGGCCGGCACTCGCGAGCACCATCGCCCTTTTCAAGATTGGCCGCATGACATGAAGGGGTGTCGCGCCAAGGGCCATCCGGACTCCAAATTCGCTGGTGCGACGGGTCACGTCGTAAGTCATGAGCCCGAAGAGACCGATGCTCGAAAGCAGCATCACAAATGCGGCCAGGAAGCTGCAACACGAGGCTAGCATGCGTTCGGGTGTGATATTCCGGTCGCGTATCTGCTCCTCGGTGCTTATGTCTTCGACTGAGACATTCGTGTCGACGGCTGTCGCAACACTTAGCACCGCCTTTGCGACCGACGAAGGCGGTACCAGCGTTCGCACAACAATTGACGCGTTGCCGATGGGGTGCTGGCGATACGGAAAATATGTCGTCGGATCCACTCCCTTCTTGATGTCGAAGCACATCGAATCGCGACAGACACCCACGATTTGCCACTCGGTATCGCCAAATTTGATTGTCCGACCGACGGGAATTGAGCCGGCAAGGAATTTCCGGACAAAGGATTGATTCACGATGATCACTTTCAACGCTCCGTCCGCATCGCTTGCGCGGAAATCTCTCCCATCTATGATGGGTACTCCAATAGTGCCGAAAAAGGTCTCGCTGACGGTCAGCACGGTCGATCCCAGGTTTTGTCCGCCGGAAGCTTGGTTCGGAATGGTAAACCCCTCGGATTGCAGCCAGTTGCCCAAGAGAGGATTGGAGACAAGAGCTGCGGATCTAACACCGGGAACCGCGGACAGGACGCGCTGGAGCTCATCAAGGTAAGCCACTGTCTTCGGCGCCTGATAGCCGGAGTCCCCTGGATTGACTGCGAAGGACAAGAGGTGGTCCATTGCGAATCCCGGTTCGATGCTCACGAGGTTGACCAATGTCCTGAAGTAAAGCCCGGCTCCCGTGACCAGAACAAGAGAGAGCGCGATTTGAGCTGCGACAAGGAATTGCCCGGCGCGAAGCGGCGGGGTTCCGCCTCCAGACCTTTGCCATAAGCCGTCCCTAGGGTTCAACCTTGCGGCTTTCAGCGCCGGAAAGAGGCCCGCCAAGAGCACCGTCAGGCATGTAACAGCCAATGCGAATGCCAGAACCCTGGCATCAAGCTTTGTGTCGAAATGTAAACCCCCTGGCGATCCAGCCAGGAGCCGGAAGACTGCCAGCCTACCCCAGAGGGCGGCCAAAATCCCTAGAGCGCCGCCAAACACCGAGATCAGCGCGCTCTCCGTCAACAACTGCCTCACTATGCGCTGGCGATTTGCGCCAAGCGCCTCGCGCAACGAAAGCTCATGTTGACGGGCGGAACCCCGCGCGAGCAATAGGCCTCCAATATTCAAGCAAGCGACGAGCAGGACCACGCCAACGACTGCCATGAGGAGTTGCAGCAGTGTCCGATACGTCCCGAGTTTCCACACCGGGCCATCGCGGCCGTCCGCAATGTATCCGCTCGGTTTCGTTATGAATTTATCGGCTTGGGTCGCGAGGGTAACATCTACAACGGCCTGAAGCTGGGCGGTGCTAACACCGGGCTTCATTCGCCCCATTATGGCGATCCACCAGAGCGCGGGCAGATCCTTGGGGAGGCCCTGCATAGGAAGCGACTTGTCCGAGAGCGAAACGTATAGGTCGGGAATGTCTCCGGGGCAAACCCCAGTAAATGCCTGAGGCAAGACGCCGGCGATGGTGTAATTGTTGCCATTGATGGTCACCTGTTGACCGATTGCGCGAGGGTCCAACCCGAATTGTTGTCTCCACCAACGATAGGAAATAACTATCCGAGGAACTGATCCCGCTGCTTCATCTTCTGGGCCGAGCAAGCTTCCGACCAATGGATTCGCACCCAGTCCCGAAAAGAAGTTGCCCGAAACCATGAGGCCATCGGCCTTTACCGGCAGCCCCCGCGCCCGGGCTGTTCCGCCAAAGAATGGTGTATAGCCAAAAACGTCGGCCTGGGGCGCACATTGTTCGCGCAGGGCGAGAAAGACGTCCTTGGAAAAGGATCCTCCGGCCCTGCGGCCGGGCACGACTGGATCACCTGTAAGCGTGATATACATCATTCTCGTATCGGAACCTGACCAGCAAATGACTCGGAGATCTTGCGGGTTGGGTACCGGCAGAGAGCCAAGGAGTACGGCATCAACTAGGGAGAAGACCGAGGTTGCGGCCCCGATACCGAGCGCCAGCGAAAGGACGGCGATCGCGGTGAACGTTGGATTCTTGCGCAGCATGCGCAGGCCAAAGCGCAAGTCTTGCGAGACGTGGCCTAGCCAGGCACCGCTTCGCTCGTCGCGGCATTCCTCCTTGATCTGTTCCAAGCCTCCCAGATCGATGGCGGCCTCTCGACGCGCCACCTCCGGGCTCATTCCGGCGGCAATATTGTCCTTCGTCTGCTGCTCCAGATGAAAGCGCAGTTCAGAGTCGAGACGCCGCTCGCGTGACTTCCCGCGGAACAGGTCGAAGAGCCAGCTCATCGCCAGGTCCCTACTGCACGGTCCTTAGCACCAACCCGATGGCCGTCGACAGGCGCTCCCAGTCCAGCTGCTCGACTTCCAACTGCTTTTTCCCCGCGGCCGTCAAGGAGTAGAACTTGGCTTCACGTCCACTTTCCGCCTCGCGCCAGTCAGCGGTAAGCCATTTGCGGTTTTCGAGTCTGTGAAGCGCCGGGTAAAGTGAACCCTGCTGAATTCGCAAGACGTCCCTCGAGATCTGCTGGATACGCTTTGTAATTGCATAGCCATGGATCGGGCCCATTGCGACGATCTTGAGGATCAGCATGTCCAGCGTTCCCTGGAGAAGGTCGGATTTATCTGCGTCCATACGATACCTAGGGTTTCTACACCTCGTATATGTAGAATGTCAAGGTATCACTCGCGCTTAGTTCCGTGCGTTCGAAAAACGGTCCCTTTTGAAACACGGAGCGCTGCAATCTCCCTTCCGTTAACGTCCGGCCGGGGACCTCGTAGCCGGTTAAGCCGCGGTCGGGTAGGATGCTGGGATGGGAATGATCTCGGCAGAACGGGTGAGGAGTTCCCACAAGGGCAGTAGCCGTGGACGACGGCCGGCGGGCCAAACACGCCGCGAGGCGTTGCCAGCCGAATACGACCGAAGCGGGCGGAAAAAAAGAGCGTTTTTCGAGCGGGGAGCGACGGCCGCAAACGAAGGTACCTGTTAGCGGTGACGTTAAGCCTTTCAAAAGCCTGATCCTTTGGGCAATACGCTCGACAATGAATGGCCTTGATAGGTGCCGAAAAGTCGGGTCAGCGTTTTTCGCCGCGCTTACGTCGCTGGGTATAGTGCCGGGTCTTATTGGCGCGGCGCCACTCAAGTTTAGTCCGCCACCTGAGGGAGCTCCTTTCGAGGTGGCCATGGCATCGTTGGCCACACGGGCGATCGCAGAATACCACACTGACGGCAGTGATTCGTATCTGACCAACCTGTTTCGCTTGCAGATGACCGCCGGGCAATATTCGGAAGCTATCGCCACGGTCGAAGAATCGATGCGCCGTTCGATGTTGGCACACCGTTCCGTCAGTACCTTGATTCCCGATCGCGTTTTCGCTCAAGCAAAGCTCCAAGAGCAAAGCGGCGTACCCGCCAATGATGCGATCAACAGGGCAGCGGCAACAGTTTTGAGCGAATTGGACGATAAAGCCGCCGCTGACGCCGACGTTTGGCTTTGGGCCCCATTAAATAGATTAAGCCAGAATTTGAATCAGGATTTGGATCGGCAACGTTCCCTTGGCTCGATCGAGATAGCCGAGGCGCTGAATTTAATCCGCGAGTACCAGCTCTATCAAGAGTACCTGGCACTGGCTCCCGTGAGCGAGAACCTGATCGCAGCTGATGATGCTCGGCGCTATATCATCGCACGGGATGTGCCGGTAAAAACAAACAAAGGAGTCACGCTGTCCGCGCAGCTTTTTCGGCCTCGAGCGACCGCCAACAGACAACCGGCGGCTTTGAATTTCACGATCTACGCTAGTCCGTATGCGGTGACAATGGCCCGGCTGGCGGCGGCGCACGGATACGCTGGAGTGGTCGCGTTCGCTCGCGGAAAGGGAATCAGTACCGATCGGATCCAGCCGTGGGAGGTTGAATCCGAAGACGTCAATGCTGTCATCGATTGGATTGCCAAGCAGCCCTGGAGCGACGGCCAGGTCGGTATGTTTGGCGGCAGTTACGAAGGATTCGTCCAATGGGCTGCGCTAAAACACCCAAATCCCGCGCTAAAGACCGTCGTGCCGTGGTCAGCAGTTCACCCCGGTCTGGTGCTGCCTATGTCGAATAATGTTTTCCAGAACGCGAACTACCAATGGGGGTTCTACGTTACGAACAACCGCACTCTCGATTGGGAGGTCAACTCGGATCAGCACCGCTGGGACACCCTCTTTCAACGCTGGTATGCGAGCGGCAAACCTTATCGGGAGGTCGATCGGGTTGACGGCACACCAAATCCTCTGCTCCAGCGGCAACTTCGCCATCCCTCATTTGACGCATATTGGCAGACTATGGCGCCATTCAAGGCCGAGTTCTCAAATATACATATCCCCATTCTTCAGGTCACTGGATATTTTGACCCAGCCCAAATCGCGGCGCTCTATTACCTGACGGAGCATTATTTCTATTATCCAGCCGCCGAGCACTATCTCGTTATTGGCCCGTACGACCATCAAGGGGCCCAGGCGTCGCTGAAGCCGTCGAACGTTGGCGGCTATTCGGTCGACGAAGCTGCCCAATTCGATACCCCCGAGCTGACGTTTTCCTGGTTCGACTACGTCATGAAGGGCGGGCCTAAACCCGCGATCATAAAGGATAAAATTAACTGTGAAGTTATGGGTGCCAACACCTGGCGGCACTCCTCTTCCCTAGAGGCAATTCACAACCATGTCCTGAGATTTTATCTCGGCAGCGGCCCCGCCGGCAGTTCGCATGTGCTCGGCGAATCAAAGCCCGTGCAATCCGGATTCACTGGTCAGGTAGTCGATTTTGGTGATCGCACATCGAGTAACAACATCTACCCAGATGCGGTCCTTTCAAAGGCTCCGGCCAACGAAAACGGCATCGCCTACGAAAGCGAGCCGTTCGACGAGCCGTTAACAATAGCGGGCAGAATAACCGGTGCCCTGAAAGCCGTGATCAACAAAAGAGACATGGACGTAACGATGACATTTTATGAGATTCTCCCTGAAGGCGTGTATTTCAATCTTGGTTACTATCTCGGCCGGGCGAGCTTTGCAGCGGACCCGGGCAAGCGCCAGCTTCTCGAGCCAGGACACGTCGAAACGATCCCATTCACCCAGACGCCCTTTATGGTGCGCCAAATGCGAAAAGGCAGTCGCTTGCTTGTGCTATTGAGCGTAAACAAGAACCCGTACGCTCAAGTAAACTACGGAACGGGCGCAGAGGTGAGCGACGAGTCGCTTCAACCCGGCGCTCCCCCGCTACGAGTCGAATGGCAGAACGATAGCTACATCGAAGTTCCAATCGCTCGCTAGAGGCACACAAAAAGTTGCCCGAGGCCGTTCAACCAGCACCTGATTCTCCAGCCGCTTCCTTAGGGGAGCGTTCAAAAAGGGGCGGGTTTCGCGACAAAAGGAAAATCTACGCCTTGGCAGCAATTGCAGCCCGAACTCGATCCGGCGACATGGGCAGTTCGAGCAGTCGGACACCCGTCGCGTCATGGACGGCGTTGGCGATGACGGCTCCCGTGAGTATGATAGCGGGCTCGCCCCCCCCGTACGACGGGGAATCCTCCGCATCAAGGATCACGGTTTCGATCGTGGGCAGCTGCGAGAAGCGGGGCAGCTCATAGGTGTCGAAATTGGTCTCGCGGAGCACCCCGTCCTTGAAGTGCATCTCCTCGGACAGCGCATAGCCCAGGCCCATCGTTATCCCGCCCTCCATCTGGATCTTCGCACCCGCCGGGTTGATCACGAGTCCCATTTCCTGCACCCAAAGGACTCGCTTTACGGTTATCTTGCCCGATTTTGCGTCCACCTTCACCTCGGCAATGGCGGCCACATAGCTTCCCGCGTCCGCGCCGCAGGCGACGCCAAGCCCCAAGCCGCTGGGCGATTTCCCGGCCTTCCAACCCCACTTATCGGCGGCGGCCTTCAGCACACGGGCCAACCGGTCATCCTTCAGCTGGCGGAGCCGGAATTCCACGGGGTCGACGCCGGCAAGCGAGGCCAGCTGGTCCACGTGGGACTCCCGGGCGAAGGCGTTGTTGCTGGAGCCGGGTGCGCGCCACGCTCCCACCTGAAAGGGATGGATTCCCGGCGGACCCTGGAACCCGCCCACCGACAGCGTCCGATGATCGGGGATGTCGTAGAGGTGGTCCGACGCGCGGTCGCCTGCAAAACGCACCTCGTAATCCCAGAAGGCGATCCTGCCCGCGTCGTCGAGCCCCGACTTGATGTTGACCACGGAGGCCGGCCTGAACGTGTCATTGAAGAATTCCTCCTCGCGCGTCCACATCACCTGCACGGGTCGCCCCGTCGCCTTGGACAGCCTCGCTGCCTCTACCGCCTGCAGGTTGAAAGACTTGCCGCCAAAGCCGCCGCCCACGAAGGGCGTGATGACCCGGACGCTCGGGACAGGCAGCCCCAGCTCATTGGCGATCTCCTCGCGCGCGCCAAACGGGTTCTGCGTGGAGGCCCAGACGGTCGCCTTCTCACCCTCGACATGCGCAAGGGCCGCGTGGGTCTCCATTGCCGCGTGCGCGACGTAGGCGCCAAGGTAGGTCGCGTCCAAGCGCCGCACGGCGCGGGCGCTTCCCGCCGATAGGTCTCCGCCCTGGGCGACTATCCTCGCCTCAAGATCCGCCCGTTCCAGGTGCTCGTAGATGGTCTTGTCGTCCAGTCTAGACGGCGAGGGCTCGAACTCGGCTTTGACCTTCACCATGGCCTCCGCCGCAACGTCGGGAAGCTCGTGGAGGACGGCCACCATGTCGGGTTGCTCGACCACCAAAACGCCGTCGATCTTCCGGGCGGCCGAGGTGTCGGCACTCCTCAGTTTCGCGCCGTGCGCCGGGGCCCGCAGGACGCACGCGTAGAGCATTCCGGGCAGGCGCAGGTCCCCGGTGTACTTTGCCTTGCCCGTGACCTTGTCGCGCGAGTCCCGTCTCAGGAGCGGCTTGCCGATAATCCTGAACTGCCCCGGAGCCTTCAGGTCCGGCTTCACGGCCACACGACGTTCGATCCTCCTGCCCTTTGTCAGCTGCCCGTAGGTCACCTTCCTGAGCGGATCCTTGGAGTCGGTGACCACGCCGTCCTGGACGGTTAGCTGCGATACCGGAACCTGCAGGCTCCCGGCGGCAAGATCCATCAGCACGGCCCTTGCCTCGGTTGCCGCCGCGCGCCAGACCTTCCCGAAGATGCTCGTGGTCATGGAGCCCCATGTCCCCTGGTCGAACGGGCACAGCTCGGTGTCCCCCATGATGATGCTCACGTCATCTATCGAGACATCGAGGTCCTCCGCGAGCATCTGGGGCAGCGAGGTGATGGGCCCCTGGCCCATCTCGATCTTCCCGGTGAAGCAGGTAACATGGCCGTCCTCGTCGATCCTCAGGAACGCATTGAAATCCCCCTCCGGCTTGGGGAGGACCTTTACCGGATGCGCCGCCTCGGATTCCTCGGCCCCGGCGGTCTCCCGGAGGACGACCCAGACCAGCAGGCCCGTCCCAAAACGCCTGAGGAATTCGCGGCGCGTCGGGAGGTCGGCGTCGGCCCACGGCCGGGATGCTGGCCGGCCCCCTGGGCCTGCTGCGGGCAGGGAGGTCACGATGGCTTCCTTTCGGCCATGACGGAGGACGCCTCCATGACCGCATCGACGATGCGAACATGCGCGCCGCAGCGACAGAGGTTGTCATCCATTCCCGCAATGACCTGGTCGCGCGTCGGCTTGGGGTGCTTGCGCAGAAAATCGTATGCCGCCAGGATCATGCCGGAGGTGCAGAAGCCGCACTGAAGCGCGTCATGCGCGATGAAGGCCTCCTGGATGGGATGCAGCTTACCCTCCGCGGCAAGGCCCTCGATGGTCACCACGTACTTGCCCTTGACCGACTTTACGGGAACCGAACAGGACCGAATCGCATGGTTGTCAACGAGGACCGTGCAGGCGCCGCATTGGCTGATTCCGCAGCCGTATTTCGGACCGGTCAATCCGAGGTCGGTGCGAAGCACCCAAAGCAGGTCCCTGTCGGCGGCGGCGCTGACCCGCACCGGCTGCCCATTCAGGTTGAAGTCGATGGTGTCGGGCATTGGGGACCTTGCTCAGATCCGGCTACGGACCCCAATACTGGGGGCGTATCCGGATCGAATAAGATGATGCATCGAAGTTGGACGATTGTCCATCCGTGAGCTGCGATGATTGAATTCGTCACCACATAATTGGGACTTCTAGTCTCCAACTAAATGGACCCTCAACTGGACGACGAACAAGGGCCCGAGCGAGCGCCGGTCTGAGAATCCGCGCGACGCGCCGAAATTGGCGAAACGGTGCATTCGTGGGGAACGTAGATATGGGGCCGCAGATTGTTAACACCGATCCTCAAGCTGCGGAAAAATGGCGCAGAAACTGGTTCTTCTTTTGGAGACTGAACGCTTGTTGTTCCTCCATGCACAGGTACCAGTTTGCCAATGCCCCGGCAACCTACTGAGTCTCGCTGCTTTCCAAGGGCAAAGTGTGTCGATCTCGCTCGTCATCCATTTCGCCTTGGATCTAGCCAATGGCGGCAACCGCACGGGCAAACGCAGGGTAACACCCCATGGGTCCCAAGCCCGCAGCGCTGTATACTCACATCCAGTAATCCGACCCTTTGGACAGGGAAGCCCACGATAGAAAAACCAAAAGACGACCCACTTAGACCATGAACAATTCAGATACCTCCCGCGCCCGCTCGGCATTCGGCAAGTCCGCCCTAATCGCATTTGGATGCGTTCTGAGCCTCACGATGTTTCAAATCCCAGCCGCGCGAGCCGCTGACGATACCCCGGCACTGCGGCCCATGGACGACAAGGCTATGAGCCTGCCCTTAACTGCAGACTTCTCAAAAGGTACGGATGCCAATATTGGCCCGTATATCCTCAGTCTCACGAACACCTCGAAGGATGCGATCAAGGTAAGCGTCAAGATTCACCTGAGCGTGTCATTCCACGCCAACACCAAGGATAGAAATATTTCCGATCACGTCATCGGTCCGGGACAGGTCTGGGCCATAAATGATCTTGCCGCGGCCGATACGGTCACCGTCACGGCCGATGGTTTTGCCCCACTGGAACTAACCGTTCCCTAGGAGTCAGAGCCCTCACTCCGCCGCTATTTCACGAGATCCAGAAAGACCCGCTTGGGTGGTGTCATCCTAGCGGGCCTTGGAGTGTGTGGGCTTGAGTGCAGTGCAGGCGCGCATCCGCGTTTGCCGTGTTCTGGTTCGCTTTGACGCCGTAGGGAAGCGCGGCGCTTCCTTGAGGCGTCCGGGGAATCTCGTTGGAAACAGACGGTTGCCGTCAGTCCTCCAGTGGGCGGGTTTGGGCCCAGACAACCAGGGCGGCAGATGGCCAGCCCAAAAGGGACCAAATTCCGGCGGGAAAGCTTCAGAACTCGATGGCCACGGATTCCCGCGCCTTCAGATGGAGAGGCACCGACATATCGACCTGCCCGCCCGTCATCACATTCCGGCCCGACTTCGCACCCTTCAGTATCCGCCCGAAATGCGACGGATCCAGGCTGCTGTCACCCGCGTTCTTGTTGAGTACAACCATGACGGCCTGCCGGTCGTCGTATCGAAAGTATACGTAGTATCCTCCAAAGGGGATGTAGTGTAGCAGCTTCCCCGATGTGACGGCGCTGCTGGTCTTCCGCCAATTGAGGAGCCTTTTCACGTAGTCCTGCATCTCCGCCTGCGCCGGCGTAAGGCCTGCGCCCGTGAAGGCATTGGTCGGGTCGCCCGCCCAACCGCCCGGCATGTCGGCCCGGATGAGCCCATCCGCACGCTCGATCGGGCTCTTCAACAACACCTCGGTGCCATAGAAGTACTGGGGTATTCCGCGGGTGGTGGCGGTGAACAGCAGCGAGGTTTTAAGGAGATCGATATCCTCGTGGAGCAGGGAGAAGATGCGCGGCCTGTCATGGTTGTCGGGAAACACCATCAGCCTCATCGGGTCGGCATACAGGAAGTCCGCCGCGATCGTCTCATACAGCCTGATGAAGCCGGTGCCGCGGGTCTCCGGGGCGTTCAGAACGGACGGCATCAGGTCGGTCGTCGGAAAATCCATCACCGTCGGCAGCCCTGACTTGTAGCCGTCCCGGTTCACGACGCCCTTCTGCCAGTAGGCCACCATGTACGGGTTGTCGTTCATCTCCTCCCCCACAATGTTGAAGTTGGGGTACTCCTCCATGACGGCATTGCTCCACCGGGCCATGAACTGGGTGTCGGAGTACGAATACGTGTCCTCCCGCACCCCGGAAAGGCCGGCATACTCGATCCACCAGAGGGTGTTCTGGATCAGGTAGCGGGCGACCAGGGGATTGCGCTGGTTCAGGTCGGGCATCGTGGCGACGAACCACCCGTCGAGGAAGAGTTCCCGCTCCTCGGGGGCGGCATGGATGTCCTGGATCGTCGTGTGCTGGTTGTTGGTCTGCACGTAGCCTTTCGGGTGGTTCAGCCAGTCCTGGGCGGGCGGGTCCTTCATCCACCAGTGGCCGGTTCCGATGTGGTTGAGCACGATGTCCTGTATGACTCCCAGGTGGTGCTCGTTCGCCGCCTTGACGAAGTCGCGGTACTCCTCGTTCGTGCCGAATCGGGCGTCGATCTGGTAGAGATCCGTGATCGAATACCCGTGGTAGGAATAATGCTCCTGGTTGTTCTCGAGGAGGGGCGTCGGCCAGATCATCGTGAATCCCAACCCCTCGATGTAGTCCAGGTGCTCGCGCATCCCGCGCAGGTCCCCTCCGTGACGGCCGTTCCGGTTTGAGCGGTCGGCCTTCTCGGCCAACTGCGGCCTGCTGTCATTCGAGGGATCGCCGTTTGCAAATCGGTCGGGAACAATCAGGTAGATGGCATCCCTCGAATCGAATCCCCGGCGAAGCTCGGAGTCCTTTATCCGGGCATCCAGCCGGTAGGTGGCGACCGTCACCACCTTGCCGTCCCGCTTGAACTGGATCTCGAACGATCCGGGTGACACATCCGCAGCGATCAGCAGGTTGATGAAGAGATAATTCGGGCTGTCCGTGCGCTGCACGCCCGACAGCGTGACCCCCTTGTAGGAGATCTCGGGACTGAGCTCGGCGATCTTCTCCCCGTGAACCATCAGCTGCAGCTCCGGGTGCCTCATCCCGACCCACCAGCTCATTGGCTCCAGGTGCTGGACCTGGTAGGGGGCCGCGTAACCGGAGGAAACCAACGCAACCGCCATGAGCCAGGTTCGGAGTCTTTTCATGCAGCCCCTTTTCTGGCGCACCCTCTCGCATAGGCGAACGGCGTCCGCGGGATTAAACCTACAAAATCCGGAGAATTCTTTGCTGGGCAGCGCCGCCCGCCGGGATCGGGACCTATAGGAGCGCGTTGCGGACGGCGTCGATAAAGGCATGCGCACAGACGGGAACCAGCAGGAGGCCGCTTCGGCGCCAGAAGATCGAAAGGAGGGCGCCGACACCGCAATGAACGAGGGGCAGGGCAATGACCAATACCAGGAACTGCGCGACGCGGTGCTCCGGCTGCAGCGCCACGGTCGGCAGATGCCACCATCCCCAGAGGGCCGAGAGATAGAAGGCGCACAGCCAGGGGGCGCGCGTACCGCCGCGAGTCAGATAGGAATCGAGGCCCCCGCGAAAGAAGACCTCCTCGATCATGAAACACACCGGAAGGTAGAGGGTGAACGAGCGCAGACCCTCGAGGATTCGCGCCGTAGCCGTCATTGCGGAATGGGAGCGGGCGAAGTAGCCCAGGGCCAGCGTCAGGATGCCGGCGGCGCCCGCCGTGAGAACACACAGTCCGAGCTCGCGCCATTGCGTGCGCGTGCAGACGACAATCGACCATGCCAGGGGTATCGCACCCAGCGTTGCGCAGACAAGCCAGAGCTGGACCGCCAATCCCGGGTCCTTCCAGGTAATCAGGTTGCGGACGGGCTGTGCCATGAAGCCCGCGACGATCAACCATCCCCACCACGGCAGCGCGAATCGGCCCACGCTGGCGAACCACACCTCAAGCAGGGGCCGCCGCGCAATGTACTTCTGGAACAGAAGCAAAAGGGGAATGCCGAGGAGCAGGTAGGCGTTGGCGGAAAGGCCCAGGGCCCATCCGATCGACATCCACAGGCCCACCACGCCCGCGGTGACCGCATACTTCCATTGTCCGTCCAAGGGGCGGCCAGCCAGGCCCTCCTCAGCGTTGACCGGGGAATTCATCACCAGGGTTAGATGCCAGGGCGCCCGCTTTCTTACACGGTCTTTCCATGGAGGTGTGGCAGCGTCATCGGGGCGCGCACTGACGTGAGCGCGGTCGCCGCCGGCCGGCAATCCCCGAATTGGGCCCCTGAAACCGACTCCGGGGCCATCCCGGTGAACCTGCAGCGGGCCGACCGTTTTCGTGCATTGCGACGCAAGATGCGGTAGAATCGGCCCGCATGAAATCCTCACCGGACCCAACGCCGAAGGAACCCTCGGATGTTTCCCATGTTCTCGTCTCCGCCGACCAGATCCAGCGCAGGGTCGGCGACCTCGCGCTCCAGATCAGCCGCGACTACGAGAGCACGAAGCCGCTCCTCATCATCGGCGTCCTGCGCGGCGCATTCATCTTCATGGCGGACCTGACGCGCAAGCTCACCGTGCCCCACTCCGTCGATTTCATGGCCGTGAGCAGCTACGGGAAGGATGCGTCCCACGGCGAGGTCCGGATCCTGATGGACCTGCGCGAACCCGTCGAGGGGCGGCACATCCTGATCGTGGAGGACATTGTCGATAGCGGGCAGACGCTCGACTATCTCTATCGGCTCCTTCAGGCGCGCCATGCCGCCTCACTGCGCACCTGCGTCATGGTACGCAAGAAGCGCCCCAGCCTCACGACGCCCATCGACTACCTGGGGTTCGAGATCCCCGATGTGTGGGTCGTCGGTTACGGACTGGATTTCGGCGACCGCTACCGCACGCTCCCGTACATCGCCGAGCTCAGGGACGCCACAGCCGGGGGTTAGGGGCCCGTTGGGCAGCGGGCGCCCCTACGGTTTAACCTCCCGGGGCCTGACCGCGGGGCGAAGCTCGATCCGGGTCAAGGTGACGTTTGCGCCGGTCCCGATCCCCCTCTTCCCCGGCCGGCCCCTCCCGGAATTGGCCTGGAGCGAGATCCGGTACGACGCGTACTGCTTCGTTTTGCCGGACGGGCGCCCGGCCCCGTAGCCCCCGGGGCGCGCGCCAGAATCGCACTCGCCTTCATTCCGGGTCCGCGGCAGAGTCGCCCACCGCTTCGTTCATGGCCCCAATCCCCGCCCCCGCCCCGGAAGACCCGAACAACGCCGACGCACCCCTGAGGGTGGAAGGCTTCACCGGAACGCCCGAGGAGATCGAGCGCCAGTGGTTCAACGAGGTCTACAAGGGACGCGGGGACACCCTCGCGCAGCTGACGCTTCGCGCGGTGCTGATGGGGACGATACTCGGGGGGATCCTCGCCCTGACGAACCTCTACATCGGGCTGAAGGCCGGCTGGGGGATAGGCGTATCGATCACGGCGTGCATCGTTTCCTTCATGGTCTCGTCGCTGCTCGTGCGCCTGAGGATCTCAAAGGAGCCCATGTCGATCCTGGAGACCAACTGCACGCAGTCGACGGCCTCCGCGGCCGGATACTCGACCGGCGCGACGATGGTCTCCGCATTCGCGGCCTACTACATGATCAACCAGCAGGCGCTGCCCCTGGGGCTCTCGCTCGCGTGGGTGTTCTTCCTCGCGGTGCTCGGCGTCACCATGGCGATCCCGATGAAGCGCCAGATGATCAACGTCGAGCAGCTGCGCTTCCCGACGGGCATCGCCACCGCGGAGACGCTCCGGGCCCTCTTCTCCAAGGGGAAGAGCTCCGGCCAGTCGGCCCGCGGCCTCACCTGGGCCGCCGTCGCGGCGGCCATAAGCCAGTTCTGGGCCGACGGCCTGGCCCTGATCAGCGCCCGCCTTGAGCCGTTCGGCCTGGGCAACCTGGTCGAGCGCGTGGACAAGGTCGTGTTCGGGCCCGTATGGATGGGGCGCACGATCACGTTCATCTGGGACCCCGTCTTCCTGGGCGCCGGCGCCCTCATGGGCATCCGCGCCGCCACCAGCATCCTGATCGGAGGCACCCTCTGCTGGGGTGTCTTTGTCCCGATCATGCAGGCCAAGGGCGTCATCGTCGGATCTGGATACCGCACGATCGTCCCCTGGACCCTCTGGGGCGGGGTGTCGTGCATGGTCGTCTCGGGGCTCCTCGCGTTCGCCCTCAACTGGCGCGTCATGGCCCGGGCGTTCAGCGGGATCACCGACATCTTCGGCAAGAAGAAGAAGGCCGTGGACCCGATGGATGCCATTGAGACGCCCATGTGGTGGTTCTTCGCCGGCCAGCTCTTCTCGCTGATCGGCTTGGCGTGGCTCGCCAAGGTGAGCCTCGGCCTCCCCGTCTGGGAGACCGTCCTGGCCGTGTTCCTGTCGTTCTTCCTCTCCCTGGTCGCGTGCCGCGTGACGGGCGAGACCGACACGACGCCGATCGGCCCCCTGGGCAAGGTGACGCAGCTCCTCTTCGGCGCCCTGAACCCCGGCAACATGAACATCAACCTGATGAGCGCCAACATCACGTCCGGCGCGGCCATCGCCTCCGCCGACCTCCTGACGGACCTGAAGAGCGGGTACCTCCTGGGCGCCCACCCCCGCAAGCAGTTCCTGGCCCAGTTCTGCGGCATCTTCGCCGGCACCGTCGTGACGGTCCTGGCGTTCCGCGTGATGGTCCCGACGGCCTCGGTCCTCGGCTCCGACAAGTTCCCGGCCCCGGCGGCGCAGACCTGGCGCATCGTGGCGCTGGCCCTGAGCAAGGGCTTCGGCGCGCTCGGCACCGTCAACGTCTGGTCGATCGTGATCGGCGGCCTGGTCGGGGCGCTCCTGACCCTCCTTCCGATCTGGTTCCCCCGCCGCGCCCAGTGGATGCCTTCCGCCTCCGGCATCGGGCTCTCATGGACCTTCCACTGGTACTACGGGCTGCTCTTCTTCCTCGGGGCCCTGATCGCCTGGGTCATGGAACTCAAGTCGCCGGAGAAGGCCAAGATCTACAACTTCCCGGTGGCGGCCGGCGTCATCGCCGGCGGCTCCCTGATGGGCGTCGCGCTCATCTTCTGGGAGAACATCCCGATCGTCTACCACCAGGTCTTCGGGCCCTAGGCCCGGCCTGGCCGGAGGGTCAGGCGGGGTCGACCCGCTTGACCTCCTTGACCGCCCACTTGGTGACCGTGAGCCCGCGGGCCGCCCTCGCGCTAAGCCCGACGGCCTTCATGTCGAAGTCGAACTCCCTGACGCGGGCCTTGCTTCGCCCGTCGAGCGAGATGTGCAGCGTCTTCGGCATGGCCTTCTCGGTCGGGCTCGCCTCGAGGTAGATGACCTTCGACCCGTCCGACTTCGCCAGGGGGTAGAGCTTGTCGCGCGTGACCCCGCCGATCTGGAACCGCTTGGCGTAAGCCTTCCCGCTCGCGCCGTCCTGGTAGACCATCGTGTAGTAGGACGTGTCGCCGTCCTTCGGGAACACGGTGCAGCGCAGGATGCCAAGGCCCATGAAGACCTTGTCCGCGACCTTCGACACCTTCATCGACCCGTCGGCCATGATGCAGAGCACGCTGTCGAGGATCGTGCACTCCTGCACGAACTCATGCTGCCTCCAGTTGAGCCCGATGAAGCCCTCCTCGCGGTTCACGTACAGCCTCTGGTTGGCGGAGACGACCTCGGCGGCGCTGATCTGCTCGATCTCGTCGTACTCCGTCCGGCGCTTGATGCCCTTGCCGTACTTCTCCTGCAGCATCTCGAACCATTTCACCGCGTACGCGGTCAGGTTCTTCAGGTCGTGCCTCACGCCCTTCATCTCCTCCTCGACCTTCTTCAGCTTCTCGTCGGCCTCGAACCGGTTGTAGGCCGATATGCGCTTGATGCGGATCTCGGTCAGGCGCGCGATGTCGTCGTCCACGATCTCGCGACGCAGCTGCTTGACGAAGGGCTTCAGGCCCTCGCGGATCTCGGAGAGCACGCTCTCCCAGGTCTTCGACTTCTCGATCCGCCTGTAGATCCGCTCCTCGATGAAGATCCTCTCCAGGGAGTCCCAGTGCCACTGCTGCTCGAGCTCGCCCTGGCGGATCTGCAGCTCCTTCTTCAGGAGCTCGACCGTCTTGTTGACGCTGCGCTTGAGGATCTCCCGGACGCCAAGGAACACGGGCTTGTCGTCGTCGATCACGCACGCCGAGGGCGAGATCGCCACCTGGCACGCCGTGAAGACGTAAAGCTGCTGGATCACCTTCTCGGGCTCCGCCCCCTGCGGGAGGTGGACGAGGATCTCGACCTTGTCCGCCGTGTTGTCGTCGACCCTCTTGATCTTGATCTTGCCCTTGGCGTTTGCGGCGAGGATCGCCTCGATGACGGACTCGGTCGTGGTCCCGTAGGGCAGCTCGGTGATTGCCAGGAGCACCTTGCTCCTCTGCTCGATCCTCGCCCGGATCTTCACCTTCCCGCCGCGCTCGCCGTCGTTGTACTCGGAGAAGTCGGCGATGCCGCCCGTGGGGAAATCCGGGTATATCCTGAACGTCTTCCCCTGGAGGTGGTTGATGGCCGCCCGGCACAGGTCGTTGAAGTTGTGAGGCAGGATCTTCGTCGAGAGCCCGACGGCGATGCCCTCGGCCCCCTCCAAGAGCACGATCGGGAACTTGGCCGGGAGCGTGACCGGCTCCCGGGCGCGCCCGTCGTAGCTCAGCTGCCAGGGCGTCGTCTTCGGGTTGAAGAGGACCTCGCGCGCGAAGGGCGTCAGGCGCGCCTCGATGTAGCGGGGCGCCGCGGCCTCATCGCCCGTCAGGACGTTGCCGAAGTTGCCCTGGGGCTCCACGAGCCAGCCCCTCTGCCCCATCCCGACGAGCGCGGCCCCGATCGAGGCGTCCCCGTGGGGATGGTAGCGCATCGTGGCGCCGACGACGTTGGCGACCTTGTGGAAGCGCCCGTCGTCCATCTCCCAGAGCGTGTGGAGCACGCGGCGAAGGACGGGCTTGAGCCCGTCGTCGATGTGCGGGACCGCCCGGTCCAGGATGACGTAGCTCGCGTAGTCGAGGAACCAGGTGCGGTAGTTGCGCTCGAGGGGGGCCTCGGGGCCCTTGCTCGATCCTGGGAAGAGGGGTTCTTTGGGCATGCTTCGGTGGGCCTGGATCAAACCTCGACGACGTCCTTCTCGACGCGCAGGTTGCCGATGATGAAGTCCTGGCGCTCAGGGGTGTTCTTTCCCATGAAGAAGGAGAGGAGCAGGTCGCTGTTGTGGACGTGGTTGAGGGTCAGCGGCTCCAGCCGGATGTCCTCGCCGATGAAGGCCTTGAACTCGCCGGCGGAGATCTCCCCCAGCCCCTTGAACCGGGTTATCTCGTGGGAGGCCCCCAGCTTCGCGACGGCGGCCGCCTTCTCCTGCTCCGAGTAGCAGTAGTGGGTCTCCTTCTTGTTGCGGACGCGGAAGAGCGGGGTCTCCAGGATGAAGAGCTTGCCGTGGGCGATCAGCTCCGGGAAGAACTGCAGGAAGAACGAGATGAGGAGGAGCCGGATGTGCATCCCGTCGACGTCGGCGTCCGTCGCGATGACGACCTTCCCGTAGCGCAGGCCGTCGAGACCGTCCTCGATGTTGAGGGCCGACTGCAGGAGGTGGAACTCCTCGTTCTCGTAGATAACCTTCTTCGAGAGCCCGTAGGTGTTGAGCGGCTTGCCCTTGAGCGCGAACACGGCCTGCGTCAGGACGTTGCGGCAGGCGGTCAGCGAGCCCGCCGCCGAGTCCCCCTCGACGATGAAGATCACGCTGTCCTCGCTGCGCTCGTCCTTGTCCCCGAGGTGCAGGCGGCAATCGCGAAGCTTCCGGTTGTGCAGCGAGGCCTTCTTCGCCCGCTCGCGCGCCAGGTTGCGGATCCCTGCCAATTCCTTGCGCTCGTGCTCGCTCTCCTGGATGCGCTTGATGAGGGCGTCCGCCGTCTCCGGGTTCTTGTGGAGGTAGACGTCGAGCGCCTGCTGGACGAACTTCCCGATGAATTCCTTGATGGACGGTCCGTCGGGGCCGATCGCGCTCGAGCCGAGCTTCGTCTTCGTCTGCGACTCGAACACGGGCTCCATCACCCGGACCGAGATCGCCGCCACGACCGACTGGCGGACGTCGGCCGCGTCGAGGTCCCTCTTGTAGAAGTTCCTGAGCGTGTCGACGAACGCCTCGCGGAAGGCCTGCAGGTGGGTCCCGCCCATGGTCGTGTGCTGGCCGTTGACGAAGGAGAAGTACTCCTCGCCGTAGTGCGAGCCGTGGGTAATCGCTATCTCGATGTCCTCGCCCTCGAGGTGGATTATCGGGTAGAGGGGCTCGCCGATCAGGTTCTTCTGCAGGAGGTCCTTGAGCCCGTTCTCCGACTTGAAGGGCTTCCCGTTGAGGAGGAGCGTCAGCCCGCGGTTCAGGAACGCGTAGTTCCAGAGCATGTCCTCGACGAATTCCTCCCGGAACTTGAGATCCGAGCCGAAGAGCTCAGCATCGGGCGCGAACTCGATCGACGTCCCGTTCCTTTCCTCCGTCTTGGACACCCGGTGGTCCTTCTTCAGCTTGCCCTTGGCGAACTCGACCAGCTTCGACTCCCCGTCCCGGAACGCCTGGGCGCGGTACTCGATCGACAGGGCGTTGACGGCCTTCTGGCCGACGCCGTTCAGGCCCACGGCCTTCTTGAAGGTCTCGCTGTCGTACTTGGCGCCCGTGTTGATGACCGATACGCACTCCAGGAGCTTGCCCAGGGGGATCCCTCGGCCGAAGTCGCGCACCTTGGCGCGCCGCTCCTCCAGCTCGATCTCGATCTTCTTGCCCGAGCCCATCGTGAATTCGTCGACCGAGTTGTCGATCGTCTCCTTGAGCAGCACGTAGATCCCGTCCTCCGCGTGGGCGCCGTTGCCCAGCCGGCCGATGTACATGCCGGGCCGCAGCCGGATGTGCTCGGTCGAGGAGAGGGTCTTGATGCTGGCTTCGGTGTATCCGGATGCCATTTCGCCTGAGAGAGCGACTCGCGAACCGCGTGACAAGCGAATTCAAAATGGGCCGCGGTAATTATCTGCGCGCCAACCAGCTTCAAACCTGGCGCCGAAAAAGGGTGAAGGGAGTTCGCCCCCGGCGGTGTTTGCGCTTCTGACACCGTGACTCCGATTCACCCCAACAGGGCACCGGGCGCCGTTTCGAGCGGGCGCGGGACGGCTTTGCGTTGGGGCGGGCGGGTCCCCTATCATGCCCGGCGGCGGCCCGCCCGCCGTCGACACTCGGCACTTCCATGAAGACACACGGCACGCCCCTCCCCCGCCTCGTCCTGCTGTCCGGCCTCCTGGCCGTCGCACCCTGCCTGACGGGAGCCCCCGCCGACCCGATCGAGGGTTCCTGGTCCGGCACAGCCGAATCCACCGGCGCCGCCCCCGCCGAGAAGGCGACCCTCGGCATCCGATTCGAGGGCGCCGCCGACGGCTCCTTCACGGTGCTCGGATACTTCCCCAAGGCGCACGTTTCCGGCGGGCCCTTTGGCACCGTGAAACCCGATCCCCAGGCCAAGGGGCATTACTCGGGGTCGGGCGGGCTCACCTTTCTTGTCCAGGGCGACGAATTGACCGGGGCCTTCTGGGGCGACGCCCGGATAAAGCTCCACCGCTCAGCGGCACTCCCCCCGGAGGACGAGGCGCCGCGGGCCCCGGCGGGGCCCAAGCCCCTGTGGACCTACCGGGCCCAAGCGGGATTCTGGACACGCCCCGCCATCGCCGGCGGCGTCGCCTACCTGGGCAGCTCGGACGGCGTCCTTCATGCCGTCGCCCTCGCGGACGGGCGGCAGGCCTGGGAACTCTCGACCGGCGCGCCGACCTACGCCGAGCCCACCGTGCGGGACGGGGTGGTGTACGCGACGAACGATGCCGGCTTCCTGGTCGCGGTCGAGGCTGCGAGCGGGAGGGAAAGCTGGCGATGCGACATCGGGGGCGGAAGCGTGGCGCGCGACCTGCCCGGAGCCTCGTCGGCCCTCTGGGACTACAGGGGCTCATCGCCCGAGTACCTCGACGGCGTCCTGTATGTCGGATCGGCGGACGGGGGCTGCCTCGCGATCGAAGCCCGCACCCACGCGACGCTGTGGAGGTTTGCCACCGCGGCCCGGATCCGGTCCCGCCCGCTCGTCACGGCGCAGCGGGTCATCTTCGCCGGGTTCGACGGGTTCGTCTACGCGCTCGACCCGCGCACCGGGGCACTGGAGTGGAAGGCCGACACAAAGGGTGCCATCCCGTCCGACCCGGTGGCCTTCGCCGAAACCGTGGTCGTCGGGAGCCGCGGATGCCGCATCAGCGCGCTTCGGGCGGCCGGCGGCGCCCCGGTGTGGTCCGCCTTCCAGTGGTATTCCTGGGTGGAGTCGAGCGCCGTGCCGGTGGGGGAGAATATCTACATGGGCTCGTCGGACCTGCGCAAGGTCCGCGAGCTGGACGGGGCGAGCGGCCGCACGGCGTGGGAGTGCGACCTGGGAGGATGGTGCTGGGCCGCGCCCGCCGTCGCCGGCGGCCGAGTCTTCATCGGCACCGCGGGGGCCACGGTGCGCTACCCGAGTTCGTCCCTCCAGCCGGCGGGGTCCTTGTGCGCCGTCGACAGGCCGACTGGAAAACTCCTCTGGCGGAGCATGGTGGCTCCCGTCGCGGGCGCCTATTTGACCGGCTACGTGGGCTCCCCCGCGGTGGAGGGAAACCGGGTGATCGTGGGCGGCCTCGACGGCACCCTGTGCGCCTATCCGACGGGCGACTGACCCGCGGCCCTGCTAGTTAAGGAACATGGCCTCGTCCGTCTGGAAGAGCCCGTGCGCAAGTTTCGTCCACGCGTCCAAAGGCGCCCGGCTCTTGAACGCCGCGGCTCCGGGCTCCACCTGGAGGGCGTTTTTCCGGCGCAGGTTCTGCATCGAATTCTCCGCGAGGCGGGCCTGGGCCTCGGCGGCCTTCGATGCCCGCTCCGACTGGGCGGTCGAGGCCGGCGCCTCCGTGGACGTGCCCCCGGGGTTCGACGTCACGTAGCGGATGCACAGGCTCGTCTCCGCCGGGGTCGGCGGCCTTTGGAACACGGCGATGTAGAGCAGCGCGACCCTGAGCTCATCGGTCGTCTGCGATGCGAACTCCTCGTTGTGCACGAGCTTGCGGGCGGTCTCTATGACGAGCGGGCTGTTCATCAGGAAGAGCTGCTGCTGGGGCACCTGGGTGAGGAAGCGCTTTCCGGTCGGAACGCTCGGGTTCGGGAAGTTGAACTGCGTGAGGACCTCTGCGGGATTGCGCCGGTCGATGAAGGCGTACACGGCCCTCCTCGTGGCGAAGCCCTCGCTGCCGATCGGCACGGGCCGCCCCCCCATCGTCAGGTCGAGGGTCCCGGCGATCGCCAGGATGGAGTCGTGCAGCTGCTCGAAGTCGAGCTGGCGGACGTTGAAGCGCCACTGGAGCCTGTTGTCCGGGTCCAGGTCGGCGTACTTCGGGTTGGCGGTGCTCGATTCCCGGTAGGCGCTGCTCAGCATGATGAGCCTCTGGAGCTTCTTTATAGACCAGCCGTCCTCGACGAATCGCGAGGCGAGGTAGTCCAGGAGCTCGGGGTTGTTGGGCGGGGCCGACTGGTTGCCCAAGTCGTCCGGTGTCGAGACGAAGCCCGTCCCGAAGTGCTGCTGCCACACCCGGTTGACGAGGACGCGAGCGGTCATGGGGTTGGAGGGGCTCGCAATCGCGCGGGCGAGCTCGAGCCGTCCGCTCCCGTACCTGAAGGGCGCGGGGTGCTTCGGGTCCGGGGAGAGGATGCTCAGGAAGTGGCGGGAAACGACGGACCCCTTGTTCTGGGCCTCGCCCCTGAGGAGGACCGGGTAGTCCCTGGGCACGGCCACGTCGACCAGGACGTCCGCCTTCGGCGGCGCGGCCGGGCTGAACTCCAGGTCGATCAGCGCCTTGTTTGCCAGGAAGAGCTGCTTCTGGAGCTCGCGCCGCTTCTGCTTGCGCTCGTCCTCGGTGAGGGCCGACCGGCGCAGCGAAACGAACTCCATGTCGACCTTGGCCTTCGCCTCCCCCGCCGCCCGCATGCTGGCGAGGTATTGCTCGAGCTCCGGGGTCCTCGGAACCGGGTGCAGCCAGGGATCCTCCTTCGGCTCCGCCGAGTCCGCGAAGACCCCGTAGAGGGAGTAGTAGTCCGCGGTCGGGATCGGGTCGAACTTGTGGTCGTGGCAGCGGGCGCAGGAGACCGTGAGGCCGAGGAAGGCCTTGGTCGTCACGTCGATCCGGTCGTTGATGATGTCGTTCTGGCTGTTCTCGAAGCGGTTGCCGAGGGTAAGGAAGCCGAGCGCGGCGAGCTTGGCCTGGTCGGCGGGGGCCCCGGATTGGCGGCTCCTGCGGAGCTCCTCCGAGAGCAGCCTGTCCGCCGCCAGCTGCTCCACGATGAACTGGTCGTACGGCTTGTCGCTGTTGAAGGCGTCGATCACATAGTCCCTGTAGGTCCACGCGAAGGGGTACCGGGGGTCCTCCCGCTGCGGGGTGTCGCCCTTGGTGTCCGCGTAGCGGGCCACGTCGAGCCAGTACCGGCCCCAGCGCTCGCCGTAGCGCGGCGAGTCGAGCAGCCGGTCGACCACCCTCGCCCAGGCCTCCGGCGAATCGTCGACCAGGAATCGCTGCACCTCGGCCTCGGTCGGGGGGAGCCCCGTCAGGTCGAAGGTCGCCCGGCGGATCAGCGTGTACCTGTCGGCCTGCGGATTGGGCTTCATCCCGGCCTCCTCGAGCCGCGCGAGGACGAAGGCGTCGACGGGGGTCGCGCACCAGCCGGCGTCGCCGACAGCGGGGACGGCCGGGCGCCGGATCGGAAGGAAGGACCAGTGCTCGCGCCCGACGCCGCCGTAGGCCGGGTTGCTCCCCTTGGCGACGAGCGACCTCGGGTCGGGGGCGCCGCGGCGGATCCACTCGGAAAGGTCGGACACCTGCTGGTCCGTCAGCCGCTCGCCCTTCGGCGGCATCTGCAGGTCCTGGTCCTTGTAGCTGACGGCGTCGATGACCAGGCTGTCCTCGGGTTTTCCCGGGGTGATCGCGGGCCCCGTGTCGCCGCCGTGGAGCATCCCCTCCCGGGTGTCGAGCATGAGGCCCCCCTTGATCTTGTCCGCGTCGTGGCTGTGGCACTTGTAGCAGCGGTCGACGAGGACCGGCCTCACCCGGCTCTCGAAAAACTGGAGGTCCTGCGCCGAGATCGCCGGGCCCGCGGGGGAGACGGCCCCGGGCAGGCGGCCCGCGAGGGCCGCCAGGGCCCAGGCCAGACGCGCTGCCCTTCCCGGCGCACGGATCATGCGAGGAGCGGCTGGACCACGTTCCCGGCGACGTCCGTCAGGCGGAAATCGCGCCCGTTGAAGCGGTACGTCAGCTTCGTGTGGTCAAACCCGAGGGTGCGCAGGATGGTCGCGTGGAGGTCGTGCACGTGCACCTTGTCCTTCACGGCCTCCGCGCCGAAGGGGTCCGTGGCGCCGTAGACCTGGCCGCCCTTCACCCCGCCGCCCGCCAGCCACACGGAGAAGGCCCTCGCGTTGTGGTCGCGCCCGGGGTTGTCGTAGCCATTGCGGTCCTTGGTCGGCTTGCGGCCGAACTCCCCGCCCCAGATGACGAGCGTCGAGTCGAGGAGGCCTCGCTGCTTCAGGTCGGAAAGGAGCGCGGCGATCGGCTGGTCGACCTCCTTGGCCTTCTTCGTGATCCGCTCCTGGAGGTCCTGGTGGTGGTCCCACCCGTCGTGCCAGACCTGCACGAAGCGCACGCCCCGCTCGACGAGGCGGCGTGCAAGGAGGAGCTGCTTGCCCTGCGGGGTGTTGCCGTAGGCCGCGCGCACGGCCTCGCTCTCCCTGTTCAGGTCGAACGCGTCGGTCGCCGCCGCCTGCATCTTGAAGGCGATCTCGTAGGACTCGAGGCGGGCCTCGAGCACCTGGTCGTGCTGGAGCTGCGCCGAGCGCAGGGCGTCGAGCTGCTTCACCAGGTCCATCTGGCGGCGCTGCTCGGCGCTTCCGATGTAGGGGTTGCGGATGTTCTGGATCATCTGCTGCACGGTCGCCACCTGGGTGTTGACGCTCGAGCCCTGGAAGACCCCCGGAAGGAACGCGGAGCCGTAGTTCGCGGCGCCCCCGGAGGGCAGCCCCCCGTTGCGCAGCGAGATGAACCCCGGCAGGTTCTGGTTCTCGGTCCCCAGGCCGTAGACGACCCAGGATCCCATGCTCGGCTTCGTGATCCGCAGGGACCCGGTGTTCATGAAGACGGTCGCCACCTCATGGGCGGGGATGTCCGTGTACATCGAGCGGACGACCGCCATGTCGTCCACGTGCTGGCCGATCCCGGGGAAGAGCTCGCTCACCTCGGTGCCCGATTTGCCCATCGGGGTGAACTTGAACGGCGATCCCATGGCGACCCCGCTGTCGCCTATCGTGCGCCCGTCCATGCGGACGAGCTCCGGCTTCGGGTCCCAGGTGTCGATGTGGGAGGGGGCCCCCTGGGCGAAGATGTGGATGACGGCCTTCGCCGTCGCGGGAAGCGGCGGCCGGCGCGCGGCCAGGGGGTTCGAGCCCGGCTGGAACCCGTCCACCCCGTCGGGCGCCGCGACCAGGTCCGCCGGGTCCAGGAGCGTCGCAAGTCCCAGCGCGCCAAGCCCCATCCCCACCCGGTTCAGGAATTTCCTGCGGGTCAGGAAGTAATCCTCGATGTTCGTGGACACGCCACAGCATGGGGGCTCGTGGGTCATCGGTGGGAACGGCATAGGGATTCGCGGGCTGCTTGCAACCCATTGACGCTTTCTGCGGCCCGGGGGTTTCACGGGAAATCGGACGATTGCGGTTGATACGCCCATAAACCCGGCTTACTTGGACGCATCCTCGTTTAGGAGAGCCCGGGGACCCGGGCTGAGATGGCGGCACCCTCCGCTGCCAAATCCTTCGAACCTGATGCGTCTCATAAACGCCGTAGGGAAAACAGGGCCGTCCGCGCGACGCGGAGGGATCTGTGACCCGGCCGGCGGATTGGGCCGCGGCCTCCACCAGCATTCCCACCATGTCCCAATCGAACGACGTCTCCCGCCCCGGCCACCGGCTGTTTCCGGCCTCGCAGAAAGTCTACGTGAGCGGCTCGCGCGCCGACCTGAGGGTCCCCATGCGCGAGATCGCGCTCTCCCCCACCCGGCTGCCGAACGGCACCGAGGTCCCGAACGAGCCCGTCCGCGTGTACGACACGTCGGGCCCGTGGGGCGACCCCGGCTTCCACGGCGACGCCCAGCAGGGCCTGCCCGCCCTCCGGGCGGGCTGGATCCGCGAGCGCGGCGACGTCGAGGAGATCGAGGGCCGCGACGTGCGGCCGATCGACGACGGGTACCTCTCCGAGAAGCACCGCGAGCAGGCCGAGAGCGAGGGCCGGCGTAACCCCATCAAGTTCTTCGACACGAGCGCGCGCAGGGTTATGCGGGCCAAGCCCGGGCAGCGCGTGTCCCAGCTCGCCTACGCAAGGCGCGGCATCGTCACCCCCGAGATGGAATACGTGGCGATCCGCGAGAACTCGAAGCTCCAGCGCGCGGTGGAGCTGATGGAGCTGACGGCCGCGGGCCCCAGGAATTCCCTCTGGCGCCAGCACCCCGGGCAGGGCCTGGGAGCCTCGATCCCCCGAGAGATCACCCCCGAGTTCGTCCGCGACGAGGTCGCCCGCGGCCGCGCGATCATCCCGGCCAACATCAACCACCCCGAGCTCGAGCCGATGGTGATCGGCCGCAACTTCCTGGTTAAGATCAACACGAACATCGGCAACTCCGCCGTCGCCTCCTCCATCGACGAGGAGGTCGAGAAGATGCGCTGGTCGGTGAAGTGGGGCGGCGACACGCTGATGGACCTCTCCACGGGAAGGAACATCCACCAGACCCGCGAGTGGATCATCCGCAACTGCCCGGTGCCGGTCGGGACGGTCCCCATCTACCAGGCGCTCGAGAAGGCCGGCGGCAGGCCCGAGGACCTGACCTGGGAGTTGTTCCGCGACACGCTCATCGAGCAGGCCGAGCAGGGCGTCGACTATTTCACGATCCACGCCGGCGTGAGGCTGAGGGCCATCCCCTCCACCGCCCGCCGGATGACCGGGATCGTGAGCCGCGGCGGCTCGATCATGGCCAAGTGGTGCCTCTCCCACCACCAGGAGAACTTCCTCTACACGCGCTGGGACGAGATCTGCGAGATCATGGCCGCCTACGACGTCTCGTTCTCGATCGGCGACGGGCTAAGGCCCGGCTCGATCGCGGACGCGAACGACGAGGCCCAGTTCTCGGAATTGAAGACCCAGGGCGAGCTCACGGTGCGCGCCTGGGAACTCGGGGTCCAGGTCATGTGCGAGGGCCCGGGCCACGTGCCGATGCACATGATCGCCGAGAACATGGAAAAGCAGCTCGACTGGTGCAAGGAGGCCCCGTTCTACACGCTCGGGCCGCTGACGACCGACATCGCCCCCGGCTACGACCACATCACGAGCGCCATCGGCGCCGCGATGATCGGATGGCACGGGACCGCGATGCTCTGCTACGTGACGCCGAAGGAGCACCTGGGCCTGCCGGACAAGGACGATGTCCGCGCGGGCGTCATCGCCTACAAGATCGCCGCCCACGCGGCGGACCTCGCCAAGGGGCACCCCGCGGCGCAGTACCGCGACAACGCCCTGTCCAAGGCGCGCTTCGAGTTCCGCTGGGAGGACCAGTTCAACCTCTCGCTCGATCCGGAGAAGGCTCGCGAGTTCCATGACGCGACGCTGCCGCAGGACAGCGCGAAGACGGCGCACTTCTGCTCGATGTGCGGGCCCCAGTTCTGCTCGATGAAGATCACCGACGACGTCCGGCGCTACGCCGAGGAGCAGGGCCTGACGACCGAGGCGGCGATCGAGGCCGGGATGCGGGCCAAGTCCGGCGAATTCCTGGAGAACGGCGGCGAGATCTACGTGGCGGCCGCGAAATGAACGCAACGCAGCCCGCTCCCGAGATCCTCGTGAACGACCAGCCGTGGCCGCTCGCGGCCGCGACTTCCCTGGAGGCGCTCCTCGCCGGCCTCGGCCATGCCCGCACCCGGGGCGTCGCCGCAGCCGTCAACGGCGAGGTGGTCCCCCGCACCGCGTGGGAATCGCGGATGCTGGCCGGGGGCGACCGCGTCCTCGTGATCCGCGCCACGCAGGGCGGCTAGCCCCCGGGGCAACAGCCCGATGCAGATCGTCGTCATATCTCCCGACTCCAGCGATCCCCGCGAGGTGCCCGCAATGGAAGGGTTCCTTGCCGCGGGCCTAAGGCGCTACCATGTGCGCAAGCCGTCGTGGCCGGAGGCGGAGCTCGAGGCGTGGCTGACGCAGCTTCCGCAGTCGTGGAGGCCGCGGATTGTGCTGCACGGGCACCCCGGACTCGTCGAGAGGCTCTCGCTCGGGGGCCTGCACGAGAGGGACAGCGAAGGCCTCTGCGCTCCCGGCGCCAGCCGCTCCTGCCACGGGCTGGACTCGCTCCGGCGCCACATGGGCCGCGCCAAGGTCCTTCTGTTCGGCCCGGTGTTCCCCTCGATTTCAAAGCCCGGGTACGGCCCCGCCGCCGATTTCCCGTGGGACGAATTGAAGGGCGTCCTCGGCGGCGACCGGGGACCCGAAGCCACCCGCGTCCTCGCGGTAGGCGGGGTGACGACCGGGGGCCTCGCCCTTTGCCGGGAGCTCGGGTTCGACGGGGCGGCCGCGATCGGCGCCGTCTGGGGCCGGGCGGACCCGGTCCAGGCCTACGCCGAGATGCGGGCCGCAGCCGAGAGTCTGGAGGAGGCACACCATGCCGCTTGATCTGAGGGCACGCGCCGTCATGTGCCTGACCCACGACGGGGAAGGGCCAAGCCATTCCGAGCAGGCCCTTCGCCTGTGCAGGGCCGGGGCGCGCTGGGTCCAGCTGCGGATGAAGGACGCCGAGCCCGGCCGATGGCTTGAGGAGGCCCGGCGGGCCTCCGAGGTGTGCCACCGCCACGGCGCGATCCTTGTCGTCAACGACAGCGTCGAGGTCGCGCTCGCGTCCGGGGCGGACGGCGTGCACCTGGGAAGCCGCGACGGCGACTGGCGGGAGGCCCGCCGCCGGCTGGGGGCCGGGCTCATCGTCGGGGGATCGGTCAACAACGAGGCCGACGCCGGGATTGCCGCGGCCGCGGGCTGCCTCGACTACGTGGGGGTCGGCCCCCTTCGCTTCACGCCGACCAAGAGCGACCTCTCGCCGGTCCTCGGGTTCGAGGGAGTCCACCGGATCCTCGGCCTTCTCGGGGACATCCCCTCCTGGGTCATAGGCGGGGTCACCACCGGGGACCTGCCGCGCCTGCGCCGGGACGGCGCCGCCGGGGTCGCCGTCACCGCGGCGCTTTACCGGGGGGGCAGGATCGAGGAGAACCTGCGCGCCCTCCTCGAGTCGTGGGAGGCCGCGCCCGACCCGCAGAGCCTCGAACGCATCTCATGAGCCCACGCCCCCTGGTCATCGCCGGTGTCGAATTCAGCTCCCGCCTCTTCCTGGGGACGGGAAAGTTCAGCTCCGGCGAGGCCATGCGCCTGAGCCTCGAGGCCTCGGGCACGCAGCTCGTGACGGTGGCTCTCGGCCGGGTCAGGACCGGGGGCGAGGCCGACGACATCATCGACCGGATCGACACGTCCCTATACCGGCTCCTTCCGAACACGTCGGGGACACGCTCGGCGCGCGAGGCGGTGCTCGCCGCGGAGCTCGCGCGCGAGGCGCTCGAGACGAACTGGCTCAAGCTCGAGATCCACCCGGATCCGAAGTACCTGATGCCCGACCCCATCGAGACGCTCCAGGCCACGGAGCTCCTCGTAAAACGCGGCTTCATCGTCCTTCCCTACGTCCATGCCGACCCCGTCCTGTGCAAGCGCCTCGAGGAGGCCGGCGCGGCCGCGGTCATGCCGCTCGGCTCGCCGATCGGGAGCAACCGGGGCCTCGAGTCGCGCGCATTCCTGGAGATCATCATCGCCCAGAGCCGCGTCCCGGTGGTCGTGGACGCGGGTCTCGGCGCTCCGTCCCACGCGGCGGCGGCGCTCGAGATGGGCGCCGACGCCGTCCTCGTAAACACCGCCATCGCCGCGGCCGAGGACCCCGTCGGCATGGCCGCGGCGTTCCGCCTTGGAGTCGAGGCGGGAAGGCGGGCCCGCGAGGCGGGCCTTGCGCGGGGCGAGGCGGCGCGGGGTCTCGTCCGCGCCGAGGCGACGTCCCCCCTCACCTCATTCCTGGGGGAGGCCGGGTCATGAGCTTCCTGGACGAATGGCGCCGTCACGACTTCGCCTCCGTCTCGAGGAGGATCGCCTCCAAGACGGCCGCGGACGTGCGCCGGGCGCTCGGGAGGCCGCGCGGTTCCGTTGACCTCGAGGACTTTGCGGCGCTCCTCTCCCCGGCGGCCGCCCCCTTCCTCGAGGACATGGCCCAGGCGTCCCACCGCGACACGGTCGAGCGCTTCGGGCGGACGATGCGCCTGTATGCCCCGCTCTACCTCTCGAACGCGTGCGCGAACGTCTGCACCTACTGCGGCTTCAGCGCCCACAACAAGATCCGGCGCAAGGTGCTCACCGACCCGGAAATCCTCGCGGACGCCCGCGTCCTGAAGTCCCACGGCTTTGACAGCGTGCTTCTCGTCACGGGGGAGACCGCCCGGGTCGGGCGCGAGTACCTCTCTAACGCCCTGCGGGTCCTGCGGCCCCATTTCTCAGGGCTGTGGATCGAGGTCCAGCCGCTCCCCGAGGAGGACTACGCCCAGCTCGCGACCGACGGCCTGAGCGCGGTCATGGTCTACCAGGAAACCTACGACGAGGCCGCGTACCGGCGAAACCACCTGAGCGGCCCGAAGGCGGACATCGCCTGGCGGCTCGAGACCCCGGACCGCCTGGGGCGCGCGGGAATCAAGAAGATCGGCCTCGGCGCCCTCTTCGGCCTGAGCGACTGGCGGGCCGATGCGTGGTTCACGGGGCTGCACCTGCGCCACGTCGAGACGGTCCACTGGCGCACGAAGACCTCGGTGTCATTCCCGCGCCTGCGGCCCCACGAGGGCGGCGAGATCCCAGTCACCCCGTTTGACGAGCGCGACCTCGTCCAGGCCGCGTGCGCGTTCCGGCTCCTGAGCCCCGAGGCGGAGCTCTCGCTCTCCACCCGGGAGGGCGAGGCGTTCCGCAACCGAGCCTTCAGGCTCGGGTTCACCTCGATGAGCGCCGGCTCGCGCACGAACCCGGGCGGCTACGCGAGCGCGCCCGAGTCGCTGGAGCAGTTCGAGATCGATGACGCGCGCAGCCCGGAGCAGGTCGCGGCGTTCCTGCGGTCGCAGGGCTACGAGGCCGTCTGGAAGGACTGGGACCAGGCCTACGACGGGTTCGCCCGAAACGCGCCCGAGGCGCTGGTCTCATAGGACAACCGCCATGCCCCTGGACCCCCAAGACATCGCGCGCTACCAGCGCCACCTCTCGCTCCCCGGATTCGGGCCGGCGGCCCAGGAGAAGTTAAAGGCCTCCTCCGTCCTCGTCATCGGGGCAGGCGGCCTCGGCTGCCCCGCGCTCCTCTACCTGGCCGCGGCCGGGGTCGGCAGGATCGCGATCGTCGACCCCGACGTGGTCGACGTGTCGAACCTCCAGCGCCAGATCCTCTACTCGAGCGCGGACGCGGGCACCGGCAAGGCCGAGGCAGCCGCGCGCAGGCTGCGCGCCTTGAACCCCCTGATCCTCGTCGAGGCGCACCCGGTGCGCTTCGACCGCTCCAACGCCCTCCAGCTCGTCCGCTCGTGCGACCTGGTCGTCGACGGCTCCGACAACTTCCCCACCCGCTACCTGGTCAACGACGCCTGCGTCATCGCCGGCAGGCCGTTCGTTTACGGCGCGATCCAGGGGTTCGAGGGCCAGGTGAGCGTCTTCAACCTCCGTGACGGCCCGACCTACCGGTGCCTCTTCCCCGAGCCCCCGGAACCCGGCACCGTGCCCAACTGCGCGCAGGCGGGAGTCCTCGGCGCCGTCACGGGCCTGATCGGGACCGCGCAGGCCTGCGAGGCCGTCAAGGTCCTTGCCGGGATCGGCGAGCCCCTCTCCGGCAGGCTGCTCATCTGGAACGCGCTCAGCATGGAGTCCTACATGGTCAACCTGCGCCCCGACCCCGAGCGGCGCCGGATCACGGAGCTTCCGCCCGAGGGCTACGGCGAGGTGTGCGAGGTGGAGTCCGAGCCCGCGGAGATCGACTGCGGGGGCCTTCGCGCGCTCCTGGCGGCGGGAAGGCCGCTCCAGGTCCTCGACGTGCGCGAGGGATGGGAGCGCCAGCTCTCCTCGATCGAGCCCTCGTTCCACCTGCCGCTCGGCCGGCTTGAGGTCCTCGGCCCCTCCGGCCTCGGGCCCCTCGACCCGGCGGTCCCCACGGTCGCGTACTGCGCGGCGGGGGTCAGGAGCCTTCGGGCCGTCCAGATCCTGCGGGAGCGGCACGGCTTCCGCGAGGCCCTGAGCCTGCGCGGCGGGATGAGGTCCTGGTCGGCATGATCTCCCCCGTGTGCATCCTGACGGTCGCGGGCTCCGACAGCGGGGGCGGCGCGGGCGTCCAGGTCGACCAGCGCACGATACGCGCGATAGGCGGCCACGCGCTGACCGCTGTCACGGCGGTCACGGCCCAGGACACCCTTGGGGTCAGCGCCTGGGAGCCCGTGAGCGCGGCGCTCGTCCGCGCCCAGGTCGAGTCCGCCCTTTCGGGGTTCCCTGTCGCCGCCGTAAAGACAGGCCTCCTGCCGGGCCCGGGGACGATCAGGGCGGTCGCCAGCGCGCTCGCCCGCTTCCCCGCGCTGCCCCTCGTGATCGACCCGGTGCTGTCCTCGACCAGCGGCACGCGCTTCCTCTCGGACACGGGGGTCCGCGCCCTAAGGACGCTCCTCTTCCCCATTGCCTCCGTCATCACGCCGAACTGGCCCGAGGCGGCCGCGCTCACAGGCCTCACCGTCCGGACGCACGCCCAGGCGGCGCGCGCCGCGGCCCAGCTCGCCCTCGAGTGCGGCCGGCCGGTCCTCGTCAAGGGCGGGCACGCCCGGGGCGGGATTTGCCGCGACTGCCTCGCCATCCCCGGCAAGGACATCCTGTGGTACGAGGCCCCGCGTATCGCAACCACCAATACGCACGGCACGGGGTGCGTCCTCTCCTCGGCGATCGCCAGCTGGCTGGGGCGCGGGGCCGCGCTCCCGGAGGCGGTGCGGCTCGCCAGGTCCTTCCTCCAGCGGGCGCTCACGCGCGGCCGCGGGCTAAGGTGGAAGGGCGGACGGGGCACGGCGTTCTACGGGAACCGCTGACCGCGCCCTTTGCGGTTGGAATCGCCCCGGGCAGCGATAGCCTCCTTTCCCGACACCGCATGAGAGCGCTCCGCACCTTCCTCGGCTTCCTTTTCCTTGCGGCGGGCCTTGGGGCCGTAGACAAGGTGCCGAAGTACGAGATCACCGACACCTTCGTGACCGGCCCGACGATGCTCCTGCGGGCGGGCAGGGACGGGGAGATCAAGGAGATCTGGTCGGGAATGGACGCCAAGCGGAAGCTCCACGTGCCGCTTTTCCTGGAAACCTCCATCTTCGGCCAGATCCGAAAGGGGCTGGGATGGCTGGACCTGCGCAGCTTCAGGTACCACCACGCGGGCTCGCGTCCCGGCTACATCCACCTGCAGTCCGACGACGGGTTCGTCTCGATCGAGGTCACGTCGGCGAAGGACGCCCCGGCGAGCCCGATCTTCGTCCGGTACACCTTCGCCGAGAAGGTCGACCTGAGGCTCTCGGCCCACTTCAAGTACCCCGCCTTCACAAAGGAGGCGCGCGCCGACGATGCGGCCGGCTGCGCGAGGTTCTCGACCCTCTGGCGCGGGGAGAACGCAGTCCTGACGACGACGGGGGGGCCCGGGCTTGTCCTCGCCACGTACCCCCTCGGAAGGACCCTGTCGATCAACGCCTCGGGACTTGAGAAGGAGATCGAAGGGGTCCGCGACGTGCTCCTGTGCGTCGACGCGACCGAGGCGCGGCCGCCCCCGGCGGGTCCCGGCGGCTTCGCCGGCGCCTGGGTCACCCTCCTTGGCGGGACCGGCGGCCACCGAGCGGCCTCCGAGGAGGGCCTTGTCTCAATCTCCTCCGACAACCCGAAGCTCGACCGGATGTTCGACTACTCGCTCGACGCCATCACGGCCTCGCAGTTCGCCTCGGGCGACGTGATGGCCGACGTCTTCTTCTACAGGGACTCGTGGCTGAGGGACGGCACGTACACGATGATGGGGCTCTCGCTCGCCGGGGACTATGCATCGGCCGGCCGCTACTTCGCGTTCTGGACCTCGCAGAGGGACTTCTCGGTGGGCGGCGAGAGGGAGGCCCAGCAGCCGGCGATCGCCATCACCGGCATGTGGTACTACTCGCTCCTTAACCCGGACGGCGCCGCCTTCCTGCGATCGTCATGGCCGTACGTGAAGTACTACGCGGACTACTACGTCGGCCGCGTGGCCCGTGAGGGCATGCTCAACCTTGCGGAGGAGTGGATCTGCTTCATCCCCGCTCCGTCGACCTGGCCCAACGCGGAGGTCTACAGCGGGCTGCGCGCCGCGTCGAAGATCGCCGCCAGGCTCGGCCGAAATGAGGAGTGCCGCCAGTGGAACGAGTCCGCCGACAGGCTCCAGGCGCAGTTCTCGAGGCAGGCCTACGACCCGCAGCGGGGCCGGATCATCCCGATGGCGGGCCCCGCGGACCAGTCCTTCGTCGACCCGGAGTACCCGAAGGCCGAGAACCGCAACGGCCCCCTGCGCGACGACCGGGTCGACGCCGGCATGCTCATCATCGGGCGCTTCGCCGCATTCGGGAGGAACCAGGGCATCCTCCCCGTCGACGACCCGCGGTTCGCCTCCACCCAGGCCCAGGTCATCCGCGACCTTGAGAACCCCGACCATTCGATCTTCCGGTTCGGCCCCAACCCCCAAAGCCCCCATGCGCCCGCGGGCGAGCTCGACACGTGGCCCATCATCGGGTCCTGGGCGGCCCAGGACGAGTGGCTGCTCGGCAGGACCGACCTGGCGTGGAGGTACCTGCTTTCCGGCATCGTTAACAAGAAGGGCTACGACAGCGACGCCATGCTCTGCTACCTCCCCGAGAACTGGGACCGCCGCGGCATACCCGACAAGCCGATGATCGTCTGGTCGCACGGGGATTTCGTGACCTCCACCCTCCTCCTGTTCCTCGGGATCGACCTCGAGGCCCCCCGCGCGGACCTGGGGCTTGCACCCAGCCTGCCGCCGGGGATGGACCACGCCAAGATCTCGAACTTCCGCTTCCGGGACTGGCACCTGGACCTCGACCTGAAAAGGCACGGCGCGCAGGTCGACGTCGTCCTCTGGGCGACCCGACCCAAGGGCGGGTCGCTGGCGATCCAGCTCCCCTTTGAGAGGGTCGAGCGCGTCGCCTCGGGGCAGGAGGCGCGCTTCACGGTCGATCCCAGCCGATACTACCTGGCGTTCGGCCGGTCCGCCAACGCCCCGGAGCGCGCTCGGATCATCTCGAAGGTCCTCTTGGGGAAGGATCCCCCGATCGACCCCGAAAGCATGACACCCGCGGAGCTCGAGGCGTTCATCGTGGCGACCGAGACGGGCTACGCCCCGAAGAACGAGTGATAAGCGCTCAGGGCACGAGGTAGACCTCGGCAAGTCCGACGCCGGTCGAGCCGTTCGCCCCCGTGAGCTGGAGCGTGTAGCTTCCCGCCGGTAGGGTCGCCACCATCGCGCTGTCGGCGGAACCGGCCGGAAGTGCGAACGCACCTGCGGCGATCATGTCGGCGGACGTGGCTTGGCGGAACATCGCGGATACGGCCAACGAGCCCAGGCTTATCGGATTGCCCCACCCCGTATTGCTCGAAACGAGGACGCTGTTTGAGGTGTAAAGGCCGATCGAGGGCTGTGCGATCGATCCGGACACCCCATAGGTCGCGAGCGCCGGCCCGACGCCTCGCAGGAGCAAGGTCACCGGCTGGCTCCCCTGGATCACGAATCCAGCGATCAGGATGTTGGCGCCTAAGCCCACGTTGGCTCTCGCCGAAATGTTCACGAGATTCGCCGTCGGCGTTCCCGAGTCCGCGTCATAGATCTCCGCAAGCCCGACTCCCGTCGTGGAGTTGGCGCCCGAGAGCTGCGAGGTGTAGGAACCGGGCGCAAGGCTCGTGAGGATGGCGGAATCGGCCGAATTCGGGGCGAGGGAGAACGCGCCCACCTGGGTGAAGGCGTTGGCGAGGTTCGCGCCCCCGCCCCACGCGCCGTCGGTGGCAAGGGTGGTCCCGGCACTCGAGATCAGGGCAAGCTCGGGCAGGGAGAGGGCTCCCGAGACGCCGAAGGTGCCGAGGGTCGGCCCCACGCCGCGCAGGAGAACGCCCTTAGCCCCCGTTCCCTGGATCACGAAACCGGCGATGAGGATGTTGCCGCCGGTACCCACCGCGCAGCGCGCCGAGAGGTTGACGATCCTGCCCGAGGCCCCCTGCGTCGGCGGGGAACTCGGGTTTTGCACCGTGAGAACGGCGGCGGAACTCGTTATCGTGGACTGCCCGCTCGTCACGGTTACGGTGTAGGCGCCGTCATTCGCGGCCGTCGCGGAGGCAATCGTGTAGTCCGCGTTCACGGCACCGGCGATCGCGATTCCGTTGTCATACCATTGGTAGGACAGGCTGCCCAGGCCGGTCGCCGAAACCGAGAAGGCTACGGCGGTGCCGGGAGACACGGTCTGCGCGGAGGGTTCCGACGTGATGGCCAGCGTGTCGACCTCGGCCCTCCCAAGGCGCCGGCTGTTGAATTGGTACATTGGCCAGTCGGACGAAGCCGAGCCGGTCCCCAGGTCGAAGGCGTAGACCTTGTGGTCATTGCTCCCGAAGTAGAGCGTCGTCCCAGCGATGACCGGCGACGACCGGATCCAGTCGTCTGAGGCGTACGTCCTCACAAGGGCCCCGGAGGGGCCGACCGCGTAGACATTGTGGTCGTAGCAGCCGATATAGACGACGCCGTTCGCGTCCACCGCCGGCGCGCTTGCCCGCACCTGGGCACCCATGGCGAACTTCCAGTTCAGCCCTCCGCTCGCCGCCGAGAGCGAGTAAAGATTGCCGTCGTAGCCCCCGAAGTACACCGCGCCATTGGCGAGCGCCGCGGCCGACGTCACGCCGTTGCCGACCTTGTAGGCCCACCGCTGGTTCCCCGAGGGGTCGACCGAATAGAAGTTCCCGCTCAGCGTCCCGAAATAGAGGTTCCCGGCCGCGTCGATCGCGGCCGCCGTGTAGATCTGCTCGCCCGACACGGGCGCGGTGAACACCCATTTCTGGGCGCCGGCCGGGGTGAATGCGTAGAGGGAGCCCCCGTCCGTCGGGATATAGACCGTCCCGTCCGGCGCGATGGTCGGCGCGGCGTAGGAGAAGCCCGGCACCGGAGCCTTCCACTTCAGGGCCCCGGCCGGGGTCAGCGCGTAGAGGTTCCCGTCGTCCGCGTGGATGTAGAGCGTGCCGTCCGCGGCCAGGGCCGGGGACGACGAGAGCCCGTTGTCCAGGCCCGAGCCGGAGGCGGGGGTGGGCACCGTGTACTTCCACTTGAGCCCGCCGGCCGAGGTGAACGCGTAGACGTTCCCGTCGTCGCAGCCCGCGTACACCGTCCCGTCGGAGCCGATCGCGGCCGAGCTCGTGTCAAAGGAGCCGCCCGCCGCGTAGCTCCACTCCACGGTGCCGAGCTGGTTGAAGGCGTAGAACGAGTTGTCGTTGCTTCCGACGTACACGGTCCCGTCGGGGCCCACGGAGGGCGAGCAGGTGACCGCGTCGCCCGTCCGGCCCTGCCACCGCGAGTCCGCGATCGAGAGCGTGAACTGACCGATGTCGTTCGCCGTCTGCCCGTCGACGCTGATCAGGTACGTCGTCCCCGCCGACGCCGAGAACGAGGCCAGGCACGAGCTCACGGCCGTTGTCGTGCCCGCGGTCCCGCTCGAGGCCGCCGACGCGACGAGCGAGAGGGAGCCTACCGACGAGCCCGTGTAGACGGCGACGTCGGGATTGAAGTCGGCGCTGTAGCCCGAGACCTGCACCGGGCCGGTGCCGGGCGCCGTCCAGGAATACCAGAGCGAGTGGCCCCCCGCGTGGCCCAGTATCCGGGGCTCGCCGGCCTCAAGCGTCGCGTTGGGATTGGCGTCAAGGAGGGAGGTGCTCGCCCCGGAGAGGACCCTCGGCTGGGAAGCGGAGTCGTTGTCGGGGTCCGTGTTGACCGCGAGGATCGTCTGGCCGCTCTGGCTTCCCTGGCCCTGGACCAGGATCTGGTAGGTGGTCCCGGCCGAGGCGTGGAATTTCACCTCGCTGTAGCTGACCCTCGTGCCGGACGCCCCCTCCAGGGGCTCCGACGCGAAGTTGGCGCTGTCGGCGACGAGGCTGAGCGAGCCCAAGCCCGCGCCGGTGTACACGCCAAGCAGCGTCGCATAGGTGCTTCCCCCCGTCTCGAAGGTGCCCCCCGCCGTCCCGCTCGTGTCGATCTCGACGCTTGCATCCTGCGGCGCCGTCCACTGCCACCAGAGCGAGTGGCCGCCCGCCGTCCCCGCGACGGTCGGCGTGCCCGGATCGGGCGACGCAGGCGAATCCGCGTTGTTGGACCGCGTGTAGGGATCCAGGCCAGCAAGGGTCACCCGGCCGGCGAACGTGGCGTTCGGGGGCGTGTTCGCGGCCGTCGTGAGCGAGGCCGCCAGGTTGAGCCGGCCGTTCGTCTGGGCCTTGCCCACGAGGGCCGGGATCCTGTCGGCCCCGTTGAGGACCCGGTTGATGATCTGCCGGTAGGTGTCGCCCGGGTACTTGGCCCGCAATAGCGCCACGGCGCCGGTGACGAACGGCGTCGCAAGCGAGGTCCCGCTCGCGTAGGCGTAGCCGGACGGCCCCGAGTTCGAGGTGGACAGGATGCTCTCCCCCGGCGCGAAGATCTCGACGGAACCGGAGCCGTAGTTCGAGAAGTAGACCGGCAGGTCGCGGTTGTCGGTGGCGCCGACGCAGATGATGTTGTCGAGCGGGTAGTCGGCCGGGAAGGCCGGGGAGATGTCGATGTTCTCGCCGCTGTTGCCGGCCGCGCAGACAAAGACGATGCCGGCCTTGCCGGCCGCCTGGATGGCGTCCATCTCCGCCTGGGACCCGCTCGAGCTGCCGAAGCTCGCGTTGATCACGGAGACGCCGTGCGAGATCGCATAGTCGATGCAGGGAAGCTCGTCGGTCGTCGTGCCCGAGCCGGAGCCGTCCAGAAACTTGAGCACCATCAGCTGCACCTTCCAGGCGACCCCGGCGACCCCCTTGCCGTTGTTTCCCACCGCCCCGACGACGCCGGCGGTGAGCGTGCCGTGCCCTCCCGCGGACACGTCGTCCGTGGGCACCCCGCTCTTTGCGACGCCGTTGAGCCCGTTCGCGCTGTCGGTCTCGGAAATCGAGTCCGCCCGCCCGTTCGAGCCGACCGACGCATAGGAGGTCGTGGTCCCCGGGGTCGGGTTGGCCCACAGGTTCGCCATCAGGTCCTCGTGGGTCGTCAATGCGCCCGAGTCCAGCATGCCGACGACGACGCCCGGGGCCAGGGTCAGGGTGTCCCATCCGGCCTGGGCGCGGATATCGGCGCCCGCGATGCCGCCGTTCGCCCCCGTGTTGCTCAGCCCCCATTGGCTCCCGAAATCCGGGTCGTTGGGAACCGTGGCCAAGGCGCTGCGGACATAGTCGGGCTCGACGTACTCGTAGCGCCCGGTGGCCATGAGCCGCTTGACCGCGGCCTCGACGGTGTCGCCCGGGGCGAGCCTGATGACCCGAACGTTGCCGAAGCGCTCGAATTTCGCCCTCAGGCCGAGGCCTTCGGCCTGCTCCGCCTGGTCGATCGCAAGCGAGGCGAGCGGCTTCGGCTTGGCGATCACGACGCCGTCCCGGTAGCCCTGGGCTTTCTCTCGGGTGCTGATATTGCCCCCCACGGTAAAGGGCGCGCCGGAAGAGGGGCATGCGAGGGCCAGGGCGAGGGCGACGGGCATAAGGCCCCGTATCGCACGTCCTCTCAATGACTTGCTCATCGTCTCGTTTGGGTGGGGTGGCGGATCGCGGACTCTTCGGACAGGAGACGAAAGGCAAGGTGCCAACGTTTCAACGCCCAAGCGGATTTCCCCGGAGCCGGGACCCTATGTTTCCTGCCTGAGGACCTCGAGCGGTGGGTGGTCGAGGATTCCGCGGCCCGCGACGAGTCCCGTCGCGACCGCCAGGGCGGAAACCACCGCCACCGCGGCGGCGACCTGCCCGATCGGGGACGACGCCGTCACATGGAACACGTAATGCGCCAACAGCAGGTTGCCGGCGACGGCGAGGACCGCGCCGACCAGCGCTGCCTGGATCCCGAGGACCGCGTACTCAACCAGCTGGATCAGCGCCAATTGGCGGCGCGTGGCGCCGAGCGTCCTCAGGAGCACCGTCTCTCGTATCCGCTGGTGGCGTCCCATGAGGACCGCGCCGGCGAGGACGACCAGCCCCGTGGCCGCGGTGAAGAGCGCCATGAACTGGATCGCAAAGGCAACCTTCGAGAATATCCCGCCGAGGGTCTCGACGACGAGCGCGAGGTCGATCGCCGTCACGTTCGGGAACTCATCCACGACGGCGCGCTGGACCCGCGCCGACTGGGCCGGCGAGCCGGCGTGGAGCGCCGCCAGGTAGGTCTTAGGCGCGCCCTCGAGCACCCCCTCCGGAAACACCACGAAGAAGTTGGGCTCGAGCCTTCGCCATTCGACGGAGCGGATGCTGCCGACCCGTGTGCGCACGGGAAGGCCCTGGACGTCCCAGTCGACCTCGTCGCCCAGGTGCAGCTGCATGTCGCGGGCGAGCCCCTCCTCGACCGAGATCGGCACCAGGCCCCCTCCGGGGTCGGCGCGGCCCGTGAAGGTCCCCTCGACCACCTTCTCCGTCGCGCTGAGTCCTCCCCGGAACGTGGAGCGGTACTCCCGGCGAAGCCCCCAGGCCGCGACATGCGCGTCTTTCTCGTGCAGGAGCTTCTCGACCGCCACGCCCCTAAGGGACGTGATCCTCATGGTGACGATCGCGGCGCTTTCGATGACGGGCGAGCCCTCTCCTGCGGCGACCTTCCCGAGCGGGCCCATCTGGTCGTCCTGGATGTCGAAGAAGATCAGGTTGGGCCTGCCGAGCGAGTCCGCGCCCTGGATCTCGCGAAGGAGCGTCGTCCGGACAAGGAAGAGCGTAAGGACGAGGAACGTGCCGAGGCCGAGCGAAAGCAGGAGCAGGACCGTCCTGTTGTTCGGCCTGTGGAGGTTCCCGAACCCCTGGCGCACGACATAGGGAAGGCTCTTGGGGACGAAGCGGCGGGCGGCCCAGGCGACGGCGGCGCCGAGACCTGCGAGGACGAGGAACCCGAGGCCGAGCATCCCGGCGAACCCGAGGCCGATGGAGAGGGCGCCCGTCTGCCACACCGCGAAGCCCGCGACGGAGGCGGCGATCAGGGCGCCGATCCCGAGCCTCCACGGGTCCGGCGCCGATGCCGCGCGCTCCGCGACCGCGGAGCGAAGCGCCGCAAGCGGAGGGATCCGGCGCACGGACAAAAGCGGTAGAAGGGAGAAGAGCAGGCAGATGACGACCCCCGCGCCCATGCCGCGAAGGAGCGAGGGCCAGGAGACAAAGAAGTCCACGTCGATCGGGAGCACGCCCTTGAAAAGCGCCGGAAGGGCCATCTGGACCCCGACGCCCAGGGCCCCTCCGGCCAACGCCCCGGCAAGCCCCAGTCCAAGGCCCTGGGCAAGGTAGACGGAAAAACTCTGCCTCGCGCTTGCGCCCAGGCAGCGCAGCACGGCGACCGTGGATATCTTCTCCCTGATGTAGGCATGGAGGGCGCTGGCGACCCCGATCCCCCCGAGGACGAGGGCCACGAACCCCACGAGGCTCAGGAACCCGTCCAGGTGGGATACCGCCTGGCCGAGGTTGCGCTTGCGCTCGGCCACCGTCTCAAACGAGAGGCGAAGCTGCGGGAATTGGACCTTCATCTGGCGGACGACCAAGTCGGGGTCGCGGCCCGCCGGCAGCGTCGCCATGGCCCGGTAGCGGGCGAGCGCCTCGGCCCCAGCAAGGCCCGTGGCGGCGAGCGACCCCGCCGGGATGTAGGCGCGCGGCGCCATCATGGCGACCCCGGGGGATTCCCCGGGGACCTTCCTGAGCGACCCGGCGACCGTGAAGAGGGTCTTGCCGAGCTTCACCTTGTCGCCCACCCGAAGGCCGTACTGCGCCATGAGGGTCGGCTCGAGGACGGCCACGTCGCCGCCCTCGCGCAGGAGCGCCGCGGCGCCCGCCGGGTCGGTCTCGAACTTGCCGTAGAACGGGAAGGCCCCCTGCATCGCGTGGACCTGGACCAGGCGCAGCCTCTTCAGCGCCGGGAAGGTCATCATGGAGGAGAAGGTCTCCTCGCGCGCGAGCTCGCCCCCCTGGGAGGCCAGGAAGTCGACTACCGGCTTCTGGAGCGGCGCCGCCGAGGTCACGAAGAGGTCCGCCCCGAGGAGGCCCTTCGCCTCGAGGTCGATCGCCTGGCGCACGTTTGCGCTGAAGGAGCCGATCGAGACCAGGGCCGCGATACCCAGGACGACCGAAAGGGAGTAGAGGAAGAGCCGGCGCCGGGAGGCGCGGGAGTCGCGCCAGGCCATCTTCAGGATGAAGCGCATGGGCCGTTCAGGAGGACACCGACGTCCGCTCGTCGGAGGCGACGGTGCCGTTCCGCAGGCGCAGGATGCGCTGGCATCGGCCCGCGAGCTCGAAGTTGTGGGTCACGAGGACCAGCGTCGTCGCCCGCTCCCGGTTCAATCCGAAGATGAGCTCGACCATCGAATCCGCCGTGTCGCCGTCCAGGTTCCCCGTCGGCTCGTCGCAGAAGAGGATCTTCGGGCTGTTGATGAACGCCCTCGCCAGGGCGACCCTCTGCTGCTCCCCACCGGAGAGCTGCACGGGGTAGTGGTCGAACCGGGCCGCGAGCCCCACCCTCTCAAGGAGCGCCCGGCCCTGCGGCTCGCACCCGCGCTCGCCCCGGAGCTCCAGGGGGACGAGCACGTTCTCAAGCGCGGTCAGGGTCGGGATCAGCTGGAAGTTCTGGAAGACGAACCCGACGCTGGCGTTTCGGACGCGGGCCCGGGCGTCCTCGTCAAGGGCGTCGAGCCGCTCGCCCGCCAGTTCCACGGAACCCCCGGTGGCCCGATCCAGCCCGGCGCACAGGCCGAGGAGCGTCGTCTTCCCGCTGCCGCTCGGGCCCACGACGGCGATGCTCGCCCCCGCACCGAGCTCGAAGCTCGCCTCGTGGAGGACGGTCAGGGGACCGGCCGCCGTTGCGTAGGTCTTGGTCAGCCGGTCGACCCGGAGCATCGCTTGGGAAGGCATGGACCCCACGAAACACTCCTGGAGCGGCAAGCGCAAACGGGATCACGTGCCCCGGCACCGGCGAATACACTCGAATGCTCGCCGCGCGGTCGATCAACTGGACGGGAACGAACATGCGGACCGTCATGGCAAGCTGGCACAAGGGGACCGCCGTCCTTCGTGGGGCCGCGGCGATTGCCCTCCTTGTCCTGCCGGCCCTGGCCCCGGCCGCGGGACCGGCGGCCGCAAGGACGATCGTGTTCTTCGGCGACAGCCTGACGGCGGGGTACGGTCTCCCGGATCCCGACCTGCAGTCCTACCCCGCCCAGATCCAGGCCAGGATCGACGCCGAGCATCTGCCCTGGCACGTCGTCAATGCGGGCCTAAGCGGGGAGACAAGCGCCGGAGGGGTGCGCCGGATCGACTGGGTCCTCAACCAGAAGCTCGACATCTTTTTTCTGGAGCTCGGGGCTAACGACGGCCTGAGGGGAACCTCCACCGAGTCGACCCGTTCCAACCTCCAGGTGATCATCGACCGGGTGCGCGCAAGGTACCCCCAGGCCCGGATCGTCATCGCGGGAATGAGGATGCCCCCCAACATGGGCCCCGACTTTGCCGAGGCGTTCCGGGCCATCTTCCCCGACCTCGCCGGGAAGAACCACGCGACCCTGGTGCCCTTTCTATTAGAAGGCGTCGCCGAGGTCCCCGGCCTCAACCAGGGGGATGGGATACACCCGAACCCGGCGGGAGCAGCAAGGGTAGCCCTTGGGGTTTGGAAGATCCTGGAACCCCTCCTCGTGGCCGAACCCTGCGCTGACGACACTCGTTCGCAACATGTTGCTGGAGAGGCAACAAATGCATTAGTTACCCATTAACCTGTTTTGGGTAAATAGCTTAAGGGATTATCAGCATAAGTAAAAATGTGAATAATTTCCCATTGCAGTTGCAATTTGTTTGTATCAGTGTCCCGAAACCATGTGGCGGAACTTCAGCTCCGTCTGCGCAGTCCTCTGCGCGATGGCCTGTGTAAGGACACAGGCACAGACGACTGTAGACTGGGTTGCGACCAGCGGCTCGAATTTCGGCACCGTTACAAACTGGAGCAGCAACCCAACCGCTCCCGGCTCCGGGAATATCCTGAATTTCGTCAACGACGGAGTCACCCTGCCGCTCCTGACCATGGATACGTCGGGCAGCGTCCTGGGCCTGGTCGTCCAGGGCGACGGCGAAACGACAGGAGGCAGTTTGTCGATCGACGGCTCGGGGTTGCTGACAATCGGATCCAGCGGCATCGCGGTCTCCGGCGGCCCCAGCGTTCCGGGCCTGCTGGATATCACAGCCAACGTCGCGCTTTCCGCGGCCCAGACGTGGAGCCTCAATAATTCGAACATCCTGTTGACCGGGTCCCTCTGCGGATCCTCCACCCTCACGATCACGGCCACGACGGCGGGCACCGTGACGCTGACGTCAGGCGCCAGCTCCTTCAGCGGCCAAATCAACGTCACCGGGCCCGGCACGATCCTTTCCCTTGGGGCAAGCAACGCCGCGGGCGTGGGGACCATCTCGATGGGCGACGGGACCTTCCTCAAGACGCCATCCAACTCCGGATCGGTCTCGATCGGAAACAACATCGCGATCGGAAGCGGCATCACAGTGTCGCCGGGCATGTGCTCGAACTACACCCTTGCGGGAATCATCAGCGACATCGAGACGGCGGACTCCCTCATCGTTGCGGGACCGGTCACCATGACGGGCGACAACACCTACTCCGGGGGGACCACGATCAACTGCATGGCCACCCTGCAGCTGGGCAGCGGCGGGACAACCGGGTCGATCATGGGCAACGTGGTCGACAACGGCACCCTCGCCTTCGACCGCTCCAATTGCTTCACGCTCAGCGGCACGATCTGCGGAACCGGCGGGCTGGACGTCGTGGGCGGGATGTTGGTCCTCGCGGGAAGCAACACCTATCAGGGTGGAACGACGATCGCCTGCATGAGCACGCTCCAGCTTGGAAGCGGCGGGACCACGGGATCGATCACGGGCAACGTGACCGACAGCGGAACGCTCGCCTTTGACCGCTCGGACTGCGTCACTTTCTGCGGTAGCATCTCCGGCAACGGCGGCGTGAACATCCTGACTGGCATGGTTACCCTAGCCGGGACCAACTCCTACCACGGCGAGACCAACCTGAGCGCGAATACGACCCTCTCCGACTCGGCGGACAATTCCTACTCGGCGAACTCGGACGTGCTCCTCAACATGGGCGCGACCCTCAACGTCAACCACAACGAGTCGATCGGGAACCTGAACGACACGAGCTGCGGGTCGACCGTCAACCTCGCCTGCATGACCGCACTGACCGTGTACAATACGGCCCGCAATACCTATTACGGGTACATCACGGGGACCGGCGCCCTTATCGTGAACGGAACCTGCAGCAGCGACCTGATACTCGTCGGGGCGGATGACTACGCAGGCGGCACGACGATCGGGTGCATGGCAACCCTCCAGCTGGGCAACGGGCAATCGACAGGCTCCATCACCGGCAACGTCGTCGACAACGGCACCCTAGCCTTCGACCGCAATAATTGCTTCACGCTCTGTGGCACCATCTGCGGGACCGGCGGCCTGGACGTCATGGGCGGGATGTTGATCCTCGCTGGCAGCAATACCTATTCGGGCGGGACGACGATCGCCTGCATGAGCACGCTTCAGCTTGGAAACGGCGGGACAACAGGGTCCATCACGGGCAGCGTGACCGACAGCGGAACGCTCGCCTTTGACCGCTCGGACTGCGTCTCCTTCTGCGGGGGCATCTCCGGCAACGGCGGTGTAAACATCCTGACCGGAATGGTCACCCTGGGAGGGAGCAACACCTACCGGGGCCAGACGAACCTGAGCGCAAACACGACCCTCTCCGACTCGGCGGACAATTCCTACTCGGCGAACTCGGACGTGCTCCTCAACATGGGCGCGACCCTCAACGTCAATCACAACGAGTCGATCGGGAACCTGAACGATACGAGCTGCGGGTCGACGGTCAACCTCGCCTGCATGACCGCGCTGACCGTGTACAACACGAGCACCAATACCTATTACGGTTACATCACGGGGTCGGGTGCTTTGATCGTGAACGGAACCTGCAGCAGCAGCCTGGCGCTCGTCGACGCTGACGACTACACCGGCGGCACGACGATCGGGTGCATGGCGACCCTGCAGCTTGGCAACGGTGGCACGACCGGCTCCATCACCGGCAATGTGGTCGACAGCGGAACCCTCTCCTTCGACCGCTCAAACTGCCTCACCTTCTGTGGCACTGTCTGCGGAACCGGCGGCCTGGACGTCATCGACGGGATGGTGGTCCTCGCAGGCGACAATACCTACTCGGGAGCCACGACGATCGCCTGCATGACGACCCTCCAGCTGGGCAACGGCGGCACAACGGGCTCCATCACGTCCAACGTGACCGACAACGGCACCCTCGCATTCGACCGCTCCGACTGCATCACCTACAATGGGAACATCTGCGGCAATGGCGGCGTGAACATCCTGACCGGAATGGTCACCTTGGGCGGGAGCAACACCTACCGGGGCGTGACGAACCTGAGCGCCCACACGACCCTCTCCGACTCGGCGGACAATTCCTACTCGGCGAACTCGGACGTGCTCCTCAACATGGGCGCGACCCTCAACGTCAACCACAACGAGTCGATCGGGAACCTGAACGACACGAGCTGCGGGTCGACCGTCAATCTCGCCTGCATGACTGGGCTCACGGTCTACAATACGGGCAGCAACACCTATTATGGGTACATCACGGGGACCGGCGCCCTGATCGTGAACGGAACCTGCAGCAGCAGCCTGACGCTTGTCGGCACAGACGACTACAGCGGCGGGACGACAATCGGCTCGATGGGCACCCTCCAGCTTGGCAACGGAGGGACGACCGGGTCGATCACCGGCAACGTGGTCGATTATGGAACTCTCGCATTCGACCGCTCCGACTGCATCAGCTTCACCGGAAACATCTGCGGAAGCGGCGGGGTGAAGATCATGACGGGTATGGTGACCCTCAGCGGAGCCAACACGTATTCGGGGGGCACCTCGATCACCAGCGCCAACGTCACGGTCTCATCCGACAACGGCCTGGGGAACAGCTGGGTCGACGCGCTCGGCAGCACGCTCACCTTCACATCGGGCTCGCCCTTCATCTCGGCCCTTCAGCTCATCAACTCCACCGCGAATTTCAGCTCCGCGGGGACCCCGCTCATCAGCAGCCTCACGATGCAGAATTCGGTCCTCAACTTCACGGGGGGCTCGAGCCCGAAAATCGATGGGCTCTCGGATGACCTTTCGGGTTCGACCAACGCCATCAATCTCGCAGCGGGCTCGAACCTCCAATTCAGCCTGCCCTCCGATCCTGTCTACTACGGGACGATAAACGGCGCTGGCACGGTGGACATCGAGGGCAGTCACGCGGAGCTCGATCTCTTTGGTGCGAACACCTACACGGGCGGAACTACCATCGGATCGAACATGCTCGCCGTTGCTGGCAGCAACTCGGCGTTTGGCACTGGATCCGTGACGATGAGCAACATCTCTGCGCTGGGAACCACGCCCGGCGTCACGGTCACGAACACGATCACGACCGGAACGAACACGGTGGCCATCGGGGGCTTCGGGACCGTGGCGCCCGCGGTCCCGCAGACCTTCACGTTCCAAGGTGGATCGGTTATCGCGGGCGGACGCGGGTCCATCGCTGACTTTATAGGAGGCTCCTCGTCGGGGCCGGTGGTCGGCACGTTCACCCTTGGCTCAAGCGCGAGCGTGGTGTTCGGCGGCGGAGGCGTCCTCCAGTTCTCGATCATGAACGCCTCGGGCGCCTCCGGGGTCGACTACAGCGCCATCAATGCCAATGGCAGTGTGGACATCACGGCTACTCCTGGGAGCCCCTTTAAGATACAGCTGGTCGGCGTCGATCACACGAACCTCCTCACGGGAACCGCTTTCACCTTCAACTCCTCGCAGTCCTATTCGTGGACGCTGCTTTCGGCGGGAACGCTAACGATGAGCGGTGGCTTCAACCCACTGGCATTCGCGGTGGACAGCTCAACTTACTTCTCAAACGCGACCAACGGTGGCCAGTTCTCGGTGACGGATCCCGGAAACTCGCTCGTACTCAATTTCACGCCCGTGCCGGAGCCGTCGACATGGATGCTGATGATTAGCGGACTCTGCGCCGCTGGAGCCGCGGTTCGCCGCCGCCGCCGTCGTTGACCGCGAGGTTTGCCGCCGTCCTGGCGCTGGGCCTCTTGGCGGCTGCGGGCTGCAGGCGCCACGAGGCTCCCGCCGTCGCGGCCGTCAGGTCGCAGACGCTCCTCCTCGGCAACGGGGCCGAGCCCGAGGACCTGGACCCCCAGGTCGTGACCGCCTACTCCGACCAGAACATCCTCCTCGCCCTCTTCGAGGGCCTGACCGCAATCGACGAGGCCACGTCGCAGCCCGTCGCGGCGGCCGCGCAGTCTTGGGAGCCCTCGGCGGACGGCCTCACGTGGACCTTCCACCTGCGCCCCGACCTGCGCTGGTCCAACGGGGAGCCCCTCATTGCGGGGGACTTCGTCGAGTCGTGGAGGAGGATGCTCTCCCCGGCTCTGGGCTCCGAGTACGCCAACCTCCTCTACCCTATCAAGAACGCCGAGGCCTTCAACCAGGGCTCGATCTCTGACCCGGGGCTCCTCGGCCTGGCCGCGCCCGATCCCCGGACCGTCAGGATCACCCTGCGCCACCCCACTCCGTATCTGCCCGTACTCGTCGCGCTCCCCCCTTGGTACCCGGTCAACCCCAGGGTGCTCGAGCGTTTCGGCGCGCTTGCGAAGCGCGGCACCGAGTGGACCCGGCCGGGCAACCTGGTCGGCAACGGCCCCTTCGTCCTCGACGAGTGGACGCCCAACTCCCGGATCGTGGTCGCAAAGAACGCCAACTACTGGAACGCGCAGGCCGTGACCCTGCGCCAGATCGTGTTCTTTCCCGACGAGAGCCCCGACACCGAGGAGCGGGACTTCCGGGCGGGCCAGCTCCACGCGACCTACGCCCTGCCGCTCGCGAAGATCGCCGGCTACCGGCGGGACTCCCCCGACCTGCTGCGGGTAGACCCCTTCCTGCAGACCTTCTTCCTGCGCTTCAACACGAGCCGGGAGCCCTTCGCCGACCCGAGGGTGCGCCGGGCGCTCTCGCTCGCCATAGACCGCGACACGATTGCAGCGCGCGTCCTTTCCGGCGCGTTCCAGCCCGCCCACTCCCTCACGCCCCCGGACTGCGGGGGCTACACGGCAAAGGCCCGGGTCGACCTCGACGTCGCCGAGGCGAGGCGGCTCCTCGAGGAGGCCGGCCACCCGAGGGGAATGGGGATAAGGCCCATCGAGGTTCAGGTGCGCAACGACGAGGTGCAGCCCCTGGTCATGGAGGCGATCCAGTCCATGTGGGCCAAGGGCCTCGGGATCCGCGTCACGCTGGCGACCCTGGAGCAGAAGACCTGGATCCAGAACCAGCAGACGCTCAATTACGACGTCTCCACGGCCGGCTGGGCCGGGGATTTTCTGGACCCGGTCACCTTCCTCGACCTTTTCGTGAGCGGGGGCGGCAATAACTGGACCGGATGGGGCGACAAGGCCTACGACCAACTGATCCAGGAGGCGGCCCTGGCGGGCGATCCCGCGGGGCGCCTTGCGGTCTTCCAGAGGGCCGAGGCCTATCTCCTGCGGGAGGGGCCCGTCGCGCCGCTCTACCACGGGGCGCACTCCTACCTGATTCGTCCGTCCGTGAAGGGATGGACCCCCGCGCTCCTCGGCTACCACCGGTACGCCCTCGTCCGCCTGGGGGATTGAGGTATCGGATTGTCGAGGGCGGGTCCTCCCGATAGCTTCGGCCAAGATGCGATCCCTCCTCGCCCCGATGCTCCTCCTGCTGGCCGCCGCGCTCCCGGCACGGGCCGCCGACCTGCAGCTCAAGCGCGTCTGGCCCCAGTGGTACTCGGCCGACTCCTTCCAGAGCTACTACGAGGACAGGACGGGCCACGAGCTGACGGGAAAGCGGACGCTCCTTCGCAGCCGGCCCGAGGAACGGGGCGGCCTCTACTTCCTGACGAGGGTCGAGAACCCGGGCGGACCCCTTGCGGGGGCGACGTTCGTCGTCCGGGTGATATCGCCCGAGGCGACGGACACGAGGGTGTTCAACTTCCCCGCCGACATCCCGGCGGGCAGCTGGCTCTTCCAGATCGGCCTGACGGGCCGGGACTGGCTGGGCGCCCGCACGTACCCGGTCGCCTGGGAGCTCGAGCTGCACGGGGCCGACGGGAAGGTCCTGGCCTCCGCCAGGAGCTACCTCTGGGAGAAGACCCGCTGACCGCGCGGGGGGCTCCCGATGATAGACCCCAACAGAGTCACGAAGACCGGGAGGACCCAGGAGGAGCTCGAGGAGTTCCTGCTCTTCTGCGTCGTCGTGGCCGGCAAGAACGCGGACCAGCAGGCGGCCAAGCTCGAGCGCTTCCTCGCCGGCCGAAGGCCCTTCGCGCACATCCTCGCCAGCGGGCGCGACGGGTCGCTCGGCAGGCGGCTAAGGGAGGTGCGCCTCGGGAAGTACACGCTCCTCGCCCGCAGCTTCCTCGAACTCGCCCGCTCGGGTGCCGACTTGGGCGCCTGCACGTGGGAGGACCTGACCCGGTTCCCGGGGATCGGGATAAAGACGGCGAAGTTCTTCATCCTGCACTCGCGCCCGAACGAGATGCACGGGGTCCTGGACACGCACGTCCTCGCGTGGATGAGCGAGCGCTGGGAGGCCGCGGGCCCGCGGCAGGCGCGGGTGCCGAGGCATTCGCCCCAGGACCCGCGGACGTACCGCTTCTGGGAGACGGTCTACTTCGGGATGGCCGCGGCCCGCCACCACGGGGCCGGCCGGGCGAAGGAGCTCGACTGGGCGAAGTTCGACCTCGACCTGTGGAGGGAGAGGCGGGGAAGCGCGGACGCCGGCTAGCCCCGCTGGATCAGCTCGATCTCGTAGCCCTCGGGCGCGTCGATGAACGCAATGATCGAGCCGGAGCCGGTGCGCGTCGGCCCGTCGCTCAGCTTCCAGCCCTTCTTGCCGATCTCGGCGGCGAATGCGGCGAGGTCGTCGACCTCGAAGGCCATGTGCATGAGGTCCGGCTGCACCTCCACGGGGGGGCCGCCGGGCATCTGGCAGAGCTCGATCTCCTCGTCGCTGTTGGGCGTGCGGATGAACGCAAGCTGGGCGCCCCGAGGCGACGTGTGCCTGCGTCCGACCTTCAGCCCGAGGATCTCTTCGTAGAATCGGACTGTGCGTTCCAGATCGTTCACGCGCATCCGCGTGTGGAGGAGTTTCTTGACCATGGCCCCATTGTGGGACGAGGCCGAGGCGACCGCAAGAGCAGCGCTCGGGCGCTTTCCCGGCTAGGAATCCCGTTGGACTTTCGGTCAAAACCGAACCAAGTTTGCCCCTTATCACCCCATGAAAATCCCCGCCCTCCTCACCCTGGCACTTGGTGCCGCAGCAGCCGCCGGCCTCCGCGCCGCACCCGACCCGAACTGGCTCGGCCACGACCGGGAGAGGCCTATGCCCGCGGTTGTCGATCCGGGCACGGCGAGCACGGAGGCCGAGCCGGGCCGCCCCCCCTCGGACGCGACCGTCCTCTTCGACGGCAAGGACAACTCCCAATGGGTCTCGATGGACGGCAGCCCGACGAAATGGATCGTCCACGACGGCGCCTTCGAGTGCGTCCCGGGGAGCGGCTACGCCCGCACGCTCCAGGCCTTCGGCGACTGCCAGCTCCACGTCGAGTGGGCGGCACCGACGCCCCCCCACGGCAGGAGCCAGGGCCGCGGCAACAGCGGCGTCTTCTTCGGGTTTGACCGCTACGAGTGCCAGGTCCTCGACTCCTACGACAACAAGACCTACGCGGACGGCTCCGCCGCGTCCATCTACGGCCAGTACCCGCCGCTGGTGAACGTGACACGCCCGCCCGGGGCGTGGCAGACCTACGACATCATCTGGACGGCCCCGCGCTTTGACGCCGAGGGAAAGCTCGTCTCGAAGGCCCGGGAGACCGTGATCCACAACGGGGTCCTGGTGCAGAACAACGTCGAACTCACCGGGCCCACGGGTTGGATCGGCCGGGTCCCCTACTCCGCCCACCCGGAACGCACGCCGATCGCGCTCCAGGACCACGGCAACCCGGTCCGCTACCGCAACATCTGGGTGCGCGAGCTCGGCCACCCCCGCCACAAGGAGTACCGGCTGGCGGACAGGGTCCTCGACTCCTACGCCGGCGACTACCCCAGGGGCAAGGAGGAGGTCATGCACGTGCGGCGTCTTCCCGACGGGCTGCTCTCCATCACGCTCGCCGGGCAGGACCTCGTGCTGCATGCGATGTCGCCGACCCGCTTCTACGCCCTGACGACCGACGTCCAAGTGGAGTTCAAGGTCAACGGGGACCAGAGGGACATCTCCTTCAGCGTCGGCGAGGACTAGGATCCCCCGCTTGAATCACGGTCCGGGCGCACACCTTCAGCGGGTGTGCGTCGAACTCGATGCCCGGGGCGAGGATGACGCGGGTGTAGCCCGAGGCCGCGGGATCGGCCGGGGCGGTGCGTGGCGGCGGGACATGGGGGGATGAGGGTCCAATCGCCCGGCGGCCTGGCAAGACCTTCAAAATCGGGGAGGCCGAAAATCGGCCCCGCTCTGGACAACGCCCCGCGGAGGGGCCATCCTGATGGCTCCCCATCCGAAACCCCGTGCCGCAGCGTGCGTCCGGACGATCGGCCCCACGCGACGGCCCAACCCCATCCCACCCCCATGGACGAGAATCTCCTCACGCGACGCGAAGCCCTAAGGAGGACCGCCCTGGCGGGCCTCACCCTGCCCGTTCTGGGCGCCCTTCCGGGCCTTCGCGCCGACGAACCCGCCGCGCCGGCCGCGAACCCCCGGTTCACGCTCGGCCTGGCGGGGTATTCGCTCAGGAAGTTCTCGACCGACGAGGCGATCGAGAAGATGCACGAGATGCAGATCACGTCCCTCTCGGTGTTCAAGGTCCACGTGCCGATCCAGATCAGCACGCCGGATGTCTGCCGGGAGATGGCCAAGAAGTTCAGGGACGCGGGGCTGACCATCGCCGCGACCGGCGTCGTCTACCTTGCCAAGGACGAGGGCGTCATGCGCAAGGCGTTCGAATGCGGCAAGGCCGCGGGCCTCTCGACGATGACCGCGTCCTACGCGGCGCCGCCCGACAGGGACACGCTCCTCATGACGGAGCGCTTCGTCCGCGAATACGACATGCGGCTCGCCTTCCACAACCACGGCCCGGAGGACGCGATCTTCCCCAGCCCCTACGACGTGTGGAAGGCGGTCGGGCCCTACGACGCGCGCCTCGGCCTTTGCATCGACGTCGGGCATTCCGCGCGCGCAGGCGTCGACCCGACCGAAGCCATACTCAAGTGCCGGGCGCGCCTCTACGACGTCCACATCAAGGACACGCTTGCCGGCGCCGGGGCGAAGAAGGACCTGCCCACCGGCCTCGGGTTCGGGAGGCTCGACCTGCGTGCGATCATGTCGGCGCTCATCCAGGTCGACTTCCGCGGCCAGGTCGGGCTCGAGTACGAGCTGGACACGCCGGACCCCATACCCGGGATGGCCCAGTCGTTCGGCTATCTGCGCGGGATGATGGCCATACTCGCGCCCAGGCGCGCGGCCCCATGAGATTCGCCGGGATCGCGCTCGCCCTGTCCCTGGCGGGGACGGGGATCGCTGCCGGCCCGGGGGATGCCGGCCAGAACGCGCTCTCGGCGTCCGAGGCCCGGGACGGGTGGCGCCTTCTGTGGGACGGCAGGACGACGGACGGCTGGCGCAGCGCCCGCGGCCCTCAGTTTCCCTCGGCGGGCTGGCAGATCAGGGACGGGGTGCTCACAGTCCTTCCCCCAAAGGGCAAGGAGGGCGCCTCGGGCGGCGACATCATCACGGTCGGTGAGTACTCCGACTTCGAGCTGAGCGCGGACTTCAAGATCACGCCCGGGTGCAACAGCGGAATAAAGATCTTCGTGGACTCGGAGGCCAACAAGGGACCCGGCGGGGCCTCGATCGGGCTCGAGTACCAGATCCTGGACGACCTGCGCAATCCCGACGCCAAGATGGGCAGGGACGGCAACCGCACGATGGGCTCCCTGTACGACGTCTATCCGCCCGCCTCCGCCCCGCAGGCCAAGCCGATCGGCGAGTGGAACACGGCGCTGATCGTCTCGCGCGGCCCCCATGTCGAGCACTGGCTCAACGGCTGGAAGATCCTGGAATACACCCGCTTCACGCCCGAGTTCCGCCAGCGGGTCCGCGAGAGCAAGTTTGTCGCATGGCCGCTCTACGGCGAGCTCCGCAAGGGGCACATCCTCCTGCAGGATCACGGCGACGAGGTCTCCTTCCGAAACATCAAGATCCTAGTCCTTCCCCCGGAGCCCGCCGAGGGCGCCCCAAAGTAACCCCCTTATCCCATGAGCACTCCATCCGACCGTCGCGAATTCATCAAAACAACCGCGGCCGCGGGCATCGCCCTCGCCGCCATGCCGTCGTGGCTGCGGGCCGCGGCAACAGGGGCCAATGGCCGCGTCAGGCTGGCCGTGGTCGGCACCAACAACCGGGGCCTCGACCACATCGAGGCGATCTCGGGGATTGCGAACGCGGAGCTTGCCTACGTCTGCGACGTCGAGGACGGCGCGCTCGCAAAGGCGGTAAAGAAGGCCGCGGCATTCCCCGGGCCGCAGCCGGCGGCGGTGAAGGACTTCCGGAAGATCCTCGACGACGCCTCCGTGGACGCCATCACGATCGCGGCGCCCGACCACTGGCACACGCCGATGGCGATCCTGGCGATGGCCGCGGGAAAGCACGTCTACGTCGAGAAGCCGTGCAGCCAGAACCCCCATGAGGGAGAGCTTCTCCTTAAGGCTATCGCGAAGTACGGGCGCCTCGTTCAGATGGGCAACCAGAGGCGCTCCTTCCCCAACATGCAGGTGGCCGTAAAGGAGATCCGGGAGGGCGTGATCGGAAAGGCCTACTATGCCCGCGCGTGGTACGACAACGGCCGCGCCTCGATAGGCCACGGCACCCCGGCACCCGTCCCGACGACGCTCGACTACGAGCTGTGGCAGGGGCCCGCCCCCCGCCGGCCCTACACGAGCAACATCATCCCCTACAACTGGCACTGGTTCTGGCACTGGGGCACGGGCGAGGCGCTCAACAACGGCACCCATGAGATCGACGTGTGCCGGTGGGCGCTCGGCGTCGACTTTGCGACGCGGGTCACCTCGAACGGGGGTCGCTACCGCTTCAAGGACGACTGGCAGACACCGGACACCCAGGTGATCGCCTGGGACTTCGCCGGCGAGAAGTCCGTCTCCTGGGAGGGCCGCAGCTGCAGCGGGTTCCCGAGCGAGGGGCTGTCCCGGGGCGCGATCATCTACGGCACCGACGGAACCGCCCTTCTCGAGGGCAACAACTACACGGTGTTCGACACCAAGAACAAGAAGGTCAAGGCGACGGCCGAGAAGGCGGAGGGCGACCCCACGAACACCCAGAGCGCGAACGGCATCCGCCTGGATCGAATGCACGTGCAGAACTTCGTGGACGCGATCGCGAAGGGAGCAGCCCTCACCTCGCCCATTGCGGAAGGGCACAAGAGCGTGACCATGCTCCACCTCGGAAACATCTCGCAGCGCGTGGGCCGGACCCTCGTGTGCAACCCCTCCGACGGGCACATCGTCAACGACGACGAGGCGATGAAGCTCTGGCAGAGGGAATACGAGCCCGGATGGGCGCCGGCCGTGTAACCCCACCCCTCGCCCCGCCCCCCGGGAAGGCCCGGGGGCCGCGCCGATCCGTCTGATTACTATTGAGGATCGCGGGGGCGTTCGCCACTTTTCCCGGCACTCTTTGGTTTTTCGGGCCTATAGCTCAACGGTTAGAGCAGAGGACTCATAATCCTTTGGTTCAGGGTTCGAATCCCTGTGGGCCCACCAACCAAGGCGTTCATCCTCAATGCCTGCTGTCGATGCCGCCGAAGCCCGCCAACCGGCCGAACGGTCAATTGAACCAGGCCGTCACCATCTGATACGCGGGCTTGCCCTCAGCCAGGAGCTTCCCGTCGGGGCCGAAGACCTTGAGCTGCGGCGTTGAGGGCAGGCTGTACTGCTTCACGACAGGCGACTGCCAGTCGATGACCTTCACCCCGGGCCGGTTGACATTCACGAATACGACGGCGATGTCGGCGCGCCGGGCATGCAGCTTCTCCATTTCCGGCGCGATGGTGCGGCAGGTGGGGCAATATTCGCTGGTGAAGTCAAAGACCGTGGTCTTTCCCGGCACGAGGTAGTCGGCAAGAACCACCTTCTGACCATTCGAGATGACCAACGGCTTGTCGTGCTTCTCGTGCACCCCGGCGGCGGAAAGCAGCACCGGGGTCCCGAGAAAAAGAAGGGCCGACAGCGCACGCGACCGCCCATGCCCGAACAACAACTCAAAGGATCGCATTACCTTTGCGAGCATGGGCGGAAGCGGGCGGGTCCCTACCACCGGTGTGAATACGTGATCAGCACCAGGAACTTCGCGAAGAAGGCGTCGCCGTGGCCGCCGGTCAGCGTGTCCGGATAGCTCTGCGTCCGGTTCATGTATTCGGCCACTGGCACGCTGAGCGAGAGCGAGTCGTGCGCCATCGAGTAGGAAAGCCCGGGCTCGACTGAGAGAACGTAGCCCGGCCGGCGGAATCCGTCGCTCCTGCCGATGAGGTCGTCTGACGGTACACCCTCCCAGCGTCCTCCAAGGCTCCCCTCGAGGATCCCGTTCCCGAGGCGCACGATCTGCTGGGTGACTCCCGCCCGAAGCTCGTACTGGTCGTAGACCGAGTCGAAGGCCGTTTCCGAAGTCGTGGAGGCACCCAACTGGGTGCCGTTAACGTCCTGGGGCGTCACCATGTAGAATCCGTTCGCATACAGCGAGGTCTTGGGCGCGAGCTTGAAGTAGGCGTTCCCTTCAAAGATGTAGCCCCAGCCGCCGAGGCCCGGCTGGATCGACTGGTCGACGTTCTTGTAGACCAGTCCCGTCGTCGTGTGGAAGTAGTCGTGAACGTCGCTCTTGCCCGTGGGCACGCTAAGGCCCACGCCGACCGAGATGTTCCCCCTCGGGTTGCTTGCGGGGTCGAGCAGCCAGCGGCTCACGCCGACACGCAGGTCACCCAGGTCGTGCGCCTGGGTCTTGAACCGGCCGAGGCCCTTGACCAGCTGGGAGCGGGTCGCGGAGAAGTACGGCACGTCCAGGCTCACGGTGTCGCGGGGGTCCCACGAGTAGCTTATCGCGGTGTCGAACTGGTCGACGACGTTGATCACCTGGTTGGTCGCCGCATTGCGCGAGGCCGTGTTGTTCTGGCTTCCGACAAAGTCGAGGTAGGAGCGGAAGTGCTCATAGCTTTCGCTGACGCTCCACTTGTCGGCGACGCCCCCTGAGGAGACGCCGTCGATCGCGGAGGTTTGGTCGCCCATTTCCTTGATCGGAACGCAGCCCTGGGCGTGCGCTTTGGTGGACGAGGCAATGAGGGCCGCCGTGAAGGCGAGCAGCAGGGTCAATCGCCTCGGTCCGGTCAAGACGCGCGACGATGCGGGGTATACGGTGGTATTCATTTGCGGTGTTTGGTGCGGTTTGCGCGCCCAACGAATCCGAATCCACCGCGACAGGAAGCGCTTAGTGTCGAAGCGACGAAAAACGGATGCGATGTGCTTTCCAAAGCGTGCGAAACCTCAGCGACCACTCGCTCGCATGGAGACCTGACAGGCCTGACATCGATGCGACCGCTGGCTAGGTGCTCATCAGGAGCCCCTGCGTCACGCCGCTATTTGGTTTGTCCGATTCGACACGAGGGATTCGTGGCGACCCAATCTCCAATCGAAGAAGCCAGGGCCGCTTGAGATCGCGATTTGGGGTCGCGGACGGCGCCCCATGAGAATCACGGGTTTTTAACGGCGGGTCAAAACATGGGTTAAATAACTGTAATCCAACTAGTAAAATGGCCACCTCGTCTAAGCCCGCATCAGCGTCATGAGGGCAATTATTGACAGTCATTTGCATAATCCAATCGCTGGTGGCTTCCCTTCCGGGGGCCCATGGGGACCTCCCGGCATACATTATCCAACTCATACATAAGGAAGGAACCACCGTCATGAATCCACGCTCCCTCGTCAGGCGCGGCCTTTGCGCCGCGCTTTGCACACTGATCGTCACCCCATCGTTTGCGACCGATGTCGCATTCTATCCCGTCGGCCAGCTGCACGGCGGAAAGGCGAACAGCCAAATCCGCGACGCCGTGCTTGATGGCGACGAGATCGTCGCCGTCGGCTTCGCGACCCAGAACCCAGCCAGCCAGAACAACCCAGGCGGAGCGGGGGACACCGCGGTCCTCTGGACGCTTAAGGAAGGCCTCGTGCCACTTCCCGCGGACGTTCCGGGGATGACGCCGCCGGCCGTCACGCGGAACATCACGGCCTCCGCCGTCAGCCGGCTGGGCCTGAGGATCGCCTACCGCTCGCTCACGGACAACACGGGCCAGGACCTCGTGGCCGCACTCGCGGTCGACCACGCAAAGGACATCACCGTTATCGGGGTGCTTCCGGGGATGCCCCAGTACAGCGCCGCGGTCGCCCTGTCCGACGACGGCCGCGTCGTGTACGGATTCAATGCGGATGCGTCCGGCCACCAAATCGGGTTTCGCTGGACGGCGTCCGAGGGAATGACCTCGCTCGGGCTGCCGCCCGGCGCCGTCGCCAGCCCTCCCGCAGGCCGTGCGACTACCCCCGACGGCTCGATGGTCGTCGGGGGCTCCCCGACGGGACCTGGGGGCGTGGGCTATGTCTACCGCCACGGGCACGGCATCAGTGCGCTGCCCCTGGCACAGGGTGGCACTTGGACAACCGCCTTCGCCATAGGGCCGGCCGGCCGCGTCATCGCGGGCACCGGCGACTCGACCGCGCATCCAGACGGCGAATTCCTCCTCTGGCGCGACGGGAAGGTCGTCCCCCTCGGCCTCCCCGGGGCCGAGACCGGGACCAACTTCACAAACTTCGGCGGGATCATCTCGGGCGGCAGGATCCTGGTCACCTTCGACAACAACAGCAGCTACCTCCACAACGCCTTCGGCTGGTTCAACCTGAAGACGGTGTTCGAAGGCGCCGGCATCGATCTGAGCGACTGGACGACCATGCTCACCTTCGGCGTGTCCCATGACGGGCGCCTTGTATTTGGGAGCGGCTTCAACTCCACGGGCTCCGAGGGATTTGTCGCAAGGTTTCCCAGGGGATACCTGCTCAATTATGGGCGGCCTGCCGGTTGTGCCGCGCAGGACGACGACGACGACTCGTAGCCCCCAACGATCAATTCAAGGAGGGCACTCGGACCGAGTGCCCTGAGACTCCGCTACTGGGCGTCGTAGATCTCGACGAGCGCGACGCCAGTCCCGCCGCTCGCGCTCGTGACTTGGACCGAATAGGTGCCGGGCTGCAGGGTGAGGATCAACGCCGCGTCCTTGCTGCCGGAAGGCAGCGGAAACGCCCCAACCTGGGCCGAGACGCTCGTGACCTGCGCGGCCGTGCTTGTCCCAGTTCCCCATGCGGAATTGCTGGCAACCTGCGTGCTTCCCGAGAAGACGGTGAGCTGCGGATCGGCGAGGACGCCGGGGACGCCGAACTGGGAGAGGGCGGGGCCCACTCCGCGGATGAGGACGGTCTTGGGGGCGCTGCCGGCGATGGCGAACCCGCCAATCAGCGCACCGACTCCGGAGGAGACGTTCATGCGAGCCGAGACGTTAATCAGGGAGGATCCGGAATTGCCGCCCGTGTCGTAGATCTCAACGAGGCCGACCCCCGATGTGGCGTTCGCCGTCACCAGGCCCGTCGTGTGGGTGCCGTTGTTGAGCGTGACCATCATCGCCGAGTCCTTGCTGCCATCAGGGAGCGCAAACGCCCCGACGCTGAGCGATGCAGCCGCGATCTGAACGCCGTCGTTCTGCCCGTTGCTGTTGACCTGCCAGTTGTCATTGGTGGCGATCGACGCGCCTGCGCTGTTGTCCAGCGTGAGGATGGGATCCGCGAGAAAGTTCGTGATTCCGAACGCCGCAAGTCCCGGGCCGATGCCTCGGATGAGAAGGTTCTTCCCGTCGCCCGAGATGACGAATCCCAGGATCAACGTGCCTGCCCCCGGGCTCGAGATGGCCCTGGCGGAAAAGTTGACGATGTGGCTTGAGGCGATGGTGATCGTCAGGGTGCTCGAGCTTGAGCCCGAGGAGTTCGTGGCCGTGATCGTCACGTTGAACGTGCCCGGCGCCGTGGGGGTGCCGGTGATCTCACCGGTAAGAGAATTGATTGTCAGGCCGGGCGGCAGCCCGGTTGCCGTGAAACTCGTGGGCTGGCCCGTGGCCGAGATCGTTACGGGGGAGATAGGAGCACCGGAATCGCCTGATACAGTACCGGGGGGGGTGATGACCGGCGAGCCGGCAGTACCGCTTCCGGAAGTCCCGCCGCCCGACGTTCCGCCACCAGATGTGCCACCGCCAG
>CAYPXZ010000007.1:105668-123274 GCA_964414785.1 uncultured Opitutaceae bacterium
GTTCCGCCACCCGAGGTTCCGCCGCCCGAGGTTCCGCCCGATCCGCCCGCCGAGGCTACGACGGCGGAGCCATTGAGGGTCAATGCACCGGTCCAGTCGCTGCTTCCTGCACCCCCGAGCGCATTGACCGTGCCGGGACCCGCAAAGGTGACGGCTGCGTTCAGCGCAAGGAATCGGACCCCGCTGTTGCCGAGGAGCTTCGTGCTGCCGGTGAAGCTGATGCTCGTGTAGGCAATGTAATTGCCGAGTACCGTGCTGTTGTCGCCGATCACTATGGCGCCCGTCGCTGCGTTCCAGAATATGGCGTCATCGCTGCCTCCGTTGGAGCCCGCATTGATGACCGTCACCGATGAATTGAAGGCGGTCGTGAGACCCGTGCCGAACTGGAAGACCCAGTACACGTTGTTCTTGCCCTGGGCATCCAGGACAAGCGCGCCGGTCAACGTCGCCGCCGCATTCCACCTGTAGACTCCGGGAGGAAGGGGCCCCAGGTTAGCCATATCGACATTTGAATAATTCGCGGTCTCCGGCATTGCAGCCAAGCCCGTCGCGGCCACCTGAAGGTCGGCCTGGGCCTGCTGGGTTGCTCCACCGGTGCTGATGATTCCCGCGGCTCCCGCTGTGAGCGTCGTCCCCGATATCGTCCCGGGAGGAAATCCCGTGATATTGGTGGTCGCCGCCGGAAAGAGGCCGACGTCTCCATTGACGATGGAGAACCCCGTGCCTGCGACGGTGATGCCCTGTCCGGCAAGGACCGAGAAGTTGCCCGCTGTCTTGAGGATCGACTGCGCGGATGCGGAAGAGGACGCGCCGAGGATAATCGCGATGGCGGCGGCTGAGAACGTGGGGAGGCGGTGTTTCATGTTATTTTTCTGCATGGACACTCGCCCATATGGAGCCCTGCGGCCTGTCGCGGGAAACCGGGTTGAATGAGGGGTTTACCACGTGATGCCACCATACGCGCCCGTCCTTCCATCCGAAATGGGGTGTAGTAGGTAACGCCTGGATCGTGCGGTCGCAGCCCGCCGAATACGCCGTCCATTATATATACAAAGCAAACGGACGGGTTCCAGGGCACACGGACTCGCCGGCAGAGTGTCGTGCCTATCGGATCATGGCAGTTCGTCAGCGCCGGGATCCCATCGCATGCGCGGGACCGAGGGCCACGCTCGGGAGCCCGACGTCGATCGAACAAAATGCGCCGAGCCTACGCCTTGCGCTTGAACCAGACCGTCATCGGGGCCAGGCCCCGGTTATTCCACGCAAAATAGGGGATCGCCGTGACCCGTGTTGTCTTGGGCTCCGCGGGGAGCGCCACTCCGTCGATGTCCAGGACCGTCACCCCGCCGAGCAGGTCTCCCCTGTAGTCCGGCACGACCGTCGCCGAGGAGGGCACCGCAAGCTCATCGAGCAGGCCGTTGCTCTGGAGGTTCTCGACGCAGTAGACGACCGGGCCCCGCTCAAAGGCGATGCGGTTCTGGGTCGAGCTCACGAACCAGTTCCCGCGCACCGTGCGCACCGGCATCGGGAGAGAGATCTCGATCGTGTCGCCCTTCCGCCAGGCCCGGCCGATGACGGCATAGCCGCGGTCCAGCCCAGCCTGCATCTCGGCGCCGTTGACCCGAACCGTCCACGCCGCCTGCTTCTCCGGCTCGTAGGAGTAGAGGTCCGAAGGAACAGGCTGCCCCTGCGCCCATCCCGGAATCCGCACCCGGAGAGAGAACATCGCCGGGGTTTCAGGCGACACCTCGATCCGGACGACCCCGTCCCAGGGGTAGTTCGTTGCCTGGACGAGGCGAACGCCGGTCCCCGCGACGACCGCGCGACCCTCGCTCTGACCAAAGAGGTTCACGTAGAGCGAGTCGTCGCGCACCGCGTAGAAGGAGCCGCCCAGCGAGGCAAGGGTGCGCATCAGGTTAGGGGGGCAGCAGGCACAGCCGAACCAGGGAGCCCGGCCGGCGCAGCCGGCGTTGTTCTTCGCCTTGCCGTCGTAGGCTACAGGATTCGTGTAGAAGAACCGGTCGCCCGAATTCGATACCCCGCTGATGAAGCCGTTGTAGGCCGTCCGCTCGAACACGTCCATGTACTTGGCGTCGCCGCTCAGCAGGAACATCCGTTGATTCCACATCATGAGGGCCACGGCGGCGCAGGTCTCGTTGTAGCCCTCGTCCGGCAGGTCGTAGTCCCCGCCGTAGGCCTCGCCCTTCTCCAGGGCCCCGACGCCCCCCGTCAGGTAGAGCTTCTTCTCGACCACGTTCTGCCAGATCCTCCCGATTGCGGAGACGTACCGGCGGTCCCCGGTCAGGGCTGCGACGTCAGCCATCGCGCAGTACATGTAGTTCGCCCGCACGGCATGGCCGACCGCCTCGTCCTGGTCCACCACGAGCTTGTGCCTCTGGTTGTACTGGGGCCCGCGGGGACCCCGGGCATCCAGAAACTTCTTCGCGAGCTGGAGGTAGCGCGGGTCGCCGGTGACCCGGAAGAGCTTCACGAGGCCCATCTCGACGATCTGGTGGCCCGGGGCGACGATGGGGCGGTCCTCCCCGAACTCGCGCCAGAGGAGTTCCGCGTTCCTCAGGCACACGTCGAGCAGCTTGCGCTTCCCGGTGGCCTGGAAGTTGGCCACTCCCGCCTCGTAGAGATGGCCCGAGCAATAGAGCTCGTGGCTCAAGAACGGCTCCATCTCCCAGCGCTTCTCGCCGATCCATTTGTGCGCGGGCGAGTCGGGATGCATCGTCCTGAAGGTGTAGAGGTAGCCGTCGGCCTCCTGGGCCGCCGCGATGCGGTCGATCCATGCGTCGATCTGGGCCTCCAACGCCGCATCCGGCTTCATGCTCAGCACATAGGAGGCTCCCTCGATCGCCTTGTACGCGTCGGTGTCGTCAAAGGGGAACTCCGTAACGGGGGTGTTCTCAAACGTGGCGTCCCCCGCGGCCCTTCGCCGCAGGGTCTCCGCCGCGAGGTCGAAGTTGCGCATGCGCCCGGAGTCCTCGCACTGCTTCAGCGCGAAGGGCAGCGTCACCGTGCGGTTGACCTCCTGCTTGGCCTGCCAGAATCCCCCGGTCATGCGCACGTCCGTGAAGGGGACGGGCCGGACCGGATAGTCGGCAGCCGATGCCCGGGCGAGAACGAGTCCAAGTACGGCTGCCGGCAGGAGTGAAAGCTTCATGGGGTGCCGTTCACTTCAGGACATCGCCCGAAAAAAGGCCAACCCGATCCAAGACCGGCCCCTTCAGCAGGGCTGGTGGCCCCAGTCCGTCTCCTTGAGCTCCTTCTCGTAGAGAGCCATCTGCTCCTCGGGTGTCAGCTTAGGGGCCGCCGGCGCCGGCGATCCCGGAGATTCCGCGGCAGCCAGCGGCGCTGGGATCTGAGGCCGGCTGTCTTCACCCGGCTTGGGCTCCGCAGCCTCGGACTCTGTCTTTTCCATCTTAATGGGGTGCAGAATAGCAGGGTGACCCTCGGCTGTCACGATTCTCCGGGGTGATCCCCTGCCCCGCCGGAACCCGCCATCTTCTTCTCCAATTCACGAACCCTAAGCAGGATCTCCGGGAGCTTCTGGATGGCGACCCACTGGCGCTTCGCCTGCTTGTCGGGCACCGCGGGCATGCCGAGGACGACCTCCTTGTCGGCCACGTCGCGCATGACCCCGGATTTCCCCCCGACCGTCACCTGCTGGCCCAGCTTGAGATGGCCCGCGATCCCCGACTGCGAGGCGATGACCCCGTAGTCCCCGAGATGGGTGCTTCCCGCAAACCCCACCTGGCCCATGATCAGGCAGTGCCGGCCGATCTGCACGTTGTGGGCGACATGAACCAGGTTGTCGATCTTGGTGCCGTCCCCGATGACCGTCGGCCCCAGGGCCCCGCGGTCGATGGCGGAGTTGGCGCCGATCTCAACGTCGTCACCGATGACGACGGTGCCCACCTGCGGAATCTTGAGGTGCCTTCCCTGGGAGAAGACGTAGCCGTATCCGTCGGAGCCGACGACCGTGCCCGCGTGGATCGCGACCCGGTTGCCGATCCGGGTTGCCGGGTAGACCACCACGTTCGGGTAGAGCCGGACGTCGTCGCCAATGACGCAGTCGCGCCCGACGTGGTTGCCACCCATGAGCGCCGAACGGGCGCCAATCGTGGCGCCGGGGCCGACCACGCAGCCGGGGCCGATCTGCGCCGTCGCATCAATCCGGGCCGAGGCGTCGACGCAGGCGCCCGGGTGCACGCCGGCGACGGCGGCCTCGGGCGGGTGGAAGAGCGCCAGCGCCCTGGCGGCGGCGACCCTCGGATTCGCCACGCGGATGACCACCTTCGTCGCCGAGGCCGAGTCACCCGAGCAGAGGATAGCGGAGGCCAGGCCGGCCTCGGCCGCCGCGAAGTACGAGTCCTTCTCGGCGAACGTCAGGTCTCCCGGGCCCGCCCTGTCGGCGGAGGCGAACCCCGTCAGCACTATGGAGGGGTCCCCGACGACCTCACCGCCGAGTTCCCTGGCTATGTGGCCGGTCGTAATGCTCATGTATTGGGGGGTTGGACAATCGGACCGTCCCGCGGGGAGACGGCCTGGGGTGCGGAAAAAGAGCGAAGCGAATGCCCTAGAGGCCCTGGACGCCGACCATGCGCTGGTTCTCGACGTCCCAGACCTTGAGGCTCAGGCATTCCCTTATGTCGGCAAAGCTCAGCGAGGTCGTCTTCGGGTTCTGGAGCCCGGGAATGCGCCTCATCACCTCCGGCAGCCTGTAGAACGGGATGCGGGCGTTGAGGTGGTGGATATGGTGGTAGCTGATGTTGGCCGTGAACCAGCCCATGACCGGGCCCGTTCGCATGAAGCTCGACGACTCGAGGGCCGCCTTCTCGTAGGTCCAACCCCCCTGGTCGCTGAACGAGACGCCGGGGAAATTGTGCTGGGCGTAGAAGAAATAGCTGGCGACCGCGTACGTGATCATGAACGGGATCACCAGGGAAAGCAGGAGCGCCGTCCAGCCGCCGTAGACGATGAGGGCCGCCCCGATGGCGAAATGGATGACAAGTGCAGCGAGGCAGTCGAGGTGCCGGCGCGGGTAGTTGATGAGCGGGTTAAGGCACATCCCGAACAGGAACATGACGAGGTAGCCGAAAAGGATCGTGAGGGGATGCCTCACAAAAAGGTAGGCGAACCGCTGCAGGCGCGAGCTCTTCACGAACTGGTCCTTCGTCATGATCGGGTACGAGCCGATGTCCGAGCCCCGGAGCTTGGAATTGTGCTTGTGGTGGTGGTTGTGGGAGCTGCGCCACACGCTGCTCGGCGTCAGCGCAAGGATGCCGAAGACCTTCATCAGCATCTCGGCAGGCCTGGAGCGCGAGAGGATGGCGTGGTGCTGCTGGTCGTGGTAAATCACGAACAGGCGCATGAGGACGAACCCGGCGAGCAGGCAGGAGGGTATCCTCACGAGCAGGGGCAGGTGCCAGCTGGTGCCCGCGATGGCGGCGCCGAAAAGGGCCAGCGCCGAGAGTACATGCCACCAACTCTTGCGCGGATCATCCCGTGCAAATTGCTTGGTTGCTGAAACCAATGCCAATCCTGTCGCATTTTCCGTCAGTCGACAGGCATTGTCTTGGAACGGGGTTCAAATGTCGATGGATGCTTTCGGGATGCGCGGGCCCTTAACGAAGGCGGCGACGTCGGCAGCGCGTTACCTGGCGACAGCTTTCGGCAGGCCGTGAAATGCCCCAACCCGAAACCGGAAGGCCTTCTCGCCGTCACAAGGGCGAATGAAGGCCGTGTATTCCATAAGCCGAAAGAAACAGCCGACGGCCTTTTGAGAAGGATACCTTCTTCCCAGTAGACTGAAACAATTACCGAAATATCATATATTAAGACGCTTGCGCGATTTTGGTCCAGTTTGCGGATTGCCCGCGTAACATTTCCGTAACTAATACGTCCTACCCGCTGGCGCCCACGCCTGACACTTTTTCGCCAACAGAGGTCTATGGCATCCTTGCCGATTCCATGAATCCGCATCCCCCAACTCTACTCCGATAGAGGCCATGATCCGCACAACGAGGCAGACCTTGGACCGGGCCGGTCCTGCGGGAAAAGCCGAGGGGGTACCCCCGCATTTGTGCTCGTTGGGTGCGGCCCTGCTTCTGCTCCTGGTATTTCCGGGGCACCCGGCGCGCGCGCAAAGCTCCACGCCTCCCCCGATATCGATCGCGCAGGCCAGCTCCCAGACCGCCGCCGGCCTGATATTCCTAACCCCGTCGCCCCCAAAGGTCATGGCGGCAGGCGAAGTCGCGAGCACGGGCCCCGAGATCCTCGACAGCCAGGGCCGCCCCGTGTGGTTCGAGCCCCTGGCGGCCGGAGAGGTCTCCTCGGACCTCAGGGTCCAGACCTACCACGGCAACCCGGTGCTCACCTGGACGCAGGGTCCGGGCTTTCAGATCACGCAGGCCGGCCAGAACACCGATTACGTCTGCGACACCTCCTACAATGTCATCGCGACCGTCCAGGCCGGCAACGGCATGAACGCCGACGGCCATGAATTCCTGCTGACCCCGCAGGACACCGCCCTCATCACCATCTACAGCAACGTGAGCTACGACCTGTCGTCGATCGGCGGCCAGGCGAACGGAACGGTGCAGGAGGGCGTCGTCCAGGAGATCGACGTTGCAACCGGCAAGGTGCTCCTGGAATGGCACAGCTTCGGCCATGTCGGCCTCGATGAGAGCTACGCCCCCGTCCCGGCCTCCGGGAACTACGACTATTTCCACATCAACTCCGTGAGCCTCGACACGGACGGCAACCTGCTCATCTCATCGCGGCACACCTGGACGGTCTACAAGGTGAACCGCACCACGGGGGACATCATCTGGCGCCTGGGCGGAAAGAAGAGCGATTTCGCCCTGGGCCCGGGGCTGCCATTCGCATGGCAGCACAACGCGGTCGCGGTCGACTCTACCACCATCAGGATATTTGACAACGAGTCGAACGGCACGGCGGTCCTCCCTGCGTCCCGGGTCATCTGGGTCAAGCACGACGACGCGGCAATGACCGCGAGCATCACGCGGTCCATCCAGCATCCCGATGGCCTGTCCGCCCTCGCCGAAGGCGATGGGCAGTCGCTCGCCAACGGCGACACCTTCGTGGGCTGGGGAATCCTGGGGCGATTCTCGGAGTTCGACCCGAACGGCGCGCTGATCTTCGACGCAAGCCTGCCGAGCGGATACAACGACTACCGGGCCTACCGCTTCCCCTGGGTCGCGACGCCTTCCTCAAGCCCCACGGCGACCGCGCTGATCAACGGCGACGGGACCACCACGGTGCACGCAATCTGGAACGGGGCCACCGAGGTGGCGACCTGGAATATCCTGGGGGGTGCTTCCGCAGACTCGCTCGTCCCGATGGGATCGATGCCCTGGAACGGCCTCGACACCTCGGCGGTCGTCCAGGGGAGCGCAAATTACGTCCAGGTCGTCGGGGTCAGCGCCTCGGGCGCGACGCTGGGGACGAGTGCCTCGACCAGCGCGACCCCGGCCTTCGCCACCCAGCCCGCCGGCCAGAGCGTCGCGGACGGGAGCACGGTCGTCTTCAGCGCCTCGGCCATCGGACCCTCCATGACCTACCAATGGATGCTGAACGGCAGCCCCATCCCCGAGGGCGCCTCGGGGGCCACTACGTACACCGGCACCGCCAGCCCGACGCTCGTAGTCAACGGGGCCACGTCCTCCAGCTCGGGCAGCTACACCTGCGTTGCGACGGACTCGGGCGGATCCGCGACCTCGAGCCCGGCGGTGCTCACGATCAGCGAAGCACAAGATGTCGGACGGCTCACGAACGTCTCTGCCCGGGCCCAGGTGGGAACCGGGGACAACGCACTTATCGCCGGCTTCGTGGTCGGCGGAAGCCAGGCGTCCGGCGCCGAGAACCTCCTCGTCAGGGCCTCCGGCCCGTCGCTCACCTCCTTCGGCGTTCCGGGCGTCCTGCCGGACCCGCTCCTGGTGCTCACCCCGGTCGGCGCAATGAACCCCGTTCCAAAGATCGTGACGGGATGGAGCAGCAATCCGCTCGTTGCCAGCACGGCCGCCGATGTCGGCGCGTTTGCCTGGCCCGACCCCTCCAGCCTCGACTCGGCAACCGTGCACGCCTTCCACATGGGTCCGCACACGGCCGCGGTGATGGGCGCGAGTGGCGACACGGGCGTCGCGCTCGCCGAGGTCTTCGACGCGACGCCTGCCGGGACGTACACGCCCGCCACGCCCCACCTCCTCAACGTCTCCGCACGCGCGCTTGTCGGGACCGGGAGCAATGTCCTCATTGCCGGATTCGTCGTCGGCGGCACGACCTCGAAAACCGTGCTGATCCGCGCCTCCGGCCCGGCCCTCGCGGCATTCGGCGTGTCGGGCGTCCTTGCGGACCCGCAGCTTCAGCTCTTCAGCACATCGGCCGGCAACGCCCCCCTGGCGACGAACAACGCGTGGGGCGGCAACGCCGCCGTCGCGTCGGCCGCCGCCTCGGCGGGGGCCTTTGCGTGGCAGGATCCCTCCTCCCATGACTCGGCCCTGCTGATCACGCTGCAGCCAGGATCCTATACGGCGCAGGTCACGGGAAAGGCCGGGGACACGGGAATAGCCCTGGTCGAGGTCTTCGAGCTCCAGTAGCGCGGCCGCCGCGGCCCGCCTGAGACGGGGTCCCAGCGTCACAGGACGGAGATGAATGAAATTTAATTTTCGGGGGACCTTTGTAAGACTTTTCCCCGTACGCGGTTAGGAGCCTCCATATCCGGTGGAAGAATTACGCGATGACCGAACTTTCAAAACGGGTGATCTTCCTATCTATCGGCGCCGACCGCCTTCATCCGGGCGCCTCGTCGCCCGCATGGCACGAAGCCTGCACGTCACCAAACCGAATACGCCCACACCAGGCCCGCTTTGTGAAATCGTTCCAGACACTCTTCTGCGAGAGGCACCAGTGCCCCGAGAGCGAATACCTGAAGAGGGTGTTCTGGCGCTGCCTCTATCCCCACGCCATCCCCTTTGTCTTCCTGCTGGGGGGAATTCGCTCCCGGTATTTCGCGACCGACTGCCGGCTGATCTCGGGCGCAGGCCGTGCGTCGACCGTCGCCAAGGTGAGGGAGGAGATCTCGGACTTCATCGTGGCTCCGGATAACGGCCGCCTGCTGCGCAGGACCTTCCGGATACGCGTTTCCGCCACCCGTCTCAAGCAGCTCGCCAAGCGCCATTTTCATTACGCCGAGAGCAGGTCGCCCCTGGGCGACACGGCCCGCGGTTAGGCGCAGGCGCGCGCGGCCCCCTCATCGGGCCGCAGTTTGCATATTCGGGCATCAGGGTCTCATTTCGCGCATGAACGCATCGCTGCTCTCAGGCGAGCCCGCCGCGGGCACGGACGGGGCCCTGATCGACGCCTATTCGGAGGCCGTCTCCGGCGCCGTCGCCGCCGCGCACCCCGCCGTCGTCCACATCGAAGTCCGCGGCAACGACGCCCCGGGCGGCTCCGGCTCGGGCTTCTTCATCTCCCCCGACGGCTACCTGATGACCAACAGCCACGTGGTCCATGGCGCCGGGCAGATCCGCGTCTTCCTCGCCGACGGCCGCAGGCTCTCGGCCGACCTGGTGGGGGACGACCCGGACTCGGACCTCGCGGTGCTGCGCGTGAGCGCGGACGAGCTGGCGCACCTTTCGCTTGCGGACAGCAACGCCGTGCGCCTCGGCCAGATTGCGATCGCGATCGGCTCGCCCATGGGATTCCAGCAGACGGTCACCGCCGGGATCGTGAGCGGCCTCGGCCGCTCGCTCCGGGGCTCCTCGGGCCGGCTGATCGACAACGTGATCCAGACCGATGCGGCCCTGAACCCGGGCAACTCGGGCGGTCCCCTGATCAACACCCGCTCCGAGGTGATCGGCGTCAACACCGCGATCATCCGCCCGGCCCAGGGAATCTGCTTCGCCATCGCGAGCAACACGGCCCGCTGGGTCGGCGCCTGGCTCATAAAGGAGGGGCGGATCCGCCGCAGCTTCATCGGGGTGGCCGGCCAGAACGTCCCGCTCCTAAGGAAGCTCATCCACCACCACCGGCTTTCGCAGGAGACGGGTGTCCTGGTCATGGGCATTGAGCCCGACAGCCCGGCTTCCCGGGCGGGCATCCTGGAGGGCGACATCCTCCTTGCCCTCGACGGGTCCCCCACCCCGGCGGTCGACAGCCTTCACAAGCTGCTGACGGGCGACCGCATCGGCGAGAGGGCCATCGTGACCTTTCTGCGCGGCGTCGAGTTGCGCCGCCATGCAATCATCCCCCTGGAGACGCCCGCACGGCCGTAGGCGGCATTCCCCGCGCTACCGGTGGCGCATGAGCAGGAAGAACAGCCCGACCATCGAGAGGAGCGAGACGACGCCGATGAGGACGCCCGCGAGGATGGGAGTCCCCTGCAGGCTCAGGCGCCAGCGCGGCGCCTTAAGGCGGCTGCTCAGGCCCGTAACGTGCACCCGTTCCGGCGCATCCAGGTCGGCCCTGAACGCGTCCACGCTCTGGTAGCGCTCGGACGGGTCGCGCCGCATGGCCCGAAGGACGATCTCCTCGGCCTGGGGCGTGATAGCGGGGTTCAGGGAGCGGGGTGCGACGGGGTCACCCGAGACCCGAAGCTGGGCCGCGGCCCACGGATCCTCGGCATGGAAGGGCATCTCCCCGGTCAGCATCTGGTACAGGATTACGCCCAGGCTGTAGATGTCGGTTCGCGCGTCGTTGGCCTTGTTGCGCACCTGTTCGGGCGCCATGTACTCGGGCGTCCCGAAGAGCGGAGTGAGGCCGGCGAGGATGCTAAATCCCGTGTCCGCCTCCGCGGCGAGGCCGAAGTCCATCAGGCAAAGCCTTTGGTCGCGGCAGATCATCACGTTGCCGGGCTTCAGGTCCCGGTGGACAATCCGCCGCTCGTGCACGTGCCTTAGCGCCTGGCAGATGACGCTCGCGATCCGCAGCGCATCGGCCTCGGGGAGCTTCCTCGTGCGATGGAGCACGTAGGCCAGCGTGCAGCCGTCCAGGAACTCCATCACGATGTAGGGGCGGCTCCTGTGCTCCGGGACGGGGATGAACCGAAGGAGCAGCGGATCCCTGAGTCCCGCGCCGATCCTTTCCTCGCGCTGGAAGCGGCCGAACGAGACCGGGTCGCTCTCGATCCTCATGAGCGGCATCTTGACGGCGACGCTTGCCCCACCCTGCTGCGCGTCCTCGGCCCGGTAGACCGTCGCCATCTGGCTCCTTCCGACCACCTCCCGGATAACGAACCTCCCGTCCAGCAGGGCCCCAGGCTCCAGCTCCTTCTCAATCGGATCCGGCAGCCCCTCGCGATCGGGCAGCTCCATGCAGCTCGCAATGCCGGCCAGCGGCCGGGAATCCCTCGGCCGCTCCTGTCCTGTGTTGTCCCGGGCAAGCGCCCGGTCGAAGGCCGAGACTTCTGGCATGTTGCGGCAAGAGTACGGGATAAACGGGGGCAGGGTGAGTAAAAAAGGGGTTTCGGGGCATTAAGAAAGCGTTAAGGCCCCGTCCCACCGGCCGAAAAACTTGGGATTCCAGGGTCCGGGACAATCTGCTCTCATCCCGGACCCGAGAATGCGCCTCCCACGCCCCATGCTCCTCTTTGCGGCCGCGATCGCCGCCACGTTTGCAGCGGGCTGCTCCAAGACCGCGGCCCCGGCCTCCGCCAGCGTGCCCCACAAGCACCACCATCACCCCCCCCATGGCGGCACGCCGGTGGAACTCGGCGAGGAGGAATACCACCTCGAGCTGGTGCTGGACGAGGGCACCGGCAGGCTCCAGGCCTACGTCCTTGACGGGGAGATGGAGAACTTCGTGAGGTCGACCGCCGCAAAGATCGTGATCAGCGCGACCGTCGCGGGGAAGTCCCATGACCTGGAGCTTGCCGCGGTACCCAACCCCGAGACCGGCGAGACGGTGGGCGACACCTCCCTCTTCGAGGCCCAGGCCGACTGGGTCAAGGCGTCGGGTTCGTTCGACGCGGTCCTCAAGGAGGTCACGATCCGCGGGACGACCTACAGCAATGTGAAGTTCAACTTCCCCAACGGCAATGACACCGATGGCTGACGCCTGCGCGGGCTTTGGGATCCGATCAGGCTAAGGACCGTTCCCGGACAGGGCGCCGACAATCAGCAGGACGTTGCGCCGGTACATGAGGTCGTAGGTCTCCGCCCCGCTTCCCGGGGGCCCGAGCCCGTCGGCGTAAAGGGTGCCCCCTAGCCGCACACCGGTCTCGCGCACGAGGTCTCCGACCAGGCGGGGATCCACGGTGCTCTCCGCGAAGACGGCACCGATGCGGTCGAGCCTGATGAGGTCGATCAGGGCCGCGACGTTCCGTGCGTCGGCCTCGCTCTCCGTCGAGGGCCCCGTGATGGCATGGATCGTGAATCCGAAGTCGCGGGCGAAATACCCAAAGGCGTCGTGAGAGGTCACCAGGTGGCGCCTTTCCCGGGGCAGTCCTTCCATCTCGCCCTCGGCCCATTTCCTGAGGATGCGCAGCCGCGCGCAATAACCCTCGGCGTTGGCCCTGAACTGGGTCGCGAGCGCGGGGCGGTCCCGCGCGAACTCCCGCTCCACGACGTCCACAGCGACCAGCATGTTCGCGATGCTGTGCCACCAGTGAGGGTCCTTCTCCGCGCGGCCGCCTTCACCCGTGATCAGCATGGACGCCGGGAGCTCGTCGCCCACGGCGACCAGCCGGCCCTTCGGCCCGACGTCAGCCGCGAGGCGGTCCAGGTAAACCTCGATGTTGAGGCCCGACGCAAGGATCACGTCCGCGTCGACGACCGCCCTGATGTCGGCGGGGGACGGGTTGAAGGTGTGGGGGTCGACTCCCGGCGCGACCAGGCCGACCACCTCGGCGCCGGCGCCCCCCACCTCCCGGGCGATCTCGGTGAGGATCGTGTTGAGGGTGGCCACCCGAAGCGGCCGCGTCCCGCCGTCCGCCGCGAGGCAGAGAAAGGCCGCCCCGGCGGCGGCTGCTGCGCGAAGCGCCTTCATGCGGGCGGCCGCCGCGCTGCGCCGATCCTCACCGCCCCGATCGCGCCATGGCGCGGGCTAAAGAGCGCGGAGAAGACAAAGACAGCACCCAGGCACAGGACGATCGCGGCCCCGCTCGCCAGTCCCGCGTGGAAGCTAACGAGGATCCCGACCACGGAGTCGGCGACCGCAAAGGCGACTGAAAGGAGCAGCATCGTGATGAACCGGTCGCACCAGAGGTAGGCGCTCACGGCGGGGAGCAGAAAGAGCCCAAGCGCGAGCACGATGCCCATCGTCTGCATGGCCGCGACGAGGTTGAGCACGGTGAGCGTCAGGAATCCGAGGTGAACGAGCCCGCCACGGCCGCCTGTGGCCCTGTTGAAGACCGGGTCGAAAGTCTCGAGCAGGACGCTGCGGTAGAAGATGACGAAGACCGCGACCGTCACGAAGCAGACGGCCGCGGCCAGGCGCAGCTCGCCCGCGCTCACGCCGAGGACGTTGCCGAATAGGAAGTCCGTCAGGTTGATCCGGGTCGGCAGCTTGCTGACCAGCGCCACGCCCGCCCCGAAGAACACGATGAAGAGCGAGCCGAAGGCCGCGTCCTCCTTGACCCGGGTCAGGCGGCTAAGGAGCGCGCTGCCCAGCGCGGTCAGCAGGCCGGCGGCGAGGCCGCCGAAGAAGAGGGCCGTCGTGCTGGTGCCAAAGAAGAACCAGGCCGCAGCGACCCCCGGCAGGAGCGAGTGCGAGAGCGCGTCGCCCATGAGTGCCATCCGCCTCAGGACCAGGACGCACCCGATCAGGCCGCCGCTCGTGCCGAGGAGGACGGCCGACAGGAGCCCGCGGCGCATGAACTCATACGAGAACGGCGACAGGACTAGATCGTGAAGGCTCATGGCAGGACCCCGTCGATCCCCGCCGCCTTCGGCATGCCGGTGTGCACGCACCGGCCGCCGCGGTACGCCAGGTCGACGTTGGCCGCGGAGAGCACCTCCCCCACCGGCCCCTCCGCGACAAGGCCCGTGTTCAGGAGGACCCCGCGGGAGAAGCACGACCTCGCGATCGCCAGGTCGTGGACCGCCGCGAGCACGGTGCGGCCCTGGTCGGCCCAGCCGCGAAGGATGTGGGTCAATTCCTCGCAGCCGAAGAGGTCCAGCCCCGCGAACGGCTCGTCCAGGAGGAAGATGTCGCCGCCCTGGGCGACGGCCCGCGCGAGGAAGACCCTCTGCTGCTGCCCGCCCGAGAGCATCCTTATCTGCCTGCCGCCAAGCTGGGATATGCCCAGCTCCTCCATCGCGGCGTCCACCCGAGCGTGGTCGGCGCGCGACAATCCGCGGAGGAACCCGAGGGACGGATAGCGGCCCTGCTCGACGACACCCCGGACGGTGATCGGGAAGTCCCAGTCCACCGAGTGCCTCTGCGGGACGTAGGAGAGCCTCGGCCGGGCGTGCTGCGGGTGGGCGTCCCCGATCCGGATCTCGCCTCCGGAGAGGCGCTGCCAGCCCATCACGGCGCGCAGGAGCGTGCTCTTGCCCGCCCCGTTGCCACCGAGGATCGCCGTGGAGCTGCCGCACGGGATCTCGAGCGAGATGTCCTGGAGGGCGGTCAGCTTCCCGTAGCGGACGGTGACGCCGCTAAAGGAGATGATATTCTGGTCGGGGGTCACTGGGGGAAGGGACAGTCTAGCAAATCCGTCAACACGTCGAAACAAGACCGGCGGGCCCCTGGGGGGCCTACTTGGGGGAGATCCTCTCGGCCGATACGGTGGCGTTCGGGCATGAGTCGATCCATTCGCCGCGGGGGCGCGCCCACTGCGCGGCGTTGGCGATCACCCGCTGCACGTTCGGGTCATAATAGGTCGGGTAGGCCTCATGGCCCGGCCGGAAGTAGAAGATGCTCCCGTTTCCCCGGCGCCAGCAGCACCCGCTGCGGAAGACGTCGCCTCCCTCGAACCACGACACGAACACCTGCTCCTCGGGTGCCGGGATCGCGAACGGCTCGCCGTACATCTCCTCCATGGGGAGCTCGAAATACCGGTCGATCCCGCGGGAGATGGGATGGCCGGGATTGCACACCCAGAGCCGCTCGCGCTCGTCCGCCTCCCTCCAGGTGAGCGAGCATGTCGTCCCCATCAGCCTCCTGAATATCTTGGAATAATGGCCCGAGTGAAGGACGATAAGCCCCATTCCCTCGAGGACACGCGCATGAACCCGGCCCGCCACCTCGTCGCTCACCTGGTCGTGGGCCATGTGGCCCCACCACGTCAGGACGTCCGTCTCCTTCAGGCGCTCTGCGGTGAGCCCGTGCTCCGGCTCCTGCAGCGTCGCGGTCTTGACCGTCGCCTCGGGGAGCAGGCGCGCGAGGCCCGCGGCAATGACCGTATGCATCCCGTCGGGATACACCTTTTTGACCTTGGCACTCTTGTGCTCGTGGACATTTTCGCCCCAGACCGTTATGCGCAGTGAAGTCATGATGGGATTTTGCAGTCCCCGTCTACCCCATACCCCCAATGAGAAGCAACGCTTTGAGCACCCATAATCACTCCCCCGCCCTGCGGATCCTCCTGCCGGTGCTCGCCATGGTCGGCGCGCCGTGCATGGCCGACACGGCCTCCGCACCCCCGGAAGGGGTCCCGGCGTTGGCCCCCCTCTTCGGCGACCACGCCGTCCTCCAGCGCGACAAGACCGACCCCGTCTGGGGGACCGCCGGCGCGGGCGACCCGATTACCGTAAGCTTCCACGGCCAGACGGCACGCACGACGGCCGGCGCCGACGGCCGCTGGATGGTCAAGATCGGGCCGTTCCCGGCGAGCGCTGATCCCGCCGACCTGGTCGTGGCCGGCAAGGGCACCCTCACCCTCCACGATGTCGTCGTCGGCGAGGTCTGGATCTGCTCGGGGCAGTCCAACATGGAATTCATCGTCAACGACGGCGGGGGCACCTACCAGGTGAACAATGCCGCGGCAGAGGTGGCGGCGGCCAGCTATCCCCTCATACGGCAGATCGCGATCGAGCGGACCTCCGCGCAGAGCCCGATGCAGGCCGTCAAGAACAGCGGCTGGCAGCCGGCGCTGCCGGCGACGGTCGGCAAGTTCACCGCGGTCGGGTATTTCTTCGCGCGCGACATCCACCTCGCTCTCCATGTGCCCGTCGGGATCATCAACAGCGCCTGGGGCGGCACGCCCGTGGAGTCGTGGATGAGCGACGAGGCGCGCAATTCCTCGCCGTACGCCGCGTCGCTGAGCGACCGTTGGGCCAAGCAGAGGGCCGAGTGGCCGCCCGAGCGGGTCGCAGCCTTCCCCGCAACGATGGCGGCGTGGCAGAAGGCTGAGGCAGACGCCAAGGAGAAGCACACCAAGAATTTCCTCCCATGGCCCGGTTTCCCCGCGACCGAATCCTCGCCGGTGCGCCCGGGAGGGCTTTTCAACGGCATGATCGCCCCGCTTCAGCCGGCCGCCATCCGCGGGATCCTCTGGTACCAGGGCGAGGCGAACACGGGCCATCCCGAGGAATACGCCGAGCTGTTCGGTGGCATGATCCGGTCGTGGCGCGCCGGCTTCGGCCAGGGCGACGTGCCGTTCTATTTCGTGCAGCTCGCGAATTTCGGCGATGAGAACGAGCTCGTCGACCGCAACTGGGCGCGGCTTCGGGAGGCCCAGGCCCAGGTACTCTCCCTGCCCGAGACCGGGATGGCCGTCACCGCCGACATTGGCGACGCCCAGAACATCCACCCGAGGAACAAGCAGGAGGTGGGCCGGCGCCTGGCGCTGGTCGCCAAGGCGAAGGTGTACGCCGTCCTTCCGGAATCCTCCAGCCCGGCATTTGAAAGCGCCACGCCCGAGGGAAGGGCGATCCGGGTCCGGTTCTCCCATTGCGGGACCGAGCTGCAGTCGCGCGGAGGCCCCCCGGAGTCGCTCGAGGTCGCCGGTGCGGACCACGTGTTCTTCCCCGCCGCGGGGGCCATCGAGGTCGACACCTTGGTGGCGTCGTCACCCGACGTGAAGGCGCCGGTCGCGGTGCGGTACGCCTGGACCAACGCCCCGAAGGCAAACCTCTACAGCGATACCGGGCTGCCCGTGGCGCCCTTCCGCTCCGATTCCTGGTAGAAGGGCCCCTTTGCCGCCCCAGGTATCAACAGAGCCAGCACGCCGGGTGTCCCCGCAAAACCGGCGCATTTTGGAGCGCCCAGCTTGAAGTTATTCGGGGATTGGCCTTATTGGTTCCGGATGGATCCTTTCTTCAAGGTCAGGGGTGTTTTTGCGCTTATTTTGGGCGTGTCGGCGGCCGCCCTCACCCCCGGGTGCGGGAAGGGACCGGCCGAGGCGCCCGCGCCTGCCGACGTCCAGGTCGTTTCCGTCGAGCAGAGGGACGTGCCGCTGGTGCGCGATTGGGTCGGATCCATGGACGGGTTCGTCAATGCGCAGATCCGGGCGCAGGTGAGCGGCTACCTCACCAAACAGGATTACAAGGAGGGAACCGCGGTGAAGCAGGGTGACGTCCTCTTCGAGATTGATCCCAGGCCCTTTGCCGCCTCGCTTGCCCAGGCCGAGGGCGGCCTCGCGCAGGCGCAGGCCCAGCTCGGGAAGGCCGAGCTCGACGTCGCGCGCTACACCCCGC
>CAYPXZ010000008.1:0-113567 GCA_964414785.1 uncultured Opitutaceae bacterium
GCGCGGATGAAGTACACGTCGTGGCTGATGAAGATGAACGTGCCGTCGAAGGTCTTCAGCGCGTTGACGAGCGCGTCGATGGACGCGATGTCGAGGTGCGTCGTGGGCTCGTCCATCAGGAGCAGGTTCGGCGGCTTGACGAGCAGCCTGGCTAGGGCGAGGCGCGACTTCTCGCCGCCCGACAGGACGCTCACCTTCTTGTGCACGTCGTCCTTGCGGAAGAGGAAGGCGCCCAGGATCGCCCGTGCCTGCTGCTCGGTGAGCTGGTTCTCGTTCGTGCGCAGCTCCATGACGTTCTCGAAGACGGTGGCGCTCGCATGGAGGTTATCGAGGCGGTTCTGCGCGAAGTAGCCCGGCACGACGTTGCTCCCGAGCTCGAGCGTGCCGCCCTGGATGGGGATCACGCCGGCGAGGATCTTCAGGAGCGTCGACTTCCCGGCGCCGTTCGGGCCGACCAGGACGATGCGCTGGCCCCGCTCGGCCATGAAGTTCAGGTCCCGGTAGACGACGTGGTCGCCGTAGGCCTGCTGGACGTGCTCGAGATCGACCACCTTGAGCCCCGAGCGGGGCGGCTTCGGGAACTTGAAGTGGATCCGCTTCAGGTCGTCCTCGGGCTCGTCGACTGCGACGGCCTCAAGGCGCTCGATCTGCTTCTCCTTCGACTTGGCCCGGGAGGCCATCGACGCCTTGGCGCCGAAGCGGTCGACGAACCTCTGCAGGTGCGCGATCTCGCGCTGCTGGTTCTTGAACGCCGAGGCCTGCTGCAGCTTCCGGGCCTCCTTCTCGTTCATGTAGTCGTCGTAGTTGCCGGTATAGCGGTTGAGCGTGCCCCCGCGCATCTCGAGGATGCCCGTGCAGAGCGCGTTCAGGAACGCCCGGTCGTGGGAGATGACGACCAGCCCGCCCGGGTACCGGGTGAGGTAGTCCTGGAACCAGAGGAGGGCCTCCAGGTCGAGGTGGTTCGTCGGCTCGTCAAGGAGGAGGAGGGCGGGCTCGGCCACGAGGAGCCGGGCCAGGTGGGCCCTCATGACCCAGCCCCCGGAGAAGGTCTTCGCCAGCTTGTCGCTGTCGCCCTCGCGGAAGCCGAGCCCGGCCAGGATCTTCTTGGCGCGCGGCTCAAGGGTCCAGTCGATGTCGTAGTCGTCGTCGGTCTCGGGGACGAGCTTCTTGCCGCTCGTCGCGATCTGGATGATGGTCTCGTCGGCGACCGGCGCGCTCTCCTGGGGCAGGAAACCGAAGTCGGCGCCACGCTCCCACTCGATCGTGCCGTCGTCCGGCGCCTCCTCGCCCAGGATCAGGTTGAAAAGGGTCGTCTTCCCGGCCCCGTTCGGGCCCACCAGGCCGTAGCGATCCGTACGCGCGATGAACAGCGACACGTCCTCAAAGAGGGTGCGGGTGCCATAGGACTTGGAGACATCGGCGATCGTGAGCATGGAAACCCCCCATCAAACACATCTCATGGCGGCCTCGTCAATGGCGCGGATTGGAAAGGGGTGGGGCGCGGGCCGATCGCCCCCCGGTTTCCGGGGGCGGCAACCGCCGTTAGTGCCGCGGGGGTATGGGTTAGGAAACTTCCGCGCTTCCCCCGGGGATGCTCCCCCGGGATGCCGGGAGAAGCCTAATGGGCCCCGAAAAGCTTGAGGCCCTGGGGCAGCGGCTGCTCGCCGGGCATGCTCTGCTGCGAGTGCCGGGGGTACGAGACGAACTGGAACCACCGGCCGAGACTGAAATACCTCGCCGCGAGGGACTCAATCTCCTGCCGCTCGATGGAGGCGCAGTCCGCCTGGCGGTCCCTGGCCGCGGCCAGGCGCTCGGGCCTCTGCTGGGCGTCGCGCAGGACCGTGTAGCTCCAGAATCCGTTGTCGCGCAGGTCCTCCTCGCGCTTGCTCAGAAAGGGCATCTTCACGCGCTCGAACTCGTCGGCGGTGACGCGGCCTCGGCGCAGGGATTCGATCTCCGACTCGATCATCTCATCGGCCTTCTGGGCGTGCTCGGTCGCGACGGTCGTGCTCGCCACGAAGAAACTGAAGTCCGGGAAGCCGTCGAACTGGACGAAGTCCGCTGTGAAGGCGTAGGCGGCGCCCAGTTCGACGCGCAGGCGGACCCTCATCCGCTCGGCGAGCACGGCGGCAAGCAGGCGGCAGCGCCTCTCCATGTGGGCGTCGCGCAGGTCGGGGACCGGGCAGAACCAGGTGATGGCGGCCTGCCGCAGGCTCGAGTCGGTCGTCGACACATAGACGGGCTTCGATGGCTTCTGCGGGGGGTTAAGCCTCTGCGACGAGTCGGCGGCCGAGCGCTCCAGGCGGGCGGGGAGGGCACCGAGCGTGGCACCCACGCGTGCGGCCGCCTCCTCCCAGGTCGTGTCGCCGACAACGCTCAATTCGATCGGCCCCCGCTTCAGCTGGGGATCCACCCAGGCGCGCACCTCCTCGATCGTCCGGGCGCCGATCTCGGTCAGGGTCGCGGTCCCGAACCGCCCGTCGCCCCCGGACAATACCCGCGCCGACTGCATCGTGATCGGCCCTGCGGGCGAGGCCGCGATCGAGGCGTACATGGACCCGATCGCGGCCTTCGCCTGGGGGAGGGCGTCGGGGCGGTACGCGGTGTCGGTCAGGTAGGCCGAGATCAATTGCAGGCCGAGGCCCAGGTCCTTCGAGGCGCAGCGCACGCCGAAGTCCAGGGCGTCGCTGTCGACCGCGAAGTTCATGGAGACCGAGTGCCCCGCGAGGATGTCCTGCAGGTCCTCCACCGAGTGCCTCCCGAGGCCCCCCAGGGGGACGATCTCGTTTGCGAGGAGGTCCAGGCCGGGCTTGTTCCTGGGCTGCGACAGGCGGCCCGTGCCGACCCGGACGAAGACGAGCACCGTCCCGGCATCCAGGGACGTGGCCTTGAAGTTGAGGCGCACGCCGTTCGCGAACTCGGCCTGCCAGACGTCGAGGTCCCTAACCTGCCCCGAGCTCCTGACGGGGCCCGCCGGCCCGAATTGACCGTACGCGAAGACCGCGGCCTTCCGCTCCTCGAGCCGGGCGACCTGCGTCGAGCGGCTGTCGTTCAGGGCGTCGGCGATCTCGTCGGTCGTCACCCGGAATGCCGGGTTGGTGGCGACGAACACGTGCATGGACTGCGTGGTCCACGCCCGGCGGTACTCGGCGAGGCAGTCCTCGGGGGTCGCGGCGGCGAGGTCGGCCGAGACGTCCTTCAGGGCCGCGGCCGGCGTCGCGAACACGGTGCCCTGGACGATCGAGTTGGCGACCGAGCCGGCGATCCAGTCGGAATGCCAGGTGGCCGACGTGCGGACGGCGTCCTCATAGGCCGTCTGGTAGTCGGTCCGGGCGACCGCGAGCTCGGCCGCGGTGAACCCGTAGTTGAAGGCGCGCCGGTGCTCGCGCTCGAGCTGCGCCATGAACGTTTTCCAGTTGTCGACCCGGCCGGAGGCGCCGAAGGCCGCGACCTCCCATCCCGGCACGGGGCTCCTTACCGAGGCGACGGGCACCACGAGGTCCCCGGCGGAGGTCTTCGAGAGCCTGGCGGTGCGGTGCTGCAGGATCGAAAAGGCGAGGGAGCGCCGAAGCTGCGAGACCCTGCGCGCGTGGGTGTCGGGGTTCGCGGGCTCGGGGAACGGGTGCTCCAGCATGCACTCCGCGCCCGGCAGGCCCGCGTCCACGAACACCCGGACATTGGGCTTGGCCGCCTCCCGCGGCTCGAGCGCGATGGCGCCCAAGCGCGCGGGGCCCCGCGCCGCGACGCCGCCCAGCTCCGACTCGATCAGCCGCTGCGCGGCGCCCGGGTCCACGTCCCCGACAATGATGACGGCCATCCGCTCGGGGCGGTACCACGCGTTGTAGAAGTCCACGAACTGCCCGCGGGAGAACCCCCGGATGTTTTCGGCCACGCCGATCGGCTTGCGCCGGGCCTGGAGCGAGTCCGGGAAGAGGAGCTCGAAGTTGGCGTCCTGGGCGCGGGCCCCTGGCGTGTCCCGGGTGTCGCGCTCGTTGAGGATCACGTCGCGCTCGCGGTCGATGAGCGCCGGGTCGAACGAGATGTCCTGCGCGTACTCGCGGAATACGCCGAGACCCCCGCGGAGCGTCGCCTCCCGGGTGTCGGGCAGCTCGAGCTGGTAGATCGTGTGGTCCCAGAACGTGAAGGCCGCGGTGTCGGGGCCGAAGCCGACCCCGAGGCGCTGCAGCTCCGCGGTCAGGCCCCCGTTGGGATGCTCCCGGGTGCCCCGGAAAGCCATGTGCTCGATGAAATGGGCGATGCCCCGCTCGCTCTCGCGCTCCTCAAGCGAGCCTGCGGCCACCAGGAGCCGGATCGAGGCCCTGCCCTTGGGCTCGGCGTTCGCGCGCACGGCGTAGCGCAGCCCGTTCGCAAGGACGCCCCAGTGGACCGCCGGGTCCGCGGGCAGGTCGCTCTGGACCTCGGGCCAGGGTCCCGCGCGCAGGGGCAGGCCCAGGACAAACGCGACGACGACGGCGGCCGTCCGGCTGAGCGGGAGCATCGCCCGGCAGTCTCTCCGGGGTGGGGGCCTTGTCACGCGAAATGCTGGCGCCCAAGGGCGGGCCCCACTGGGGGATTGCCTTGGGGCCCGGCGGGCGCTGCGCTGGGTGGCGTCGCATGAGTGCCGCAGGTGAAACCCACGCCGGGGCCGCGCAGGCGGGACCCTTGCGCTGGCTGTCGGCCCTGCCCGACGCGGCCGCGTTCGGGGCCGGGCTCGGGATCGCCTGGTACCTCGGCTGGAGGGCGACGGACCTGGTGTGGAGCCTCTGGCTCTCGAGCCTCCTCGTGGGCTACTCGATCATTGCCTGGAAGGTCTTCGGCCCGGCGATAACCGACTTCTTCAGCCCCCCTGCGGGCGCGGATCAGGGCAGCCGCATCGCCCTCCTGGCGGTCAGGGTCTTCGGGGGGCTCTTCCTCCTCCTCTTCTTCACGGTCCATTTCGGGATGTTCCACTTCATCCACTCGGTGTTCCTTAACCACTTCTTCCCGGTGCTCGACAAGGCGACGCGGGGGTTCCCGAACGCCGCGATCTACGGGTACGTGTTGCGGCACTACTGGCCCTTTGTGCTCGTGGCCGCGGTGGCGGAGCGGGACGCATTCCGGCCCCGCCCCGCCGCAAGGACCGGGGACGGCTTCATGGAGGCGTACACGAACGTGATCCGGATGCACTTCCTTATCTTCTTCTTCGCCTTCGCCCACTTTGCGAAGCTTGAGAACATGGCGGTCTACGCGTGCGTCTACGCCGTTTACTTTTTCCCGTGGAGGATGTTGCAGAAGACGGGATCCGGGGCGCCCATGGCCGTCCCGGCAGGGCGCACCTAGCTCGCCGCGCCGGTTTTGGGTGGCAACGGGATTCCCCGGGGTTCAGCTTCGGGCTTGAACCCGTCATGTGCGCGAAATCGAAAACTCAGCCCCCTGAACAGGTGAATGCCGCCCTGGCGCGCTCGAAGGGCCCGGTCTCAAGGTTCATCGCCCACCACTACCGGCACTTCAACTCGGCGGCGCTCCTCGACGCGGCGAAGGCCTACGAGGCCCACCTGAAGTCGGGGGGGAAGATGCTGGTCACGCTCGCCGGCGCCATGTCGACGGCGGAGCTCGGCATCTCGCTCGCGGAGATGATCCGCAAGGGGAAGGTGCACGGCATCGTCTGCACGGGAGCCAACCTTGAGGAGGACGTGTTCAACCTGGTGGCCCACAACTACTACGAGAGGGTCCCGAACTACCGCCACCTCTCGGCCGGCGACGAGCAGGCGCTCCTCGACAGGCACATGAACCGGGTGACCGACACCTGCATCCCCGAGATGGAGGCCATGCGGCGGATCGAGGGCGTGATCCTCGAGGAATGGATGGCTGCGGACCGCGCCGGCGAGAGGTATTTCCCGCACGAGTTCATGTACAAGATCCTGCGGGGGGGAAAGTTGAAGAAATGGTACCAGATCGACCCCAGGAATTCCTGGCTGGTCGCCGCCTGCGAGAAGAACCTCCCCATCACGGTCCCCGGCTGGGAGGACGCGACGCTCGGCAACATGTATGCCGCCCACGTGATGGCCGGGGACGTGAGGAACGTCCACACGGTGCGCACGGGGATCGAGTACATGACCGAGCTGGCGGGCTGGTACACGGACACGGCCCGGGAATTGCGCAGCGGCGAGGGCTCCATCGGGTTCTTCCAGATCGGCGGGGGAATCGCCGGGGACTTCCCGATCTGCGTCGTTCCGATGCTCCACCAGGACCTGCGCCGGACGGATGTGCCGCTCTGGGGGTACTTCTGCCAGGTCAGCGACTCGACGACCAGCTACGGAAGCTACTCGGGCGCGGTTCCGAACGAGAAGATCACCTGGGGCAAGCTCGCCGCGTCGACGCCCAAGTTCATCATCGAGTCGGACGCGACCATCGTGGCCCCCCTCATCTTTGCCTGGGTGCTGGGGGACTGACGCATGCCGAACCGGCTCGCGCAGTCGACCTCGCCCTACCTCCTGCAGCACGCGGACAACCCCGTGGACTGGTACCCGTGGGGCCAGGAGGCGTTTGACGCGGCACGCGGGAGCGACCGCCCCATCTTCCTGTCGATCGGCTACTCGACCTGCCACTGGTGCCACGTGATGGCCCACGAGTCGTTCGATAACGCCGACATCGCGGCGCTCCTCAACGAGCATTTCATCGCCGTGAAGCTCGACCGCGAGGAGCGGCCCGACGTCGACCGGGTGTACATGGCGTACCTCCAGGGCCTGACCGGGCAGGGCGGCTGGCCCCTGAGCGTCTGGATGACGCCGGACCTGAAGCCCTTCTACGCAGGGACCTACTTCGCGCCCGAGGACCGGCACGGCAGGGCGGGGTTCCCCACGATCCTGCGGGCGATCGCCCGGGGCTGGAGGGAGGACCGCGCGCGGCTCGTCAGCGAGTCCGAGCGCGTCGTCGAGTCGCTCAGGGTCCGGGCCGACGAGCGGACGGCGCCCGCCGAGGGCGCGACCGCGACGTTCGCAGAGGCCGCGGGCGGCGCGTTCGAGAAGGCCTACCAGTACTACGCCGAGAGCTTCGACCCGGTCCACGGGGGCTTCGGCGGGGCGCCCAAGTTCCCGCGACCCGCGAACCTCTCGTTCCTCCTGCGCTGCGCGGTCCTGCAGGGCCTCGCCAGCGAGGCGGGCATCGAGGCGACCTCGATGGTGGCCTCGACGCTTCGCGCCATGGCGCGCGGCGGCATCCACGACCACGTGGGCGGCGGCTTCCACCGCTACTCGGTGGACGCCGAGTGGTTCGTCCCGCACTTCGAGAAGATGCTCTACGACCAGGCCCAGATCGCATGCTGCGCGCTCGAGGCGTGGCAGGCGACCGGCGACGAGCGCCACGCGTGGCTGGCCGGGGACATCCTCGACTACGTGCTGAGGGACCTGGCGGCGCCGGAGGGGGGATTCTACTCCGCCGAGGACGCGGACTCACTACCTGAGGGCGGGCAGCACCCGGTCGAGGGGGCCTTCTACGTCTGGACGATGCAGGAGGTGGAGCGCGTCCTCGGGGCGGACGCGCCGTTCGCCTGCGGCCACTTCGGGGTCCGGCCCGAGGGCAACGTCGCGCGCGAGCGCGACCCCCACTCGGAATTCACCGGCAGGAACATCCTGGCCCAGGCGCGGCCCCTTGCCGAGTCGGCCCGGGCGTACCGGCTGGAGCCGCAGGCCGCGAGCGACATCCTGGTGTCGTGCATCGCCCGCCTTCAAAAGGCGCGCGGGCAGAGGCGCAGGCCGCACCTCGACGACAAGGTGGTCGCCGGCTGGAACGGCCTCATGATCTCGGCCCTCGCGCGGGCGGCGGTCGCTCCCGCCGAATCCCTCGGGGACCGGCGCGGGGGATTTCTCGCGGCCGCGCTTCGCGCCGCGGCCTTCGCGGAGCGCGAGCTCTTCAACATACCCGGGGGGCTGCCGCGCAGGGCGTGGCGGCGCGGCGCGGGCTCCGGCCCGGGGTTCGCCGAGGACTGCGCCTTCCTTGCCCAGGCGTGGCTCGACCTCTACGACGCGACCTTTGACCCGCGCTGGCTCGACCGCGCCCTCGGGCTGCAGGCGGCGATGGACGCACACTTCTGGGACGAGAAGAAGGGCGGCTATTTCAACTCGGCCGCAGGGGCCGGCGACGTCGTCGTCCGCCTCAAGGAGGACTACGACGGGGCGGAGCCCGCGGCGACCTCGACCGCGGCGATGAACCTGTTCCGGCTGGCCTCGCTCTGCGGCGACGACGCTCTGCGGGAGAAGGGCCGCCGCGCGATCGCGGCCTTCCGCGGGAGGTGGGAGGAGGCGCCCCACGCGATGCCCCAGCTCCTCTGCGCCTTCGAGCCCGCGCTGGAACCGCCCCGGCATGTCGTCGTGACGGGAGACACGGGGTCGCCGGAATTCGCGGCGCTCGTCGGGGTCGTGCGCGGCCACGTGGGTCCGCGCAGGTCGCTCATCGCGCTCGACGCCGGCGGCGCCCGGGCCTGGTTCTCCGCGCGGAGCCCGTGGCTCGCCCGGATGGGCGAGAACGACTCCCGGCCGACCGCCTACGTCTGCGAGGAGTTCACGTGCCGGGCGCCTGCGAGGACCCCCGACGAGCTGAGGCAGGCCCTCGGCATCCCCTCCGGAGCCTAAGTCCGTTGCATGTGGCGGGAATCGTGCTTATATATATCTCCCAATGAAGGTCCTCGCCGTCGAAGACGACAATGTCGCCCGCGCGATCCTGAAGCGCTCGCTTGAGCGCCTCGGCCACGAGGTCGCCGAGGCCCGCGACGGGGAGGAGGCCTGGGCCATGTGGCAGAAGGACAGGCCTCGGGTCATCGTCTGCGACTGGCTGATGCCGAGGTTGGACGGCCTGAAGCTGTGCAAGCTGATCCGGGCGCAGGAGGGCAACGAGTACGTCTACTTCATCCTGCTGACGGCGGCCGGGGCCACCGTGCAGAACACCCGGGCCGCCGCCGACGCGGGCGTCGACGACTTCCTGAACAAGCCGATCGACCTTTCCCGGCTATGGGCCCGCCTGCGGGTGGCCGAGCGCATCCTCAAGTACACGACCCAGGTGCACAGGCTCGAGGAGATGATGCCGATGTGCTCCTACTGCAAAAAGATCAGGGACGACCAGAACTACTGGCAGCAGATCGAGAGCTACATCAACGAGCGGACGGGCACGGAGATCAGCCACTCGGTCTGCCCGGAGTGCTACCAGAGGGTCGTGGTGCCGGAGCTCGAGCGCCTCAAGGAGGCGGCGAAGAAGGTGCCCGTCGTCAAAAAGAAGCGGTGAGCTCGAGCTGGGCGCCCGGCTCCACCGAGCGCTTGCCGAGCGCGGTGCACTCGACCTCGTCGTTCTTGTAGAGCCTGAACGCGACGGCCTTCGAGGCGTCGTTCGTCTCCCAGCGCCACTTGCCGATCGACACGAAGGTGAGCGGCACGCCCTTCTCCCACGTGAGGCCCGGGCCATCGCCGCGGACGAAGAGCCGGTTGCCGATCCCGATGTAGGCCGTGACGAGGAGCCGCGTCGCCCCGTCGGCTGAGATCGAGGGCTCGGAGATCTCGACGAAGGAGGTCGACTGGGGGTCGTCGGCCGCGGGCGACTCGAGGATAAGGTCCTCCGACGGGTGCTCGGCGACGGGTGCGGCCACGGCCTCGGCCGGGGGCTCGGCCGCGGGGGCCGGCGCGGGCTTGCGTGGGGCGCGCTTCCTGGGAGGCGGGGCCGCCGGCGCCGGGGCCGGATCGGCGGAAGCCGCGGCGGGCTCCGGTGCCACCGCGGGCGCCGAATCGGGCGATGGCGGGGTCTCGGCGGCGGGTTCGGGAATGACGTGCGGGACGGGCGCTGCTGCGGGGGCGGCCGGCTCGGCGGGCGCCACGTACGGCGGATTGGAGGCGGCGACGGCGGGCTTTATCTCGACCATCTTGCTCGCGATCACGGGCGGCAGTTCCGGGATGTGTACCGGCGGGGCGGGGACCGCCCGGGCCGCCTCGGCCGCCTTCGACACGGCGGCCTCCAGCTCGGCGACGGACTTGCCCATCTTCTTCGCGAACGCCTCGAGCTTCGCGGCGACCTCCGCGTCCTCCTTCTTGGCGGCCGCGATGCGAGCGTCCACCTCTGCGATCGCCTTGGCGACGGACTCGAGCTTGGCCGCGGCCTCGGCGTCCCCCTTGCGCGCCGCCGCGAGCCGCGCGTCGAGCTCGGCCATCTTCTCCTGGATCTGTTGGGCGAGGCGCTCCGACTTGCTGAAATTGTCCTGGGCCGCCTCTGCGATCCCGTTGAGGCCCGTCGCGGCGATCGAGACCTGCTCGGCGGCGGCGGCCACCGTGACCGAGAGCGCCTGGAGCGCGCGCTGGCGGTTGTCGAGCGCCTCGTCCTGGCGCCGCGCGTAATCGGTGACGAAGGGAATCGCCCCGAGGACGGAGGCCACCGCGACGCAGGCCACGATCGAGATCAGCGCGACGCCGGTCGTCGGGTGGGCCGCGGAGTCGGCGATGTACCAGGCTGTGGCCAGGAGCGCCGCATCGCCTAAAAGGAAGATCCACTTTGGCAGTTTCGGGGTATCGCTGGGGAGGTTCATGAGAACGCTGCTGTGTTTTTTGTGCTGTGCGCGGGGGTTCTTTTCAACTCGGAAACGGCCCGGCGGGCTCCGTCCCCGCGAATCGTGCGGCAATCGCGGCCGCAAGCCGATCCCATTCGCGCGGGTTCAGGTCGCGCTTGCGACCGGGGGAGACCTGGCGGTGGTCGGTCATGCGCCCCGGCGTCCAGCCGAGGAAATCCCACCGGCGGGCGAGCCACTCGAGGGCGGAGTCGATCTGGGGGCCCGAGAGAGGGGCCGCATAGGTGTCGCCGGCGAAGGCCACCCCGAGCAGGAAGTCGTTGCACCGGTCGCGGCCCAGGAAGCGGGATAAACCCGCGTGCCAGGCGACCTCATGGTCGGGCACGAGCGTGCAGCGCTTCCCGTCGGGGGCGATGAGGCAGTGGTAGCTCACGCGGCTCGCGGGGTCCTGCATCCTCGCGATCGTCGCCTCGAATGACATCTCGCTGTGGTGGAAGAGGACTCCCAGGCGCTCGTGCGCGGCGCCGTCCCGGTTTGGGGAGGGGCGCTCGATCTCCTCGAAGGCCATCGGGTCCGGCCGGCTAGAGATGGCCCCACGAGGCAACCGTCAGGGGGGAAAGGACGGCGACCCGCACCGCGCCCTCGAAGGTCAGCACGACCAGGATCCGCTTCAGCTCGCAGTTGCGCCGGATCGAGTAGCCCACGATCGACGTGGCGATGAGGACGAGACCGTAGATCCGCGCCCGTGGGGTCGCCAGGAGGGACGCCATCCACAGGCCGTAGACGAGGATCGACGCCGTCCAGAGGAAGGCCACGGGCTCGCTCGGCCCCATCTCCCGCGGCTCGGCGCCCCGGGCGATCTGCTTGATCCCGACATAGCGCTCGCTCATGACCAGCTGCCAGATTTCGAAGGCAAGGAATAGGGGAGCGAGGAGCGCGACTCCGTTCACGGCGCCGAGCCTAGCGCGCCCCCGGACGGCGACAACCCTCTTCGGTCAGGGTTGCGCTTGCCCCGGGGGGTTTCTTGCCTAACATATGCATTAACGTGCCCATACACACGGTCATTGTGGACGACGAGGCGGTGTTCCGCCAGATGCTGGCCTCCGCGTTGAGCCGTGTGCGGGGCCTTGTGGTCTCCGGCACGTTCAAGGACGGCAAGACGTGCCTGGAGCACTGCCTGAAGGATCCGCCCGGGCTTCTCATCGTCGACTTGTACCTGCCCGGGATGCACGGCCTCGAGGTCATCCGGGAGGTGCGCTCGAAGCTGCCGGCGACGAGGATCCTCGTCCTGACGGGCCACCCCGACGGCGACCTTCCGGCGCGCCTCATCGCGCAGGGCGTCCACGGGTTCGTGGACAAGAGCGCGCCGATCAGCTACATGCTCCAGGCGATCGAGTCGGTCGTTGCGGGCGGGATGTTCTTCGCCGCCAACGTGCCGCCCAAGACGTCGGCGGCGGCGGGCCAGCTGCCGAAGGTGGAGCCGGCCGTTAAGGCGGGGCCCCAGGTGGCCTCGGCCGAGGCCGTCCAGACGCTTTCCGGCCGGGAGCTCGAGGTCGCGCGCCTCGTGGCGGAGGGTCACTCCTCGAAGGAGATCGCCGACAGGCTGAACCTGAGCGTGCGCACCGTGGAGAAGCACCGCGCCAACATCATGGACAAGATCAACGTGAAGGAGGTCGCAAGCCTCGTTCGCTGGTGCGTCCAGGCAGGGATCGTCAAGTCGTAGGGCGGGCAGGCGTCAGTCCCCGGCGTAGAGGCGCAGGGCGGGCGCCACGGCGTCAAAGTCCGAGACCGCCCCGCTGACGTCCGCGGGCAGGATCGCCGTCCCCGGCGCCTCCAGGCGCCTCTCGATGGCGGCCATGCGCCGGGAGAGCGCCATGGCGCCCATGTGAAGGGCGCTGCTCTTCAGGCCGTGTACGATCCGGTGCTGGTCGGCCTGCCCGCATGTCCCCAGGCGGCCGATGGAGACCGGGAAGTCATCAAGGAAGAGGCGCACGATCTCCCGCGCCGCGTCGTCGCCCATGACGGTCGCGAGCTCCCTGATCGCATCGTTGGGTGGCGGGTGCACGGGCCCATCGCCGCCCAAAAGCCCCTGGACGGCAACCGATTTTTCCGCGCTATCGGCGCTTGCGCCGCGGCTTTGCGCCCTGCGGCGCGACGGCCGGGCCCTCGGGGTCCGGGTCCTCGGCGGCCCGCAGGTGCTCGCCCTCGGACGGCGCCGCGCCGTGCTCGGGATAGAAGTGCCATTTCCCGTCGCCCTTGTGCGCGTGGATCTCGGGCATGAACCTGAGGTCCCATTCGGCCAGCATCTGGAAGTACTGGCTCCTGCCGACCTTGAGGTCGCGGCGGCGCGCCTCGATGCGCGTCCACATTTCGTGCGTGAAGGAGACACCCTGGGAGCGTGTGGTTTGGCCCATGCGCAATTGTTGCGAATGGTTGAAAGCGTGTTGACGCATTTCAGCTGAAAACGGTTGCGAGCCCGTTGCTCCCGTTTTCAACCCAGGTCCCCGTTATCCCGCCCCGCGGCCGGGCATAGCCGGCCAAATTGGCCCCATTGGCTCCGCTTATCTCCGTCATAGGATGCAGTATCCTCTTTAGTCAGCCGCCCCTTGGTGCTCAATTGGGCTGGCCGCACCCCCCGCGGGCCGGCCGGATTCCCCCTTTCGCATGAACCCCAGACAAGGCCTCGCGATTGCCGTTGCAGTCATGTGCCTGGCGGCGCCAAGGGCGCTGCCGGCAACCCCCGCCGCGGAACGCGTGCTCTTTGCGGGCTCGGTGCGGGAGGTCCCGTTAGGGGCACCGGCATCGGGGCCCCGCAGGGTGAGGGAGGTCCTGACGGCCGCCGAGTCGGCCGAGCCGCTCGAGTTCGTGGTGAGCCTGCGGATGCGCAATTTCGCCGAGCTCGCGTCGCGGATCGGCACGGGACAGCTGATTTCAAGGGCCGAGATGGAGGAGAAGTACCTCCCTGACGCGCGGGACTACGCCCGCGTCGGCGCCTGGCTTGCGAGCCAGGGCATGGAGCTGACCCTCGCGGACGCAAACCACACGAACCTCTTCGCCCGCGGGCCCGTCTCCAGGGTCGCAGGCGCCCTCGGCGTCGCGTTCGCGCGCGTCGCGACGGCCGACGGGGAGTTCACGTCGGCCGTGACGGACCCGTCGCTGCCCGCGGACGTGGCGGACGCGGTCCTCGGGATCGTGGGCCTGCAGCCGCACCAATTGATGCATACGCCCAGGCTCGTGCCCGACGCGGTGACGACCGTGGCGGGAAGGACCACCCCGGCGGACATCGCGGCCGCCTACAACATCCCGGGGAGCCTCGACGGGACCGGGCAGACGATCGCCGTCATCATAGATTCGGTGCCCCAGGCAAGCGACCTCACGGCGTTCTGGACCGCCATCGGCAGCACGGAGACGACCGCGAACTTCTCGTCGGTCAATGTCTCCGGCGGCCCCGCGGCGGACAGGCAGACCGCGGACATCAACGAGGCCACGCTCGACGTCGAATGGGCCTCGGGCCTCGCGCCGGGGGCGCAGGTCAGGGTCTATGCCACCTCCGCCCTCAACCAGACGAACGCCGTCGCCGCGTGCACGCAGATCATGAACGAGGGCCTGGCAAAGGTGGTGAACTACAGCGCGAGCGCCCCCGAGGGGAATTCCTCGCAGTCCTTCCGCGACACCACCTCGCAGACCTACGCCCAGATGGCGGCCGCGGGGATCACGTTCCTGACGAGCTCGGGGGACAGCGGCTCCAACCCCAACACGGACATGACGAACGGCTACAATCCCGCGAACGCGCTCGACGTGCAGTACCCGGCCAGCGACCCGTTCGCGACGGGCGTCGGCGGGACGACGGTCGCGTTCAACACGTCGTGGGTGAAGACGGGCGAGACGGTGTGGTCGCAGATCGGCAACGTCGCGACGAACCCCTTGGCCTCGGGCGGCGGCGTGAGCACGTATTTCCCGCGGCCGGCATGGCAGACGGGGGCCGGACTTCCCGCCGGGACCGCGAGGTGCGTGCCCGACGTCTCCGCCATGGCCTCGGCGATGCCGGCCGCGGCCGGCACCTACACGGGGGGATTCGCCGTCATCAACGGGCAGCAGGTCGGCCTCATCGGGACCAGCCTCTCGTCGCCCATCATGGCGGCGATCGCGGCGGTCATCGACCAGAAGCGCGCGACCCTCGGGCTCACGCCCCTCGGCCTTTTCGGGCACTGGCTCTACGCAATGAGCGGCATGAACGGGGTGAACGACGTCCAGAGCGGCACCAACGGGGCGTACTCGGCGGGCCCGGGCTACGACATGTGCACGGGGGTCGGGACGCTCAACGTGACGAGCGCGATCGCCCTCATAGACGCGGCCGTCGTCTCCTACACCTACGCCCCCGCGGGCCCCGTGCCGGCCGGCACTCCCGTCACGATGAGCGCCTCGGCCCAGGTGACACCGGCGACGTACCAGTGGCAGCTCGGCAGCACGAACATCGCGGGCGCCACGGGCTCGACCTACCAGATCGCCGCGGCGGGCGCCGCCGACAACGGAACCTACCACCTCCTGATCTCCAACTCCCTTGGGAACTACACCTTCAACATGGGCACGCTGACGACGACGTCCGACGCCCGGATCATGAACCTATCCGCGAGGGCCGACGTGCAGAGCGGCGCCAACGCCCTGATCGCGGGCTTCGCTGTCGCGGGGTCGGCCCAGAAGTCGGTCCTCATCCGGGGCGTCGGCCCCGGGCTCGCGCAGTTCTCGGTGCCGGGAATCCTCGCGGCCCCGGTCCTCACCCTCTTCAACTCCAGCAGCGTGCAGATCGCGAGCAACGCCGCCTGGGGCGGCGGCTCCGACCTGAAGGGCGCGATGTCGGGCGTCGGCGCATTCTCGCTTGCGGCGAACTCCCTCGACACGGCGCTCCTGCAGTCATTCCAGCCCGGGACCTACACCGCGAACGTCTCGGGCGCGGGAGGATCGAACGGCGTCGCGCTGGCCGAGATCTACGACGCCGACACCGGCGCGCCACCGTCGAGGATCGTCAACATCTCCGCCAGGGCCAACATCCAGGCCGGCGCCAATGCGCTCATCGCCGGGTTCGTGATCGCCCCCGGCCCCACGAACTCCTCCGAGGCGGTCCTTGTCCGGGGCGTCGGGCCCGCGCTGGCCGGCTTTGGCGTCGCCGGGGCCCTGGCGAGCCCGACCCTGACCCTGTTCGATTCCCAGGGTGCCGCGATCGCCACGAACCAGGGGTGGTCCACGAAGTCGTCCGCGGGCTCCTCCACGGTGAAGGCGGGGGTCGAGATATCGACGACGGCGACGATGGGCAGCGTGGGGGCCTTCGGCCTCACGGCCGGTTCCGCCGACTGCGCGATGACGGTCACCCTCCCGCCGGGCTCGTACACCGCGCAGGTGACAGGCGCCAACTCCACGACGGGCGTCGGCCTCGTCGAGGTCTACGAGGTGCGCTGAGGGCGGGGATGGGCGCTTGGCCCTTCCGGTGCTAGGCAGCCGGTGGACCCTGCGGCGGACCGGGAGGCGCATCCGGGCCCCTGAGGGCGTGGACCGCCACATGGAACACAGGCCTGAAGCGGACCAGGCCCATCGACTCGATGCGTGTCTCCTTGGGGAGAACGGCGCGGTCGACAAGGGCCTCCAATCGATCCGCGGTGTTGTCGGCGGCGTTCATTGCGAGCGTGCAATGCGGGTACCATTCCCCTGGGGCGTAATTTGGCCACACCTTCACCCCAAGCCCGTCGAGCTCCCCGTGCACCGACTCCTGGATTGCGAGCAGCTCGCGCGTGGGACTCGGGGCCAGAAAAAAGACCCGCGTCCCAGGGAACCGGCCATGCGCGGACAGCCGGATCCTGGGCGGGGCAGCCGTCCCCGAGAGCCGATCCAACATCTGGGCTATCCGTCCCTCGTCCCCGGCATCGAAGACGCCAAGCGAGATATGCGGGCGCGACCCGGAGGTGCTCATGTAGTCGCAGATTCCGCCCGCGGCTATGGCGGCCCAAAGATGCCTCACGGCCTTCTCCGTCTCGTCATCGAGAAACATCTCCACGGAAAGCGGCATGGGGTGGCGCGGCTGACGTGGGATTTGCGCCGGCGTGCGCGCCTCAGTGCTCCGCGGAGTCGAGCTCCCCGGGCTTCAGGAGCGACACGAACGCCGCCTTGTTGGCGGCCTTCATGTACGCCTCGCGGGCCTCGATCGTGCCGTCCTTCACCCGGTTCATCAGGCTCGTGTCCATCAGGACCATCCCGTCGGCGCCGCCGCTCTCTATGATCTGGCGGATGTTGGCGATCTGGCCGCTGCGGACGGTGTTGGCGAGCGCCTCGTGCTGGAGCAGGATCTCGTGCACGGCGCAGCGTCCCTTGGGGATGCGCTTGCACAGAAGCTGGGCGACGATCCCCGACAGGCAGCCCGCGAGCATCACGCGCACCTGGTTCTGGTCGTCCGAGGGGAAGGCGTTGATGATGCGGTCGACCGTCTTCGGGGCGTTGTTCGTGTGCAGGGTCCCGAAGACCAGCATGCCCATGGAGGCGCAGCCGAGCGCGAGCTTGATGGTCTCAAGCTCCCGCATCTCGCCCACGAGCAGGATGTCCGGGTCGTGGCGCATGGCGCCCTTCAGGGCCGCGGCGAACGACTCCGTGTGCTCGCCGACCTCGCGGTGCACGATCACGCTCTTCTTCACCGGGTGCACGAACTCGATCGGGTCCTCGATCGTGATGATGTGCCGGCACATGTTGGTGTTGATGTAGTCGATCATCGCCGCGAGCGTCGTCGACTTGCCGCTGCCCGTCGGTCCCGTTACGACGACCAGCCCCTCGTTCAGGTGGCAGAGCTTCTTGATCGCCTCGGGAAGCTTCAGCTCGTCGAAGGAGAGGATCTTCGCGGGGATCTGGCGGAACACCGCCGCCTGGCCCCAGTGGTTGTACAGGAAGTTGCCGCGGAAGCGCGCGAAGCCGGGGATCTCGTGGGCGAGGTCAAGGTCCTTCCTCTCGAGGTACTCCTTCCAGCGGCGGTCGGGGACGATCTCCCTGATCAGCTTCTCGAGGGACGCCGCGTCGAGCGGCTTGTCCCCGATCGGCTGGATCGAGCCCGAGATGCGCGCCTTCGGCGGGAGCCCGACGATCAGGTGGAGGTCCGAGCCGCCCTTGTCGACCATGGAGCGCAGCAGTGTGTCGATTTCAGCCATGGGGTGGTTCCTAGAGTATCCTGGCGCGCAGCGTGCGGTTGGTGACGTTGGCGAGCGCCGTGTCCTTGGAGACCTTGTTGTCCTGCCAGAGCCCGAAGATGACGCTGTCCATCAGGCACATCCCCTCCCGGACGCCCGTCTCCATCGTGTTCCTTAGGCCCGTCGTCTTGCCCTCGCGAACGAGGTTCGAGATCGCCATGTTGTTGACGAGGATCTCGCAGGCCATGACGAGGCCGCCGGCGGGGTTGGGCAGGAGGCGCTGGCAGACGATGCCCCTCAGGCTCTCCGCGACGCTCGCCCGGATCTGCGTCTGCTGCGCCGCGGGGAAGACGTCGAGGAGCCGGTTGAGGGTCGTGGCCGCGTCGCTCGTGTGCATGGTGCCGATGACGAGGTGCCCGGTCTCGGCCGCGCTGACCGCCATCTCGATCGTCTCCAGGTCCCGAAGCTCGCCGATGACGATGATGTCGGGGTCCTCGCGCAGGGCGCCCTTGAGGGCGGTGAAGAAGGTCTTCGTGTGGTCGCCGACCTGGCGCTGGGTCACGTTGCAGCCCTTGGACATCTGAACGACCTCGATCGGGTCCTCGACCGTGATGATGTGGTCCTTGCGGGTCTCGTTCAGGTAGGCCACCATCGAGGCGAGCGTCGTCGTCTTGCCCGAGCCCACGGGGCCCGTGATCAGGACGAGCCCGTTGTGGTAGCTGAGCATCTTCTTGAGCGTGTTGATGTGCTCCCCGAACCCGAGCTCCTGGAGCGTCCTGACCTCCTTCGGGACGATGCGGTACGCGCCCGCGGCGCCCTCCTTGTGGATCATCAGGTTCACGCGGTAGCGCTCGGATTCTCCGACCGCCAGGGCGTAGTCCAGGTCGTGCTTGGCCAGGAAGGTCTTGCTCTGGTCGGGGGAGAGGAGGACCGCGTTGATGCGCATCGCCTCCTCGGAGGTGAGCAGGTGGTCGCTCAGGTACGTGATCACCCGGTCCTTGCGGACAAAGGGCCGCCTGCCGGTGCACAGGTGGAGGTCCGAGGCGCCGTAGTTCACGGATGCGGTGAGGAGCCCCTTCAAGGCGTCGCCGAGCGCCTTGTCGTCGAGCCTCGTGATCCGGTCGAACTCGAAGTTCGGCGCGGCGCCCGCGACCGTCCTCTTCGGCGGCATCGGGATGTTGTCCTCGACTAGGTCGTCGGGGGCCGCAAACGGGTCCTGGGTGGGCGGCCCCTGGTCCGCCTGGACCGTGGCGAGGCCGGCGAGCTTCTCCAGGGCCTCGATGTTCTTGACGATGTCGTCGTCGATCAGGCGCTGGGCGAAGACCAGCATCTCGAGGTTGTACTGGCCCAGCCTCGCCTTCGTGGAGACGGCCTGAACCCGGGTGAACAGGCCTTGGTCGATACCGAGGCGGACAAACCAGAGGAGGTCGGGATTCATCAGGGCTTAGAGACGGTCGCTATCATGCTGCGGGGCAATTGGCTGCCAAGCGAGAATCCAATTGCCCCAGTGTCGCCACTTTACAGCTCTGGCGCAATGGGGGATTGCAAAAGCGGGGGAACACAGGGATTGTGAACCTTTCATCCAGATCATGCTAAGGAAGTTCATTGCCCGGCTTCGTGAATCGATAGCCCCTGCCCAGAAGCCGAAACCGGCTGCGCCGCACGGCGCGCCCCGACCCCAGGACGGGCCCGCGCAGCGCAGACCCGCCCATCCGGCGGGCCCCCGCCCGCACAACCCCTCGCCCCGCGCCCCCCAGGGACGCTCGCCGGGACCCTCCCAGGGGGGAGGACACGGCCAGGGCAAGCCCCATGAGGGGCGCCCCCGCCAGGACGAGCGCCCCCGCCAGGACGAGCGCCGCCCCGCAGGCCGCGGGCCCTCGCGCTTCGGCCCCTCCCGCCAGGGCGACGGCCGCCGGCCCCGCCCGGCCCGCGACGACTTTGAGCATCCGGCCCAGGTCACGTACAAGCCGCTCGTCCCCGTCGACATCCCGAAGATGGACACGGCGTTCTCGAAGCTCGGCCTCTGCGACGCGCTTGCGCACACGGTCGAGAAGAAGGGCTACACCGAGCCGACCCCGATCCAGGTCCAGGCGATCCCGCTCATCCTGAAGGGCACGGACGTCATCGGCTCCGCACAGACCGGGACGGGCAAGACCGCCGCCTTCGCCCTTCCCATCATCCAGCGCCTCGGCCAGCACGGCGCGATGCGCTGCCTGATCCTCGAGCCCACGCGCGAGCTCGCGCTCCAGGTCGAGGAGGCCTTCCACAAGTACGCCCAGTTCACCGACCTGAGGGTCACGATCGTCTACGGCGGCGTCGGCTACGGGAAGCAGACCGACGACCTGCGGCGCGGCGTCGACATCCTCGCTGCGACGCCGGGGCGCCTCCTCGACCATTTGGAGCAGGGCAACTGCTCGCTCGACAAGATCGACATCCTCGTCCTCGACGAGGTCGACCGGATGCTCGACATGGGCTTCCTGCCCGACGTGAAGCGCATCGTCCAGAAGTGCGCGAAGAACCGCCAGACCCTCTTCTTCACCGCGACCCTCCCCCCGGAGATCGAGCAGTTGGCCAGCTGGGCCCTGCGCAACCCCTCCAAGGTCGAGATCGGCCGCAAGCACTCCGCCGCCGACACGATCTCCCACTGCTTCTACCCGGTCGTCGCCTCGCAGAAGTTCGACCTCCTGCAGCTGCTCCTCGAGCAGACCGACTTCAAGAGCGTCCTCATCTTCTGCCGCACCCGCATGGGGGCCGACCGCATCGCGGAGCGGCTCGTCCGCAAGGGACACCGGGTCGGCGTCATGCACTCCGACCGCAACCAGCGCGAGCGCGTCGAGGCGCTCGAGGGGTTCAAGAGCGGCAAGAACGAGGTGCTGGTCGCCACCGACATCGCGGCCCGCGGCCTCGACATCGCCGGCGTCTCGCACGTGATCAACTACGACGTCCCCGAGAACGCCGAGGACTACGTCCACCGGATAGGCAGGACCGGGCGCGCCCACAACACGGGCGACGCCTTCACGCTGGTGACCGAGGACGACGTCCGCGACGCGCGCAGCATCGAGCGGTTCATCGGCGCGACGATCGAGCGCAAGAAGATCGAGGGCTTCCCCTACATCTACTCGGCCCTCTTCGACCAGAAGGTCCTGGACGAGGCGCTGGCCCCCGCGAAGCCCGCGGGACGCCTGCACCGCGGATACCGGAAGTAGGCCGGCCGGGGGGCCGCAGGCGCCCCCGCCTTCAGTCGCTGCCGTTGACGAGCTTGTAGGCCGTCGCGGCGGCTATGGCCCCGGCGATTTCTCCGGAGACGAGCACCCAGTAGTTGCTCCAGAAGGAAAGGCCCATCGCCGAGATCCCGGTCGCCACCGCCGGGTTGAACGCGCCGCCCGAGACGCCGCCGACGGCGAAGGCCCCGACCATGACCGTCATGCCGATCGCCAGGCCGTAGAACGAGTTTCCGCTCGTCCACTTGGAGGTGGCGACGTTGAGGACGACCCAGCAGAGCGCGAACGTGAAGAGGAACTCGACCACGAAGGCCGGCTTCCAGCTCGCGAGCGCCAGGGGCTGCGCAGCCCCGGCCATCTTGATCTTGCCGACGAGCCAGGCCGCGACCAGGGCGGCGGCTATCTGCGCGACCCAGTAGGGGACGACGTCCCTCGTCTCGCACTTGCCGCGGATCCACACCGCGAGGGTGACCGCGGGGTTGAAGTGCCCGCCCGAGATGTGGCCCCCGGCGAAGACCATGACCATCAGCGACGCCCCGATCGCCAGCGGGGCCAGCGATCCGGCCCCCGGGGCGATGACCGTGCTGCCCACCGTGAAGACGAGGAAGAAGGTGCCTATGAATTCGACGAGGTATTTTTTCATGATTTGGGGGTTCCTTCGGGGAGCCTACCGCGGGATGGCGGCCTAACCAGCGTTTTTTGGGGTTGCGGAGGGGGCGGTTTCGGGCGTCGTTGCCCCTTCCTGCATGAAGATCAAGATCCCGGAGGGCGACTTTGGCGGCTACATATTTGACCTGGACGGCACCCTCGTGGACACGATGCCGCTCCACTACACCGCCTGGGAGGCCGCGCTCAAGAAGGCGGGCCTGAAGGGGCGCCTTGACGAGAACCTCTTCTACGAGCTCGGGGGCGTGCCGTCCAGGAAGGTGGCCGCCCTCCTCGGCAAGCGCCACGGCCTGGTCCTCGACCCGGACGCCGTGTACCGGCAAAAGGAGGAGATGTTCAAGGGCTCGCTCGAGAAGCTGACGGTCATCGCCCCCGTCGTCGAATTCGCAAGGAAGGTCGCCGCGAGCCACCCGGTCGCGATCGCCTCCGGCGGCACGAGGGACGTGGTCGAGAGCACGCTAAGGAAGACGGGGCTGGCGCCGCTCTTCCCCGTCGTCGTCACGGCCGACGACGTCGAGCACGGGAAGCCGGCGCCGGACATGTTCCTGCTGGCGGCGAAGCGGATGGGGGTCCCCCCGTCGGGCTGCCTCGTGTTCGAGGACGGCCAGCCCGGCATCAGGGCCGCGGAGGCGGCCGGGATGAAGTGGGTCTTCGTCCAGAGCCGGCTCCTAGGGTGACGGTTTCCCGGTCTCGAAGGGGACAAAGGTGACAGCGTCTCCGACCTTCAGGCCCGCCGTGCCCGCGGCATCGCCGAAGAGCCTCGCGAGGACCGTGCGCCCGTCGGCGTCGGGGAACGCGACCCATTCGCCGTTCCTCACGTCGGAGTAGGTCCGCCCGTAGAGGGCGCGGTAGCTCTTCCCCCTGGCCTCGACATGGCAAAAGGTCATGGGAGGGATGCCCGAGGCCTGGAAATCCCGGTCCTGCGCCTCGAGGAGGATGTTGCCGTAGACCGGGTCCACCTCGGCGACGCGGGTGTCGAAGCCCTTCCCATCGGCGTGGATGGCTGCCGTCGAGGGCCCCGGGTCGGCGGCGATGGTCGCGTCGAAGTAGGGGGCCTGGTCCCTCGGCTTGGGGAGCGCGTCCGGCCCCTTCTCGATCCAGTCGTTGAGCGCCCGGAACGAGGCCAGGCGCTCGGCCTGGTTGATGTTCGTGTGGCCTTCGCGGGAGATGAGGAAGAGCATGGGCTGGACGACCGGGGAGGGGCGCGACACGAGGGATGTCAGGTAGCTCTTGGGGCTCGCGGCCTCGCGCTCGGTCGCCACGAAGAGGAGCGGGATCCGCGGCAGGAGCGAGAGCCCGACCTGGGTATTCGTCTCCTTCACGTAGAGCGTGGCGTCAAAGACGAGCGCTCCGTCATACGGCCCCTTGTCGCGCTCGGCCATGATCGTCGCCACCAGCCCCCCCATCGACTCCCCGACGAGGACCGTGCGCTCGGGATCGCCGTAGGCCGTCGCGATGAACGAGCGCAGCGCATCGAGGTCCGCGATCGCGTCCCCGATGACGACGCCGTTCCTGCGGTAGCTGGTCGTGGCGACGATCCACCCCTCGTCGAGGACCGCCTTGATCCAAACCCTCTCGGGATTGAGGTCCGCGATCAGCGGAGCGGTGTCGGGGCGGTAGCCGTGGGCCAGGAGCAGGAGCCTGTGGTTCCAGGCGCCGGGGGGGTTCGCGATCGAGAACCTGGCCCCCTTTATCTGGCCGACCTCAACCTTGACCGTGTCCTCCGCCCGGGCGGGCAGGACGAGGGCGAGCGCGAGGGCCAGCAGGGCGGGGGGTAGCCGGTTCGACATCGGCCCCTCTTCTAGCGGCGCGGGGCCTGCCTTTGCGAATCCCTTTTGGCTTCATCTCGGATGCCGGTTCGTCTCCAATTGCGCTCCCGACCCGTGAAGCCGTCAGACCTTGCGAAGCCCTTCATCCATTCCTACCCGGCCTACGTGCCGGGCAGGCCGATCGAGGACGTGGCGCGCGACCTGGGGCTCGACCCGGCGGGCATCATCAAGCTCGCGTCCAACGAGAACCCCTTCGGGCCGTCGCCCCTGGCGGTCGAGGCCGGCAAGCGCGCGCTCGAGCAGGGCCAGCTCTACCCGGACGGGGGCTGCTACGCCCTGCGCAGCCGTCTCGCGCTCTTCCACGGCCTCTCCCCGGACCAGTTCGTGATCGGCAACGGGTCCAACGAGGTGATCGAGCTCGTGGGGCACGTCTTCCTGTCGCCCGGCGACGAGGTGCTCATGGGGCTGCCGGAATTCATCGTCTACCGGCTGGTCGCGCTCCTCTTCGGGGCGAAGCCGGTCGAGGTGCCGCTCGTCGACTTCAGGAACGACCTGGGCGCCCTCGCAAGGGCGCTCACTCCCAGGACGAAGCTCGTCGTCGTCTCCACCCCGAACAACCCGACCGGCGCCGCGAACACCGAGGAGGAGCTCCTCGCCTTCATCCGCTCGCTGCCCCCGCGGGTGATCTGCCTCGTCGACGAGGCCTACGGCGACTACGCCGAGAAGGCCCCGGACATCCGGCCGCTCATCGCCGAGGGAAGGAACGTGATCGGGCTTAGGACCTTCTCGAAGGCCTACGGCCTCGCGTCGCTGCGCGTCGGCTACGGCTACGCGGGCGCGGAGATGGCCTCCCTCCTCGACCGCTCCCGCCAGCCCTTCAACGTGAACGCCATCGCGCAGGCGGCCGCCACGGCGGCCCTCGACGACCAGGGCTTCCGCAACCGGTGCGTCCTTGAGAACCGCAGAGGTTTGAGGCGCCTCGAGGCCGGATTCACGGCGCTCGGGCTCAAGTGGGTGCCGAGCCAGGCGAACTTCATCCTCGTCCGCGTGGGCGACGGCGAGCGCGTGTTCAACGCCCTGCAGCACCGCGGCGTCATCGTCAGGCCGCTGAAGACCTACAACCTGCCCGAGTGGGTCCGCGTCACGGTCGGTACGCCCGACCAGAACGAGCGCCTGCTCGCCGAATTGGCGGCGGCCGTCCGCTAGCGCGAGGAGGCGCGTTTGAGCCGGTCGAGGAGCGCCTCGGCGAGGCCCGTGCCCGCGGGGCGCTCGGCGTGGATCGTCCGGTAGCCCGCTTGGTCGAGCTCCCGAAGGGCCGAGAAGAGACGGCGCGCCGCGCGCCGCAGGTCTCCCGCGGCGTCGAGCCAGTGGACGTTGGGTCGTCCCGCGCCGCCCGCCGGCCTGCGGATGAAGAGCCAGGCCTCGTCCGGTCCGCTGCGCAAGGCCAAGGCGGGGGTCAGCCGGTCGTGGAGCACGACCTTCGTCCGCGGGCTGTAGTGGCGCGCCATCTGGCCGGGCGCCAGGCGCCCGCCGGCGCGCGACGTCCGGGACCTGGCGACGCGGATTCCGAGCACCCGCTCGACCTCGGAACGGGTGATGGCGCCGGGGCGAAGGAGCGCGGGCCGCCGGGGGTCGCGCATGTCGACGATCGTCGACTCAAGCCCGATCCGCGACGGGCCGCCGTCCAGGATGTGGCTGACCTTCCCCCCCAGGTTCCTCCTCACATGGTCCGCGGTCGTGGGGCTCACGTACCCGAAGGGATTGGCGCTCGGCGCCGCGAGGGGGACGCCGGCGAGCCGGATCAGCCGGCGGAAGAGGGGGTGGGAGGGCATGCGGACGGCGACGCTCGGCAGCCCAGCCGTCACCTCCCCGGGGATGGCGCCGGTCTTGGGGAGGACGATCGTCAGCGGCCCCGGCCAGAAGGCGCGCGCGAGGCGAAGCGCCCCGGGATTGGCCACGGCCACCCTCCCGAGGTCCCCGAGGGAGGCGATGTGCACGATCAGCGGGTCATCGGTGGGGCGCCCCTTCGCCGCGAAGATCCTCTTGCACGCGGCCTTGCTCGTCGCGTCGGCCGCGAGCCCGTAGACCGTCTCCGTGGGGACCCCGACGATCCCGCCCGCCCTCAGGCGCCGCGCGAGGAGCGCCAGGTTCCGGGGGGTGCCCCGGTAGATCCGGGATTTAGAGGCCATGCTTGGGAAAACGTGTCGCGCCGTCCGGGCAGAAAAAGACCGGAGCCTTTTGAGCTCCGGTGTTTATCGGTTCAGGGAGCGCCCGCTCACTTCGTGAGCAGCATGTTGCGCGAGTGCTTGATCGTCTTCGTGACGGCGCGCTGGTGCTTCGCGCAGAGCCCGGTGTATTTGCGGGGCAGGATCTTGCCCGTGTCGGTGACAAAGCGCACCCAGGCCTGGGGATCCGTGAACGGAATCTGGGCGGGGGTGGGTGTCTGCTGCTTGGTTTCTACGGTGCTCATGGCGTTTGTAAAATGTGGAAGGGAGAGCGTGGAATCCCTCGGGTCATTGTCAACGCAGCAGTTTTGGCCCCGCAAGCGGCTCCACGGGCGCTACTTGTGCCGGCCGTGCCGGATGATGTCCCAGATCACGTAGAGCCCGAGGACGGCCGAGATGAGGTAGCCGACGATGCCGAGCGCCGAGTAGCCGAAGAGGTGGGGCTGGATGCCGGTCGTCACGATGAGCGACGAGCCGATGATGAGGGACCCGATGATGACCCCGAGCGAGATGCGGTTGGCCGCGATCTTCACGGCCTCGTCGTGCTGCTCGAGCCCCTTGTGGTTCAGGTTGATCGAGACGTTGTCGTGCTCGAGCCGGCGCAGGAGCCGGCGCAGGTCGAAGGGCAGCTCCTGCATCCCGAGGATCGCCTGGCGGACCACGTCGCGCGTCCTCCGGGCGAGGGTCAGCGGGTTGAGGCGCTCCCTCTGGAGCTCACCCAGGACTGGGCCGACCTCTTTGCGAAGGTCGAACTCCGGGTCTAGGCCGGTCCCGACCTCCTCGATCGAAAGGACGGCCTTGGCCATGAGCGAGTAGTCGCGCGCGAGGAAGATGCCGTTCTGGCCGAAGATGAAGAGGAGCCTCAGCATCGCCTTGCCGAGGGAGGCGTGGCCGATCGCGAAGTTGAGCTCCTCGCGCAGCGCGAGCGTGATCTCCTTCTCCATCGCGCGCTGGTCCGGCCGGGCGTCCACCGGCGCCAGGTCGGTCGCGATCTGCACGATCCGCTCCGTGTCCTGCTCCACGGACGCGAGCCAGAAGTCCGCGACCGCGTAGCGCAGGCGGCGGGTCAGGTGCCCGGCCATCCCCCAGTCAAGGAAGCAGAGCCGGCCGTCGCGGGCGATGAAGATGTTCCCGGCATGGGGGTCGGCGTGGAAGAAACCCGAGATGAAGACCTGCCGGGCTATGGAGAGCGCGCCGTGGGAGGCGAGGAGCCTTCGCTTCTCGATCGGGTACCCCTCGGCGCGGCTGACCGGCTCCCCGTCGATCCGCTCCATCACGAGGACGCACTCGCTGGAGAAGTCGTGGTAGACCTTGGGGGCGAACACCTGGTCGGCGTGCTGGTTGAGCGTGTTGAAATACTCCTGGTTGTGGGCCTCGAGCCGGAAATCGAGCTCGCGCAGGGTGCTGGCCCGAGCCTCGTCGATCACCGCCGGCAGGTCCATCGGCTTGAGCGCCGCGATCCTCTGGTGCAGGAGCCCGGCAAGCCAGTGCGCCAGGTCGAAGTCGGTCTCTATCTCCCTCCCTATCCCCGGCTTCTGGACCTTGACCGCGACGGGCTCGCCTCCGTCCCTCAAGCGGGCGAAATAGACCTGGGCAAGTGAGGCGCTCGCGGCTGCGGTCTCGTCGAACTCGGAGAACACCTCCGAGGGCTCGCAGCCCAGGCCGTCGACGAGGACCGGCCTCATGACCTCGAAGGGCAGCGGGGGGACCTGGTCCTGGAGCTTGCGCAGCTCGAGGATGACGTCGTGCGGCACGACATCGGGCCGCATCGACAGCATCTGCCCCAGCTTGACGAACGTCGGTCCGAGCTCCTCGGCTGCCAGCCGGATTCGCTCGGCCGCGCGGCGCGGCGTGGCCTTGGGGAGGACCCGCTGCAGGAAGCTCGGGTGGAGGTCGAGCTGGCTTAGGAGGTTGTCAAAGCCATGCCTCGCCAGCACCGCGAGAATGTGCTTCGCGCGGACCGCCTCGTGCAGGACCTTGAAGGGTTTCACACGCCCTTGGCCTTACCCTTGCCTCCATGCTGGCCCTCGAGCGCGGTCACCCGGGCCTCAAGGGCATCGAGCCGCTCCTGGGTGCGGCGGTTGAACCCCGCGAGCACGTCCTTGAACTTGTCGTTGAGCTCGCCGCTCAGGGTCTCGAACTCCTTCTTACCCTCCGAGGCGATCTTTTCCGCCGTGGCGCGGGCCTCGGTGGACGACAGCTTGCCCTGCTTGACGAGGTCCGCGAGCGCGGACTCGACCTTGTCCTTCGTGACCACTGCGGCGCCGACTCCGGCGAGCAGGGTCTTTTTGATTGTATCGATCATGGCGTCCTTAGTTTAACCAACTTTGCCCACGAAGCCAGCAGAAGAGCGGGCGTTTGCCGCGGCCGCATGGGCCGCGGCAGGCTCAGCCCTCCTGCATGAGCATGGGCGTCGGAGGGATCTCATCCCTCGCTTCGACACCAATTTCACCGGTCGGATCCCCGCCTGCCGCGGCCCCTTACTTCGAATCCGGGTCTTTTTCGCCCGATTTCATCAGGCCCCATACGTTTACGGAGACGACGCCGAGGCCCGCGATCAGGAAGATCCACGCGAAATACCCCGGCAGGTGGAACTGCAGCGACAGCAGGGACAGGAGAAGCAGGGTCGAGCCCGCGAGGATGGCGACCTTTGGTTTTCCGCGTTTGGTCATCTTTGGGCTCTCCGGGACGGCCTGCGATCCTGGCGCCATTCCGCGGCCCTGTCGCTAGCTAATTGAGTCCCGGGCAGGCACGCTCATGGGGCACGCCCCAGCAAATCCCATCGACACACGGGCTTGGTTGGCGGTTCCCTGGCCCCGGTCAAGGCCAGCTTGCCCCGCCGCGTCGGAAGTTGACCGACATGCGATCGATCCTCTAATTGTTTCGTCTCCTGGGTCACGCGACCTCGCCTTTTGATCGTTCCATGCCCTTTGTCGGAGCGAGAGGCCGATTCCTGGCCTGGGATTCAAGTTTTATGTCCCTGTAGCTCAAGTGGATAGAGCATCGGTTTCCTAAACCGAGTATTCCGGTTCGAGTCCGGGCGGGGATACCACTCTATGCCTCAACGACCCTACTCACTGAATGAGGGGCGCAACGGAATGGGGTTAGTGGCTAGCCAGGGCAATTGTCGCGGGCTCTAGGCTGGCGGCAGACGCCTTCAGGTAGATCGCCCCTTGGTTCTCGGTTGATTGCAAAATGATCATCCCGCGCCCTTGGTAGGCGCGGTGATTCGGCGCCGTGACGGGTTCGCTATTGGAGACATCTCCATTGCCAATTCCCAGAATCCGCGCAGGGCCGGACAATTCGAATCTGATCTCGGTTTCCGCATCGGGGATCCGCACACCGGCCTGGTCGACGACGTCATATTCAATCTGCGAGACGTCTTGTCCGTCCGCCACCAACTGGGTCGCGTCGGCATGAAACACGATCCGATGGGGAAGACCCGCAGTCCGTAGCTCGAATTCACATGTCTCCTGGCCGCCTCGTTTTCCCACGGCCTTGAGGACGCCTTTGGAGTACGGGAGCCTCCAGCTTAGGATCCCGTCTTGGCTATCGGCTGACGTCTTCGTGCCCACCGGCAGCCCGTTCAATAGCAAGGTTACTTCAGCGCAATTCGTGAAGCATGACACGGTGAGGGGGGCGCCATCCTGCCAGTTCCACGACTCCCTGCCGACCGGCCTTCTTGTGTCGGCCGCGGCCTCCTGGGCCTTTCCTGTCTCCTCGGCGCAGAGATAGACCATCGGCTGCTCGCTCCACAGACTCTGGCGGAACCGCCCAAGGGGCTTAACAAAGCCGCACAAGTCCAAGAGGCCGTCCGGATTGGCCCGAGCCGGCCAGGGGCGGGCCTCGCCCAAGTAGTCGATTCCGGTCCAGAGAAACTGGCCGCAGATGGCGAGGTTGTCGCGCGTTGCGACCCAGGCCGCATATTCATGGCTGTTCTCGCTGCCGTAGATGAACCGTCTCGGATATTTCACGTGGTCCGAAGCGTACCGGTACTCCTGGTAATTGTATCCGGCGATGTCCAGGATCTGAGCGAAGCCGACGGCGTTGGACATTTCCACGCCCGCCATGGCCGCCGTTACCGGCCGCGTTCGATCTAGCTGCTTCACGGCGGCAACGAGGGGTCGGCCCCATTTGACCATATCCGTCGCGGGCGGGTTGCCGGGACGATAATCCTTCCCAAGAGACGGGTCCGTGAAGGGATCGTTGGCGCCATCGATCTCATTGCCGATGCTCCACATGATGATGCTCGGATGGTTCCGATCGCGCAGAACGATGTCCTGGATGTCGCGCACCGACCATTCCGCAAAATGCTCGCTGTATCCGAAATGGCTCGGGACCCCCACCGTCCAACCCTCGATCCACTTGTTTTTTCCCGGTGTGAACTCGTCGAAGGCCTCGTCCATGACAAGAAATCCGAGCTGATCGCACAGGTCCAGGAATTCGGGGGAGGGGGGATTGTGGCTGGTGCGGATTGCATTCACCCCCAGCGCCCTCAGCGCGATCAGTCGCCGCTCCCACACCCGGGCTGGAATCGCGACGCCGACGCTTCCGCCGTCCTGGTGCACGCAGACACCCTTCACCTTCATTGGCACGCCATTGAGGGAGAAGCCGTTGTTGGGGTCGAAGCCCAGCGTGCGGATCCCGAAGGTTGTCGAGAGATCATCCCCTCCGTCGGGGCCCGACAACCGGGTGAGCACCCGGTAAAGCTGCGGCTTTTCCGTCGACCAAAGCCGCGGTTTGGGGATCTGCACATCCTGCGACACCGCCCCCACGGAACCGGCATCCACGGTCGCCTGGGTCGTCGAGCTCCCTGCGATCTTGCCGCTGGGATCGACCACGTCGGAAACAAGGGTGAAGGACCGGGTCCCGCTCGAGCCGTTCTGCACATTCGTCTCGATGTGAATCGAGGCGGCATCCTGGGTGACCACCGGAGTCGTTACCGCCGTCCCCCAATGGGCCACGTGAAGGGAATTGGCCACGCAAAGCCGCACGTGGCGGTAGATCCCTGAGCCGGTGTACCAACGCGAGTCCGCGACGCGCGAGTGGTCAACCCTCACGCTCAGGACGTTGTCGGCGTCGCCGAATTTCAGCAGGTTTGTCAGGTCGCACGTGAAGCTCTCAAACCCATAGGGCCGGCCGCCTACGAGAAACCCGTTGAGCCACACTTCGCAGTTGTCATAGACGCCGTCAAATTCGGCGATCACGACCTTTCCTTTATCCGCCGCGCTGACGTGAATGTGCCGCCGGTACCACGCGATGCCTCCTGGAGCATAGCCGTTACCGCTTCCCAGACGCGGATCGAAGGGTCCCTCGACGCTCCAATCATGGGGCACGTTCACGGACCGCCATCGCGAGTCGTCGAATGCTGGCTCCATCGCGGTGGGAGCGTCTCCGGTGCTAAAACGCCAGCCGAGGTCGAGGTTCACGTACACCCTGGAGGAGGGCGTGCCGGTGGGAGAAGGGCCGTGTCCTTCGTCCGAGGCTCTGCAAATCACGGTCATTAACGCCAATAGGGAGAGGCTGGCTAGGGCAGTTTTTTTCACGAATAAGGTGTGATCTTCAGCGGATGGGCAGGAAACGCTCGCAGAACGGGGAGGGAACAGGCACGGGGTCCCCGGTTTGGGTTAGGCGACCGGAGTTGGGGTCGACCCGGAAGACAACCGCATTGCTGCTATCTTGGTTTGTGAGGATTATCCATCGGGCTGTCGGGTCGAAGGCGAAATTGCGCGGAGTTTTTCCGCTGGTCGGCTTTATCTCCACCGGCGAGAGCTTTCCCGTGACCTGGTCTATGGCGAAAACGGCAAGGCTGTCATGGCCGCGGTTGGAGCCATAGAGAAACCTCCCGTTGGGATGAACCTCGAGCTCGGCGCACGCGCTCGCGCCTTTAAAATCGGAGGGAAGCGTGGAAACGGTCTGGAACGGCGCGAGGGTCCCGGCAACGGGATCCCAGGTGAAGGCGACGATCGTGCTGGCGATCTCGTTGATCAGGTAGACCCAACGCCCATTCGGATGGAATCGGACGTGGCGCGGACCCGAGCCGGGGGCGATGGGGACATAGGCCGGCACATTCGGCTCGAGGCCGCCTGCCGCCTCGTTGTAGCGGTAGATGTACAGCCTGTCGGCGCCGAGGTCCGGGACCAGGGCGAACCTGTTGGCCGGATCGAGGGCGATGGCGTGGGCATAGGCATGGGTCTGGCGGATCGGATTGACGCTTCGGCCGCTGTGCTGGTCGAAGGCCGTCCAGTCGCCGATTGAGCCGTCGGGCCTCAGGGCGAAGACGGCGACACTGCCCCCGTCATAGTTTGCCACGAGGACGTGGCGGCCGGCCCTGTCGACGCTGATGAAGCTGGTGTCGCCTCCACCGGCCAGGACTCGATTGAGGAGCCTGAGGTGACCCGTATGGGGCTCTACCGCGTACGAGGAGAGGCCGCCTGGCGTTCCCGAGTTGCACGTGTAGAGGCGGGTTCCGTCGGCGGAAATGACGAAAAATGCGGATTCCTTGGCCTGGAGGAGGAACTGGGGCGTGGAGAGCGCGCCGGTGTCCGTGTCGAACCGTGCTAGTGAAAACCCTGCTCCAGGGGACGGGCTGTGGGATCCGAAGTACACGAACATTTCCGCGGCCCGCACTCTCTGCGCCAATAGGACGGCAAGCATGGCCGTGCATAGGATACGCGGCGCGCACATCCAGGAAATTGGCAAAAGTGCCTTGGGTCGGCTGGGTCTTGAAGAGACGTACATTGGGATGCGTCCTTCGCGTGGCCCTACGGGGTGTGCCCGGGGACGAAGGCGGCGTCCGGCAGGCCGGGCGTCGTGGCCACGATGCGAAGGGTGCCCTGTCGGGACGTCCGCTCGACCGTGGCAAGCATCCGCCCAAGATAGGCGGCACGCGTCGATGTCTTGAACGACCCGCCATAGCCGAGGTCGCCCGTGTCCAGGCCGATCAGGCGCGCCGGTCCCTCGACGCGCACCGTGATCGGAGGCACCGCGTCCGTGACGGTCTGGCCCGCGGTGTCGACAACCGAAATGTCATATAGCGAGACTTCACCGGCGATTGGCGATGGAAGCGGCGTGATCCTCAGGTTGGCGGCGGCGCCGGCGGTGCGAAGCTCCTGGGCGGCCGCCTTCTGGCCCGACCGGTAGGCGACGGCGGACAACACGCCCGGGGCGTAAGGGACGGTCCAGTCGCTGGCGTAGACATCATGCGACACCGGGTGGCGTCCGAGCGAAACCCCGTTGAGAAAAAGCTCGACCGCGTCGCAGTTTGTCACGGCTCGGACGGTGAGGGACGCCCCGGCGGGCCAATTCCACTTGATGAGGGAGGCCTCGGGCAGCCAGGGCCGGTCGGACTTCTCGCCCGTGAGGACGCTCAGCTGCAGGACAGGATCGTCGCGCCAATAGGCGGCGCGCCTGAAGTATTCGGGTTTCCTGCCTCCGGCGAGGTCGAGAAAGCCGGAACTCGAGCCACGCCTCGGGTAGGCGTGGGATTCGCCAAGGTAGTCGATGCCGGTCCATATGAACTCGCCGATCACGAAGGCATTGTCGCGCACGCCGATCCAGTTTCGGACCAGGTTGGACGTCTCGGTCCCGAGGCACAGCCGGTGGGGGAATCGCTCGCGCTCGGGGGCGTAGGTTTTGTCCCCATAGATGCGGTCGATGTAGTTGTATCCGGCGAGGTCGAGCGCGTCCATGAAACCGTTGCGGGACGAAACGAAGGACTGGTCGCATGCGGAAGTGGCGAGGCGGGTTGGATCCTCCTGATGGCAGATGGACACCAATTCCCTTGCGAGCTTCCAGCCGTCATCGTTGAACTGGTCGGGAATCTCGTTGCCGATGCTATAAAGGACGATGCTTGGGTGGTTGCGGTCGCGCCGAAGCATGGACCTAAGGTCAGCCTCGTGCCACTGCTCGAAGTAAAGGTGGTATCCGTATTGTGACTTGCCCCGCGTATTCTCGGTGTAGTTGTAGGTCCAGTCGCGGGTCCACTCATCGAAGGCCTCGTCGAAAACATAGAGGCCCAGCCTGTCGCAGAGATCATAGAATTCCGGCGCAAAAGGGTGGTGGCTTGTCCGGACCGCGTTGCAGCCCATCTCCTTTAGGAGTTCCAGCCGCCAGGCCCAGACGGCGGGCGGAACGGCGTTGCCGAAGGATCCGGCATCCTGGTGCAGGCAGACGCCCCTCAGTTTCGTGGGCAGCCCGTTGACGAGCAGTCCCCGATCCGGGTCGAACGTAAGCTGGCGAATGCCGAATGTCGTGGTGGTTTCGTCGAGGGTTCTCCCGTCCAGCGAGAGCGTCGTCCGTAGGCGGTAGAGCGAAGGGGTCCGGTCGGACCAGAGGCTGGGCTTGCTGACTGTCACCCACTGCGTGGCGTGCTGGCCGGGGTGCATGTCCTGAATGTCGAGCTTTGAGGCCGTGGTCGCCACCTCGGAACCGTCAGGGGCAATGACGGTGCTTGTAAGGATCAGCTCGCGCCTTGACGGTTTCACATGCCACGCATCCTTGAGCCACGCCTGGCGCTCGTCCTCGGTGAAGAAATGTGCGTCGATAATGGTGTCGCATTGGACCACCGCCTCGTCCGCCGAGATCTGCGGCGTCGAGATTCTGATGCCGCCATCCAGCCTGAAATGGGTGTATGCCGTGGCAACTAGCCGTACGCTGCGGTAGATGCCCGAACCCGCATACCAGCGCAGGGCCGGCTCGGCGGAGTCGTCGACGCGCACGGAAAGGATGTTCGGTGTCCCGTTGCTAGTCAGGAACTCCGTCAGGTCATAGCGGAACTCGACGAATCCATAGGGCCTGCGCCCCAGGAAATGGCCGTTGATCCAAATGTCGCTGTTCATGTAGATGCCGTCGAACTCCACGACGACCTTCTTGCCCGTCGCTGAGGCGGGTAGCGTGAAGCTTTTCCGGTACCAGCCGATGCCGTGGGTGAAGTATCCGCCATCCTTGTTGCCTTCCGGAGGTGGGGTGAAGGCCCCTTCGATGCTCCAGTCATGAGGCAGGTCCAGGACGCGCCAGGATGTGTCGTTGAATGAGGGTGTCTTCGCCGCGGGCTCGTCGCCCAGCTGGAAACGCCAACCGAAGTCCAGGGGGATGATTTCCCTGGGGCTTGGAGCCGGTTCGGCGCCCTGAAGCGCCGAGGAAAGGGCAATGAGGAGGGCCCCGGCTTGGAGCGAACGGCTGAAAGATGCTGGCAGGCTACAGTGGGGCATTTGATGAAGCGTTTGGGGTTGGGCGAGGGGGCGAAAACCTAGGCCGGCTCGCCGACGGCCTTTTGTGAGACGGGGCCTAGTCTTTCAGGGTGATGAGCCTCGATAGCTTCGGGGCGGTCTCAATGAAGATGTCCTTGTAACGGACGTCACGGTTGCCTCCGTGGGCCTGCAGGCCAATCGGGCCGGGCTTGAAGCGCTTGGGATTGCGATCCGTATAGTCGAGGACCTCGATTCCATTCACGGCCATGCGGACGCGGCCATAAGAGCGGTTTACCAGGATCTCGGCCTGGGTCCACTCCGACCGGGTGATACCCAGATCTTTGTCCAGATCCCGGCTCAGCCTCATGGTGCCGTTTGCTCCGCGGTTGGTTGTGTAGTCCCATGTCCAGTTCATGGGCGGCATGAAGTCTATGCAGCCCCCATAGCCAAACTTACCCGGGGGAAGCCTTTCTCCCCAGAATCCGATTCCCTGGTGGTTGGTGGGAGAATCGACCTGGATTGTTGAAACGATGATTCGGAAGTCGTCGAAGTCCTCAACGGTCATCAGGTTCTGGTTGCCATTGACGCCGACAATCGCCCCGTCAACAACCCTCCAGCATGTCGGGTCCCCGACCCATCCGTTGAGAGTCCTTCCGTCGAAAAGGGGGCGCATCCCGGCCGCCGCTGCGTCAAAAGGAGGACGGAAGGACGGCACCTTCGCGAGTGGAGCGACCACGGACTTAAAGTCGGCGAGCGTCGCCTCAATGATCGCGAACTTGTGATTCAGCGCATTGCCACAAGGATAGACGATGACCTGGGCGCCATCACCCACCGAGCCTGCACCTCCAGAAACGTCGAAGCCGTAGCCGCTGCTCTTGACGATGATGCTAAAGGCGTCGTCGGTGTCCTTCACCAAGGTGAATAGCTGGTTGTCGGCACCATCAGACGGGCCTTCCTCAACCGGTGCGTGGTCGAGTATGGAGGCTCCGCGGATCTGCAGAGCGCCGCCGTCCTTGGCGAATATTTGGTAATAGCCGCTTTGGCTTCTCCTGAATCGGAACAGTTGGTTGTCGGCTCCGGTGGCCGCATGCTGCTGGAGCGATCGGCCGGCCTGATTGGTTCCCGGGCCGCCTGAAATCTCCAGGGGTTTGCCGCTGTGGATCGCCACGATCTTGTACCACGCGTCCTCGTTGATATCGGCGAAGGGGAGCGGCGATTCGGCTACGCTCGGTAGGGTCCGGGCGATCCGAAAGCCGACTTCGAAATTGTGCAGGTCCGGCGCCCATTGCCAGTGGTACGCGGAGCGCTGGTGATTGACGTCGTTCTTAAACGCGCCCCCACGGGCGATGCGCTCCTGGCCGGAAGGGGGCCCCACGGGATCAACCTGGCGGGTAGACGGGTATTCGCCCCCGTACCAGTCGTTGCACCACATCCAGAGATTCCCCGTCATGTCGTAGATTCCAAGCGCGTTTGGCTTCAGCATCCCGACGGGATGGGGGGTATGCCCTGAATTCAGCTCGCTCCACGCATAGTCCGTGGACTTGGCCTGGTCGTCGTCCGTGTCACCGAAGAACCAGCGGCTCGAGGTACCAGCGCGGACCACATATTCAAACTCTGCCGAGGTGAGGAGGCGGTAACCCGGGGCCCGAATATTGATCCTTAGATCGGGCAGATCGACGGCGACACCTGTGCCGTCCCGGACAATGGAGGAGAAGAAATAGACAGGCTCCAGGTGGTCGCGGGCGCTCAGGGCGTTGCAATAGAGGACTGCGTCAAACCATGACACGTTGTCTACCGGCCGGCGAACGTCGCCCGGATGAAGGGTGGGATTTAACCCCGTCGTGCTCATGTATTCCGCCTGCGTGACTGCGGTCGCGCTCATGGCAAAATCATAGGTGAAGGCCACGGGATGAACGGGGTAAGTGAAGGTCCAACGATGTCCGGCGAACTGCCCGCCCATCTCGTAAGATTTGCCCCTTGAGTTAATATGGATCCAGCCTGAAGGCAGGGAAGCGGGCGGCTCCTGCACCGGAGCCTCGCCTGAGACCGCACCGGTTCCTTGAAGCATCACTAGTAGTGCCGACAGGGCGAAGATCCGGTAGCAGCGTGGGATCGATCGAGACATGAATCGGTTTCAGGCAGGGGTGGACGGAAGGCTGAGGCAGAGGCTCGAACCTAACGAACTAAGTGCGTTTGGTTGAAGCTGGTCAAACCAAGGCCGGTGATGAAAAGGGTGATTACGCACACTGAACCAACAGCCTGAACCGAGTCGTCTCTGGGGCACTGACACACGCCTGAATAACCCCGAAAATTGCCGCGGGTAATTGGATAGGCAGGGGCAACGCTCACAAATTTCCAAACTACGGATCATTGGGCTTGGCAGAGCCTCGGCTTGCCAGTTCAGGTCTTCGTCCTGTACGGCCGCCGATGCTTGCCGAAAATTGCCCGGAAAATGCCATGTCTTACCGGTTTTGCGGGTTTCTAGGCCGTGGTACCTCTCGTAGCTAGGGAGGGGACACGGCTTCCTAAACCGAGTATTCCGGTTCGAGTCCGGGCGGGGATACCACTCTTGCGGCGGCCGTTCAGGTGGGTTCCACGGCCGGCGCCTTGCCCGCAAGATGGAGGAGCTCCAGGATTTCACCTCGAAGCTTAAGGAATTCCGGACTGTTTCGCTGGCGCGGCCGCTGGAGTTTCACCGAGATGGTCTTATCGATCCTGCCGGGCCGTGTCGTCATGATCACGATGCGATCGCTCATGTAGATCGCCTCGTCAATGTCATGGGTCACCAGCAGCATCGTCATCCGGTTCATCTGCCACAGCCGCAGCACCTCATCCTGCAGGTTCATCCGGGTAAATGTGTCCAGGGCTCCCAGCGGCTCGTCCATGAAAAGCACCCTCGGATGATTGATCAGGGCCCGCGCGAGGGCGACGCGCTGGGCCATCCCGCCGGAAAGGTGGTGAGGGTACGCGTTGGCAAAGCCTTCAAGGCCGACAAGGCGCATGAAGTTGTCCACTTCGCGCCGTTTGGAATGCAGCACGCCCCGCGCGACCAAACCCGACTGAATATTGCCCCTGACCGTGAGCCAGGGGAAAAGATTCGGGTCCTGAAAGACCAGCCCGCGTTCCGCGCTCGGCCCCGAGATCGGATCATTGCCGACCAAGAGTTCGCCCGCATCCAGGGTTTCCAGCCCTGCAAAGAGCCTCAGCAGCGTCGATTTTCCGCAGCCGCTGGGCCCGATGAGGGTGACCAGCTCGCCGGCCTCGACTGCGAACGAGACATCGGACAGCGCCAGCGTGCGATCCGCCGCATCCCCGTGCGCGACGAAGCTTTTCGTCACGCCCCGCGCGCGGAGTGAGGAAGGTTCCCTCACGGCATCGGATGCGGCGATGGTCACCACTTGATCACCCCTTTCTGCCAGACGAGCACCCGGTCGCGGACCTTGAACAGCACGGTTATGATCGTCGAGAAGAACGCCGCCATGATGATCAGGGCCGCGTAAACCTTGCCATACTCGGCCCAGCCCTGGGCCCAGCTCAAATACCAGCCAAGGCCGGACTTAACCCCCACCGTTTCGGCGACAACCAGTGTCAGGAACGACGTCCCCAGGCCCATGAACAGCCCGATGAAGATGCTGGGCATCGCTGCCGGCACCGCCACGCGGAAGATGAGGTAGCCGCGCCCGGCGCCGAGGGTGCGCGCGACGTCGAGGTAGGACGCGCGCGTATTGGCGATGCCCGAGACCGTCAGCATGGTCACCGGGAACCACACGGACAGCGCGATCAATCCCACCGCGGACATCATCTGCGACGGCGACAGCACCATGGCCAGGGGTATCCACGCGGTCGCCGGAATCGGCCCGATGAGCTTCAATGCCGGCATTCCCCAGTAGCGCGCCTGGTCGAACCAGCCGATGCACACCCCGGTGACCAATGCGATTGCCACCCCCAGCGCATACCCGCAGAGCAGCAGCAGGAGCGAGTGCCACGTGCTGTCGAAAAGCATGGCGCGGTCCTCGATCATGCTTTGCAGGATCCACGCGGGACTCGGGAAATAGGGCAGCGGCAACAACCGGAACCCCGAGGTGATCACGGCCCACAGGGTCAGGAGCACGAAGGCCGCCGCGATGATCGGGCACATGTGGCCCATCCATCGCCGCAAGCCGTTGGACCACCGCTGGAGCAGCGACAGGAAAACGGAGACGGCCAACACCATCCCCAGGAATATCCAATAGGAGTGGGTCGGCGCCGCAGGCTCCTGGCGAGAGACGACCGCATGGACCGCCATCGCCCCGACAACCGCCACCGGGACCGCCAGAATGGTTCTGGCGGGTAGTCCGGGGACGTGAGGCGTCGAACTCCCTGCCTGCTTCCCGCTGATTTCTTCGGTGGACCGGGTCAATTGGTCGCCACCGCCACATCGCAGCAGGACCGGACCTTCTCCGTGCCGTGGGCAGCGATTTCAACGAGGAGCCGAGCATTCTCGTCCGGGAGCAGCTGGCCGTCCGCCAGCTTCTCCACCTGGACCGACTTGAGCCACTCGTCGGAAACGCCGTCCAAATGGAGGAAGGCGCGCCGCGTGAGGTCGTCAACGTCGGTGGAGGCATTGAGCATGTTGACTTTCTTCATCGCCGCCGCGGCCGACCTCACGGCGTTCTCGCCTCCGGCGATGCTGGGCTCATACCTCAGGTGCGAAATGGCGACGGAGTTGATTTCTGGTGTTGAGGCCAGGTATTTCTTTTGTACGGCCATGATAGCGGCCGCCCGGGGATTGGCCTCCACCCACTTGGCGGCCTTCAGGATCGCGCGCGTCGCGGCCGCGGCGGCCTTCGGGTTATTGGCGACGAATTTCCCATTCGCCACCACCGCGCAGCAGTACTCGCTGGCAAAGGGTTCGTCGACAGCCTGGTCGGCGACGTTTCTGACATTGCCGCTGGAGAAGATAAGCGTGCCGATCGGCTCCGAGTCCGCCACCGCGTCCACATCGCCCTTCTCCAATGCCAGCTTCAACTCGCCGGCCGGGTAGACCTTCCAGGTGATTTCCTTGGAGGGATCGATGCCCTTCAAGGCGAGCGCACGGTTGGCGAAGATGAACGGCGGTGTGCCCATTCCCGGCACGCCGATCCGCTTGCCGCGCAAATCCTCCAATTTTTGAACACTGCCGGAAGTGGAAGCCTGCACCCTCAAGCATCCCCGGTGGACGCCGGCGAGGATTTTGACGTCCATCCCCTGTTCGATGGGCTTGAGGAACATCATGATCAGGTGATGAGTGACGTCGAATCCCCCAAGACCCAACGCGTCTTTGTAAGTCGACCAGTTGCTGTATTTTATCAGCGAAACATCCAATCCTTCTTCTTTGAAGTACCCATTCTCGATCGCCACGTAGAGCGGCGCCTCGCAGGTAATGCCAATGCAGCCAACCTTGATTTTCGTTAGCTCGGCGGCCGGGGTGGAAGCTGCGGCCGTTGAATCGTCCGCGGCCCTGATGCATCCAATAAAGAGGACCAGGGAACACGCGCCGGCAGCGATCATTCTTAGCTTATTCATTTTCATATGATTCGACGTTTGGAGCTATCCTTCTTCGGGACACCAATGAAGTGCCATCGTGTGGGTTTGGGTAAGCGGGCCCATTAGAGAGAGCCTTGCGGCAAATCAGACAAATAATATGGGGTGAACAGGGATAATTTCGGGGTAAACGGCAGTCATTAGCCGGTACTGATCTTCGGAATCAATGCTTGGGTGAAGCTTTACGGGCACAGCACCGCCAACGCACCAAATATCCTGCATCCCGCTCTGTCACGCCTTCCCTCGGTTCGCCCACCAGGATTGTCGCCAAGGGGGATGGCCGGGGTCTGGCTAGACCGTTTTCACAGATCAATTTACAGCCCCCATCCCCACCCGGAGTCGCGCCTCACTTGGCGAGAATCGATTTCTGGTTGGCGAGGATCTTCTTCTGATTGACGAGGATCTTGGACTGGTTGACCTCGATCTTCGCCTGGTTCGCGAGGACCCTGGACTGGTTGCCCAGCACCTTCTCGAACTTCTTCTGATTGGCGAGGATCTTGGACTGGTTGGCCTTAATGGCACCCTGGTTGCCCAGCACACTTTCAAACTTCTTCTGGTTCTTGAGGATGGAGGACTGGTTGGCCTTTATCTCACGCTGGTTGACAAGGATTTCAGACTGGTTTGAGAGAATAGCGTCTAGTTTTTCCATGGTATTGTGCTCCTGGTTTCTTGGCGGGCCGCATCTTGTTTCCCGCTTAGGCGCGGTCAAGTCGCAACACAGTTTCATGCCGACATCGAAACTCTTCATGCGCTGTACCGCGATCGCAACGCATCTGGGGCGAACCGCTGCCGGACGCGTTCCTGAGAAAGAGCAGCATCGACCCTGCGAAGCGCTCATGGCCGAGGACGAAGATGTGATCTGTGCGGACAGCGGCTTTCATCGCGATCACCGTATCCTTGAGCCCTTGCGGGACGGCGCCGCCTACAGTAGCCTCGGCTTTGTCGCGGGACCTGCGGGCGCCTCCAATTGGGCGTCGGCGGGTTTCGCGCGCGAATTCTGAATCGACATTCCCCGCGCTATGCTGAAGCCATTGAGGTTCGATATGCGAATGCGCCTAGTCTGGCCTGCTCTCATTCTTGCCGTGGTGGCCGCCGGTTCGTGGCTGCTGTGGCACCATGCGGGGGCGGCGGACTTTGTGCGACTGATGAATCGCGGGAACAACCTGATGCGGAAGGGCGATCTGGAAGCGGCTGTCGGGGCTTACAACAAGGCGCTCGATGCATCGCCCGAGTCCACGGACGCCAGACTCAACCTTGCAAATGCCTGCCTCAGGTTGAACCGGGATCCCGATGCCCTGGAATTGGCGAAGCAGACGCTCGCCCTGGATCGAAACAATCCCGCTGCTTACTACCTGATGGGCTGCGCCTACATGCACCTTTCACAATGGAAGGCGGCCGTGCAGGCATTTCAGCAGTCACAGGCCATTGAACCGCGCGTCACCGCTCTAAACTTCCAGCTGGGCCTGGCCCATGAGGCCTTGGGCGAAAGGAAGGAGGCGCTGAACGACTTCCAAACGGTGACGCTTTACGATTCGTCGCATCCGACGGCACACTACCTCTTGAGCCGGCTCTACGCTCGTCTGGGCAAACCCGACGAGGCCGCCAACGAGCTTCGCGAGCACCAGAAGCTCCAAGCGAAAGGGCGTCCCGGGCCTTCGGACCCCGTCGCCCTCGAACAGTGCGAATATACGAAGCCGCTCGAGCCGTTCATCCTGGAGCAGCCGCTGAGCCCCGGCATTCCCGTTCGTTTCGTCAATGCAACGGATGCCGCATTTGAGGGCAAGGCGGCCGACTACCGGGGGCCGATCGCCGTCGTTGACTATGGGCATGACGGCAGGAACAGCATCGTGGCCCGCGAGGCGAGCGGGGAGTTTCGCCTGCTCGACAACCGGGCGGGCCATTTTTCGCCGTTCGGGCGCCCAATGCCCGCCGAGCGCGGTGCAAAATATGGTTCCGCGTTGGTAGGGGACCTTGGAAACGACGGTTCCAGCTGCGTGGTTGTCCTCGGTGAGGACGGCTCCCGGGTCTACAAGATCACGTCCGAGGGCAAGGAGTATGACTACTCTGATTCCACCGGGCTGGGGCAGGTCCGCGCGGTTTCCGGCCTGCTCGGCGACCTCGACGTCACCGGAAACCTGGACCTCGTGACCGTAAAGCCGGGCAACGCCGGCCTCCAGGTGTCGCGAAACATAGGAAGCTCGTCGTTTGACACCGACGTGGACGACTCCGGCCTTCCCGGCACTCTCCCGGGCGCAACGGCGGTTGAAATGGCGGATTGGGGAAACGACGGCCTTCCCGGAATATTCGTCGCGGTGAAAGGCCAGCCGCCGCGTTACTTCACCAAGAGGAGGGCTTCGACATTCGCCCCCAGCGCGGTTTCGGACAAATGGCCGGCCGCATCGATCCTTGCTGCCGGAGACCTAAACAACGACCTGGAGCTCGATGTCGTTCTTGCGACGCAAGACGGCATCAAGGTGATACTCAGCGGCCACAAGGAAGCGATAAGCCTCCCGGTCACGGGGTTTCGTCCGGAAGGCATAGTCCTCCTTGACTTCGACAACGATGGCTGGCTTGACATCCTTGCATACGGGCCCGACGGAATTCGGGTCTGGCGGAACGAGGCGCACGCCGGGTTCCGCGACGTCACGGCCGCCCTGGGCCTCGACTCGGTGGGCCCGGTCGCCGGTGCGCTCGCGGCCGATTTTGACGGCGGCGGCGCCGGCGACCTGATTCTCGCGACGCCCAAGGGGCTTCAATTCTGGCGCAACGACGGAGGCAACGCAAATCGCCAGCTGAAGATCCGCCTCACCGGAACGCGCTCGAATGCAAGCGCTCTGGGCATGCGGGTCGACTTGAGCGCCGGCAATTGGAGAACCAGCCGCTTCGTGCATTCGCTTCCGATAGAGATCGGCGTCGGGTCGCATTCGAAGCTGGATGCGTTGACGGTCCACTGGTCCGACCTGGCCACGACCTCCCTGGATGTGCCGGTCTCCGCGGCGCCGCTCGCCGTCGTGGAGCCCAAGCTGCCAAGCGGCTCCTGCCCGTACCTTTACGCCTGGGACGGCCATGGATTCCGCTTTGTGACGGATATTCTCGGGGCCGCGCCCTTGGGGCTTCCGCTCACCAAGTCCAGGCTCGTGCCCTCGAATCCGGAGGAGATACTGGCGCTGGGCGACGCCGAATCTTTCCCTCCCCATAACGGCGCCTACGAGGTTCGCGTGACCGATGAGCTGCGCGAGGTCCTTTACCTCGACGAGGCGCGCCTCATGGCCGTCGATCATCCGTCAGGGACGATCGTCTGCGCCACGAGCAAGCTGCTGGCCTCCGGGCCCTTCCCAAGGCCCGAAATCTGGACCCTCAGGCCGCTTGGCGCGCCGGTGCGCGCCGTCCGGAGCGACGGGCTCGAGGTGACTTCGGAGCTCGCCCGGGCCGACGGCAGGATGGTTTCCCCGACGGCGTTGCGCCGTCCGCAGCTGCGCGGCTTTGCCGAGCCGTATTCGGTAACCATGGATTTTGGCACCATGGATACGAGCAAGCCGCTTGTGCTCGCGCTCACGGGCTGGCTCCAATTCGGGGGCGGGATGGCCAACATCGCGGGATCTATCGACCCCTCTGTTGGGCCCCCATTCCCAACGCTTGAGGTGCAGTTTACCGATGGCTCGTGGCGGAAGGTGGAGGCCGAAATGGGCGCCCCTTGCGGAAAGACAAAGACGATACTCGTGGACCTTGAGGGCAAGCTGCCGGGTGGGGCGCACAACCTGCGGCTCACGACATCGTTCGAAATCCATTGGGACGCGGCGGTTCTTTGCGAAAGAATCAATTCCGACGCCACGAGGGAGCAGTCCATCCACGCGGACGCGGCGGACCTGCACTGGCGGGGATTTAGCCGCTATGCGCCCCAGGCGCCCGCTCACCCGCTCACGCCCCAATACGACGAGGTGGTGGGCTCGCCGCCGTGGGACCGTACCCCCGCGGGCTGGTGCACAAGGTATGGCGATGTGCGGGAGCTGATCAACGGGGGCGACGACCGGCTGGCGATCCTCAACGGGGGCGATGAAATTGCGCTCTCGTTCGGGGCCAGCCGCTTCGCCCCTAAGGCTCCGGGCACGGATCGCGATTTTTTCCTGTACGCCTACGGATGGGACAAGGATGCGGATTTCCACGTCGTTCGGGGCTGGGACGTCGAGCCGCTGCCATTCCGCTCGATGGATGACCAGGCGTATGGGAGGCAGGACCGGCCCGCGGGCCTCGACGAGGCCTGGATGGACGACTACAACACGCGCTGGGTGGGTTCGACCGTTCTTGCGCGAAGGCCGTCGTCGAACCGGCAGACCCCGTGAAATGCCTTCGGTCCGTCCCCCCGGGGACGGAGATGATTCGAGCTGGCGCATGTTCTCCTCCCCGATGCTGCGGCGGCCCATGAAAAGGGAGCACTTCGACCTCGCTGTAGTCGGTTCGGGATTCGCCGGATCGCTCGTCTCGATGGCTGCCCGGCGCCTCGGCCTATCGGTTGTCATGATCGAGCGGGGAAGGCATCCGCGGTTTGCCATCGGCGAGTCGACGACACCCCTCGCCAATCTCCTCCTGGAGGAGATCTGCGACGAGTTCCAGATGCCGGAGATCCGCTCCCTCTCAAAATGGGGCACCTGGCAGGATGCGCACCCTGGCATCGCCTGCGGACTCAAGCGAGGCTTCACCTTCTACAAGCACGAGCTTGGACAGCGCTTTCCCGGGGATCCCGGGGCCGCGCTTGCGCGCCAGCTCATGGTCGGCGCCAGCCCGAATGAACGCGTCGCCGACACCCATTGGTTCCGCCCCGAGTTTGATCGCTACCTTGCCGAGCGGGCGGCGGCACTGGGGGTCGACTATCGCGACGAGACAGTGCTGCACCTGGCCACCGAGGAACCTGGACAGGTCCTGCTCTCGGGCGTCCGCGCAGGGCAGGGCATCGAGCTGAGTGCGGGCTTCGTTGTCGACGCCAGTGGTCCCCGTGGGTTTCTCCACCGGTTGATGCGTCTTCAGGAGAAGCCCGTCGAGGGATTCCCCCCCACGCAGGCGCTCTACGCCCATTTCGAGGGTCTTCCGGCGTTGTCCGCCGCGTTCTCGCCGGGTACCCCGCCTTTCCCTCCCGAGCAGGCGGCCGTTCACCACGTCTTCGATGGAGGATGGGTGTGGGTCCTGAGGTTCAACAACGGGATCACAAGCGCCGGTGTCGTGGCTGTTGACGCCGTGGCCGAGCGGCTGAAGTTCCGGAGCGGGCAGCAGGGATGGTCGAATGTGATGCGCGAACTTCCCTCGGTAGGGGAACAGTTTGAATCGGCGCGTGCGACGATGCCGTTCGTCTGGCTTCCCAGGACTGCTTTCCAAAGCGGAAGGGTGGCCGGGAAGCGCTGGGCCCTGCTGCCGTCGGCGGCCGGCGTCATCGACCCCCTGCTTTCGACCGGCTTTCCCCTGACGCTTCTCGGCGTTCAGCGGCTTGCGCGGCTCATGCGCAGCTTTGGCCGGCCCGGGTTTGAGCCTGGGCTCGTGGATTATGCGGATACGACGACGCGCGAATTCGAGGCCACCGCCCGGCTCGTGAAGGCGCTCTACGCGAGGATGGGCCGATTCGACGATTTCAAGCAGCTGAGCCTCCTCTATTTCACCGCGGCGAGCTTCTCGGAGGCCGCGCGCCGGCTCGGAAAGAGCTCCCTGGTCCCCGATTTTCTGCTCTGCCGGCATCCCGTCTTCGGCCCCCGCCTGAGGGCGCTGTCCCTCGAGGAACCCGGCCGCGCCAACCTGGCAGCAAGGGTGCGCGATGCGGTCGAGGCTTACGACGTGGCAGGCTTCACCGATGCGAGCCGCGACCCGTGGTATCCGGCGAATCCGGCGGACCTGTACAGGAATGGCGGGAAATTGGACGCGACCGACGCGGAGATCGGCGCAATGCTGGCCCGATGCGGTTTGCGGTAGGTCCCGATTTCAGCCGGGTGCATTCCATCAATTCTGGGAATGCCCGAGTGTTCCCCCCTTTGGGCCTGCATTTCGCCACAAATATTTTGCCGAAGCCGCACCGGGAAGGTACGTGGGGAGCCTGGAATTCACCGTGATGGGCGATTGGATTCTCGAGCATTCGAAAAAGTCGCCTTCCGGTGTTTTTGAATGGGAAGTCTGTGTCACGGGCGTTAGGGATTTGCGGCCCTTGGCTTCATGCGCACCCCATCCGCATACCTAGACATTAATTAACGAGGAACCCCATTGATGCCCACCGCCCTTTCCGGCGCAACCCCCGCGTTGCTGTTCACCCCGACCCTGTCGCGAGAAGCAACCCCAGCAAGCTGGATATGAGCAAGGCCCCCAAGCAGGCGGTGCTCGCGCTATTGCTCGTTGCGGGCCTGTTCGGACCGCTCCTTTACTCCCGTGGCAAGCGCAGGGCCGAAGCGGATGTTGCAAGGCAGCAGGCGGCCGTGGACCGCTACGGCATGTCGCTCGAGGAGGTGGCCGAGGCGTCCGGGATCCACTTTGTCCACTCGATCCCGGTCCTGGACCCGAAATTGGATAACATCGCGCCGATGATCGCCTCCATGGGCGCATCGGTGTCGATCGTTGACTACGACAACGACGGCTGGGACGACATCTATGTCACCAACAGCAGCCCGGGCAGCAAGAACCACCTCTACCGCAACCTCGGGAACGGACGGTTTGTCGACGTTGCCGAGCAACTCGGCATCGCGGACCTGAACAAGCCCGGCACCGGCGTCTGCGTGGGGGCGGTGTGGGCCGACTACGACAACGACGGCTATGAGGACCTCTTTGTCTACAAGTGGGGGAAGCCCGAGCTATTCCACAACGACCACGGAAAGGCCTTCACCCGGGTCACCGACCGGTCGGGGCTTCCCGACTGGATCAACGCGGGCGCCGCCACATGGCTCGACTACGACGGCGACGGGAAGCTGGACCTGTTCATCGCCGGCTATTGGCCCGACTACGTCCGGCTCGAGTCGACGCCGACGACGAAGATCATGCCCAATAGCTTCGAGTACGGGAACAACGGCGGGCGCAAGTGGCTTTTTCGCAACATGGGAGACGGCACGTTCAAGGACGTCACCCGCGAGGTCGGCCTGGACAGCACGCGGTGGACACTCGCCGTGATCGCAGCCGACTTCAACAACGACGGGATGCCCGACCTCTTCCTCGCGAACGACTATGGGGTATCGCAGCTGTACATCAACGAGGCCGGCCCCAACGGCCGACGCTTCAGGGAGATCGGGGAGGAGTCCAGGGTCGGACACAGCCCGAAGAGCGGCATGAACGCCAGTGTCGGCGACGTCCTCAATTCCGGGGCCCTGTCCATCTACGTCTCCAACATCTCCGAGGACGGAGTCCTCGTCCAAGGCAACAACCTCTGGGTCCCCCAGGCACCGGGATCGCTGAGGTACTCGAACCTGGCCTCGGCCATGGGCATCGAGCTCGGCGGATGGAGCTTCGGGGCGCAGTTCGGCGACCTCAACAATGACGGTTTCCTCGACCTCTTCCTGGTGAACGGCTACGTCTCGGGCAAGCCCGACGGCAATTACTGGTACGACTTCTCGGAAATCACGGGCGGCAACAGCAGCATCATCTCGGATGCGAAGAACTGGCCGGCGATGAGGGGACGGAGCCTCGCCGGCTTCCAGAGGAAGCGCCTCTGGCTGAACGGGGGCGACGGCCGCTTCTTTGATGTATCCCAGGCGGTCGGAGTCACGGATACCCATGACGGCCGCGCCGTCGCTCTGGCCGACCTCGAGAACAACGGGTCCCTGGATGTCATCGTGGCCAACCAGGGAGGCCCCCTCATGCTCTACCGCAACCATGTGAAGCCAGGGCGGAACTGGATCGAGTTTGAACTCAAGGGACGCGCCAGCAACCGCAGCGCGATCGGAGCGCAGGTCAGGGTAAAATGGAACGGCCAGGAGCAACTCCAGGAGGTCGCGGCCGCGAGCGGCTTTGCGGCCGAGAACCAGCGGCGGCTGCATTTCGGGCTGGGAGAGGCAAAGGCGGTCGATAGAGTGACCATAAGATGGCCCTCCGGGCGCGTGCAGACGCTGGAGTCTCCTCCAATCGACACCATCAACCCCATCGAGGAACCCAAGTGAACACCGCAGTCGCCAGAGGCCCAGGCGAAACCCCGACGACAGACGGTCGCGTCGGGCGGCTGTCGCGGTTCTTCAGCCCGAACAACCGCTATCTGCCGCCCCTGCTCATCACGTGCATCCTCCTGGGCGGGCAGCTTGAGTTCGGGGTCCTCGAGAGCGCGGGCCGCACCCTCCTCGCCATAGCCACCTCGATGGTGGTGGAAATCGTCCTCGCCCGCGTCGTCATCGGAAAATGGCCGCACCTGGCCAGCGCGTACATAACCGGGATCAGCGTCGGAATCCTCCTGCGCTCGCCGTTCCTGTGGCCCTACGCCCTGTGCAGCTCCCTCTCCATCTTGTCCAAGTACGTCCTCCGCTGGCGCGGCCGGCACCTCTGGAATCCGTCGAATTTCGGGGTCAGCTCGATGCTTTTCCTCTATCCCGCGGCCGTTGCCTCCCTGAGCATTCAATGGGGAAACTCGCTTTGGCCGATGATCACGGTTTGGTGCATCGGTTCGATCATCATCTACCGCCTCAAGCGCTTCCATATCTGCGCCTCCTATGTCGGGACATTTTTGCTCCTTTCATGGATCCGGAGTGAAGTGACGGGCAATCCTTGGCTCTCGGCCGTCGCGCCGCTGACCGGACCAATGTATCAATTGTTCGTGTTTTTCATGATTACCGACCCGCCCACCACGGTGCGGGGATGGCTCCCGCAATGCATGGTCGCGTCGCTCGTTGCGGTGGCGGAGATGGGTTTGCGCCTCAACGGCGTAGTCGACGCGCCCTACTATGCGCTCTTCCTCGTCGGGCCGGTCGCTAATGCTGTCGATCTGGCGATCGGTTCGCGGCGCGCGGCCCCAAGCTGAGATTCTTGCGGAGAGCCGGGGTTCGGTTTCCTAGGCCTTGACGAGGCTCGATCGTGCAGAGCGGCGGCGCCATTCATTATCCCTTTCAATTTCTGCCTAGGGAACCCAGAATCGAATCGATGAACCGCAGACAATTCCTGAAGACAAGCGCCGCCTCCGCCATTTTCTTCGGCATGGGCTCAAGGAAGATATTTGCCGCCGCCAGCGCGGACGCGCCTGAGAAGTCGGTCCCTTGGGTGACACTCAACAACGGGGTGAAGATGCCGCGCCTTGGGCTGGGCACGATGACGCTGAGGGGCGATCTGGGAGTGAGGTGTGTGGCCGACGCCATATCCCTCGGCTACCGCCTCATTGATACCGCCATGATCTACGACAATGAGGCGTCAGTGGGCGACGGCATCAAGCAAAGCGGGATCAGGCGCGAGGAACTCTTCATCACCTCAAAACTGTGGAAGAGCGATATGGGCTATGACGCCGCGAAGAGGGGATTTCAGACGTCGATAGACAAGTTGAAGGTCGACTATTTGGACCTCTACTTGATCCACCGGCCCCCCGGAGGGGATTGGAAGGGCTCCTGGCGGGCGATGGAGGAGCTCCATCACCAGGGGAAGATCAAGGCCATCGGCATGAGCAATGCCGATTTCGCGCAGATGAACGACTTGATCTCGAATTTCGAGGTGAAGCCCGCCGTCCACCAGATTGAAACCCATGCGTTCTTCCAGGAGGGGAGTGCGTATGATTACCTGAGGCAACACGGCGTGCAGATGGAGGCGTGGTCGCCATTTGCCGAGGGCCGTCACGGGCTCTTTGCGAACGACTCCCTGGCCGCGGTCGCCAGGAAGCACAGCAAATCGGTGGCGCAGGTGTGCCTCAGGTGGCATTTCCAGCGGGGGATCGTTGTCATTCCCCGTTCCAGCCAGAAGGCGCATATCGCAGAGAATTTGAACATCTTTGACTTCAGCCTCGATGATTCCGACCTGGCGTCGATCCTGCCGCTGGACCTGAACACGTCCCAATTCCCCGAGTGGAGCTGAAATCGTCCCGTGGGAGGCGGGATTGACAGGTATTTCATTTGGGATTTTATGAGTCCCATATGAAGACGAGGCGCAGGAGCGCATTCAGGGCTCCCAAGATCCCCGCGGCCAAGAAAGTCCCGGTTCCTCTGGAATATCCCGAGCACCCCACCCACGCCGAGATCATGGCGGGTTTCCACGCGCATTCCGTGGCCGAGGTGGCCCAGAGGTTTGGCATTTCCCCGGGTGCGATGGCGGAGCGGATCGGGGTTTCCCGTTCTACGTATCACCGGAAGCAGAAGGGGGACGCCCTTTTGACCGGTCACGAGTCCGACGCTCTGGCAAGGCACGCCGGTCTCTTGACCCAGGCAATCTCCGTGTTCGATGGTGACGAGGATGCGGCGAGGCAATGGCTGAATTGCCCTCAGATCGGTCTCGGCGGTGCCGTCCCGCTGGAATGCGCGAAGACGACCTTCGGGTTCCGCGAGGTCGAGAAGCTGCTCACACGCATCGATCGCGGGGTTTATGCCTGAGCCGTCGGCCTGGCGGGTGGACAACAGGAAGTGGTCGGCGCGGTCGTTCGACGGCATCGGCGCCTCGCTCGAGGGCGGCCGCTGGAATTCATCGGGCGTCCCCGTTATCTATGCGAGCGAGCACCTGGCGATGGCGGCGCAGGAGAGGTTCATCCATCTTCCAAGGCCGCTTCCCCGAAGTTCGCTCTATGTGAGATTTGGCCTGCGCTTTGGGGGATTGGCGGTGACACGACTAGGCCCCCCCGATCTGACTTCCGATTGGCGTGCGGAGCCCGCACCCGAGAGCACCCAGAAGATCGGGGATGCCTGGGTCGCGGCCGCCAGGACGGCGATCCTTGCCGTTCCGAGCGCCCTGTATCCCGAGGAGACCAACTACGTGCTCAATCCGGCTCATCCTGATTTCAGGAGGATCGAGGTCTCTTCACCCGAGCCATTCACCTTTGACCCGAGGATGGCGCGGCTGATCGAGCCAGGTGATGTTTAAGGGCTGGTCTGTGGGGCAATGGCCGACTTCTCGTCGTAGAACGCCTTGAGCACGAAGAAAGCGGCCTTCTTCTCGCCGTCTGACCCGATGACGCCCTTGCGATTCCAGCCGTCCTGGAGGTGAGGAAGCGGCCTCTTCGGCGAGCGGAAATCGCACAGTATCCACGGGGTCGCGCCGCGCCACTGCGGGATCTTCCCCAGCATGGCGAGGGTCTTGCGGTAGAGGTCCGCCTGATATTCCTCGCTGAAGCGGGTGAGGCTGTCCGCATGGTATCCCTGCAGCGCGTCGGCCCCGAATTCGCTGATGACCACCGGCTTGTTGTAGCCGAGCGTCCAGGTGATGCGCTGCAGTCGGTCCGGGAGCCCGTCGTACCAGCCCACGTACTCGTTGAAGCTGAGCAGGTCCGTGTAGGCCCCGAAGGGGTCGTCGACGATCTTGTGCGTGGCATCAGCCGGGTCCGCCCGGACCTCCATGGCCGCCGAGACGAGCCGGGTGTCGTCCAGGGCCCGCGCCGTGTCGACAAGGGCCTTGAGGAACCGGGTGCGCGGCTCGCTGACAGGCGTCTCGTTGGCCACCGACCAGACGATGACGCTTGCGCGGTTGCGGTCGCGGACCACGAGGTCCGTCAGCTGGGCCTGGGCGTTGCGCAGCGTGTCGGGGTTCCCCCACTGGATGGTCCAGTACACGGGGATCTCCTCCCAGAGCATGAGGCCCAATTCGTCCGCCACACGGGCCACGTGCTCATTGTGGGGGTAATGGGCGAGCCGGACAAAGTTGCAGTTGAGCTCCTTCGCCCAGCCGAGGAGCAGGCGGGCGTCCGCCTCCGAATAGGCACGAGCGCCCCGCAGGGGATTCTCCTCGTGCAGACAGATGCCGCGAAGGAAAACCGGGCGGCCGTTGAGGAGGATGTCCGTCCCCCTCACCTCGATCGTCCGAAAGCCGATCCGGTCCTCGATACGGTCCGTGGCTGCCGCGAGCGTGACGGCGTAGAGGCGGGGATGCTCGGGGGACCAGAGCTCGATGCCCTTCGACGGCACCTCAAAGTGGACCATCCCCGCATCGTCGGTGTCCGCCTCCGCGGAAAGCTGCGCATCAGGGATCGTCAGGGTGACGTGCTGGCGATGCTGGCCGCCGTCGAGCTGGACCGTGGCGTCGATCATGCCGCGGTCGCCTTTCCGCAGCTGGACGCGGTAGTCCCGGATGAAGGTCCCCGCGGTCTCCACCAGCCGGACGTCGCGGGTCAGCCCGCCGTAGTTCCACCAGTCGGTGTTGATGGTCGGGACCCCCTCCAGGTACCGCCGGTTGTCCACGCGGACGACGAGTGAGTTGTCGGACTCCTTGACGAGGCCGGTGACCTCGAACTCAAAGGGCGTGAACCCGCCGATGTGCTGGCCGAGCTTCTTCCCGTTGAGGTAGACGTCGGCCTGGTAGTTGGCTGCCCCGAAGTAGAGGAAGAGCCTGTTGCCGGCGGCCGAGGGAACGTAGTCGAAATGCCGGCGGTACCAGATGGCGCCCTCATAGTAGAAGAGCCTCTCGGCCTGCGAATTCCAGTCGCCCGGGACGTCGAGCGTGGGGCTCTGGTCGAAGTTGTACTCGACCAGCTCGCTCTTCGAGGCCGGCTCGTGGTCGAGGAAATAGCCGCCCGTGGGGTGCGGCGAGGCGTCGAGCTGCTGGTGCCTGTAGTCGTAGTATCCCGTGTCGTAGGGATCGACGATGACATGCCACTTGCCGTCCAGGTCCAGGCCGGGGCGCGCATAGGCGTTGAGCAGCGGCGGGGCCGCGCCGAGGAGGCTCGTCAGGGCGCAGCCGATTGCGAAGCAAGTGACGGTGACCGGGGTGGGGCGCATCCCCGCCACTTTTCTCCCATACCCGTCCCGCTGGAAGTCTAAAACCCGGGGATCCGCGGGGGACGGGTCGGGTAACGGACGCCCTACGGCACCTCGTAGACCTCGATGAGCGCAAGTCCCGTCGCGCCCGAGACGCCGCTCAGCTCCACGGTGTAGACGCCGGGGGGGAGGTTCTCCTGGAGCGCGGAATCCGCCGAGCCCGACGGCAGCGCAAAGGCGCCCGCCTGGGTGAAGAGCCCCGCAAGCGCGGGGCTGCCTCCCCAGGCGGTGTTGCTGTCGATCTTGGCGCCGCCCGAGTCGAAGAGGGTGATCTGGGGCGCGGCCAGCACCCCGGCGAGGCCGAACTGGGAGAGCGAGGGCCCGATCCCGCGCAGGAGCACAGTGACCGGCGCATTGCCCGATATCGCGAATCCCGCGATCAGCACGTTGCCGCCCGTCCCGACCTGGCCGCGGGCCGAGATGTTGGTCAGGTGGCCCGCAGGGAATCCGGAATCCGCGTCGTAGACCTCGGCGAGGCCGATCCCGCCCGCGCCTGACGAGCCGGCCAATTGCGCCGTGTAGGAGCCCGGGGGAAGGCTCTCGACGAGCGCCGAGTCCGCCGAGGCCGCAGCCAGGGCGAAGGCCCCGACCTGGCTGAACGTGCGGCTCAGCGACGCCGACCCGCCCCACGCCGAATTCGTCCCGATTGCGCCCCCGTCGGAGCCGAGCAGCGTGAGCTGCGGCGCCGCAAGCGTGCCGGTGACGTTGAACGAGGCCAGGGTGGGCCCGACGCCGCGGACAAGGATCGTCTTCGTGCCCCCGCCCGTGACGAAACCCGCTATCAGGATGTTGGGGCCCGTGCCCACGTTGCCCCTGACCGAGAGGTTCACGAGCCGGGATGCAGCGGCGACGTTGCCGCTGAGCCCGGAAAAGGGGATGGGGCTCGAGGATCCGGCTGGGGTGACGGACCCGCTCAGCGACTGGCCGTCCACCGACAGGCTCAGCGTCGATCCCGACGACGTGGTGGCCGTGAACTGGCCCGAGGCGCTGGTGGTCCCGGTGGCCGCGTCTGCCGTCGAGGCATTGACGACGACCGCGAGGGTCTCGCCGCTTGGGCCGACCATGGCGTAGGTGGTTTCGCCTCCGGAATAAAGCGCCGACGCCTTGTAGTAGCCGGCGACCGCCGAATCGGGGCCCCCGGCGGGATCAACGGCCCCGGAGAACGCGATACCGGAGGACGACCCGGTGACCTGCCCGCCGGAGATGGTCCCAGAGAGCGCGCCCACGACCCGCGGGCCGACCGAGCGCGCGGACGGGCCAGCCAACCCATTCGGCAGGCCAACGGTGAACGAACCGTCGGCCTGGACCTGCAGGTCCTGGGAATAGAAGGTTTCGGTTAGGGAGAAGTAGGCCATGAATTCGGCGATGCGGTCCTCCAGGACATTCATCGCCCAGTATCCCTGACCGTTGGTGAGCGTGCCAAAGTATTGTCCGGTATACACGGGCGGGCTGGTCGGGGTGGGCGTGGGGCTGGGTGTCGGCGTCGGTATTGGACTTGGAGCGGAGGTCGGCGTGGGGGTCGGTGACGGGGTGTGCGAGGGGGTCGGCGACGGGGTCGCCGTCGGAGTGGGTGACGGGGTCGGTGTAGGTGTGGGAGAAGGAGTCGGCGTGGGAGTGGGCGAAACCGAGGGTGTCGGGGACGGAGTGGGCGTAGGGGACGGCGTCGGTGTCGGCGTGGGCGACGGAGTTGGAGTCGGGGAAGGCGTTGGTGTCGGCGAGGGAGTCGGTGTCGGTGTGGGAGAAGGCGTGGGTGTCGGCGACGGCGTCGAGGTGGGCGTGGGAGAAGGCGACGGGGTCGGCGTCGGGGAAGGAGTTGGTGTCGGCGAAGGCGTCGGCGTGGGCGATGGGGTCGGGGTGGGAACTGGGTTGACGGTGATAGTCGGGGACGTTCCCGTGATCGAAGAATTACCCGTTTGGATTGCCGTGACCGTCTGCGTTCCCGGCGTGTTCAGGGTCACGGAGAAGGTTGCGATGTTGCTTAAGGGGACCGCCACGACGGTGCTCGGAATGAAACTAGCGGCGCCGTCGGAACTGGAAAGCGTCACGCTTGCCACGTGGTTGGCCACGACATTGTCGTATTGATCAACCGCCGTGGCGGTGCCGGTGAGCGATAGACCGGCCGTAACGGAATTGTTGTTCATGGCCACGTCCATGTGGTCCAAGCGCCCGCTGACGGAGGTGAAGGTCCAGGTGCCGGTATTTCCCGAGCCTAGGGTGTCCGTAACCGTCACTTGATGGGGCATCCCTGCAACCACAGATACCGTCGTCGAGAACGTGCCCACGCCATTCGTTAGCGACGAGTTGGAAGGCACAGTGCCCCCATTGGTTATCGTGAAGTGCACCGGCCCGGTGTACGAGGTCACCACTTGGGAGCTGGAATCCAGCGCAGTGACCGTGAATGACACGGTTGTGCCCACCACCGGGGTGCTCGGCCCCGTCACGCTGAATGATTGGAGCTGGGCGCGCACCGCGCCGGCGCCCAGCCCGAAGAGAAGTACAAGGCCGCAAAGCCGAAGTGACCGTCCCAATCCTCCCAAGAAGATTGGCCCTGGTGCGGGTGGAAGCGGTCCTGCAGGTTCCGGGAATGCCATGACAGCTGGATCGATCTGCTTCCGAGCGGCGCAAACCGGGGAACCCGAATCGGCACGCTCGGCAACGCGGCACAATGCAAAGCCCGGGATCCGAGGCAACTCCCGGAATCGGGTTTAATGGTGATGGGCCGCGTCCGCCTCGAGCCCGCAGGAACGGCCCTTCAGCCGCCCTACCGTTGATCACGCAATTGCTTGTTTATAAATAAATAACACCCTGGTTTGGGTGTCCCTCGAGCCGGGCCAGACATGCGCAATTGCGTCGCCCTCCCGCCTTGGGAGCCGATCAAGCCAGACTTCAACCGTTCGCCGAGCGCCGTTTGGCGATGTAAAGAAGGCGCGGATTCGTCCTAGAGCCCCAGAAGGTGCCGGGCCGCAAAGAGTGCGGCGCCGATTGCCAGGAGGCCGATGACAACGATCGGCATGGGCACGCGTGTTTCCTTCGCACCCTCGTAGCGGATGGTGCTGGATGCCTGGTCAGGCACCGCGGAACGAAGGATTCCTTCGGACGAGTCTCGGTTCTTCATGAGATAAGTGGAGGGGGGGGATCCTCCCATGGGAGGACTTGGGATTTCGATACTGATTTGATGATCGGCAGGCCTTGGGCCCGGTTTAGTAGCCGCTGCTCTTGCCCCGATTACCCCGGCTTTTCCCCAAATGGATCACATAAACCACCAACTCCTTACAAAATTTGGGCCCCGGGCTGGGTAGAACTACGCATCCCGGCGCGACCGAGCCGGCATGCGATCGCCTTGGGGGGTCACCCGGACCTCAGGGCTCCACTTCAATTCGGTACTCGGCGATGTGGTCCGGCGTCTCCCGCGGGAGGGACAGTGACGTGATCCAGACAGTCGATAGACGGAGGTGGTGCCCGGAAGCCTTGGCCTCGGCCTTGCCCGCGGGCCGATCCCCTCGGCAGATCAAAGACCCCTGTGCTGCCGGCCAGGGCGCCATGACGCCGGAAGCCCCACGGCCGGGGACCTGCGGGGAGCCATGTCGAAAAGATCCTGGTCGACCCCGAAATTATCCTCACGGATTGTGGGGCGCGGCGCTAAGGTGTGACCCCAACTCGAACGATGAAGACGAAGGCACTCCTCATGTCCGGGATAGACCGGGTCGGTCTCGTGGAGACCACCGTGCCCGACCCCGGTCCGCACCAGGTCCTCGTAGAGTCCCTGTACTCGGCGATAAGCCCCGGGACGGAGATGCGGTGCCTCTCGGGGAGGCAGCCGGGCGGCATATTCCCGTTCATTCCCGGGTATTCCCTGGTCGGAAGGGTCGTGGCCCGCGGTGAGGGCGCCGTGCTTCGCGAGGGGACCCTGGTGTTCTGCAAGGGATCGGAGGGCGCCGGTCATCCCATCCTCTGGGGGGCGCACATGGCCCATGCGGTCTGCTCCGAGTCGAAGGTGTTTGCGCTCCCGGACGGCGTGACCCCGCTCGGCGCCGCCCTCACGAAGCTCGCGGCGATCGCCCACCGCGGGGTTTCCTGCGCAAGGACCCATTCGGGCGACGAGGTGGCCGTCGTGGGGCTGGGTCCCATCGGGCAGCTGGCCGCGAGACTCCACACGCTCGCCGGGGGCCGGGTTGTCGCGGCGGACCTGAGCCCGGACCGGGTCGCGCTCGCAAGGGCGGCGGGGATCAACGCGGTCGTGGCCGCGGACGGGCTCGTCCCGGCGCTCGCACGGGAGATGCCGCGGGGGGCCGACGTCGTCGTGGATTCCACCGGCGTCCCCTCCGTGCTCCAGCAGTCGATCCGGCTCGGGAAGGCGAAGCCCTGGGACGATTCCGAGACGGAGCCGACGAGGCTCGTGATCCAGGGAAGCTACGCCGAGAACGTCATCTTCGACTACCACGAGGCGTTCGGGCGCGAGCTCTCCGTGCATTTCCCGAGGGACAACCAGTCGAGGGACATCCTCGCGGTGATCGGGCTCCTTGCGTCCGGGAAGCTGAGCACGGCCGACCTCGTGAGCGAGGAATGCGACCCGGGCGACGCGCAGCGCGTCTATTCCGAGCTGCGCGCCTCGAAGCCGGGACTCTTGACCGCCGTCTTCCGCTGGAAGTAGGGCGCCCCTACCGGGATGCGTGCCGGATCCACCGCGACGGGCGCTGGCCCGTCTGGCGCCGGAACCACCGCGCAAAGTAGCTCTGGTCGGGCATCCCGACGGTCCCCGCCACATTGCCGACCTGCATCCCCCGGGAAAGGAGCTCCTTGGCCTTCGCAAGGCGCTTCTGGGCGCGCACCTGGCCCAGCGTGAGCCCGGTCTCCTTCTTGACCAGGCGGTTCAGGTGGTCGCGGTGGTACCCGCTCTGCGAGACGACCTCCGCGAGGGAATTCGTCGGGTCCATCCTCGTCAGGAGCATGTTCATCGCCTGTCCCTTCGGCCCCTCCGGGCGCGGGCGCAGGCTCTCCAGCCAGCCCGCCGATCGAAGCAGGGTCAGCAGCAGCTGCAGGATCACGATGGCGCTCTCCCAGTGGAGCGAGCCGCCCACCCCCGCCTGCAGGTGGAGGAGGCGCGCCAGGTTCTGCCGGATCCTCAAGAGTTCCGAGCGGTCCAGGCTGCACACCGCCACGGGGAACTTCTTCCCCCCCTCCAGCCTGAAGTCGATCATGAGGCACAGAGGAGCGCGGTCGGTCGCCCTCTGGAACCCGTGGGAGACCCCGGGCGGCAGGACGACGAGCGCCCCCGCCTTGATGTCGGCCGAGCCCTCCTCGAAGGTCTGCTGGCCCCTTCCGCTCAGGTAAAGGATGGCCTGGCACCAGCGGTGGCGGTGGAACTCGATCGAGGGGTGCTCGGGCAGGTGCCGGTGCAGGGCGAAGGTCGAGATGCGCAGCCCGTGCAGGCGGATGTCCGCGCGGTCGATCAGGAGGGAGCGGAAGTGGTGCATGCGCTTCACACGTTCATGTCGATAATATCCTACTTCACAACGCCGAATCCCGCGACCCCCGTGGAGCGGGCCCGCGGTCCCTCCCGAAGGTTTGGAAAAGGCACGGCGTTTATCGAAATTGTGCTGATTAAGGGCGATAAAATCCTCATGCCCGGACGGTCTTAAGTGTACACTCCCCAGCCGGAACCCCCTCACCGTCCGACCGACATGGAGCCCCCAACCCCCGCGACCGTCCCCGCGCCACGCCCGATTGAACGGGGCGCCGGGCCATCCCCATGAGCATCCGGGTCTGCATGATTGGTTGCGGCAGCTTCGCCCGGCTCTGCCACGGGCCGGCCCAGCGGAAGCTCAGCGACGCGGGCTCGGGCGTGGAGCTCGCCGCATGCTGCGACGTGGATCCGGGGAGCTCGGCGTCTTACGCCGGGGCGTTTGGGTTTGGGCGCAGCTATTCGGAGGTGGGCGCCATGCTTTCCCGTGAGAAGCCGGACGCCGTCGTGATGGCCGTCCCCCCGGCGATGACCGCCTCGGTGGCGGGAGGGGTGCTCAGGCTCGGCTACCCCCTTCTCCTCGAGAAGCCGCCCGGGTTGACGCCGGGCGAACTCGAAAGCCTGGTCGCCGCCGCGGCAAAGGGTGGGGCGCGGGCGCAGGTCGCGTTCAACCGGCGCCACATGCCCGTCGTCCGCAGGGCGATGGAGATGCTGGACGGCGTCGCGGGCCCGGCAGAGGTGGCGAGGATCGACTACGAGATGATCCGGTTCAACCGATGGGACCCCGATTTCTCGACCACGGCCATCCATGCGATCGACACGGCGCTCTTCCTCGCGAGGAGCCCGTTCCGCTCGGCGCAGATCCGATTCCAGGAGCAGAGGAGCGGGGAGCAGACGGCCGTCAATGTCGTCGTGGACGCGGAGTGCGCCTCGGGCACGGCCGTTCAGGTGAAGCTCCTTCCGGTGTCGGCGACCAACTCGGAATCCGCGAGGATACACGCCGTGGGGCAGTCGCTCGACCTGAGGATCCCGATGTCGCCCCAGTCCCACGGGCACGGGCGGGTCGAGCACTGGCGCGCCGACGCGCTCGTGGGCTCGTTCTCGGACGCGAGCTTCGGCCCGGTGGACCGGCTGGGCATCCTGGCGGAGACGGAGGCGTTCCTGGACGGGGTGCGCACGGGCGCCCCGCTCGGGCCGCGCCTGGAGGACTGCCGGCAGCAGGTCGCCCTCATGGAGGCCGTCCGGGTGCGCCGGACGGGCCCGATCACCTTCGAGGCCTGCTGAACCGCAGGTCCCCGGCCCATGCATCCCGCGATCCCCAAGCTCCTTTTCAGCCGGCTGCCGCTCGGGGCCTTCATGCTGCAGGACCGCAGGACCGTCTTCGCCGTCATCGGCGGCTACCTCGTCACGCTCATCGTCGTCGGCCTCGTGTTCCGGCGCTTCAGCAAGGACACGAGCGACTACTTCCGGGCGGGGGGCAAGGCGACGTGGTGGCTGATCGGCGGAAGCGTGTTCATGCGGGGGTTCAGCGCCTGGACCTTCACCGGCGCGGCGGGCGCCGCGTTCCAGGCGGGCTGGAGCCTGCCGCTCATGTTCGGGGCGAACGCCACGGCGTTCGTGATCGTCGCCCTCTTCACGGGAGGGTGGTTCCGGCAGCTGCGGTGCGTCACGTCGGTTGACATCGTCCGCCTTCGGTTTGGCCCGGGCCTTGAGCAGTTCTCCGCCTACCTCGGCATCCTGACAGGGCCCATCTACGGGGGGATACAGCTCTACGGACTCGCGATCTTCACGTCGATCCTCCTGGGGACGAACATGTACTACACGATCGTCCTGCTGGGGTTCGTGGTGCTCTTCTATGCGGGGATCAGCGGCGCCTGGGCCGTCATGGCGGCCGACTTCATCAAGGCGCTGGTCCTCGTGCCGATCACGGTCCTTCTCGGCGTCGTCTGCCTGCACGCGGTGGGCGGGGTAGGCGGCCTTGTCGACGCCATCTCCCGCGCGGGGCTCACCGGGGACTTCAGGCCGGTCAAGACGGCCGAGGTGCTCGGCACCATGAAGGGGATCAACCCGGGCTGGTTCACGTGGGCGTTCTTCCTGGCCTGGTATGGAAACGCGGCCCTCCTTGGGAACGAGCCCGGCAGCGCCGGGAGGTACCTGAGCGCCAAGGACGGGCGCGGGGCCAGGCTTGCGGCGCTCCTTGCCGGGGGGCTCTTCACGCTGGGGCTCTTCATCTGGTTCATCCCCCCCATGACCGCGCGCATCCTGATCGCCGACCAGGTCGCGGCGATGCCGCTGCCCAAGCCCGCCGAGGGCGCGTACGCCGCGATCGCGATCCATTTCCTTCCGGCGGGACTGGTCGGGCTCGTGCTGGTCGGCATGTGCGCCGCGACGATGAGCGCCCTCGACGTGGGCCTCAACAGCCTCGCGGGAAACATCACCCAGAACGTATATCCGGCGGCCTGCCGGGCGCTTAAGGTCGCCCCGCTCGAGGGCCGGTCGCGGCTTGTCCTCGCGAGGTTCGTCACGCTCTGCTGCGCCGTCGCGGTCATCTGCTGCGGCCTCGCGATGGCCAGGTTCGGCCGCGGCGGGATCTTCAACATCCTGATCGACGTCATGGCGACCGTCGCCGCGCCGCTGTCCGTTCCCCTGGTCCTGGGGATGTTCCTGCGCGGCGTCCCCTCGGCCGCGCCGTTTGTCTCGATCGCCGTCGGCGCCTGCGTGTCGCTCGCGATCTACCTGTCGCCCTTCGTCCTGGGCACGGGGGCGTGGGTGTTCCAGTACCAGGTCGGCACCGTCGTTGCCGTGAGCCTCGTGACCTTCCTTCTCATCCGGGCCCTGGTGAAGCCCGACGAGGCGGCGCTCGCCCGGGAGCGCGAGTTCTTCTCCCGGCGAGACCGACCGGTAGATTTCGCGTCCGAGATCGGCGGGGCCAACGACGGCCGGCAGCTGCGGATCGTCGGGACCTTTGGCATCGTCCTCGGCCTTGCGGTCCTGCTCCTCCTCTTCCCGCAGAGCAGCGCGGGGCACTCGGGGATGATCTGGGCGGTGGCGCTCTCGACATTGGGCATCGGCGGCCTCATGGCATGGTTGGGCGTCAGGTCCGACAGGCAGGGACGCGCCGGCTGAGCTGAAAGAACCCCGGAATCCGATGGAGACTTCCCCCAAAGAGGGTTACCCAGGGCAGGCGAACCGGTATCGCCGCGCCCTCCTGGAGGACGTGATCCCGTTCTGGGAGAAGCATTCCCTGGACCGCGAATGCGGGGGCTACTTCACGTGCCTCGGCCGCGACGGGACGGTCTACGACACGGACAAGTTCGTGTGGCTGCAGGCGCGCCAGGTCTGGACGTTCTCGATGCTCCACAACCAGGTGGAGAGGCGCGAGGCGTGGCTCCGGGTGGCGAGGCACGGGGCGGACTTCCTGGCGCGTTGCGGCAGCGACGGGGACGGGAACTGGTACTTCAGCCTGACCCGGGAGGGTCGCCCGCTCGTGGAGCCCTACAACATCTTCTCGGACTGCTTCGCGGCCATTGCGTTCGGCCAGTATTCGAGGGCGGTCGGGGGCGACCCGGCCCTGAAGGCGGCGGCAGGGGACGTGGCGGTCCGCGCCTACCGCAACATCCTCGCCCGCAGGGACAGCCCCAAGGGCAGGTATGAGAAGCGGGTGCCGGGTGCGCGCCCCATGAGGTCCCTTGCGCTGCCCATGATCCTTTCAAACGTGACCCAGGAGCTGGGGGACCTCGTGGATCCCTCCGTGTCCGAGCGCACCCTCGACGAGTGCCTGGGCGAGATCTTCTCCCTCCACCTGGACGCGGAGAGGCGGGTGCTCCACGAGCACGTGGCCCCGGGCGGCGGCAAGCTCGACTGCTTCGAGGGGCGGCTCCTCAACCCGGGCCACGGCATCGAGGCAATGTGGTTCGTCATGGACATCGCCGAGGACCGGAGCGACGGGGCCCTTGCCCGCCGGGCCGTCGACGTCGTCCTAAGCACCCTCGAGCTGGGCTGGGACAAGGAGTTTGGAGGGATATACTATTTCCTGGATTCAAGGGGATACCCTCCCCAGCAGCTGGAGTGGGACCAGAAGCTGTGGTGGGTGCACATGGAGACGCTCGTCGCGCTCCTGAAGGGATACCGCCTCACGGGCCGGCAGGCCTGCTGGGAGTGGTACGAACGGGTGAGCGCCTACACGTGGGGCCATTTTCCCGATCCCGGATTCGGCGAGTGGTTCGGCTACCTCAACCGTCGCGGGGAGGTGCTCCTCCCGCTCAAGGGCGGAAAATGGAAGGGGTGCTTCCACGTGCCGCGCGGCCTCTTCCTGTGCATGAGGGAGCTTGAGAAGCTGGGCGCAGGCGGACTGAAGGGGGTGCTTCCATGAAGCGGGTCGCGGTTCTGCCGATGGACGACCGCCCGGTCAACTACGACTCCCCGCGCTATCTCTCCCGCGCCGCCGGCATCGAGGTCGTCCTGCCCCCCCGCGAATGGCTGGGCAATCCCTGGCGGGCGAGCCGCCACGCGGACCTGGTCGACTGGCTGGCGCAGGCCGTGCCCGGGGCCGACGCCGCCGTGGTCGCCCTGGACACGCTCGGCTACGGAGGCCTCATCCCCTCGCGCACGTCCCCCGAGACGGCCGAGGCCGTCCTCGGCCGGCTATCGATCCTTCGGCGCCTCAGGGCGGCGCACCCCGGGTGCCCGATCCTGGCCTCGAGCGTCGTCATGCGGATCAACCGGTCGGACTCCTGCGAGGAGGAGAAGCCCTATTGGGCGACCTATGGCTCCCGGATGTTCCGGCTGTCGTCGCTCGAGCACAAGATCGAGCTCGGGGAGGCGGATCCCGCCGAGACCGCGGAGCAGCGCGGGCTCCGCCCGCAGGTCCCCGACGAGGTCTACCTGGACTACCGCCGCGGGCGCGCCCGCAACCACGCCGTCAACCTCGCCATGCTCGATTGGGCCGAGGAGGGGGTGTTCGACTTCCTGCTTCTCCCCCAGGACGACACCGACGACTACGGCTGGAACGTGGCGGAGGCGCGAAGCCTCCAGGCGCGGATCCGCTCGCGCGGGCTGGCGGACCGGGCGATCACCTACCCGGGCGCCGACGAGATCGGCTGCCTTCTCCTGGCCCGCTACGTCTGCCGCCAGGGGGGGTACGCGCCGAGGGTCTGGCCGCAGTACTCCTCGGCCAAGGGACGGTCCATCGTGACGGCCTACGAGGACCGGCCGCTCCACGAGCTCCTGAAGGCCCACCTGGCGCCGCTCGGGGGATCCGTGGCGGATTCGGCCGCGGACGCGGACCTGCTCCTCTTCTTCAACTCGCCGGTCGAGGTGCAGGGCAACGGGGACAGCCAGTGGATCGTGCAGGAGGGGATCGACGCCGTCCGCGCCCGGATGCCCGGGAAGTTCCGCCCGTGGCTCGACCGGTTCACCGGGAGCGAGGGATTCAAGGACACCCTCCGCGAGATCGGGTCGCCCGGCAGGGACCCCGTGCAGTTTGTCCGGGCCATCGTCGATGCGCTTGGATCCGGCAAGCCCGTGGCGGTGGCCGATGTCGCCTACGTCAACGCCGCCGACCTCGCCCTGTGCGGGCTCCTGCGCGAACGGCCCGAGGCAACGGGCCTCGCGGCCTACGGCGGATGGAACACGGCGGGGAACACCCTGGGCACCGTCCTCGCCCAGGCGGCCATCTTCGCGGTCGCGCAGCGCGCGGGGCCGACGCCCGGGCAGCGCGCCGCGCACCTGGAGTTCCTCTTCCTTCGGTTCCTGGACGACGAGATGTTCCAGGGCCGCGAGCGGGAGCGGTGCATGTTCGAGGACCTGCCGTCCCTCGGCCTCGAGCCCACGATGGAGCGCCTGCCCGACGGGAAGGCGGAGGACATCGAGGGCCGGGTCGCGTCCCACCTGGGCCGTGCCGCCGCGGAACTGCGCAGGCTCTTCGTCGCCTCGGGGCGTGTCCGGGAGGTCCGCGTCGGCCGGATTCACCTTCCCTGGCGGCGCCTCTTTGAGGTCGGGTTCGACGTCGAGGTCGACGTCGACTGAGCGCAAGGCCCCCATGCCCATCCGCCGCGCCTTTTCCACCCTCGGCTGCCCCGACCTCACGCTCGACGGCGCCCTCTCGCTCGCATCGAGTCACGGCGTCGAGGCGGTGGAGCTCCGCACCCTGGAGGGGACGACGGACCTCCCGGCGCTCTTCGCGAGGACGGGGGAGGCGGCGCTGCGGCGCGTCCTCGCGGGGCGGGGCGCGGTCCAGGTCCTGTCCCTTTCGACGTCCTTCAGGCTCGTCGGTCCCGGGGAGGCCGACCGGCAGGCCCTTCTCTCGTTTGTCCCGTGGGCCGAAACGCTCGGCGTGCCCTGGCTTCGGGTCTTCGACGGCGGCGAGGCCGCGGACCCGGGCGCGGCCGCCATGGCGGCCGAGACCCTTCGCTGGTGGCGAAGGCTCAGGGCCGAGAAGGGCTGGAAGGTGGATGTCATGGTGGAGACCCACGACGGCCTCGTGGCCCGGGAGGCCATCGGCCGCTTTTGCGCCGAGGCCGGCGACGTGGCGCTCCTGTGGGATGCGCACAACACCTGGCGTCGGACGGGAGTGCACCCGCTCGACCTCTGGCCCCACATCGCGGGGCAGGTCGTCCACATCCACGTGAAGGACAGCGTGAGCCGCGCCTCGGACGGGTTTCCCTACACCTACGTGCTCCCGGGCGACGGGGAGTTCCCGATGGGTCCCCTCAGGGATGCGCTCATGCGCCAAGGGTACAAGGGGCGCGTCAGCCTCGAGTGGGAGAGGCAATGGCATCCGGACCTGCCGCCCCTGGAACGGGCGCTGCAGTGCGCGGCCGAGCGCGGCTGGTGGTAGGGCGCCGTCCCCACGCGCCTATTTCAGGGACTTTGCCGCCCGGCGAAGCTCCTCGATGAACACCCCAAGCGGCTTGTCGCCCGCCCGGTCCTCGCGGTAGACGGCGGCAATGCAGAGCGGCTCGGGCGCCGCGGTCAGGGTCTTCATCCGGACGCGGGAGGGGAAAAGCTGCGCCATGCGGGTGGAGACCATGGCGACCCCGAGGCCCGACTCCACCGCGGCGACGAGGCTCTCCGCGCCGTCGTGCTCGCCGGCGATCCTTGCCCGAAGCCCGTGCTCGTGCAGCCAACCGGTGACGGTGGCCCAGTACTTCGGATAATCGCGCTGGCTGTAGACAAGCAGCGGCTCGCGGGCCACCTCGCTCGGCTTGACCCGCGCCTTGCGCGCGAGAGGGTGGGTGGTCGATACGGCAAGCCTCCACGCCGCGCTATATAGCGGCGTCGACATGAGTCCCCTCTTTTCCCCGTCCCGGGCCACCGTCACCACGACATCCAGGCTGTTGGCCTCGAGGCCCGCGAGCATCTCGCCGGTCGAGAGGTCGAAGAGCTCCACCCGCGTGCCGGGGTGCGCCTGGGTGAAGTTGGCGACCGCCGGCGACAGGAAGCCGGTGGCGAGCGACGGGGAGTAGCCGATCCGAAGGCGGCCGCCGGCCGACGTCGCGCGCACCCGCTCCATCCCCTGGTCGGCCCGCTCGAGGATCTCGCGGGCCTCCTGCAGCATCGCCTCCCCGGCGGGCGTGAGCCCGATCGAGTTTGCCTTGCGCTCGAGCAGGCACTGGCCGACCTCGTCCTCCAGCGCCTTGATCTGCCGGCTCAAGGCGGGCTGGGTCAGGAAGATCTTCTGCGCGGCGCGGCTTATGTTGCCGGTCTCGGCCACGGCGACGAAGTAACGCAGCTGCCGGAGTTCCATGCCCCGGACCATAACCGAAAGTATGGCTCAGGCAAAGAACTCAACATTGGCCGGCTTTGAGGTCGTCTGGCATACTGGTCGCATGAAGACCAACACGAACGACCTGACCGTCAGGAGGGCGAGCGAGCGGGGCCAAGCCGACCACGGCTGGCTCAAGTCCAGCCACTCGTTCTCCTTCGCCGACTACTACGATCCCGCCCATGCGGGCTTCCGCACGCTGCGCGTCATCAACGACGACCGCGTGGCTCCCGGCAAGGGCTTCGGCGCACACCCGCACCGGGACATGGAGATCTTCAGCTACGTCCTCGAGGGCTCCCTGGCCCACAAGGACAACCTCGGCAACACGAGGGAGCTCAAGCCCGGCCAGGTCCAGCTGATGAGCGCGGGCCGCGGGGTGACCCACAGCGAGTTCAACCCCTCGCCGAGCGCCGCGGCCCATTTCCTGCAGGTCTGGATTTTTCCCCGCGAACGCGGGCTCACCCCGAGCTACACCGAATGGCACCCTGCGGCCGAGCACGACGGCGCATCGAAGGTGCTGATCATCTCGCCCGACGGCCGCAACGGCTCGGCGACCATCCACCAGGACGCCGATGTCTACCGCCTAAGGCTCAAGGCGGGCGAGACGGTGACCCACGTCCTCAGGTCCGGCCGCGGGGCCTGGCTCCAGGTCGCCGAGGGTTCGCTGGCGCTCAACGGGGTGGAACTCTCCACCGGGGACGGTGCGAGCACCGAGGAACCCGGAACGCTCACGTTCACCGCAGAGGGCCCCGTCGAGGCCCTGCTCTTCGACCTGAAGTGACACGGCGCGCACCCACCATGATCGCCCCCGTCATCGTCCTAGCGCTCCTGACCGCCCTGGTCGCGACCGAGTCCGACCGGGACGCAGGCGCCCCTCCCTCGGAGTGACCCCCTTCCACACCGCATCTCACAAAAAACCATGAACACCGTATCCATCGTCTATTTCTCCGGCTCGGGTCACACGACCAAGCTGGCCGAGGCCGTCGCAGAGGGCGCCTCCGCCGTTCCCGGAACGAAGACCCACCTTATCGCCCTGAACGGGGACCACATCGTCAAGGGACGCTACGAGAACGAGGCGGTCCTCACCCAGCTCGACGCGAGCGACGCGATCATCTTCGGCAGCCCGACCTACATGGGGGGCCCGGCGGCGCAGTTCAAGGCGTTCGTCGACGCGACCGGGGGCAAGTGGTTCAGTTCGGCCTGGCGCGACAAGGTCGCGGCCGGCTTCACCGTCTCCAACAGCCCGAGCGGCGACAAGCAGGGGACGCTCAACTACCTGTTCACGCTCGCGATGCAGCACGGCATGGTCTGGGTCGGCCTCGGCGAACTGCCGATGCAGGCGAACGGCACCAACCGCCTCGGCAGCTACAGCGGCGTGATGGCTCAGGCCGGCTTCGACTCGCCGGAGCTGGCGCCGAACGAGCAGGACAAGGCGACCGGCAGCCTGCTCGGCCGGCGCGTCGCGGCGCTCGCCTCGAAGATGAAGGCCCAATCTTGATCCGCTAACCCAATAGACGACACATCCCATGAAGGCACTCCAACTCCTCACCAAGACCGACAACAGCGCCGCTCCGCTCCTGGCGCGACTGACTCTAGGGCTTGTCATGTTCCCCCACGGCGCCCAGATGGCGCTCGGCTGGTTCGGCGGCTACGGCTTCGCCGGCACCATGGGCTTCTTCACGGGAACGATGCACATCCCGGCCCTGTTCGCATTCCTCGCCATCCTGGCCGAGTTCGCCGGTTCGATCGCCCTGATCCTCGGGTTCCTGAGCCGCGTCGCGGCCCTGGGAATCGCCTCGGTCATGGGGGTCGCCGTTGTCACCTCACACCTGGCGAACGGGTTCTTCATGAACTGGTACGGCAATCAGAAGGGCGAGGGCTTCGAATACCACCTGCTCGCCATCGGACTCGCCCTGGTCGTGATGGTCTGCGGAGGAGGCAGGGCCTCGGTCGACGGCGGCATCGCTCAGCGGTCCTCCGGGAAGTGACCTGCCGGGACGGCGGGGCCGCCTTTTCAAGGGGCCCCGCGACTTGTCCCAAGCCGGGATCGCGTTCCGGCCAATTGACCTCCGGGTTGGCGTCGCTACAAGAGGGCTTCGATTGAAGCCCCTCGCCCCCATGCTTCTCGCCGGCCTGGCGTCCTGCGCGGCGCTTTCGGCGCCGTTGCCGGCGACCGCTCCCGAGGCGGCGTTTCCCGTGACGATCACGGTCGACGCGTCAAGGCCCCTGGGGGAAATGAAGCCGATCTGGGATTTCTTCGGCTGCGACGAGCCGAACTACGCGACCATGAGGGACGGCCGAAGGCTCCTGGGCGAACTGGGGGAGCTTGCTCCGAAGTCCGTGTACTTCCGGTCGCACAACCTGCTCTGCACGGGGGACGGGACTCCCGCCCTAAAATGGGGCAGCACGAACGCGTACACCGAGGACGCCCAGGGCAGGCCGGTGTACGACTGGGCGATCCTGGACCGCATCTTCGACACCTACCTTTCCCGGGGCCTGCGGCCCTACGCCCAGATCGGCTTCATGCCCGAGGCCCTCTCCGTCAAGCCCGAGCCCTACCAGCACGATTGGAGGCCGGGCCTCAAGTACAACTCGATCGGCACCGGATGGTCCTATCCCCCGAGGGATTACGCAAAATGGTCCGAGCTCGTCTTCCAGTGGGCGAGGCACTGCGTGGAGCGCTACGGCCGCGCCGAGGTGGAGCAGTGGTACTGGGAGGTGTGGAACGAGCCCAACCTCCGGGATTACTGGCACGGCACGCCCGAGGAGTTCTTCAGGCTCCACGACTGCGCGGTGGACGCCGTGCGCCGCGCCCTTCCTACAGCCAGGGTGGGGGGGCCCGACGTGGCGGGCGGCGGGAGCACGTTCCTCCAGGACTTCATGGCCCACTGCGCGGGCGGCACCAACTACGCGACGGGGGCCAGGGGCACGCCGACCGACTTCCTCTCATTCCACGCGAAGGGCCGGCCCAGCTTCGCCGACGGCCACGTGCGCCTCGGCATCTCCGCTCAGCTGGGCGACATCGACAGGGGCTTTGCCATGGTCGCCGCCGTGCCGGAGCTCAGGGGCAAGCCGATCGTCATCGGCGAGTCCGACCCCGACGGCTGCGCCGCGTGCCTCGCGCCGCAGCTCGGCTACCGCCCAGGCACCTTGTACTCCAGCTACACGGCGGCGAGCCTTGCCCGCGAATACGTGCTTGCCGACAGGCACGGCGTGAACCTGAGGGGGGCCCTGACGTGGGCGTTCGAGTTCGAGGACCAGCCCTACTTCGCCGGGCAGCGCGTGCTCGCCACGAACGGGATCGACCTGCCCGTCCTGAACGTCTTCCGGATGCTGGGCCGGATGTCGGGGGAGCGCGTCGCGACGAGCAGCTCGGGTGAGGTCCCGCTCGACGCGATCCTGCGGGACGGGGTCCGGGGGTCGCCGGATGTCGCCGCCCTGGGCTGCCGCGACGGCAAGAGGCTCTGCATCCTAGCCTGGCACTACCATGACGACGACGTGCCCGGACCCGACGCCCAGGTCCATCTCATGCTGGCCCACGTCCCCATGCCCTCCGGGCCGGCCCGCCTCGCGCACTACCGCATCGACGAGGCGCACAGCAACGCCTTTGCGGAATGGAGGAGGATGGGATCCCCTCCCGAGCCCGACGACGCCCAGTACGCGCGGATGAGGGAGGCCGGACGGCTCGCGACGGTCGCGGAAACCCCCGCGACGATCGAGGTTGTGGACGGCTCGGCCACCCTGAGCTTCACGCTGCCCCGCCAGGCGGTGTCCCTGATCGTTGTCGACCAAGGGGGTTGACGAATCGGCGGGGATGCCGGCAAACGCCCGGGCGCAGCGTTTCGGAACGAACCCCGTTTGCAGGCGGTTCGCCACCGGTAATAGGCGTTTCGCGGGCGCACGCCTGCCAGACACAACTAATTAATTTCCATCGGGCGGCCTTGCGCCAGCCTCCTGCTGCGGGGCCCGCGGACCAAGTCGCGCGGGACCCCGCCCATGACGAAGCTCAGCATCCTGATCATCGACGACGAGCCCCTCGCACGGGAGAGGATCCGCGTTTTCCTGCGCGGCAACGCCTCCGTCGAGATCGCCGGCGAGTACGGGAACGGGTTCGAGGCGCTTGAGGCCATCCGCCGTGACCGCCCGGACATCGTCTTCCTGGACGTCGAGATGCCGGGCGGCGACGGCATCCAGCTCCTGTCGAGTCTGCCCGAGGAGTCGCGGCCCGCGATCATCCTGGCGACGGCCCACCACCGATTTGCCGTGGACGCTTTCTCCCAGCAGGTCGTCGACTATCTTCTGAAGCCCTTCGACAAGGTTCGCTTTGGCCGCGCCCTGGACCGGGCTTCGGCGCTCGTCCGCTCCAGGCGCGAGGGCGACCTCGAGAAGCGGGTCGAGGGCGTGCTCACGGCCGCGCTGGGGCGCCAGCCACAGCGGTTGGCGGTAAAGGCCGACGGCCGCATCGTGTTCCTCGTGCCCGACGAGATCGTCTGGGTGGAGGCCGCGAACAACTACTGCACGGTGCACCTTGCCGGCTCCAAGCGCCTGCTCCTGCGCGAGACGCTGTCCTCGATAGAGAAGAGGCTGGGTGCCTCCTCATTTGCGCGGGTCAACCGCTCGGCCGTGGTGAATGTCGGCGCGGTGCAGGAGATGCAGCCCGCCAAGTACGGGGACTACCTAGTCCTGCTCAGGACGGGCGAGCGGCTGCCGCTTAGCCGCAGCCTGCGCGGAAGGCTGAAGGACATCGTCAACGGCGGCTTCTAGGTCCCTTGGGCGCCCCGGCAGGCGGGATCCCGGAAGGACCTGCGCCTGACCGCGACACCCTTTTGGAGATTGGGGGTCTACACCCCATACACGTGTCCCACCAAAGGGGCTATCGTGACCACAGAGTCAGTTTAACCTCCAAAACCACGACCATGCTACGCTGGGCCCTCACCTTCCTCATCATCGCCATTGTCGCGGCAGTCCTCGGTTTCACCGGCATCGCTGGAGCCGCGACCGAGATTGCACGGATCCTCTTCTTTGTATTCCTCGCCCTCCTCATCTTCTCGGCTCTTGCCCATGTCTATTGGTCGGAGCCGCCGAAGTGACCCGTCAGTCCGTTAGCTTACCCATAAAATAAAATGAAAACCTCCCGTTTGATCCTTCTGCTCGCCGCCGGATTCAGTCCCATGGCTCTCCTTATGTCCGGATGTTCGAAGAGTGAGAGCCCCTCCTCGAATACCGAGTCGGTGAAAGCCGACGTGAAAGCCGCGGCTGTCGATGTCAAGAACGCGGCTGTTGATACTTGGGACAGCATCAAGGACTTCACCTTCGATAGGCGTAGCGATTTCTCCGCCTCGATGGACCGCATGTCGGCCCAATTGGACGAAAAGACGAAGGAGCTCAGGGCGAAGGCCTCGGGCGTTTCGGACGATGCCTCCAAGTCCCGCGATGCCGCATTGAAGGAGTTTGACGACGCCCGTGCGGATCTGAAATCGAAGCTGGCCGACCTGAACAATGCGACCGCCGACACCTGGGCGGACGCAAAGGCAAAGGTCGCCGATTCCTGGAAGCGGGTTCAGGCCGCCTACGACAAGGCGAAGTAGCCGCCCTCGGCGGGACGGAGGGCTGGGAATGCAGCCCGGCACCTCCGGCTGTGAAGGATAGAGGCGCAGGCCGAAGCGGCACTGCGTCCCGGTTGATCCGGAATTCCGGGGCGGTGAAAGCCGCCCCGCCCCATGGGAGTAGGGTAACACCTCATTCTCTAAGGGCCTGGGACCGGGTAACCTGCATGGGTTGGCGAGGCCACTCCAGCCGGCGGCCCGTCGAGCAAGGTTCCCTATACCGACATTGATTGCGTTCCCGACCCGACCGCCCATGGACACTCCGACCCTGCCTTCCGCTTCGACCACCGCGAGCGTCGAGGTCAGCATAGAGGTGCGGCGCAAGGAAGCGGTCCTCAAGACGGGGGCCCTGCAGAACGCGATCCTCAACAGCGCCAATTTTTCGAGCATTGCGACCGACGAGAAGGGCGTCATCCAGCTGTTCAACGTCGGCGCGGAGCGCATGCTCGGCTATGCCGCGGCGGAGGTGCTCAACAAGATCACGCCGGCTGACATCTCGGACCCGCAAGAGTTGATCGCGCGCGCCAAGGCGCTGAGCAAGGAGCTTGGCACGCTGATCAAGCCGGGCTTCGAGGCGCTGGTCTTCAAGGCGTCGAGGGGGATAGAGGACATCTACGAGCTCACCTACATCCGCAAGGACGGGAGCCGCTTCCCGGCGGTCGTGTCGGTCACCGCCCTTAGGGATGAGCGGGACGGGATCATCGGCTACCTGCTGATAGGGACTGACAACAGCGCGCGAAAGAGGGCCGAGGAGGCGCTGCTCAAGGCCGGTGCGCTGCAGGCGGCGATCTTCAACAGCGCCAATTTCTCGAGTATCGCGACCGACGAGAAGGGAGTCATCCAGATCTTCAACGTCGGTGCGGAGCGCATGCTGGGCTATGCCGCGGCCGACGTGATGAACAAGATCACGCCGGCGGACATCTCGGATCCACGCGAGGTGGTCGCCCGGGCCGAGGCCCTGAGCGTCGAGCTTGCGACCACGATCACGCCGGGCTTCGAGGCGCTGGTCTTCAAGGCATCGAGGGGGATAGAGGACATCTACGAGCTTACCTATATCCGCAAGGACGGAAGCCGCTTCCCGGCGGTCGTGTCGGTCACGGCGCTTCGTAGCAGCGACGGCCGGATCATCGGGTACCTGCTGATAGGGACCGACAACAGCGCGCGAAAGAGGGCTGAGGAGGCCTTGCTCAAGGCGGGTGCGCTGCAGGCGGCGATCTTCAACAGCGCCAATTTCTCGAGTATCGCGACCGACGAGAAGGGAGTCATCCAGATCTTCAACGTCGGTGCGGAGCGCATGCTGGGCTATGCCGCGGCCGACGTGATGAACAAGATCACGCCGGCGGACATCTCGGATCCACGCGAGGTGGTCGCCCGGGCCGAGGCCCTGAGCGTCGAGCTTGCGACCACGATCACGCCGGGCTTCGAGGCGCTGGTCTTCAAGGCATCGAGGGGGATAGAGGACATCTACGAGCTTACCTACATCCGCAAGGACGGGAGCCGCTTCCCGGCGGTCGTGTCGGTCACCGCGCTTCGCAGCGACGACGGCCGGATCATCGGGTACCTGCTGATCGGCACGGACAACACCGCGAGGAAGAAGATCGAGGCGGACCAGGACCTTCTCGACCAGCGCCTGCGCGACCAGCAATTCTACACGCGCTCGCTCATCGAGTCGAACGTCGACGCCCTGATGACCACGGACCCGACCGGCATCATCACCGACGTCAACAAGCAGATGGAGATCCTCACGGGATGCACCCGGGACGAGCTGATCGGCGCCCCGTTCAAGGACAGCTTCACGGATCCGGGCCGGGCTGAGGCGGGCATCAAGAGGGTCCTCAACGAGCGAAAGGTCACGGACTACGAGCTTACCGCGCGCGCGAGCGACGGCAGGGAGACGGTGGTGTCCTACAACGCGACCACGTTCTACGACCGCAAGCGGAAGCTGCAGGGCGTCTTCGCGGCCGCGCGCGACGTCACGGACAGGAAGCGCGCCGACGGCCTGACGGCGCAGGCCCTTCGGGAGCTCAACTACGTGAAGGCCGCGATAGACGAGCATGCGATCGTCGCCATCACCGACACGAGGGGGAAGATCACCTACGTCAACGACAAGCTTTGCACGATTTCAAAGTACTCGCGCGACGAGCTGCTGGGGCAGGACCACCGGATCGTCAACTCGGGGTTCCATTCCAAGGAGTTCATCAGGGACATCTGGAAGACGATCGGCGAGGGCCGGGTCTGGAAGGGTGAGATCAAGAACAGGGCCAAGGACGGCTCAATCTACTGGGTGGACACGACGATCGTGCCCTACATGGGGGACGACGGCAAACCCCTCCAGTACATCGCGATCCGGGCCGACATCACCGAAAGGAAGCAATTCGAGCAGTCGCTCCAGGAGACCAACGCCAAGCTGGACAGCGCCAAGTCGGTCGCCGAGAGGGCCAACGTCTCCAAGTCGGACTTTCTCTCGAACATGAGCCACGAGCTGCGCACGCCGCTCAACGCCATCCTCGGCCTCAGCGAGGCGCTCCTCGAGCAGGTTTCCGGGCCGCTCACCGCGCGCCAGGTCAAATCCGTGACCACCATCTCGACGAGCGGCGCGCACCTTCTCACGCTCATAAACGACATCCTCGACCTCTCGAAGGTCGAGTCCGGGAACCTGGAGCTCAACGCGGAGATGGTGAACGTCCAGGAATTCTGCGAGAGCTGCCTGCTTTTCGTCAGGACGCAGGCCGCGCAAAAGAACATCGAGGTCGGGTTCGAGCACGAGGACAGCGTGAGGCAATTCTCCGCGGACCCGAGGAGGCTGAAGCAGATTCTCGTCAACCTGCTCACAAACGCCGTCAAGTTCACGCAGCCGGGAGGCCGGATAGGCCTCATCGTCGGGGCGCCGGATGAAGGGGACGTCGTGCGCTTCACCGTGTGGGACACGGGCATAGGGATCGAGCCGGTCAACCATAAGAAGCTCTTCCGGGCCTTCACGCAGATAGATTCCAGCCTTTCCCGCGGTCAGGAGGGCACGGGGCTGGGCCTGGTGCTGGTGGCGAAGCTGGTCGAGCTCCACGGCGGAAGCGTCTCCTTCGAAAGCGAGCCCGGCAAGGGCAGCCGCTTCAACGTGATGCTGCCGCGCATGCCCGGACCGGAGGCGGCGGAGGCGCCGGAACCGAAGATCGTCGCGAACCGCAAGGGCTACAAGAAGGCCCTGATCATCGAGGATGACCCGACGGCGGCCGTCATCCTTGTCACCTATCTCACCGAGCTGGGCATCGAGAGCGTGCTCCACGTGCGGGGCGAGGAATCCGTGGAGGCGGCGCTGCGCGAGCGGCCCGACCTCATCCTGCTCGACGTCCTTCTGCCCGGCGACAGCGGCTGGGTGACGCTCGTGCGGCTCATGGAGGATCCCGGCACCCGGGACATTCCCGTCGTCGTGGTGTCGGTCGTGGACGAGCCCGGCAGATCGAAGGCGCTCGGCGCGGTCGCGCATTTCACAAAGCCGATCACGCGCGCGCAGCTTGCCAGCTTCCTCCAGCGCGAGGAGGCGCTCCATCCCGCGGGGGCCCGACCGGCCACGCCCCATCCGTTCCCCGGCTTGCCTGCGATCCTGCTCGCCGAGGACAACGAGGCAAACGTGCTCACGGTTGGGGGATACCTCGAGGACAAGGGCTACCGGATGCACTATGCCACGAACGGCGTGGTGGCGGTGAGACTCGCGCGGGAGTTGCGTCCCGCATTGATCCTAATGGACATACAAATGCCGGTCATGGACGGCCTCTCTGCCATCAGGGAGATCCGCGCAGACCCGGCGATCGCGGCCATTCCCATCGTCGCCCTCACGGCGCTGGCGATGCCCGGCGACAGGGAGCGGTGCCTTGCCGCGGGGGCGACCGAATACATGAGCAAGCCCGTGAACCTGAAGGCGCTGACCGAGCTGGTGAAGTGCCTGCTTGTGGAAAACAAGGACACGAAATGGTCGCCCCCCGTTTGAACTTTCCGTCCACCATCCTCCTTGTTGACGACGTTGTCGCCAATCGCGACACGCTTCGCGAGCTCCTGGAGACGGACGAATATCGGCTTGTCGAGGCGTGCGACGGGCCGACCGCGCTTCGGCTTGCAAGGGAGACCCCCCCCGATCTGGTCCTGCTCGACGTGATGATGCCGGGCATGGATGGGTACGAGGTGTGCCGCCAGCTGCGCGCCGACTCGCAGCTTGCGGAGGTTCCGGTGATCATGCTGACGGCGCTGGACGACCAGGCGTCGCGGATTGCCGGCATCAAGGCGGGCGCGGACGACTTCCTCACCAAGCCCTTCAACAGCGCCGAGCTGCGCGCGCGCGCCAGGACGATCACCCGCCTGAACCGGTACCGCCGGCTCTTGGAGGCGCAGGCGGCCTCCCGCCTGAGCGAGGAGCGATTCCGCGCCCTGTTCGAGCTGGGGCCGGTCGCCATCTGCTCCTGCGACGCCTCGGGGGCGCTGCAGGATTACAATCGCCGCGCAGCCGAGCTCTGGGGACGGGACCCAATCGCGGGAGACTCGGCTACCCGGTTCTGCGGCGCGGTAAGGCTGTTCAGGCCCGACGGCTCGGCGCTTTCCCACGAGCAGAGCGCGATGGCCGAGGTGCTTAAGGGCGCGGTCCCCGCGGTCGTCGACGGGGAGGTCATGATCGAGCGGCCCGACGGCTCGCGCATCTCCGTGCTGGCCAACGTCGTCCCGCTTCGCAATTCCCGCGGGGAGATCACCGGCGCCATCAACTGCTTTCACGACATCACCGCGCAGAAAGCCGCCGAGATCGCGCAGCGCGAGAACGAGCAGTGGCTGAAGGCCGTCTTCAACCAAGCGGCGGTCGGCGTCTTTCAGACCGATGTGGCCACCCGGCGATTCAGGCGGTTCAACCAGAGGTTCTGCGACCTCCTCGGCTATTCCCGGAAGGAGATGGCCCTCCTTTCGCTCCCGGAGGTCACCCACAAGGCGGACCTTGACCTCGATCTGAGGAATCAGGCCCGCCTGCGCAACGGCTCGATCCGGGAGTACACGAGTGAGAAGCGCTTCGTCCGCAAGGACGGTTCCGTCATCTGGGCAAACGTGGCGGTCTCGCTCATAGGACCGCCGGGGGAGGCCCCGGCCGCGTTCATCGCGGTCGTGCTGGACATCACCGAGCGAAAGCTGCTCGACGAGCACTTCCTGCACACCCAGAAGATGGAGGCCCTCGGCCAGTTCTCGGGCGGCGTGGCCCACGATTTCAACAACATCCTGGCCTCGATAAGCGGCTACGTGGAGCTGTCCAGGATGAAGCTGAAGGACAACCACGAGGTCCGGACTTACCTCGACTCGGTGCTGAAGGCGGCGAGCCGCGCCGCGGACCTCGTCCGGCAGATTCAGACCTTCAGCCGCCAGGAGACGCAGCTGCGCAAGGAGACCCAGCTCAAGCCCGTCGTCGAGGAGAGCCTCAAGATGCTGCGGGCGATCATCCCGTCCACGATCGAGTTCGACATGGCCGTGGATGCCGAAACGCCGACGGTGCTCGCCAATGCCAACCAGGTCCACCAGGTCCTCATGAACCTCGGCATCAACGCCTGGCATGCGATGAGGGACCGTCCCGGGAGGATCCAGGTGACGCTCGAGAAGTTTCCGGTCGACGCGGCCTATGCGGCGACCAAACCGCGGCTCAGGGTGGGCAACTACGTGCGACTGTCGGTCGGCGACACCGGGTGCGGCATGGACGCGGCGACGCTTCAGCGGATCTTTGAGCCGTTCTTCACCACGAAGCCGCTGGGCGAGGGCACGGGATTGGGGCTCTCGGTCGTTCACGGCATCATGGACAGCCACGACGGGGCGATCACGGTCCAAAGCCAGCCCGGCGAGGGCACCATATTCAGGCTCCATTTTCCAGTCCATGTCGGGGAGGCGGCCCAGGCCGACATTGAGCAGGGATCGGTGCCCGCCGGCTGCGGCGAGAGGATCCTGGTGGTCGACGACGAGGTGATGATCGCCTTCATGATGCAAAAGACCCTGGTCTCCCTCGGTTACGAGGCCGAGGCCGTTACCGAGCCTGAAATGGCCCTCGCCATGGTCCGGGCCGACCCCCGGCGCTTCTCCGCCGTGCTCACGGACCAGACCATGCCCGGGATGACGGGGCTCGTCCTCGCTTCCGAACTCCGCAAGGCGCGGCCCGGTCTGCCCGTAATACTCATGACGGGCTACAGCCTGTCCCTCACCTCCGAGGGGGTGGAGGCGGCGGGCATCTGCCAGCTGCTGCTCAAGCCGGTCGCCATCCATTCCCTGGGAACGGCGGTGGAGGCGGCGCTTTCAGCTCCGTCTGTCCGCTAGTCCCTCCGCAGATCCCTCCGTTTGCTTTCGAGGCGTTCCACGAGGTAACACGAAAGGTCCCGGCCGATCCGGTGGTCCGCCCGGGCGCGGGGCGCCATCAGGGCTTGAACAACTCCCAGGGATAGAGATCCGACTCGATCGGCATCGTTTGCCATTCGAGCGTCTCCAGCGGGGTGACCTTGCAGATGGCCTCCCATTCGGCCCTGATTGGCGTGATGCTCTCCCACCGGCCACCGGGCGGCTTGGAGACAATGACGGCGTTTGCGCCGGTCCGCTCGATCAGCAGGACATAGGCGGACGGGCCGCCCTCCGCCTGGAACTGGTCCCATGGAATGTGCGCCACGACTATCGGCGTCGCCGAGGTCCAGCACGGCTTGGCGACCGTCAGCGCAAATCTCTTCTTCAGGGCCATCTCGACGGCGCCGTCAGTTGGTCACCGTCGTATTCATCTTGTCGACCGCGAGCTGCGAGCGCTTCCACGCCTCGCCAACCCAATCCCTGGCCGCGATCCAGGCCTCCGGAGTCGTGGCCTTCGACAGGTCGGTCATGCGGCTCGTGAGCGACGAGCGGGACTCCTCGACCTCCTTCATGGAGATATCCCAATCCTTCGTGTCGGTGGTCATGCTGAGGCGTCTCGTCTTCAGCAAGGCGATCTGCCTGTCGAGCCATGCCGAGAGGCGGTCCGCGCCCGCGGAAAAATGAGCCCGCTGCTCGTAGGTATCGTTCTTGATATCGACCCAAGAGGGGGACGTGGTGCCGTCAGACCCGGAAATGGCAATCACTTCGCCGGGGGCTCGAGCGACAAATGAGGCCGCGGAAATGGCAAGGATTCCGAGCAAAGCCCTGACGGCGCTCAAATGGTTTGTTCTCATGGGGGTAATAGTAGCCTCCAGACGACAGAGGTTCCTAGCGTCGCGGATCGGAACCGAGGGCCGGCTGGGGAGCGCTGGCGGGAACCCTGCGGCTTGACCGCTCCGGGCCATTTGCCAGCAACATCTTGCACATTTCCTTGGAACCCCTCCGGGGGCCGGGACGGCGATCCGCGCGGTGTCGATGGGGTGCTCACCCCATCGACGCCGCCCCGCCGCCATGAGACATTGAAATCGTTCCTTCCCTCACGCGCCGCACCGACGGCCAAGGCATTTGACGGATTCCCCTGTCCGCCGCATTTTTAGAAGCCCATAATAACCACACCCTGAAACGAAAGCCCCACGACCGATAGCGGTCGGTTGGCGATTAGGTCGCCAAAACGATTGCGAGCGGTTTCCGGTGACCCATGCCCCGCCCATCCAATTCGAACTCAACGTCGGGAAAAGCCACAATGAAGATCATCAAGACCCTGCTCGCGGACGACCACACGATTGTTCGGGAGGGACTGCGGGCGCTTCTCGTCGCGGACGGGGGCTTCGAGGTCGTCGGGGAGGCGCGCAATGGCCGCGAGGCGGTCGAGTTGGCCATCTCCCTGCGTCCGGACGTGGTCGTTATGGACATAGCGATGCCGCTGCTGAACGGCCTGGAGGCCACCAAGCAGATCCTGACCGAGTCGCCGGGCACCAAGGTGCTCATACTCTCTGCGCACAGCGACGACGCCTACATAGACAGGGTCATCGCCGTCGGCGCCGTCGGTTTCCTCATCAAGCAGACCTCCGCGCAGATTCTGGCGAAGGCGATCCAGGAGGTCATGGCGGGCAACACGTTCTATAGCCCCCAGGTCTCAAAGCGCATGCGCGAGCATTACCAGGCCCCCGACAAGGCGGGCGGGCTCATGATCAAGAAGGCGACCGGACTCACGTCGCGGGAGCTGGAGGTCATCCAGCTGGTGGCCGAGGGGCAGGCCAACAAGCAGGTCGCCGCCGGCCTCAACATCAGCATCAAGACCGTCGAGAAGCACAGGCAGCACCTCATGGATAAGCTGAATATCCACGACACGGCGGGCCTCACGCGCTACGCGATAGCGCGGGGGATCATAGAGAGCAGCGTCCAGGTCACGATCGTCTGACCGGGAATGGCGCCGCAAGCGCCCTTAGGCGCCCGCGGTGGCGATGCGTCCCATCTCGCGGACGGGATCAAACCAGCCGACGCCCGGTGCCTCCAGCGCCATCTCCGGGTAGGCCTCCGATAGAAGGGCCCTGAGATTCTCCCGGGCGCGCGCAATCCGGCTCTTCACGGTGCCGATGTTGACACCGAGCACCTCGGATATCTCGGCATAGGACTGGCTCATGACGTTGCGGCACGTGAGGATCTCGCGCTGGTGGGCGCCAAGGTTGTCCATGCACCGTGCAACGGTCTCGGTGAATTCGGTGACCGTCGCCTCGCGGGCGGGGCTAGCGGACTCGCATGCGATCATGTCCGATATGGTCTCCTGCCGCTCTTCACTGCACGGACAGTCGAGCGAAAGCGTCGCATGCCGGCGGCGGCGGAAATTGTGAAGGTAGCGGTTATGGGAGAGATTCCGGACGATGCTGTGAAGCCATGTGGCCAGGGAGCACTCTCCCCGGAATCGAACGAGGCCGCGGTGGGCGCGGATCAGCGTGTCCTGGGCGACCTCTTCGGCATCGGAATGGTTGTGCAGGTGGCAGAGAGCGACGGAATACATCTTCTCCCGGTAACGGGAGACGATCTCGTCGAAGGCGGATTCGTCTCCGGCCCTGAAGCGGTTCACAAGCGCGGCGTCGTAGACGGCTTCTTGCCTTGAATTGATTTCCCGCTTTGAGCGGGCGGTGGTGGCGGGGGCGACCTGGGTCGCTGCGCCGTAATCCAAGGTGGTTGAGATCATCGTGCCGTGAGAATACACGCGCGGTCCGCCAGCTGAAATGGGGTGTAATGCTATCCGTAATGGACCCCTCAAACTCCATATGCGCTGAACACCCCATAGATCGATTTGGCAGTGTCGGGTACTCTGTTCCCATGGCGTCAAAACGCACAAACATCCGGGCGCTCGCTCACAGCGAGTGCATGAAGGCCGATACCGGCGACCGCACGGTCAGGGGATTCCCAAACTAGACGTGCTACGCGCCTACCCGTGATCTGGTTGGCTCCCCTTAGCTCCAAAATGATTAACGAAATGAAAACATATACACGCATTGCATTGCTACTCGCCGCGGCCCTCCCGGTCGCGTTATTCGCCTCGTCCACTGACAGCAAGATCGAGGACGCAGCCAAGTCCTCCTACAACTACCGCACCGTCCTCGAGGGAAGGGTGCACGTCAAAGCCGATGACGGCGTGGTCACGCTGACGGGAACCGTTCGCGACAGCGACGACAAGGCTCTTGCAGAGGACACGGTGGAGAACCTCCCCGGCGTCGTCAGGGTCGAGAACCGCATCGACATCAAGGGAGAGGCCGCCGAGCACTCCGATGCATGGATCGCCCTCAAGGTCCGCGGCGAGCTCCTCGTCAAGGGCAACGTGAGCGCGACGGCCACGAAGGTCGACGTAAAGGACGGCGTGGTGACCCTGACCGGCACCGCGACCAGCTCCGCGCAGAAGGACCTGACCGGTATCTACGCCAAGGAGATCGACAATGTTAAGAGCGTCAGGAACGAGATCGTCATCGAGGAGCCGGCAGCCGGCAGCTCGACGGTCAGCGAGGTCATCGACGACGCGTCGATCACGTCGCAGGTCAAGTACGCCCTGTTGAGCCACCGCTCGACCAAGGCGCTTTCGACCAAGGTCATCACCGAGAACGCCGTGGTTAACATCTCGGGTGTCGCCGGATCGGACGCCGAAAAGGCGCTGGTCACGAAGATTGCCCAGGACACGCGCGGCGTGAAGTCCGTCATTAACGACATGACGGTCAAGAGCTGAATGCTCGAGATCCAAAATGAAGGCCGATTCGGCCGAAATTCTAACTAGAGGTGCGGCCGGCCATTGCCGGCCGCATCCATTTACAAGCATGAAGACAAACATCGGACTAAACGACGAGACCCGCCTAGAGGTGGGCCAGATCCTCAATCTCCTGCTCGCTGACGAAAGCGTGCTCTACGCGACCACCCGGGACTACCACTGGAATGTGACCGGACCCGAGTTCCGGAGCCTCCATCTGGAATTCGAGGCGCAATATGAGCAGCTCGCCAAATGGATCGACGACGTGGCCGAGAGGGCCCGGTCGATTGGGGTGGGGGCGCAGGGAAACTGGGCGGAGCTCGCAAAGGCGGCGCGCTGCTCGGCGGACCCCGGGATCGGCACCTCCGGAGACCACATGGTCTCCGAGCTGCTCGCACTCCACGAGGACCTTATCGTCCAGCTTCGCGCCGACAGTGGCGCATGCACGGAGCGGTACGGTGACACGGGAACGGCCGACTTCCTGACCGGCCTGATGGAGCGGCACGAGAAGACTGCGTGGATGCTCAGGTCCATGCTCGAGACTGAAGAGGAAGAAGCTTCGGAGTAACCCCCCTATGAACAAATCGATCTCAATCGCCCTCCTCGTGGGGGGCATCATACTGGTGCTCTACGGAGCCTCGGCGTCGGACTCGGCTGGCTCCAGCGTCTCACGGATGTTCACCGGAGCGCCGACGGACAAGACAATCTGGCTGCTGGTTGGCGGCGGCGTCCTGGCCGTGCTTGGGCTGGCGGGGTTGTTTCGCGGATCGGTTTCGAAATAGCCGTCGCCGTTGCTCCGGATAGACTGGGTGCGGGCGCGAAACTGAGGCCTAGGGCCTCCGCGCCGCTCAGTCTCGGTACCGAGAAGGCCCCCGCTCGTCGCGCTCGGAATACCTTCCCTGAACCGCGAGCCCGTTGCACTCGGCGCGACGGCGAAGCGCCTCCTGGGCGACAGCCGTGTTGGCCGGATCGCCGCGCCACGCCTTCATGGCGTCGTCCTGGAGGGCGCGCCCAAACGAAAAGGTCAGCGTCCACGGGCCGGCGGCCGCGGTGCAAATAGCGTTCAACCGCTCCGTCGCAGCCGCGGCGCTCTGGCCCCCGGAGAGGAACACAATTCCCGGGACCGCGGCCGGAACGGCGCGTCGCAGGCACCGGATCGTGGCCTGCGCGATGGCCCGGTTGTCCTCCTGCTCAGGGCAGTCCTTACCGGGCAGGACCATCCCCGTCTTAAGCAGCATCGCCTCAAGGGAGACGCGGTACTCGGTGAGCGCGGCGAAGACGGAGCCCAGGACACGTCCCGTGGCTTCCTCGCAGCGCGCGAGCGTGTGGATGCCGTCCATGAGCACCTCCGGCTCCACGATCGGCACGAGCCCGGCCTCCTGGCTAAGCGCCGCAAAATGCGCGAGCCGGTGGGCGTTGGCCTCGATGCAGGCGCAGGTCGGCAGGTGCTCCCCCAGGGCCACCACCGCCCGCCATTTGGTGAACCGGGCACCCATATCCCTGTAGTGCAAGAGTCGTTCGCGCAGGCCGTCCAGGCCCTTCGTCAGCTTCTCGCCCGGGAAGCGGGGAAGGTCCTCGGTGCCCTCGTCCACCTTTATGCCGGGTATAATTCCCTTGCGCGCCAGGGCCTCGGGGATCGGCGTGGTGCCGATCGTCTGGCGCATGGTCTCGTCGAAGAGGATCGCACCGCTGATGTGCTCGTTCAGCGAGGGGGTCGTGAACAGGAGCCCGCGATACGCCTGCCGGAGCTCCGCGTTGGACACGATCCCGAGGGCTTCAAAACGGCGGGTGATGGTCCCAAGGCTCTCGTCGGCGGCCAGGATTCCCTTCCCCGGAGCCAGAAGCGACGCGGCGGTCGACTGAAGTGAGAGTGATGCCATGGTCGCGCCGGTCATCCGGTCCTGCCCGCCGGATTACGGGTTCTCCCGGTCATCCTTCTCGGCGGCCTTCGCAGCCTTCAGCATGAGGTCGTGGTCGGCCTCCTGCACGCCCTGGTCCACGAGCTGCTCGGATTCGCTTCGGCCCTCGTCGTCCATGTCCTCGCTCTGCGAGCCCGGTGTCTCATGCCCCGTCGATCCGGGCACGGGATCCCAGCGCTTTGACTCGGGAAGGGAGTCGAGGACGGCATCCTGGCGATCCAGGTCGGATTCGCCGGTGAGCTCCCGCTTTGCCTGCTCATAGTCGGCCTGGAGCACGTCCTGCGCCTTGCGGCCCGAGATCAGCGCCAGCTCCGAGGCGCGTTGGTGCACCATCTTGCGCGAAACGGGGCCGATTCCGGAAAAGTTCTCGCTAATGACGCCTTCGTTCATGGGGTCGTTTTTCATTGGTGGGATTGATTCGGATTGCGGGGAGAGGTTCCCCGACGGCCCTTTGGAGGGAGCACCGGGCCGTGCATGGAGGGGTGGGGTTTCCGCCGAACTAATCGATGTGGGACGGCATGCCGGCACCCGCCAGCTGTTTGTCCGACGCCTGCTCGATGTCGGCCTTGGTCAGGTTGACGAAGACCTTCGATCCCTCGTAGCTGATCCGTTCGATCTTCCCGGTCGGGATGAGGATCTCCTTGCCGGAGTACCAATGGCCCGCCTGGACGGTCATCTCGTGGATCACCCAGCTCCTGTCGTCGACCACGAGGCCGCTCACGCTGCCGATCGTGCCGTCGACCGTCTGGATCTCATACCCTGACAGTGCGCGGGCGCTCTGCAGGTGCTTGTCCTCCCTGTGGTGAATATGCTGCCGGTCATCCATCTCGGCAATCGTGGGCTCGATGGGCGTCGGGAATCCTCCCATGCCCCACATGCCGCCGCCGTTCCAGTACGCGGGCCAGCCATAGTGCCGGAAATAGTCGACCTCGTACTGGCGCGAGACCGGCCTGTGCGACTCGATCGATGGGGAGCTTTCGATCCTCTCCCGGGTCAGCTTGATATGGAGCTGCTTCGCCGCGAGGTCGAGGTGGCCGAACGCATGGGGTGATAGAAGGACCAGCCTGCTTGTGAGCCATGTTCCCGTGTCGGCGACGACATAGCGTATCACCCAGTTCTCGTCGTCGAAATAGAAGTCCTTGATGTGGCCGATGTCGCCGTTAAGCGCGGCGAGGCTGCTGCCGTAGAGTTCCTTTGTATTGATTAGCATAAGATGGGTGCGGCGCTCCAGCCGAAGGCGCCAGAAGCATCTGGCGGTCATCCTCCCTGCGCGTGTTTCCACAGTAAGCTCGAACGACCGGCGGAGCCATGGGGTGTAACCCGCCGTCGCGCGGCGGATTCTCCCGTGTAGCCCCCCGTGCTAGACGACCCGCAGGACGATCTTCCCCCGCGTGTGGCCGCGCTCGCTCAGCTCCTGGCCGCGGGTTGCGTCGGAAAGGGGCAGTATTGTCTCCACGATGGCTTTCAGCTTCTCGCCATCGACCAGCTTGGCGATCTCGGCCAGGGCCGGGGCGTCGGGCTTAATGAAGACGAAGGCCTGCCGCACCCCGTTTGCCGCCGCGGTTTCCGCGGACGGGGGGCTGACGGTCGAGACAAGGATGCCGCCGCGCTTCAGGACCTTCCAGGAGCGTTCCTGCACGTCCCCACCCATCGTGTCGAGGACTACGTCGACCGGCTGCACCACCTCGTCGAAGCGCTGGCTCCGGTAGTCGACGACCTGGTCGACCCCGAGCTTCTTCAGGAAATCGTGATTCTCGGCCGAGGCCGTGCCGATGACGTGCGCCCCCTTCCATTTTGCGAGCTGCACCGCGAGGCTGCCGACGCCGCCCGCGGCCGCGTGGATGAGGACGCGCTGTCCCGCGGAAAGCGCCCCGGCGCCAAAGAGCGTCTGCCAGGCCGTGATGCCGGCGAGCGGCAGCGCCGCCGCGTGGATGTGGTCGATGGACTTCGGCTTAAGGGCCACCTCGGACTCCTTGACCACGATGAACTCCGCATAGGCCCCGTCGCGGGCGATGTCAGGCCGGCTGTAGACCTCGTCGCCGACCTTCAGGCGGGTGATGCTCGTGCCCAGCGTCTCGACGACGCCCGAGACGTCCCACCCCAGTATCAGGGGAAAGGTGTGGTGGAGCATTTCCTTGAGGTGCCCCTCACGGACCTTCCAGTCCACGGGATTGATCCCGGCGGCGTGGACCTTGATGAGCACCTCGCCCTCACCCGGATGCGGGAGAGGGGAATCCTCGTAGACAAGGACCTCGGGCCCACCGTAGGAGTAGATGCACACTGACTTCATGGTCCTCATGCCGGAGTAAGTTGGAGGTTTGCGTAGAATTCCCGCGCCTTGCCGAGCAGCTGCCCGGTGGTCAGGTGGTGCTCATCGACGACGAGGCTGCCGATCACCCGCTTGGCAAGCTCGGGATGGTGCTCCCTGAGCCAGCCGTTGAACTGGTCCATCTCGCTGCTGGTGCCCGTCCCCGTGCCGAAGATGAGGATCTTTCCCGCCGAAAGGAGCGCGTGCGCCAGCGGCTCGAAATAGCTGTTCGGGTCGGGCTTCTCCTGGCCCCTGGAGAAATCCTTGGAGTTGTGCGCGTGCCTGAAGAAGTGGTCGGGCTCATGCGGGAGGATCTGCTGGGGCAGGGAGCCGCTCATCTCGGAGCGGAAGAGCCGGGCCTCGTGGTGGTCGATGACGACGAGCCAGTGCGACAGCGCCTCGTCGCCCCCGGGCGCCTTCGCCTCGGTCTTCTCGAGGAAATGGCGCAGGACCATCACCTCGTCCGTCTCGTCTACGTCCTTGGTGCGGTTGGGGCGCAGGATGATGAACTGCCCGTTGCGCGTGATCTTGATATTGCCGTTCGGCTCCTCCTCGACCTCGCCCAGCTGGCGGAACATCCCCAAGACATCGTGCCAGCCCAGGTTGTGGGAGACGGGATGCTGGAAGATCCGCTGGTAGGTGCGGAGCTGGGATCCATTGAGAGGCGCGGGAGGTTTCATAGTTTTGGAGCGCTAGCACCGATGGCGCCTGGACGTTCTCCTGTCGCGGCCGAGGTGTTCTAGCAGGGGACAAGGATGCGCCCGAACACCCCCCGGGACCATGGGGTGTAACCCTAGCCGGCTTCGGGATCGGCTGGGATTCCCGGACCGCGACCTGAGGATAATGGGCCCACCCGCGGCGTCCATGGAAGGCGCCCGGCTATCCCCGGAAAATGTCGAAGGGCTCCACCTTCAAGACCTTTCGGATGCCGACATAGCTGGAGACCGCGGCGATCAGGAGGACCATGCCAAAGGCCAGGCCGAGGTTCCAATAGTTGATCATCGCCGCATAGTTGGGCAGCCGCGACCGGGCGATCGCTATCATCAGGGTCACGAGGCCGACACCGAGGCCGTAGCCCGTGAGCGCCGTGAAGGTCGCCATGAACATGATCATGTAGACGAGTTCGCGCCCCTTTGCCCCGATCGCCTTCAGCGCCCCGAACTTCTCGAGGTTCTCGAGGATGAAGGTGTAGAAGGTCTGCCCGGAGATCGACAGACCGACGATGAAGCTGATCACCGTCATCAGGAGGATGTTGGTGCCGATGCCCGTCTTGTAGGTGTAGTAGTCCGAGATGCGCTTGTTGAACTCGGCCCTCGTAAAGGCGACATAGCCGAGCTTGGCAACCTGCTTCTGGATCCCCGCGACGGCGGCATCGTTCTTTGGCTGCACAAGGATATAGGAGATCGTGAAGCGCGTCGAAGGGATGTATTCGATGGCGCGGGTGTAGGTCGTATACAGGGTGGGGACGCCGTTCAGTCCGTTCGCCGCGACCCTTGCGATGCCGACGATCGTACCGCGGTGGTCGTTGAGCTCGAATGACGTGCCGACCTTGGGGTGCTCCAGCTTTTCAAACTCCGCGTCGTCGACAGCGAAGAACGTGTTGTCGTTGTAGATCGCCTGGATGTTGCCCTCCTCGATCTCGGGGCGGCCGAAGAGGCTCGCATCGTCAAGCCCGACGACGTTGACGGACTGGAACGTGCCGTCGTTGAGCTTCACCATGGCCCCGCCTATGAAGAGCGGCACCGCGTAGCTGACGCCGTCCATGCTGCGCATCGCGTCCAGCATGTAGTTGGGCAGGGGGATCGCGCTGGACGCCGTGTTGACGGCGGGGTCCATGACCCACATCGCGGCGCCGATGTTGGTGACCGTCGAGTAGGCGCGGTTGAGGATGCCCGCGAACATCGCGGTCATCTGCATCATCAGGAAGACGGCGAACGTGATCCCGATAAGGAGGGCCGAGAACTTCCCCTTGTCGTTCACGAGCAGCTTGAAGCCGATCCGAAGGATGCCGAGGTGGTTCATCATGAGTCGCCGGCTCCCGCGGTGCCGGCGGCGTTCCACCAGCCGCCGCCCAGGGCGACATAGAGGGCGACGGTGTCCTGCTGGCGCTGCGCCACCGCCTGCAGGTAGGCGAGGGAGGCCTGGTGGGCGAGAACGTCGGCGGCGAGGACATCCGTGAAGGGAGCGAGACCTGCCCGGTAGTTCGCCTGGAGGAGCTTCAGCGCATCGTCCGCCGCGCTCCGGGCGTCGACCTGTGCCTGGAGCGCCTCGGCGTCGTGCCTGAGCGCATTGAGGGTGTCGGCGACCTGGGCGAAGGCGACCAGCACCACCTGCCGGTAGTTTGCCTGGGACTCCTGGAAGGCGTCGATCGCGGCCTTCCTGCTGAACCAAAGGGTTCCCCCCTGGAACAGCGGCACGGTGGCCGAGGGACCGATGCTCCAGAACCTGCCGCTTGCCCGGGAGAGGTCGCCCAGGCGGGACGCCGATGCCCCGTAGGTTCCTCCCAGGCTGAAGCTCGGAAACATGGCGGCTGTCGCAACCCCTATGCTGGCGCTTGAGGCGTGCAGCGTCGCCTCGGCCGAGAGGATGTCGGGTCGCTGGCGGACGAGCTCGGACGGAAGGCTGACCGGCAGGTCCGCAGGAAGCGTCATCGCCGTAAGCTCGATGTCGGGCAGGTCGGACTTGGACGGGACCACCCCCTCGAGCGCCGCCAGGAGGTCCCCCGCCTGGTCGACCTTCTGCCGGAGCGGCGCCAGCTGGGCCCGGTTGCCGGCGACAAGGCTTCGGGCGACGAGCACCGCCGAGTACGAGGCCGTGCCCGCGCGCACCTGCTCCTCGGCGATCTGCACCTGCTGCTCCTCGAGCGCCACCAGCTCCTCCGTCGCCCGGATCTCGGCGGCGTAGCCGGCGCGAGCAATGCAGGTGTCGACCACGTTTGCCGACAGGGCCATGTAGGCGGCAATCCCGGCGTAGCGCTGGTAGTCGGATTGCGCTCGGAGGACCTCGACCGTCCTCCGCTCGCCGCCGAAGACGTCGAGGACGTAGCTGACCGAGCCGCTAAGGGTCACGAGGTTAAAGACGGTGCTGGGCGTGTTCACGCCCTGCTGGAGCGGGGCTGTCCGCTGCCTCCTCGCGTCCAGGTCCGCGGCGGCGTGCGGATAAAACACGCCCTGTCCCGCGCGGAGGCTGTCCTGGCTCTCGCGCAGGGTGGCCTCGGCCGCCTGGAGGGTGGGATTGTTGGCGATCGCCCGCCGCACGGCGGCGTCCAGCGGGCGCGAGCCGAAGAGGCGCCACCATCCGTCCGTGAGCGCGGCGTCAGGGGAAAAGTGTTGTGCACGGCCATCCGCGGCGATGGTTGCGTCGGGCAGGGGATCGCGGGTGTAGCGCTCCGCTACGGGCGGGGTCGGGCGCACAAAGTCCGGCCCCACCGCGCAGGAGCCAAGGAGCGCCGCGGCTGCGGCGAGGCCCGCCCATCGCCAGGCGGATCTTCGGGGGCGCATCTTGGGTCTAGCTTCCATGGTCGGCTGGTCGGCGCGCCGGTTGCTATTGCTGGCCGATGTAAACGTCGACGAGCTGTCCGGGATAGACGGGGACGTCCCGCTTCTCGAAGCGGAAGATCACGGGGAGCACCCGCAGGTCCACGCGCTCCTGGCGCTCGTTGGACAACTCGATCTTGGGGGAGACGTAGGGCTGCACCCTCACAAATTCCAGCGGCACCTTGATGTCGGTGCCGGTGATCGCCATCTGGGCCTTGATGTGCCACTTCGACGGCAGCCGCGATATCAGGATCTCGTCGACGTAGCAGCGTACGGCGAGGTGGTCCTGGATCGAGCCCATGGTGACGATCGGGTCGAACCCCTCCGTGTGGGGGTTGAAGGCGCCCTGGGCCGAGGCGTAGGCGCCGACGGTCGCGTTCATCGTGAGGACGACGCCAGCGACGGAGGCCCTAATCGTGTATTTCTGGAGCAGGGCGTTCGCGGCCTCGTAGGCCTGCCTTAGCGCCTCGTACTGCCTCTGCTGGTCGACTATGTCGAAGCTCCAGGCGCCGGCCTTGGTCAGCTCATACTGGCGGCGCGCAAGTTCCAGGCCCGCCGCCGCCTGCTTGGCGGTATCCTCGGCCGTGTCGAGCACGTCCCTGCTGACCGACCGCGGGTCGATCTCGAACGAGGCGCGGTCCTTCTCATATTGGTCGCTCGCCACCTTTGAGTTGGATTGGGCAAGCGTCACCTGCGCCTCGGCGATCGCGAGGGTCTCCCGGCGCGGCTGCGCCTTGAGCTCGTCAAGCAGGGCGGAGGAGGCCTCGGCCTGGAGGCGGAGTTGCTCCGTGGTCGCCTTCTGGACGGAGTCGTCGATGACCAGCAGGGGGGTGCCCGCCGCGACCTCCTGGCCCTCGTGCGCCAGCACCTGGACGACCGCCCCCGACACATCGGGGAAGATGTTGATGTTCGAGCCGTTCGGCTGGTCGCTCTCGACGATGCCGTTGGCGTAGATCGCCGAGTCGTACGGGCTGCTGACCGGGGCGAAGGCCGGCGGCTGGGCCTTCCTCTCGACGCCGAAGAGGTACGCCGCGACGAGGGCGGCCACGACGCCGAGGGCCGCGAGGCCGAAGATGATCTTGTTCCTGTACTCGCGAGCGGGTCTGCCCGCCGGAGCGCCCTGCTTCTGCCCGTCGGCCGCGGGGACCGCCTTGGGGTCGGATTCGGCGTTTTTTAGGGGTTTCGGATCGGCCTTCTTTGGCTCCGGCTTGGCTGCGGGCGCCGCCGGCCTGGGGTCATCGGCCGCGGGAGCGGCCTTGGGTTCGGCGGCGGCCTCCGTCGGCACGGCCGCCGGTTCGGGCGCCTTGCCCTCGGACTTGGCCACGGGCGCCTTGGGCTCGGACTCGGGCTCGCTGGCGCTCATTCGGTGTCCCTTGTGCCCGACGCGGTGAGGTGCCCGTCCTCCATGTGGAGGATCCGGTCGGCGTACTCGTTGATGCGCGCATCGTGGGTGACGATCAGGATGCAGCGCTTGTCGGTAAGGATCTTCTCCTTGACGAAGGCGATGATCGTCCGGCCGGTGTCGCCGTCCAGTGAGGCGGTCGGCTCGTCGAGGATAAGGATGTCGGGACGGCTGATGATGGCCCTGGCGATGGCGACGCGCTGCTGCTCGCCTCCGGATAGCTTGATGGGAAGGATCTCGCCGCGGTTCTTGAGCCCGACGACCTCGAGCATCGATCTCGCCTCTGAGATCGAGGCGTCCCACTTCTGCTGCTTGAGGATCAGCGGGATCGCGACGTTCTCGGCGGTGGTGAGCCGAGGGAAGAGGTGGTAGTCCTGGAAGACGAAGCCGACCGTGTTGAGGCGGAAGTCGGCCAGCTGGTCGTTGGTGAGGGTCCAGATGTCGGCCCCGTTGACGGCCACCGTGCCCGCATTCGGCCGGAGGATCCCGGAGATCATGCTCAGGAGCGTGGTCTTGCCGCTTCCCGAGGGCCCGACGATGAACAGCATCTCCCCGAAGTGGGCGACAAGCCCGACTCCGTCCACGGCTGTCATCTTGTTCTCCCCTTCGCCGAACGTCTTGGTGAGGCCGGTTGCGACGATCGCCTCGGTCTGCGCTGTCGTGGTGCCGCTGGTCGCCATATCAACCATTTTATCGGGCGACACCCACGGGTGCCAATGGGGTGTAACCCGATTTGGGTGTCCGCTATGCGTCCGGCCAGAAGAGGGCGCCGCTTTCCGGATGCAGGAAGCGAAGCTCGATCCTCAGGCGCACGCTCTCGCGCTGCAGGGCGCAGACCAGGGGCAACGCCCGCCGGTGGACCCCGAGGTGCCGGCGATAGTGCTCGATCCGCCGCACCTCCTCGAGAGCGTCCCCGTCGAAGGTCGCCTCGGATTCGCCGTCCAGGTGGCCGGGACCAAGGAGCCCCAGTCTTCCATAGTAGAGGAGCATCGCCGGGTGCACCCCGGTGAGGTGCGCCGCGGTGGCAAGCGAGACCCCAGGCCTGGATCCCGAGATGACGCGAATGAGCGTCAGCGTCGGGCTCGCATAGGGGACGACCGCCGCTGCGGGCGTTGAACGGCGGGAATTCTCGTGTCGTGGGCGGCGGGTCCCCGGCTCCGGGGCATCGGCCTCCGTCGGATTGAGGCCGCGGGCGCGGCCCGGGCTGCGTTTCTTGCCAGTGACAGTCGAGGAGCGATGCATGGAAAAGGTGCCGACTCGCATGGACCGGTGAATCGTTGGCGCATGCGGTGGCACGCATGAAAGGATGCGCCCGCGGGGCCCCTCGGGAAATGGGGTGTTACCCGAATCATGGGACGCCTTGGCGGCACCCGTTTACGTTGAATACCCCATTGTTGCACCTCGGCCCGTACGGCATCCTTGGGCGTGAAGAAACCACGGAGAGATCTTCTCGCGGAGGGGACCGCTCCAATTGCTCCCACGGGGCCCTGCGTGCTCACGATCAACGCCGGCTCCTCGAGCATCCGGTTCGCGCTCTTCGAGGGGGGCGGGTCCCCGCGCCGCCGGCTTTACGGCAAGATTGACCGCATCGGCTCCAGCGGCACGAACTTCACGGTGAACGTCCCACCCGGGATTCCGCGGGCCTCGCGCAGGCTGTTCGCCTCGGACCACAAGGCCGCGGTGGAGTACCTTCTGGACTGGCTTGGGGACCAGCTTGTCTTCGACTCCCGGGTCTCGGTGGGGCACCGCGTGGTGCACGGCATGAGGCACACGAAGCCCGAGCGGGTCACACCCAGGCTCCTGGCGGACCTGCGCCGCATCACGCCGTACGACCCCGACCACCTGCCGATCGAGATCGAGCTGATCGAGGCGGTGCGCAGGCGCCATCCCCGGATTGCGCAGGTGGCGTGCTTCGACACGGCATTCCATCACACGATGCCCCACGTCGCCCGGCTGTTGCCGATCCCCTGGCGATACGCGGCGAAGGGGGTGGAGCGCTACGGCTTCCACGGCCTCTCCTATGAATACATGATGGAGGAGCTCGTGAGGCTCGGCGATCCCGCGGCCGCGAGGGGCCGGATCGTCCTCGCCCACCTGGGCAACGGCGCGAGCCTTGCCGCGGTGGACCGCGGTTCGAGCGTCGACACCAGCATGGGGTTCACCCCGGCGGCCGGACTCGTGATGAGCACGCGCTCCGGCGACCTGGATCCGGGGCTCCTGTCGTTTCTCGCGCGAAGGGAGCGGATGAGCCCTTCCCGGTTTGACCGGATGGTGAACCACGAGTCGGGGCTTCTCGGGGTCTCGGGCGTCAGCTCCGACATGCGCGACCTTCTGGCCCGCGAGGCGGATGACGGACGGGTGGCTTCCGCCGTGTCGCTTTTCTGCTATCAGGCGAAGAAGTGGATCGGCTCCTATGCCGCAGTACTCGGCGGCATCGACACCCTGGTCTTTGCCGGGGGCATCGGCGAGAACGCGCCCCAGGTTCGGGCGCGCATCTGCAGCGGCCTCGGCTTCCTGGGGATCGAGCTGAACCCGACGGCCAACGCGAGGAATGACGCGGTGATCTCCAGGGCCGCGAGCAGGGTCAAGGTCCGCGTCATCCGGACGGACGAGGAGCTCATGATAGCCCGCTCGGTGCACCGGACCCTGGGGCAGGCGTCCCGGCTCAGGAAACGGCGGCGTTGAAGGGGAGGGGGCGGGCCTTCGGTGGGGACGGCGGGTGGGTTTCACCCCATGTCCCGGGGCCGACCGGCAGGGTAGAGTCGCGAGGAATTGGGCCTCGGCCCGCGGCACCCATGGCCGCGGGTGGCGCGCGGCCGGTTCCGCCTTAGTTGGCGCACCTCCTTCGCGGGGCCAGGAGCCCTTGGCGGAGGCGGACGGCGACGCCTCCCATTCGACCTATGAAAACCGAATCCCAAACCCTTTCGCCGGACATGCTCCGCAGGATCGACGCCTATTGGCGGGCGGCCAACTACCTCTCCGTGGGGCAGATCTACCTCTTCGACAACCCGCTTCTCAGGCGGCCCCTTGTCCTCGCCGACGTGAAGCACATGCTGCTCGGCCATTGGGGCACGACCCCGGGCCAGAACTTCATCTACGCCCACCTCAACCGGGTCATCAAGAAGTACGACCTGGACATGATCTATGTCTCGGGCCCCGGGCACGGCGGCCCGGCCGTGGTCGGCAACACCTACCTCGAGGGAACCTACAGCGAGATCTATCCGGACATTAGCCGCGACGAGGCCGGGCTTCGCCGGCTTTTCCTGCAATTCTCCTTCCCCGGGGGGATCCCCAGCCACGCCTCGCCCGAGTGCCCGGGCTCGATCCATGAGGGCGGGGAATTGGGCTATTCCCTGAGCCATTCGTTCGGCGCCGTGTTCGACAACCCGGGCCTCGTCGTCGCCTGTGTGGTGGGCGACGGGGAGGCAGAGACGGGACCCCTTGCGACGGCATGGCACTCCAACAAGTTCCTCGACCCGGTCACGGACGGAGCGGTCCTGCCGATCCTCCACCTGAACGGGTACAAGATCTCCAACCCGACCCTCCTCGCCCGCATCTCCCACGGGGAGCTGGAGCAGCTGCTGCGCGGCTATGGCTGGGCCCCCCTCTTTGTCGAGGGCCACGACCCCGGGCCGATGCACGAGGCCATGGCCTCGGCGCTCGACCAGGCCGTGGAGCAGATAAGGAAGATCCAGGCCGATGCCCGCGGCGGCGGCGGCAAGGCGCGCCCGATCTGGCCCATGATCGTGCTCAACTCGCCCAAGGGCTGGACCGGGCCGAAGAAGGTCGACGGGCTGCAGGTTGAGGGCACGTTCCGCGCCCACCAGGTGCCCATCTCCGTCTCCGCTTCCTCTCCCCCGGAGCACCTGAGGCAGCTCGAGGAGTGGCTCAGGAGCTACCGTCCCGCGGAGCTCTTTGACGAGCAGGGGCGGCTCAGGCCCGAGCTGGCCGAGCTCGCGCCGCAGGGCGAGCGGCGCATGGGATCCAACCCCCACGCAAACGGCGGGATCCTGCTGCGGGACCTGCGGATGCCGGACTTCCGAAGCTATGCCCAGAGTGTGCCGGTCCACGGGGCCGCGGGCCCGGGGGACACCCACGTCCTCGGCCGCTTCCTTCGCGACGTGGCCAAGCTAAACGACGAGAAGCGCAACTTCAGGGTGTTCGGCCCCGACGAGACGCTCTCCAACGGCCTCGAGGCCGTGTTCGAGGCGACGAATCGGCAATGGGACGCCTCGACCCTGGCGAACGACGAGTTCCTTGCGCCCTCGGGACGGGTCATGGAGATGCTCAGCGAGCACCAATGCGAGGGATGGCTCGAGGGCTACCTCCTCACCGGCCGGCACGGGCTCTTCAACTGCTACGAGGCGTTCATCCACATCGTAGACTCGATGTTCAACCAGCATGCGAAGTGGCTCAAGGTCACCTCGCAGCTGCCGTGGCGGCGGAAGATCTCGTCCCTGAACTACCTGCTGGCGTCCCACGTCTGGCGCCAGGACCACAACGGGTTCACGCACCAGGACCCCGGGTTCATCGACCACGTCGTCAACAAGAAGGCCTCGGTCGTGAGGGTCTACCTCCCGCCCGACGCGAACTGCCTCCTCTCGGTGATGGATCACTGCCTGCGCAGCCGCCACTACGTCAACGTCGTGGTCGCGGGCAAGCATCCGGCGCCGCAGTGGCTCTCGATGGACGAGGCGGTCTCCCACTGCACCAAGGGCGCCGGCATCTGGCCATGGGCCGGCAACGACATGGGCGGGGAACCCGACGTGGTCATGGCCTGCTGCGGCGACGTTCCCACGCTGGAGACGCTCGCCGCCGTCTCGATCCTGAGGGAGCACCTGCCCGAGGTGAAGGTCCGCGTCGTGAACGTCGTCGACCTCATGAGGCTGGAGCCCGAGACGGAGCACCCCCATGGGCTCAGCGACAGGGACTTCGACGAGCTCTTCACGAGGGACAAGCCGGTGATCTTCGCCTTCCATGCCTACCCGTGGCTGATCCACCGGCTGACCTACCGGCGCACGAACCACGGCAACATCCACGTCCGCGGCTACAAGGAGGAGGGCACCATCACGACGCCCTTCGACATGACCGTTCTCAACGACCTGGACCGATTCCACCTCGTGATGGACGCCATCGACCGCCTGCCGCAGACCGGCGCCAAGGGGCTTGGCCTAAGGCGCCGGCTTGAGGACAAGCTGATCGAGCACAAGCTCTACATCGACAAGAACGGCGAGGACCTGCCGGAGATCCGGGGCTGGACGTGGCCGAACCCAAGGTGAGCGCGCCGCCAAAAGGAGCCGCTGCCAATGCCGTGCGCCCTGTGAGGTGAGCCCGCTCCAAGCGGACCCAGTCGGGCGCAACGGCAAGACGGCAACGGCAAAGGATTCGTCCGGGTCAGCGCCGGTGGCCGGGAGGATGAACGTCGATCCCGCCGCCGCCGCGGTGCCCGCCGTCGCGGTCGCCGCCGCCCCAGCGCCCGCCGCCGTCAAACCAGGGTCCGTCGTTTAGCCATACGGTCCCGTGGTCGGGACCATAGTAGCCACCGCTGACCCCGACATCGGCGACGCAACCGGTGAGCCCGAAATGGAGCCCCGAGGCGACGACGGTGAAGAGAAGGATTTTATAGATGGATTTCATGGGCGGGTGGCCGGATTGGCGTTGTTAACGTATTCAACTAGACCGACGGTGCCGCCGGTGGGATCGGCGATGACAGCAAAGCGGCTTCCGAATGCGGCATCGTGCGGCTCGACCATGACCTCGCCCCCGAGTGCGGGGACCTTGGCAAGCGTGTCATCGAGGTTCGCGACGCGAATGACGCCGAGCCAACCCGGCTTGGCATCGTCGCGGGCTGGCAGGACAGAGACTCCGGCGCGGTTCATCGAGCCGCTGTAGAGGATCATCTCGGCGCCCTTGCCGGGCCGTGAGTCCGGGGCGACGTCGTAGGCGAAGGCCTGCCGGTAGAATTCCGCAGAAGCCGCGGGGTTCTTCACGAAGAGGTGGAACCAGTTCCAGTCACCTGGTGCGGGCTCGTCGTCGGTTGAGTCGCCGGAGCTCGACTGGAGCAGGCCGAAGGGGGATCCATCGATGTCCGTGGCGACGGCGAGCGTCCCCAGGTTCGGAAACGCGCGGGCGGGCGCGCGCTGCTGCCCGCCGGCCTTCGTGACCAGCGCGAGCGTCGCATCGACGTTGGCGACCGCGATGTAGCTCACCCAGCGGGCGGCGTGCGCCGTCCCGGGCCTGGCGCGCTGCCGAAGTCCCGCAACCGGGCGGCCGGCGTTGCTGAAGACGGTGTAGGGGACGTCGCGCACGTCGAGTGTCGTGACGGTCCACGAGAACACGCCCGCATAGAACTTTGTCGCCGCGGCGGCGTCTGAGGTGAACAATTCGGCCCAGACAAACTTGCCGGGGTGGGTCTCTTTGGAGCTCGGGTCATTGAGCGCCGGGAAGGCGGCGGGGGACGCGGATGCGATCCCGATCGTCGCCGCGAGGGCGAGGATGGTCGCCAGCCGGGAATAGTATCTGGTGTGCATTTTGGAGGGTGCTTCCGATGTGGCTTTGGGTTGTTTTCTGAATGATCCGGTTACGGGCCCGGCCGATTCGCAGACTAATCCGAATTCGGAAAACCGAGAATGGGGTGTAACCCGACCGCCTATTTGTGGGGATGCAGGAGCATGGACACGCCGTCCGCGAAAAGGTGGCGCGCGCAGCGGTGCCGGGAGCCCGGGATGAGCCCTCGAAGTCGGGTCCGCGGAGTATATATAGCGCGAGCGAAACCGGCGGCCTCCCAGGTTTGGGTTGTACACCCCATAGCTGGAAAGTCTCCGGCCGGTTACTGTGGATGCATGAGAAATCATATTCTTAATATTGTGTCGCCGTCGTCCGCCCGCGCGGCGCTTCGGCTAGCCCCGGTCATCGCATGCTGCGGCGTGCTCGGTCTCTTTATGTCAGGTTGTTCCTCCGAGCCGGAGTCGCACGTGGTCTCCGCTCCCCCGCCTCAGTCGCCGGGACGGGCGATGACAACGACGACGGTCACATCGACGCCGGTCGCCGTCGCGAACCCGACGGTGGTGGTGGCCAACCCAGGTTATGCCTCGAGTCCGGCCTACGTGACCACGACGAACGGGGTCCCCGCCACGAGCACCATGATCGTCACCGAGGCCCCGCCGGCCCTGCAGCAGGAGGTCGTCCTCGCCCAGCCGTCCCCGCAGCACGTCTGGCTTGGCGGCTACTGGACCTGGCGCAACGACCGTTACGAGTGGATGGCCGGACACTGGGAGCTGCCCCCGAGCTCAAGCTCCGCTTGGGTCGCCCCCCGCTGGCAGCAGGAGGGTAACGCCTACAGGTTCACCGAGGGATACTGGAACTAATCTCGAGCCTTCGGCGGCCCGGGACTAGACGTCCCGGACAGCACGGCTCCTAGAACAATTAACTGGGCTCCGGTGATGGCATCGGGGCCCATTTCATTTCCAGGGTCGGAGGCGGGCGCGGCCCGCGCCGGACCCAAATTCGAAACCGACCCACCATCATGAAGAAGAAGAACACGGTACCGTCATCCCAATACCTGGCCGCCCCGCGGCGGGTCCCGACCCATGCGGAGATCGCCGCGGAGGCGGAAGTCCTCTGGAGGCAGAAGGGGTGCCCCCATGGCGACGACGAGGCGATCTGGCTCGAGGCCGAGAGGCAGCTTTTCAACGTCCCGCGCCTGGCGCGGGGCAGGGCGGAGACGACAGCTGTCACCGATCCCCTGTCGCGCTTGGACCCAAAGAGCGACGAGGTTATGGCCGAGCTCGAGGAGCTGTTCCCGGCGGGCGTCAACCAGGCAACGACGGCGCTGTAGGCTGTTCCCGGGCCGAGCGCCGGCCCCACTTCGGGTTACACCCCATACCGGAGGATTGGGGGCAGGAGTAGCTTTGCTTGCCATGCCCGACGCACCCCAACAGAGCCCAGAAAACAACCCTCCCGCGGCCAGTGGCCCGGCGAAGACCGCCCGGGGGCCCGCCAACGATAACGACCGCTTCCCGGATCAGGGCCCGGCGAAGCATCCCATACTGGCCATCGTCCTCGCGTCCCTGAGCATCGTCTTCCTGATCGTTGCCGTCATGTCCTGGACCGTGATTGGCGACCGGGACAAGACCATCATCCAGAACCAGAACCGCCTGGACCAGAGCCAGGCCGCCGTGCTCGTCCTCCAGACGCAGATTGCCACGGAGAAGGCAGGAAGCGTGCGCCTCCAGAGGCGGATGGACGACACCAAGGCCGAGTCCGTCCTGCTGCAGGCCGCGATGGAGAAGGTGAAGGCGGGCGACGTCGATCTCCAGTCCGACCTTGAAAAGGCGCGGGCGATTGCGACCGATTTCCAGACGCAGATGGAGCAGGCCAAGGTCGAGTCGATCAAGCACCAGGGCGAGGTCGAGCTTGCGCAGGCCCAGACGGCCGTCGCGCGGGCCGAGCTCGGCAAGGCCAAGGACGACAATTCCCAGCTCAAGGCGCAATTGGCCGAGTCCAAGGCGTTCGCCTCGGACCTGCAGGAGAAGCTGGAGAACGCCCAGAAGCTGATCGCGCAACTTCAGGGACACCCGACGAAGTCCTAGCGGCGCTCTTTCGGGCGCCCGGGATGGGAAGTGCGGGGCCGGATCCGGACCCCGGGGACCGATGGTTCCCGCGGCCAAGGGACATTCAAGGGGGAATAACACCCCATGTGTTTTTCGGTGTCCAAGGTCCACAATCGCAACCGATTGAGACCCCTCCTTCCCCGAGAACCGCCCCGCAGCCCGCGCTCGCGGCGCCCATCGGGCGCGGGACGCGGCTAGGGTCGGGGGAACCGCGCCCGGCGGAATATGGACGATGCCGGCGGCCGGATCCCCCGCCGGAGTCTTCCACACCATAAATGCAGAAAGCCCCGTCACACTGGCAGGCCTGGATCGCAAGGCAGACGAACCCGCGCAAACCCGCGGGCGACCCGCCTCTGCGGGCGGAGCTCTTCAGCATCGAGCAGCTCGCGCGCCACGCCAAGGCGCTCGCCTCGGGGCACCGGTACGTCGTCGAGCCGGGCACGAACCGGCTGCTCGCCCGGCTGGACAGGAATGAGAAGGGGCTCCGGGCGTTCAACCGGGCCACCCTTGCGGTGGACCCCAGGCGGAAGGTGACCCCCGCCGCGGAATGGCTCCTGGACAACTTCTACCTGATCGAGGAGCAGATCCAGATGGCACGGCGACACCTGCCGCGCGGCTACAGCCGCGAGCTGCCCCGGCTCCAGAACGGCCCCTCCGCGGGGTTCCCGCGGGTCTACGACATCGTGCTTGAGCTGATCTCGCACGTGGACGCGCAGATCGACCTGGCTCCCCTGAGCGCCTTTGTCGCCGCCTACCAGACCGAGGACAGCCTTCGGCTGGGCGAGCTGTGGGCGATCCCGATCATGCTCCGGCTGGGGCTGATCGAGGACCTCCAGCGCGTCACCTCGCGCCTCGCGCTCGCGCGCATGGACCGGGACCTGGCCGACCAGTGGGTCGACCGCCTCCAGCAGGTGGCCGAGGAGAGCCCGTCGCAGCTGGTCATCGTCGTCGCGGACATGGCGACGTCCGACCTCCCGCTCACCAGCTCCTTTGTCGCGGAATTCTGCCAGCGCCTCTCCCGGCGCAGCCCGGTCCTGCACCTTGCGCGCAGCTGGCTCGAGCAGCGGCTCGCGGAGGAGGGGCTCTCCGTCGAGCAGCTCGTCCAGATGGAGAGCCAGGGGCAGGCCGCCGACCAGGTCTCGGTGAGCCACTGCATCGCCAGCCTGCGCCTGCTCGGCGCGACGGACTGGAAGGACTTTGTCGAGGGGCTGAGCGTCGTCGAGAGGACGCTCAGCTCCGACCCGGCGGGGGTCTACCGTGCGATGGACTTCGCGACCCGCGACCGGTACCGCCACGCGGTCGAGTTCTTCGCCAGGCACGGCAAGCTCGCGGAGCCGGAGGTCGCGCGCCACGCCGTCCGCCTCGCCGCGGAGCGCGCCCTGGCCTCGGGAGCCGGGGTCCGCGAGGCCCACGTGGGATTCTTCCTGGTCGACGAGGGCCGCTCCGCCCTGGGCGATTGCGTCGGCGTCCGGTGGCCCCTGCGCACGGTCATGGAAAGGACGATCCACCGCCTGCCGCTCGCGTTCTACGCGGGTGCCATCGGGGCCCTGACCCTGCTTGCGGCCCTCTGGGCGGTCCGGCACGGGATGGCGCCGGGGGTTCCGGCGTGGAGGCTCGCGCTCCTGGCCGCGGTCTCCGCGCTCTGCTTCAGCCAGCTGGCCATCGCCCTGGTGAACTGGCTGTCCATGCTGGCCGTCAAGCCGCGCCTCCTGCCCCGGATGGACTTCACGTCGGGGATCACCCCGGGCTGCCGCACCATGGTGGTCGTCCCGACGATCCTTGCGAGCATCGAGGGCGTCGACCGGCTGATCGAGACCCTGGAGATCCACCATCTCTCGAACCGGGACAAGAACCTCCACTTCGCGCTCCTGACCGATTTCCGCGACGCCGCGGCGGAGGTGATGCCGGGCGACGGCCCGCTCCTGGAGCGGGCGCGGGCGGGGGTCGAGATGCTGAACCTGAAGTACCTCTCCGCATCGCGGGACCTGTTCTACCTGCTCCACAGGCCGCGGCGCTGGAATGCCGGCGAGGGCCGGTGGATGGGGTTCGAGCGCAAGAGGGGGAAGCTCGCCGACTTCAACGCGCTCCTGCGCGGGGCCGGCGGCGGCCGGTTCTCGGAGGTCGTGGGCGACGCGGGCCTGTTCACGTCCATCAAGTACGTCATCACGCTCGACACCGACACGCACCTTCCGCGCAACGTCGCCTGGCAGCTCGCCGGGACGATGGCGCACCCGCTGAACCGCCCCGTCTTTGACGAGAAGAGCGGCATCGTCGCGCAGGGGTACGGGATCCTCCAGCCGCGCATCGGCGTCAGCCTGCCCAGTGCCCGCAGGTCCCTTTACGTCCGGCTCTTCGCGGGCAGCGCGGGGATCGATCCCTACACGCGCGAGGTGTCCGACGTGTACCAGGACGTGTTTCACGAGGGCTCGTTCATCGGCAAGGGGATCTACGACGTGGACGCCTTCGAGCGGGCCATGAGCGGGCGCTTCCCCGAGAACACGATCCTCAGCCACGACCTGCTTGAGGCGTGCCACGCCCGCTCCGCGCTCGTGAGCGACCTTGAGCTCTACGAGGATTACCCCTCCCGCTACAACGTCGACATGGACCGGCGCCACCGGTGGATCCGCGGCGACTGGCAGATCGCCCAATGGCTCCTTCCGCGGGTCCCCGGTCCGGGAGGCAACCGCATCGCCAACCCGCTCTCCGCGCTCTCGCAGTGGAAGATCCTCGACAACCTGAGGCGCAGCCTGGTCGCGCCGGCCCTCCTGCTCATGATGCTCGGCGGCTGGCTGTTCTTCCCGGGCTTCGGGATCCTCGGGGTCCTGATCGTCCTCGGAATCGCGGTGCTTCCCGGGCTCCTTTCGGCGCTGGTCGACCTGTTTCGAAAGCCGGCCGACCTTCCGCTGGTCATGCACGTGAGCAGCGTGTGCGGGGCCTGCCTGAAGCAGCTGTGCCAGGCCGCCGTCTGCCTGGCGTTCCTTCCCCATGACGCCTACGTCAGCATGGACGCGGTCGTCAGGACGCTTTTCCGCCTGCTGGTGACCCACCGGCGGCTCCTTGAGTGGCGGACCTCCAACGAGGCGGAGGGGGCGCCGCCGGCGGGCCTCGGCGGCTTTGTCGCAATGATGTGGGTGGCGCCCGCATTGGCGCTTGCGGGCGGGTTCCTCCTCTTCCGGCTGCAGCCGCCGCTGTGGAGGGATGCGCTGCCGATCCTCGGTCTCTGGCTCGCCGCGCCGGGGCTCGCGTGGTGGCTTAGCCTGCCGATCGCCGCCAGGATCCCGAAGCTTACGGAGGACCACCTCGTCTTCCTCAGGCGCACGACCCGCAGGACCTGGCATTTCTTCGAGACCTTCGTGAATGCGGACGAGAACTGGCTGCCGCCCGACAACATCCAGGAGATCCCGGACCCGAGGATCGCCTCGCGCACGTCCCCCACGAACATGGGGCTGGCGCTCCTGTCCAACCTCGCGGCGAGGGACATGGGGTACCTTTCCTGCGGCGGGGCGATCCGGCGCACGCGGGACGCCTTCGCGACCATGGGGCGGCTCGAGCGCCACCACGGGCATTTCTACAACTGGTATGACACCCGCACGCTCAGGCCGCTCGCCCCCCTCTATCTGTCGAGCGTGGACAGCGGCAACCTCGCGGGGCACCTGCTGACGCTCGGCTCGGGGATGAGGGAGATGGCCGACGAGGCGGTCCTGTCCCCGCAGGTCTTCGCGGGACTTCAGGACACGCTGGGGGTCCTCTCCGGCATGGCCCGCAGGAACGACGCCCTTGCGAGGCTGGACGCGGAGCTTCGCGTGGCACCCTCCGGAATGCGGGCGGCCTTTGCCACGCTGGAGAGGGCCGCGGCCCTCTCCGCCGAGATCGCCGACGCGGTGGCGGGCGAGGGGACGGAGCCGGCGACCTGGGCCCGGGCGCTCAAGGCCGGCTGCGAGGAGCACCTGCGGGACCTGCGCTTCATCGCGCCCTGGCTGTCCCTTACCCCGCGCCCGGCGGGATCCGCGAGGGTGCCCTCGGCGCACGACCAGGCGCTTGAGGCGAGGCTGGCCGCGCTCGACCGGGCGCCCACCCTTAGGGAGCTTGCGGCGCTCGAGGTGACGGCCGGCTCCCGCGACCCCTCCGGAATGACCGATTCCGAGCTTCTGGGATCGCTGCGCGAGGCCGCCGGCAGGGCCCGCGAGCGCATGCAGGAGCTGGAGGCGCTCGCGAAGCAGGCCGACGAGATGGCGGCCATGGACTTCGACTATCTCTACAGCCCGGCAAGGGACCTGTTCTCGACCGGGTTCAACGTCACCGAGCGCCGGTGCGACCCGGGGTTCTTCGATCTCCTGGCCTCGGAGGCGCGTCTGTGCAGCTACGTGGCGATCGCCCTGGGGCAGATTCCCCAGGACCACTGGTTCTCGCTCGGGCGCCTGCTTGTCGCATCCAGCGGCGAGCCGGTCCTCGTCTCCTGGAGCGGCTCGATGTTCGAGTACCTCATGCCGCTCCTGGTGATGCCGACCTACGAGAACACGCTCCTCGACCACACCTGCAGGGCGGCGGTCCGCCAGCAGATCACCTACGGGAACCTGCGGGGCGTGCCCTGGGGCATCTCCGAATCGGGCTACAACCACACGGACGCCGACCTGAACTACCAGTACCGGGCCTTCGGCGTGCCGGGGCTCGGGTTGAAGCGGGGGCTCGGCGAGGACATGGTGATCGCCCCCTACGCGACGGCGATTGCCCTCCTGATCGCCCCGGTCGAGGCCTGCGAGAACCTGCAGCGGCTGGCGGCGGAGGGGCGCATGGGCGCCTACGGCTTCTACGAGGCGGTGGACTACACGCCGTCGCGGCTCCCCCCGGGCGAGGCGAGCACCACCATAAGGTCGTTCATGGCCCACCACCAGGGGATGAGCCTCATCGGCCTGGTGAATCTCCTGCGCAATTCCCCCATGCAGCGGCGCTTCATGGCCTGCCCGATCCTCAAGGCGACGGACCTCCTGCTGCAGGAGCGCCTCCCGAAGGCCGCCGTGAGCATGCTGGAGGAGGACCTGGCCTTCGAGACGACGCAGTCGCTCTCCAGCGACGCCGAAAGCGTGACCCGCATCCTGACGAACCCGGCCGCCCCGGCGCCCGAGGTCCAGCTCCTGTCCAACGGCCGGTACCACGTCGTCGTCAGCAGCGCCGGCGGGGGCTTCAGCCGCTGGCGCGACCTCGCGGTGACGCGGTGGCGGGAGGATCCGACCTGCGATTGCTGGGGGACCTTCGTGTACCTGCGCGACCTCGCCTCGGGCGACTTCTGGTCGGCGGCGTTCCAGCCGACCCACCGCAGGGCGAAGGACTACGAGGCCGTCTTCACGCTGGCGCGCGCCGAGTTCCGGCAGCGCCACGCCGACCTCGAGACCCATACGGAGATCTGCGTGTCGCCGGAGGACGACGTCGAGCTGCGCCGCGTCACGATCACCAACCGCTCGCCCGTCGAGCGGAGCATCGAGCTGACGAGCTACGCCGAGGTCGTCCTGGCAACCCCCGGCTCGGACGAGGCGCATCCCGCCTTCAGCAACCTCTTCGTGCAGACGGAATTCGTCAGGGAATCCTCGGCCATCCTCTGCACGCGCCGGGCCCGGTACCCCGAGGAGAAGCCGCCGTGGCTGCTCCACCAGATGGTGGTGTCCTCCGGCGGCGGGGGCACGGTGTCCTGCGAGACCGACCGCCTCAGGTTCGTCGGGCGCGGCGGGACGCTTGGCAACCCGGAGGCGATGGGCGCCCGGGCGCCGCTGTCGAACACCGTCGGCTTTGTCCTGGACCCCATCGTGTCGCTTCGGCGCACGGTCCTGGTTCCCCCCCACGGGAGCGCGGTCGTCGACCTCGTGATCGGCATGGCGGAAAGCCGCGAGGTCTCGCTCGCCCAGATGGAGAAATACCAGGGGGGCCGCATGACCGAGCGGGCGTTCGACCTGGCGTGGACGCACAGCCGGGTGACCCTGCGCCAGCTGGGGACGACCGAGGCGGAGGCCCAGGTGTACGGCAGGCTCGCCAGCGCCCTCATCTACGCCGACCCCTCAAGGCGGGCGAGCCCCGTGGTCCTCGCCGCCAACCTGCGCGGCCAGAGCGGCCTCTGGAGCTACGGGATCTCGGGCGACGCGCCGATCGTCCTTCTGCGCATCAGCGGCGTCGAGAAGATCGAGATCGTCCGCCAGCTCGTGCAGGCGCACGCCTACTGGCGCATCAAGGGGCTCACGGTCGAGCTGGTCATCCTGAGCGTCGACGTCTCGGTGTACCGCCAGTCCCTGTTCGACCAGATCACGAACCTGGTCACCTCGGGCAGCGGGGCGCCGATGCTCGACAAGCCCGGCGGCATCTTCGTCCGGCGCCTGGAGCAGGTCCCCCACGAGGACCTGGTGCTCCTGCAGGCGGCCGCACGCGTCCTGCTGGACGACGAGAACGGGAGCCTTGCCGACCAGCTCGAGGAGAGCAGGGTGCTCGAGGCCCCGGTCGCGCCCTTCGTGCCCACCCGCTCCCCCCGCCGCGACGCGGCGCCGGCGGCGACGCCGCGCGAGCTCATCTTCGGCAATGGCCTCGGCGGGTTCACGAAGGACGGGCACGAGTACGTCATCACGCTCGAGCCGGGGCAAACGACCCCGGCCCCCTGGGTCAACGTGATCGCGAACCCCTTCTTCGGCACTGTCGTCTCCGAGAGCGGCAGCGCCTACACCTGGTCTGAGAACGCCCACGAGTTCCGGCTGACCCCCTGGAGCGACGATCCCGTGCGCGACACGACGGGCGAGGCCCTCTACCTGCGCGACGAGCAGACCGGTCAGTTCTGGTCCCCGACGCCCCTGCCGGCGCGCGGGGCGACCCCCTACGTCATCCGCCACGGCTTTGGCTACACGGTCTTCGAGCACACGGAGAACGGCATTTCCTCCGAGCTCTGGGTCTACGTGGCGATGGACGCGCCGGTGAAGTTCATGGTGCTGAAGCTGCGTAACACCTCCGGGCGCCCGCGGCGCGTGACGGCCACGGGCTACTGGGAGTGGGTCCTGTGCGACCTGCGGCAGAGGAGCCTCCTGCACGTGCGCACCGAGGTGGACCTGAGAACCGGGGCGCTTTTCGCGAGGAACTGCTACAATTCGGAGTTCTCCGAGCGCGTCGCCTTCATCGACTCGAGCGAAGGGCGCACCGTGACGGGCGACCGCAGGGAATTCCTCGGGCGCAACGGGAGCCTCAAGAGGCCCGCCGCGCTCAGGCGCGCGCGGCTTTCCGGGAAGGTCGGCGCGGGCCTCGACCCCTGCGGCGCGGTGCAGGTCGCGGTGGACCTGCCCGACTCGCAGGAGCGGGAGGTGAGCTTCCGCCTCGGGGTCGGCCGCAGCCCGGCTGACGTGCAGGGCCTCGTCCAGCGCTTCCGCGCCCCGGACGCAGGCCGCGCGGCGCTCGAGGGCGTCTGGGCGTACTGGAACCGGACGCTGGGCGCCGTCAACGTGGATACCCCGGACCCGGCCGTGAACGTGATGGCGAACGGGTGGCTCCTCTACCAGACCCTGGGGTGCCGGATCTGGGGCCGGACCGGGTTCTACCAGTCCAGCGGGGCCTTCGGGTTCCGCGACCAGCTGCAGGACGTCATGGCCCTCGTCCACGCCGAGCCGGCCCTGACGCGCGCCCACCTGCTGCGCGCGGCCGCCGAGCAGTTCCGCGAGGGCGACGTCCTCCACTGGTGGCATCCGCCCGCGGGCAGGGGGGTGCGGACACACTCCTCAGACGACTACCTCTGGCTTCCCTACGCCACTTGCCGCTACGTCGACTGCGTGGGCGACACGGGTGTCCTCGACGAGAGGATCCGCTTCGTGGAGGGCCGGGCGGTCAAGCCCGATGAGGAGACCTACTTCGACCTCCCCAACCGATCGGAGGAGACGGCCACGCTCTACGAGCACGGCGTGCGGGCGATCGAGCGGGGGCTGCGCTTCGGCGCCCACGGGCTGCCGCTCATGGGCTGCGGCGACTGGAACGACGGCATGAACCGGGTAGGGAACCTCGGCACCGGCGAGAGCGTCTGGCTGGCCTTCTTCCTGTACGACGTGCTCGCGAGGTTCTCGGGGCTCGCCCGCGCGCACGGCGACCCCGTGTTCGCCGACCGCTGTCTTGCCGAGGCCCAGAAGCTCCAGCAGAACATCGAGCGGGGGGCCTGGGACGGCGAGTGGTACCGGCGGGCCTACTTCGACAACGGCGAGCCCCTCGGCTCGAAGGCCTGCCTCGAGTGCAAGATCGACTCGCTTCCCCAGAGCTGGTCGGTGCTGAGCGGCGCGGGCGATCCGTCCCGCTCGCGGCAGGCCATGGAGTCCGTCGACTCGATCCTTGTCCGGCGCGACCTGGGCCTGGTGCAGCTTTTCAACCCGCCCTTCGACAAGACCCCGCTCAACCCCGGATATATAAAGGGCTACGTCCCCGGCGTGCGCGAGAACGGCGGCCAATACACCCATGGGGCGATCTGGGCCGCCATGGCCTTCGCGCTCATGGGTGAGGGCGAGCGCGCGTGGGAGCTCTTCGGGATGCTCAACCCCGTGAACCACGGCGCCACCGCGAGGCAGATCGCCGTGTACAAGGTCGAGCCCTATGTCGTCGCCGCGGACGTCTATGCGGTCGCGCCGCACCAGGGCAGGGGAGGCTGGACCTGGTACACGGGGTCGGCCGGGTGGATGTACCGGCTGCTGGTCGAGACGCTCCTCGGCGCAAACCTGGAGGGCGACCGCCTGCGACTCGCCCCCCGCATGCCCAAGGCGTGGCCGAGCTTCAAGATCCACTACCGCTACCGCCAGACGGTCTACCACATCACGATCACGCGGCTCGCCGCGGACTCGGCCGGGCCGGGCGTCCTCACGGTCGACGGGATGGAGGTGGCAGGCAGCACGCTTTCCCTGCGGGACGACCAGCGGGAGCATGCGGTGGAGCTCACGGTGCGCTGACGAACTGGGCCCCCGTGATTGCAGCTCCATCAATGCAAGAGGATTACGGGAGTCGCCTGCCCCGCGCGGCCTCCTTGGGACTCGGCGATGGCGGTGCGCGTAACAATGAAGGGATTTTACGGTTATCGGTGTTAAGCCCTGTAGCAGGGGAAACCCTTGGTCCCGCGGCGGTGGATCGCCTCATGGACCGGAACCTTGCCCCGCCGGACTCGTCTATCTAGAATAGGTCAATCTCATGCATCCGAACCCACTGCCTCGTAAACGCTCGTTCCCAACCGCTGCGAGACTCCTGTGTCCCGCGCTATTTCTCTGCGGGGCGGTGGCGTTGGCCGCTGATGCGCCCGCCGGGGGCAAGATGTACACCCTCTTCCAGGGCGACAACATCTCGGTCGGGCAGGGGACGGACGTCTATCCCGTCAGGGACGTGAACGGCAGGTCCTGGGTCATCGTCGTCGACGGCAAGGAGGTCCTGGTGTCCGCGAACCTGGGCCCCATCGCCATGAAGGTGACGCCGCTCCAGAAGCTGACCGAGGTCTCGGCGACCCTTTCCAACATGAAGGCGGAGCGGGGCTACACGTTCATGAACGACCCCGCCGTCAGGCTGACCAAGGGCATGTCCCAGACGGCCCAGACGAACGCGGGCTACGCGGCGTCCGTCAGCCAGGCGACCGCGGCCCAGAACGTCCAGATCCAGGCCTCCCAGATGGGCGTCAACAGGACCTCGGCGACCGGGGGCACCTCGCCCGCGACGAACGGGGACCAGCAGTCGCTTGCAAGCTCCCAGCAGACCTTGAACGCCGCGGCGGCCAGCGCCGGCTCGGACCTCTTCCCGATCGACACGAGGGACACCACCGGCGACTTCGACGCCCTGAACGTCTCCTTTGAGATCTCCTCGGACACCCCGCTCAACGTCCCGTACCTGGTGACGATGACCCGGTTCCACGAGAGGGGCGCCCCCGAGGGCAGCTACAAGAACCTGGTCTACGCGAAGGCGATCGACCCGGTCAGCTCCAAGGTGACGAAGGTCGAGTTCGAGCAGGACGGCTTCCCCCTGGGCTACACGCTCGAGGGTTTCGAGGTTCACCTCTACGACCAGGGTCGCGAGGTCGCGACCAATGTCTCGCCCAAGCGCCAGGTGCTGACGAGCGACCAGGCGTTCGACTATGTCAGGGCCCGGTACATCGAGGCCCACAAGGGGCAGACGCTGACGGCGGTGCCGGTCATGGGCAACCTGCCGGACGGCCTCGCCGCCCAGGTGACGGCCGGGAAGTACTCGCAGCCGTTCTTCGTCAAGGTCTCCGGGGAAGGAACGGCATCCGAGGCCTACTCCGACCTCGCGTGCAAGGACCGGATTGTCGACGCGTACCTTGATTCCGTCGTCCGCACGATCCGCTTCAAGCCCGCGCTTAGCGCCGGGGAGCCCGTCGAGGGCGTCGCGATGGTGGACCTTAGCCACCTGAAGTTCTAGTTCCGCCCCCGGGTCAGGTCTCGCTCGTGATGTTGAAAAGGATCGGGACCTGCATGTGCGTGTACACGACGTGGCCGTTCTTCCTCCCGGGAAGGAACTTCCATTTGGCGACGGCCGCGACGGCGCTCTCCTCGAACTCCCGCTGAGAGGAGGCGACCGCGCGGGCGTTGCGCACGTTGCCCTCCGTGTCGACGATGAAGTCGACCTGCACGTGGCCGCTGAGCCCGGCCCGGGACATCTCGGTCGGGTAGAGGGGGCGGGCCCTGTATTTCGCGACCGGGATCTGGTCCAGCTGGGAGATGTCGATCACCTGGACATTGCCGAAGAAGGTGCGGGTCTCGGGTATCTTGACGACGTTGCTCGTGATCGAGCTCAGGTCGGGCGGGGGCGGCTCGATCTGCTGGACGAACGACTCCGGGGTCACGACCTGGGGGACGTCCGTCTGCATCGGCGGGGCGATGTCGATCGGGGTCGGCTGGGCCGCCCCCTCGACGACCTCGGGCGGGTCGGGGTCGTATTTCGGCATCACGATCTCGACCTTCGGGGTGTCGTCCACGGGCTTCGGCTTCGGGATGTAGTGGGTCCTGTTGCCTCCCCAGGCCACGAGGATCTCCAAGGTAACGGTGGTTGCGAACCCGATGATGAGTCCATGGCGCATTGACGGTTGGGGTTACCCCAAGTATATAGATCGGCTCACCCGTCCGCCACTGGGCGGCCCATGTAGTTAGAATTGTAATATGGGCGAATAGATCGGCCCAAAGGCTTATATACACGAACCCCACCAGATGATGAACCCGTTCCCCGTCGGAAATCCCGGGAGGGCCCTAGGCCTCTCCCTCGTCGCGGCCGTCCTGGCCCTCTCGCTCCCCGCCGCACGGTCCGCCGACCTGAACGGCGCCTGGAGGCTCGACCAGCCCAAGGAGTGGGGCGTCACGCTCCACACCTACATGGTCCTCCACCAGAAGGGCGGCTTGACCGAGGGCGGCATCTATCCCAACGGCTCCGGCAGCATCCCGATCCACGGGGCGCATATGGACGGCGCGGACCTGGTCTTCACGATGGACTGGGGCTGGAACTTCCGGGTGAGGCCCGAGGGCGCGAACCTGCATGTCGTCATCAACTACGGCGCCGACAACACCCAGGAGGGCACGGCGGTGCCGGTCACCGAGGCCGAGATGAGGGCCCCGGCGGCGATCCCGCCGCCGGTCGTCCGGACACTCCCCGACAACGGCCTCGCGAGGACGCCCCCCATGGGCTGGAACAGCTGGAACCACTTTGCGGAGCAGGTCGACGACGCGACGGTGCGCGCCGCGGCGGACGCGATGGTGAGTTCCGGAATGGCGGCCGCGGGGTACACCTTCATCAACATCGACGATACCTGGGAGGCCGGCCGCGATGCCCAGGGCAACGTCGTCCCGAACAGGAAGTTCCCGGACATGAAGGCGCTCGCGGACTACGTGCACGCGAAGGGGCTTAAGCTCGGCATCTACTCCTCCCCGGGACCGGTCACCTGCGGCGGCTACGAGGGCAGCTTCGGCCACGAGGAGCAGGACGCGAAGACCTACGCCGCATGGGGGATCGACTACCTGAAGTACGACTGGTGCAGCGCCGGGCGCATCTACGGCAAGGAGGAGCTGCGCGCCATCTACCAGCGGATGGGCGACGCCCTGGAGCACTGCGGAAGGCCGATCGTCTACAGCCTGTGCGAGTACGGGATGGGGGACGTCTGGACCTGGGCCCCCGCCGTCAGCGGCAACCTCTGGCGGACGTCGGACGACATCTCTGACAACTGGAAATCGATGGACAACATCGGGTTCAGTCAGGGCAAGCTGGCCCCCTATGCGGGACCCGGCCACTGGAACGACCCCGACATGCTCGAGGTCGGCAACGGCGGGATGAGCCCGGCCGAGTACCGGACCCACTTCAGCCTCTGGTGCATGCTCGCGGCCCCGCTCATGGCCGGCAACGACCTGCGCCTCATGTCCGACGACACCCGCGAAATCCTCACGAACGGGGAGGTCATCGCGATCGACCAGGACAGCCTCGGTCACGAGGCGACCCGCGCGTACGCGAAGGACGGCGTAGAGGTCTGGACGAAGCCGCTCCATGACGGGACGGTCGCCGTCGGCGTCTTCAACCGCAGCCACCAGGCGCAGGCGGCCGCGTTCTCCTGGGCCGAGGCCGGGATCCCCGTCCGGGCGATTGGCGTCCGCGACCTCTGGCGGCACGAGGACCTCCCGGCCTCCGACGGCTTCAAGGCATCCGTGCCCGCGCACGGGTGCGTGATCCTCAAGGTGACCCTGGTCGGCGTCGTCAAGTAGCCCCCGGGGCGGGGGCCATTTTGGGCATGGAGCCCGTGCGGCGACCCGTGCTTTAATTGCCTTCCGCCCATGGTCCCCGCATCACCCCTTCCCCCGGTCCCGCCGGGCCGCGCCCTCGCGGTCCGCCGGAAGGAGGACCTGCGGCTCTGCCTCAGGAACTGCGCGAGGGAGGGCATCGTCGCCATGCCGCTCATCACGATGGCGCTCCCGGCGAGCATGGCCATCACGGCGCTTGTCACGAAGGCGTTCCCGCTCTCGACGACCGCGATCGGCGTCATGGGGAGCCTGCCCTTCGTCGGCAACTTCCTGCAGATCTTCGTCTCGCCCTTCCTCCTTCGCTGGAAGCCCCCGAAGGTCGTGACGATCTCGGCGGAGGTGCTGCACCTCCTGAGCTGGATCGCGCTCGGATTCATCCTCCCCTATATCCCGCGGGGATCCCCAGGGCGGGCGGCACTCTGGATCGTCGGCTGGTTCCTCGTCTCGAGCTGCTTCGGGGCCGTCGCCGGCATTTCGTGGAGCACATGGATCGAGGAGTGGGTCCCCGCGCGGATCCGCGGGAAGTTCTTCGGGCGGCGCAACCGGTTCCTGCAGCTCTCGACGGTCCTCTTCCTCATGGCGTCGGGCTGGATCCTCTACCACTGGGGCTACGCGGTCGGTGCCTTCCAGGCCGTCATCTTCGGCTCGGCCTTCCTGCGTGTCTTCTCGCTTCGCTGGCAGTGGAGAAGCCCCACGAGGCCCCACCGGCCGTCGCCCCCCGACGGGAGGACCTTCGGCGACCACGTGGACGTCCTCCTCGGCGCCCGCTCCTTCCTCGTCTTCGTCCTCTTTGGCGCCGTGTGGAGCTTCGCCGCCAACTGCTTCGGGCCCTTCTACACGGTCTTCATGTTCGACC
>CAYPXZ010000009.1:0-22982 GCA_964414785.1 uncultured Opitutaceae bacterium
GGTCCGCCGCTCCGACGGCAGCTACCTGCGCTTTGACAGCAACGCCATCGTCATCCTTGGGCCCGACGGCAATCCGAGGGGCACGCGCATCTTCGGGCCGGTCGCACGCGAGCTCCGGGCCAAGAATTTCATGAAGATCATTTCGCTCGCGCCGGAGGTTCTCTGACCATGCAACGATACCACGTAAAACGAGGCGACGCAGTCGTCGTCATCTCCGGCTCCCACAAGGGCAAGGAAGGAAAGATCCTCGAGGTCCTTCCCGCCAAGGATCGCGCCCGCATCGAGGGCGTCGCCCTGGTCAAGCGCCACACGAAGAAGTCCCAGGAACACCCCCAGGGCGCGATCGTCGAGCGCGAGGGTTCCGTTCACATCTCCAACCTGATGCTCAAGTCGGTCTACGACACGAGCAAGCGCAAGAAGGCGGTATAACATGAGCACGGCGCCCACACTCAAGAAGCACTACAACGACGTCGTTTACCCGGAGCTGATGAAGCTCCGCGGCTACACGAACAAGCACCAGGTCCCGAAGCTTGTTAAGATAAGCCTCAACTCGGGCATCGATGCCGAGGCCGACAAGAACCAGATCGCCGACGTACAGCGCGACCTGGGCCTGATCGCCGGGCAGAAGCCCATCCTCAGCAGGACCCGCAAGGCCATCTCGAACTTCAAGCTCAAGGAGAACCAGATCGTGGGCTGCCACGTCACGCTCCGTGGCGACTCGATGTGGGAGTTCATGTACCGCCTCCTCGCGGTCGCCCTCCCGACGATCCGCGACTTCCGCGGCGTCTCGCCGAAGCTCGACGGCCAGGGCAACTACAACCTTGGCATCACCGACTTCACGATCTTCCCGGAAATCACCGTGGAAAACGTCAAGAAGAGCATGGGCCTCGACATCACGATCGTCACAACGGCCGAGACCGACGAGGAGGGGCGCGACCTGCTCCGCCTGATGGGAATGCCCTTCCGCCGCACCGAAACCACCAAGACGGCCTCCGCCGCCTGATCCCCAAGCCATGCCGAAGACCTCCGCAATCCAGAAGAACGAGAAGCGCAAGCGGCTCGTCGAGAAGTACGCCAAGGTTCGCGCCGAGCTGAAGGCGACCCTCGCCAATCCGGCGACCACCGACGAGCAGTTCTTCGCCGCACAGACGAAGCTGCAGAAGCTTCCGAAGAATTCCGCCCGCATCCGCATCCGCAACCGCTGCTCGATGAGCGGCCGTCCGCGCGGCTACAAGCGCAAGTACGGCGTATCCCGCATCCAGTTCCGCGAACTCGCCCTCGCCGGCAAAATCCCCGGCGTCATCAAATCATCCTGGTAAACAGCCCGGCACACGGGGGTCGGATATGACCCGCGCTGCCCTCCAAATCGAAAAACATCCAACATGACCGATCCGATCAGTGATTTTCTCACGCGACTGCGCAACGCCAGCAAGGCCCGCCTTGAGGTCTGCCGCGTCCCGCATTCCAACCTGAAGGCTGGCATCGCCGCCATCCTCAAGGCCGAGGGCTACATCTCCGGCTACAACGACGGGGTCGACGAGGCGGGCCACAAGGTCCTCATCGTCACGATGAAGTACGTGGACGGCACGCCCGCCATCAGCGGCCTCAACCGCGCGTCCACCCCCGGCCGCCGACTCTATTTCAGCTACACCGACATTCCGCGCGTCCTCAACGGGCTCGGGATCAGCATCATCTCGACCTCCAAGGGCCTGATGAAGGATGCCGACTGCCGCCGCAACAAGGCCGGCGGGGAGCTCATCTGCAACGTTTGGTAACGCACCACCCATCATGAGCCGCATCGGCAAACAACCCGTTCCCATTCCCGACAAGGTCAAGGTCGACATCAAGGACACCACCGTCCACGTCGAGGGCCCCAAGGGCAAGGTCCACAAGACCTTCGCGCCCGTCGTCACCATCAAGATCACCGACAAGAAGGTCATCGTCGCGCCGATCGGGGAGACCCGCTTCGCGAACGCGATGTACGGCACGACCCGCTCGATCATCGCGAGCATGGTCAAGGGTGTCACCCTGGGCTTTTCTAAGGACCTCGAGATCCAGGGCGTCGGCTTCAAGGCGAACCTCAAGGGCAAGCAGCTCGACCTCGCGCTGGGCTACTCTCACCCGATCATCATGGACATCCCGGACGGCATCAAGATCACGGTCGTCGAGGGCACCAAGGTGAAGGTCGAGGGCTGCGACAAGCAGCTTGTCGGGGCCGTCACCGCGGAGATCCGCAGCTACTATCCCCCCGAGCCCTACAAGGGCAAGGGAGTGCGCATCGTCGGCGAGCGCGTCCGCCGCAAGGAAGGCAAAACCGTCGCCTAACACCCATGAACACCATTCACAAAGCCAAGCTTCTCCAAAAGCGCCGCTGGCGGATCCGCAAGAAGGTCACCGGGACGGCGATCCGCCCGCGCCTGAGCATCAAGTTCAGCGCGAAGAACATCTACGCCCAGGCGATCAACGACGACGCCGGCACGACCATCGTATTCCTCTCAAGCCTCGATGCCGAACTGCGCAAGCAGAAGCTCAAGGCCAACATAGCCGGCGCGAAGGTGCTCGGCGCGGCATTCGCCGAAAAGGCGAAGGCGGCGGGCCTCACCACGGTCGTATTCGACCGCAGCGGCGCCCGTTACCACGGCAAGGTCAAGGTCTTCGCGGACGCCGCCCGCGAGGCCGGCCTTGTATTCTGATCCAAAGCCCATGAGCAACGAAAACGCACCCATTTCAGAACCGGCAGCAGCAGTGGCAACACCCGCTGCAGCTCCTGCACAGGCACCCGCACAGGCACCCGCACAGGCTCCCTACCAGAACCGCCCGCAGCGCCGCGACGGCCACGGCGGCGGCGGAATGCGCGGCCCGCGCCGCGACAACCGCCGCGACCAGCCCCAGAACACGGGCGACGGCCCGGCCATGGTGGAGAAGGTCGTCTTCATCAACCGCTGCGCCAAGGTCGTGAAGGGCGGCCGTCGCTTCAGCTTCGCTGCGCTGACGGTCGTCGGCGACCAGAAGGGCAACATCGGCGTCGGCTACGGCAAGGCGAACGAGGTTCCCGACGCGATCAAGAAGAGCACCGAGCACGCGAAGAAGAAGCTCTTCCACGTGAAGCTCAAGGGAGACACGATCCCCCATGACGTCACCGGCGAATTCGACGGCGGACGCGTGCTTCTGAAGCCCGCTTCCCCCGGCACAGGCCTGATCGCAGGCGGCGGCGTGCGCGCCGTCCTTGAGGCCGCGGGCGTGAAGAACGTCCTCACGAAGTCGATGGGCTCCAAGAACCACATCGCCGTCGTGAATGCCACGGTCAAGGCCCTGCTCCAGCTGCGCCTGGCCGAGGACTTCGCAAAGATCCGCCAGTCCTAAGCAGTCCCCCTTTCACATTATCCGAGTTCCACCCCTCCAAAACGGGCGGGGTGGGGCGCTTCCGAGGAAAAAAACATGAAACTCCACGAACTCAAGAACGTCGCCGGTGCCATCCACCGGAAGAAGCGCGTTGGCTGCGGCGAAGGCGGCGGCCACGGCAAGACCAGCGGGCGAGGCGGCAAGGGCCAGACGGCCCGCTCCGGCTCGAGCATCCGCCCCGGGTTCGAGGGCGGCCAGATGCCCCTCTACCGCAAGCTTCCCCACCGGGGATTCAACAACTACGAGTTTCGCACCGAGATCGCCGTGGTGAACCTGCGCGACCTGGCGGGACTTGACGCCTCGGTGACCGAGGTCGACGCGGTCGCGCTCGCGAAGGCGGGCATCATCCGTTCGGGCGAGAAGACGGTCAAGGTGCTGGGCGACGGCGAGATCACGCGCGCCATCAGCATCACGGCCGCAAAATTCTCAGAGTCGGCGAAGGCGAAGATCGAGAAGGCTGGGGGCAAGGCGATTGTCGGCTAACCCCCTCCTCGCATGTTCTCCGCTTTCACGAACTCGTTAAAAATCCCCGAGCTTCGCTCGCGGATATTCTACACCCTGGCGCTGCTCTTTGTGGCGCGGGTGGGTTGCGCAATCCCGCTTCCCGGCATCGATCCCCATCCGCTGCAGGATTTCTTCAAGCAGCAGTCGGGCGGGACGAGCGGTGCGATGATCGGCCTGTACAACATGTTCACGGGCGGCGCGCTCCTTAAGGGCGCGGTCTGCTCCCTGGGCATCATGCCCTACATCAGCGCCTCGATCATCTTCCAGCTGATGACGGCGGTCGTGCCCGCCCTTAGCCGCCTCCAGCAGGAGGGCGACGTCGGCCGCCAGAAGATCACCCAGTACACCCGCTATGCGACGGTCCTCATCTGCCTCGTCCAGGGAACCCTGACGATCCTCGCCCTTGAGAACCCGGCGAAGCTCTTCCCGGGCTACGACGTCGCGATGTACGGAAACATCGTCATCGTCGGCCAGGTCGGATTCCTCATCACGTCGGTCATCTACCTGACCGCCGGGACGATGCTGATGATGTGGCTTGGCGAGCAGATTACCCAGCGCGGCATCGGCAACGGCGTCTCGCTCCTGATCACGGTCGGCATCCTTGCGACCCTCCCGGGCGCTGCCGCCCAGACCTACCAGTTCTTCTTCGGGCCGATCGGCACGAATTCGGGCCACGGGATGCTCCTCGGGGTGTTCATGGTGCTGCTCTTCTTCCTGGTCACAATGGGGATCATCATGGTGGTCCAGGGCCAGAGGAAGATCCCGGTCCAGTACGCGAAGCGCGTGGTCGGCAACAAGGTCATGGGCGGGCAGAGCTCATTCCTGCCGCTGAAGGTCAACTACTCGGGCGTCATGCCCGTCATCTTCGCCCAGGCGATCCTGCTCTTCCCCCAGCAGATCATGTCCCAGATCGGCGCCGCCTTCAACCTGCGCTTCCTGAGCGAGTTCTCGCAGAACCTCCTACGCGGCCATTGGACATACTACACCGGCAACGCCCTGCTCATCCTCTTCTTCAGCTATTTCTGGGTATCGGTCATGTTCAAGCCGATCCAGATCGCCGACGACCTGAAGAAGTACGGTGGCTACATACCCGGCGTCCGCCCGGGCGAGCCGACGGCCCAGTTCCTGGACTTCATCATGACCCGGCTCACGCTTGCCGGCGCCGTCTTCCTGACCCTGATCGCCGTGATGCCGGACATCCTGCTCTTCGAGCTCAATGTCCCGTCCCGGATCGCCTACTTCTTTGGCGGCACGGGCATGCTCATCACCGTCGGCGTCATCCTCGACACCATGCGCCAGATAGAGACGTTTCTCCTTCAGCGCCACTATGATGGGTTCCTGAAGAAGGGTCGGATCCGGGCCCGCAGCGCCAACGCGCAGGCCGGGGCCATTGGGGATGCCCTTGATCTCAAGGCGGTTGGCAAACTCTGCCTCGCCGTGGGCTCGATTTTCGTCTTTGGCCTGGCGATCTGGGCGTCACGCCGCTGGTTTGGACGATGACACGGGATTGCTCTTTACACGGGTCCAGATGGGCACAATCTTTGACCCCTTTTCCCCTTTAGGCGCTCCCGCCCAAACGAAACTCCTTCTGCTCGGTTCGACTGATTTTCGCACGGAAGAAATGATGAACCGGGTCCGTTCTTTGCAGTTAGAGCACGTCTCTCCCGCCGGCCTTATGCGACGGGGGATTTCGCGGCCCCCCGGCGTTGCCGAGGGGAAAGAAGCCTCCATCCTGGCGCACATGCGCCGCTGGTACTTCGCGCGCAAACCTGATGCGGGATTTGTCCTCACGGACTTCCCGGCTACGCTGCTCCAAGCTAAAGTGTTCGATGAATGGCTCGATTCCCGCGACGAGGAAATCGACGCGGTGTTCGCCGGTTCCGGCGCACCCGGGCCAGTCGTTGAGCATTACCGCACACTCGGCCTCCTTTCAGAGGGGGCCAGCGCCGCCCCATGATCCCGGTTAAGGACAAGGAAGGGATCGTAAGGATGCGCGAGGCGTGCGCCATTGCCGCGACGGTGCTTGATTCGCTCAAGCCCCTCGTCAGGCCTGGAATCACTACAATGGACTTGGAAGAGGCGGGTCGCGCGGAAATCGCGCGCCTGGGAGCGCGAAGCGCCTGTTACGGATACCAGCACGGTTCGCGTCGATACCCGGCGCACACCTGCATCTCGGTAAACGAGGAGGTTGTCCACGGAATCCCTTCATTCAGGCGCGTTTTGCGCGAGAGCGACATCGTATCGCTTGATATCGTGATCGAATACAACGGCTACATCGGGGACAATGCGTTCACGGTGCCCGTCCTGCCGGTGCCGCCGAAGGTCCAGAACCTCCTTCGGGTGACCCGGGAGGCCCTCGACATCGGGATCCGCGAGGCGCTCGTCGGCAATCGTGTCGGCGACATCTCGCACGCGATCCAGACGTACGTCGAGGCCCACGGCTTCAGCGTCGTGCGGGACATGGTCGGCCACGGGGTCGGCGTCTCGATGCACGAGCCGCCTGAGATCCCGAATTTCGGCAAGCGCGGTGCGGGGGAGCGGATCAAGCCCGGGATGACCTTCGCGATCGAGCCGATGGTGAACCTCGGGGGCTACGCCACCCGGACCTTGCCGGACGGATGGACCGTCGTCTCGGCCGACAACTCGCCGTCCGCCCACTTCGAACACACCGTGCTCACGTCAGAGAAAGGTCCGGAAATCCTGACGATTCCCGGAATCGTTCCGGCCAAGGTGGCCTGAGCGCACCCAATTTCAGCAGCCTTTATCAACCACAACTCTCCATAACCCAACCACAATGCCTCGTCTCCTTGGTGTAGAAATCCCAGCGAAGAAGAAAGTAGCATACTCGCTCCGTTACATTTACGGCGTGGGCCCGGCGCGCGCCGACCAGGTCGTTAAGGAGGCCGGACTGAAGCCCGACATGCGGGCTCAGGACTTGTCCGAGGAGCAGCTCAACAAGATCCTCCACGTCATCACCGAGCACAAGTGGGTGGTCGAGGGCGACCTTCGCCGCGACATCGCGGGCAACCTCAAGCGCCTCCAGGCAATCAACTGCTACAGGGGCGTGCGCCACCGCAAGGGCCTGCCCGTCCGTGGTCAACGCACCAGCACGAACGCCCGCACCCGCAAGGGACCGCGCAAGACCATCGGCGTCACAAAAGCCAAAGAATAACACTTCAAATCCATGGCCGACGAAAAGACAGCTCCCAAGAAGGAAAAGGCGCCGAAGGCCCCCAAGGCCGCCAAGCCCACCGACGCGCCGGAAGGCGCAGTCCCTGCCGCGGCTCCCGCCGCGGCCCCTGCGGCCCCCGCGGCCGATGCCAAGCCCACCGAGATGGTGGGAGGCGTTGCGAAGCAGCCGACGGCCGAGGACCTCCTCAAGGAGGAGCTTGGCGCAGTCAAGGTCCGCAAGGCCAAGGGCTCGAAGAACGTCACGTCCGGCTTTGCCAACGTCCTCGCGTCCTTCAACAACACGATCGTCTCCATCACCGACCCCAAGGGCCAGGTGATCGCCTGGTCGAGCGCCGGCAAGTGTAACTTCCGCGGCTCGCGCAAGTCCACGGCCTACGCCGCCCAGATTGTCGCCCAGGACGCGGCCCGCAACGCCATGTCCCACGGCCTGAAGGACGTCGTCATCCGCGTCTCCGGACCGGGACTCGGCCGCGACAGCGCCATCCGGGCCCTCCAGGCGATCGGCCTCGAGATCACGTCGATCGTCGACGTCACCCCCATCCCGCACAACGGCTGCAGGCCGCGCAAGCGCCGCCGCGTCTAAGACCAACCCTTTGGCTCAACCCTCTTCACCTTAAGACAATGGCTCGTTACACAGGTCCCTCTACCCGCATCAGCCGCCGCTTCGGCGTCCTCCTGATCGGCTCCGGCAAGGCGCTCGAGCGCCGCAACTATCCGCCAGGCCAGCACGGCCCCAAATCTCGCCGCAAGTCCTCCGAATACTCGGTCGGACTCAACGAGAAGCAGAAGCTGCGCTACACCTACGGCCTGCTCGAGCGGCAGTTCCGCCGCATGTTCGAGATCGCCAAGCGCGAGCGCGGCGTCACGGGCGAGCGCTTCCTCCAGCTCCTCGAGACGCGCCTCGACAGCGTGATCTACCTGCTTGGCTTCGCCAAGAGTCGCGCGGCCGCCCGCCAGTTCGTCAACCACGGGCACATCCGGGTGAACGGGCACAAGGTCGACATCGCCAGCTACAACGTGCGCGCCGGCGACGAGATTGACGTGCGCAACGCGCCCGCGTCCCGCCAGATGGCGACCCGCAACCTCGAGGAGAACCGCATCCGCACCGTGCCGGGCTGGCTCTCGCTCAACGCCGAGCAGTTCAAGGCCGGCGTCGTCCGTCTGCCCAAGCGCGACGAGATGGACCAGAACATCAACGAGCAGCTGATCGTCGAGTTCTACTCGCGCTTCTAAGCTGGATTCAACAATTCACACTCCCAACTCAAACTAAGAGTTCACACCATGCCAAAACGCCTCGGAAAATTCGAACTCCCCTCAAAACTCACAAAGGTCGAGGACGGTGCAACGCCGACCTATGCCAAGTTCATCGCCGAGCCCTTTGAAGCGGGCTACGGCCACACCGTGGGCAACTCGCTTCGCCGTGTTCTCCTTAGCTCCATCGAGGGGGCAGCAATCTCGTCGATCAAGATCGACGGCGTGAACCACGAGTTCCAGAGCATCGACGGCGTCGTCGAGGACGTCACGGAGATCGTGCTCAACCTGAAGAAGGTCCTCATCGTCTCCCACAAGCGCGAGACCATCTCGCTCGGGATCAAGGTGAACAAGGCCGGAGCGGTGACGGCGGGCGACATCCAGGCCGACGCCAACATCCAGATCGTCAATCCCGGCCAGGTCATCTGCACGCTCGACAGCAAGCGCTCATTCGAGGCCGAGATCGAGATCAAGACCGGCCGCGGCTACTGCCCCGGCGAGCAGAACAAGAAAGAGGAGCAGCCGATCGGCGTCATTCCGATCGACTCCCTCTTCTCGCCCGTGACGCTCGTGAAGTACGCCGTGGAGAACACCCGCGTCGGGCAGATCACGGACTACGACAAGCTCATCCTCGAGATCTGGACCGACGGCCGGATCACCCCGGACGACGCCCTCAAGCAGGCCGCCTCGATCCTCAACCACCACCTCGACGTGTTCGACCGCGTCAGCGAGGAGTCCTACGAGTTCGAGAGCCAGCAGAGCGAGGTCAGCGAGGAGCAGAACAAGCTCCGCAAGCTGCTCAACATGTCGGTGAACGAGATCGAACTGTCGGTCCGCGCCGCCAACTGCCTCAACAACGCGAACATCACCACGGTCGGCGAACTCGCCATGAAGACCGAGCAGGAGATGCTCAAGTACCGCAACTTCGGCAAGAAGTCGCTGAACGAAATCAAGGAGAAGCTCGAGGCACTCGGCCTTTCCCTTGGCATGAAGTTCGACGAGCGTCTGCTGGACGCGAAGAAGGAAGCCTGATCCATGCGCCATCAAAAACACCACGCCTCGCTGGGCGTCACCCGTGAGCACCGCGAGTCCATGTTGTCCAACCTGGCCGCCGCGCTCATCACGCACGGCCGGATCCAGACGACCCTGACCAAGGCCCGCGTGCTGCGCCCGTTCATCGAGAAGATGATCACCAAGGCGAAGCATGCCGCCGCGAAGACCGAGAAGAAGGACGCGGTGCACCTGCGCCGGCTGGTCCTTCGCGACCTGCGCGACGAGACCGCGGTCACCGCGCTCTTCAACGAGAAATACAAGGAGTTCGCGAACCGCGCGGGCGGCTACACGAGGATCTACAAGCTCGGGCCCCAGCGCCTGGGCGACGCGGCCGAGATGGCCCTGATCGAGTTCGTGAAGGCCGACGACACTGGCTACAAGAAGTCGAAGGGCAAGAAGGCCTCAAAGGGCCGCAAGCCCAAGGCAGCGGCGCCCGCGGCAGCCGAGGCACCCGCCCCGGAGAAGCCGGCAGCCGCCGAGGGCGAGACGAAGTCCTGAGTACGCCCGCAGGGCCCAAAAACATTCAAACGCGCCGAAGTTTACCTTCGGCGCGTTTTTTGTTTGTCTGTGCCCAGGATGTTCGAGTTCCCCGCAGCCGCCGTCGCATACTGCCTGCTCGTAGCGGCCCTTTTCCTGGGGCTGTGGCTCTTCTACGACAGGCGGGACCACATGCGCTTCGACCGGGAGCGCAGGCGCACGACCTTCCACTGCATCCGCTGCGACAGGCTCTACACGGCCCCCGAGGGGACCGAGCTGTGCATCTGCCCGAGGTGCGGGCACGAGAACGCCAGGCTGAGGTTCTAACTTGCGGTCGGGGGGCGAGCAGGATTCTTCTCTCCCTTCCCATTATCCGAACATGCCGCAAACCATAGCCGTCCTCGATTTCGGGTCGCAGTACACGCAGGTCATCGCCCGGAGGATCCGCGAGTGCCAGGTCTACTCCAAGATCTACCACTTCTCGACTCCGGCGCAGACGCTGCGGGCGGACGGCGTGATCGGCATCGTGCTCTCCGGGGGCCCCAGCTCCGTCTTCTCGTCGAGCGCGCCCATTCCCGACAAGGGAATCTTCGGCCTCGGGGTCCCGGTGCTCGGGATCTGCTACGGCATCCAGCTGATGGGGCACATGCTGGGAGGAAAGGTGGCCCGCGGGGAGCGGCGCGAGTACGGCCACGGCACCCTTGAGGTCCGCAAGCGCGGCAGGCTCTTCTCGGGGCTCCCCAAGAAGCTGCGCGTCTGGAATTCGCACGGCGACAAGCTGATGAAGCTGCCCCCCGGGTTCGCGGCGATCGGACGGACCGAGAACTCCCCATATGCGGTGATCGAGGACCTGCGCCGCGGCTTCTACGGGATCCAGTTCCACCCCGAGGTCTTCCACACCGAGCGGGGCATCGACATCCTGAACAACTTCCTCGCCGGCGTCTGCCGCGCCAAGCAGGACTGGACGACGAAGGACTTCATCGAGCACGCCGTCCAGGAGATCCGGGAGACGGTGGGCAAGTCGCGCGTCATCCTGGGACTGTCGGGCGGCGTCGACTCCTCGGTGGCGGCCGCCCTGATACACAAGGCCATCGGGCGCCAGCTCACCTGTGTCTTCGTGGACAACGGCCTCCTGCGCAAGGACGAGCGGGCGGCGGTCGAGGGCCTCTACAAGAGGAACTTCAAGATCGACCTGAGGGTCGTCGACGCCTCGGCCCAGTTCCTGCGGCTCCTCAAGGGCGTGGACGAGCCCGAGAGGAAGCGAAAGATCATCGGCAAGACCTTCATCAGTGTGTTCGAGAAGTCCCTCAAGAAGATCGGCCACGCCGACTTCCTGGCCCAGGGCACCCTCTATCCCGACATCATAGAAAGCGTGGCGATCGGGGACAACCCGGCCGCGCTGATCAAGAGCCACCACAACGTGGGCGGGCTGCCGGCCCGGATGAGGCTCAAGCTGCTCGAGCCCCTGAAGGAGCTCTTCAAGGACGAGGTCAGGCGCGTCGGGAGCGCCCTGGGGCTGCCCCGCGAGGTGGTCTGGCGACAGCCCTTCCCGGGTCCCGGGCTCGGCGTTCGGGTGGTCGGCTCCATCACCCCGGACAGGCTCGAGATACTGAGGGAGGCAGACTCGATCCTCCAGGAGGAGATGATGGCGAGCGGGTGGTACTGGAAAGTGTGGCAGTCGTTCTGCGTCTTCCTCCCAGTCAAGTCGGTGGGCGTCGTGGGCGACGAGCGAAACTACGCGTATGTAATCGGGCTCCGGGTCGTCGAGAGCATCGACGCCATGACGGCGGACTGGGCACGCCTTCCCTACGACCTCATCCAGAAGATATCGGGCAGGATCACGAACGAGGTGCGCGGGGTCTCGCGGGTCGTCTATGACGTGAGCTCCAAGCCTCCGGCCACGATCGAGTGGGAGTGAATTTTCTTCGACCTCGCGCGGGTTTTGGGTGTCATTGGAAGGATGTCAAAGGCGTCTGCCAGCATCTTGCTTTGCGCCGCGGCGCTCCTGGCCCCCGCGTCCCTGCGGGCTGAGCCGGCCGTGGTGGCCCTTGCCCGGGCCTACCTGGGGCCCCAGTCGACCCTGGACGCCATCGCCTCGATCCACTACGTCGGCGTCCTCGACCGGCTTGACCCCACGCGAGGCGAAAAGAGCTCCGTGCACGCCTCATTGGATCTCACCTTCGTCAAGCCAATGAGTCAGCGGCTGGTGGCGCGCGGCGAGAAGGTGACCATGACGACGGTCCTCGACGGCTACGACGCGTGGGACCTGGTCCGGGACAACAACGACCCCACCAAGTACCGGCTGAGGTGGCTGCCCGCGAACGACATCAAGACCCTGCGGGCCAACACCTGGGAGAACCTGTCCTACTACCGGGTGCCCGAGGGGGGATCGATAGAGGACAAGGGCCCGGCGACGGTGGACGACGTCGTCTGCGAGCGCGTGGACTTCTCTCACGGGCCGGGGATCCTCTACGAGCGCTATTTCGACAGGGACACGGGGCGCCTGGTGCTCACGGTGATGGGCCAGGAGACATTCCGGGAGACCGGCGAGATCCGCGTCGACGGAGTCCGCTTCCCGAAGACGATCATCAGCCGGACAAAGACGTCCTCGGGCAAGGAGATCGTCTCGACCGCGACGTTCGACAGCATCGTCCTCAATGAGCCGACGACGCCCGGGATGTTCGCGGTCCCCGACCTCACGCCGCCGAAGAAGGGCGCCGCCCCTGCGGCCGGGAAATAAGGCCGTGCGCACCCTAACGTTCGCGTCGAGGAAGTTCGACTCCGTGCTGGCCGAGTTTTGCCGCGGCGCGGCGGTGTCGCCCGAGATATCGGCCTCGGTCGCGGCGATCCTCTCCGACGTGCGAAAACGGGGCGACTCGGCGGTGGCGCGCTACGCCCTCAAGTTTGATGGAGCGAGGCTGGAACCCCGGGACTTCCGCGTGCCGGCCCGCGAGCTGGCCTCGGCCGCACGGGGTCTTCCCAGGGCCCGCCGAAAGGCGCTTTCTGCGGTCCACGCCGCAGTCGTTGACTTCAACCGCAAGACCCTTCCGAAGGACTGGTCGGCCCGCAACAGGCACGGGGCCTGGGTCGGCGAGAAATTCGACCCCATTCGCCGCGTCGGCCTCTACGTGCCGGGCGGCCAGGTGCCCCTGGTCTCGACGGTCCTCATGACGGCGACCCTGGCAAGGATCGCGGGCTGCCCCGAGATCGCCGCCTTCACCCCCTCGGGCCCCGGGGGTAAGGTCGCCCCGGACCTGCTGGCCGCGCTCGAGCTGGTCGGCGTGGAGGAGGTCTACAGGGTGGGTGGGGTCCACGCGGTCGGGGCCATGGCCTACGGCACCCGGGCGATTCCCGCGGTCGACAAGGTTTTCGGGCCTGGTAACGCCTACGTGTGCGAGGCGAAGCGCCAGGTCTTTGGGACCGTGGGAGTGGACCTGCTGCCCGGGCCGAGCGAGGTCATGGTGATCGCCGACGGGAGCGCGAGGGCGGACTACGCCGCCGCGGACCTCCTGGCCCAGGCTGAGCACGGCTCGGGAAGGGAGAAAATCTACCTGGTCGCCAAGTCCGCAAAGTTCGTCGAGGCCGTGGGCGTGGAGATCGGGAGGCAACTTGCCACGCTCGCGCGGTCGGAGAAGACCCGGAGGGTCCTTGATCACGGTTTCCTGTCCATCGTGGTGTCCGACCTTCAGGAGGCAGCCGAGGTCGCCAACCGCGTGGCGCCCGAGCACCTTGAGCTCATGGTGAGCGACGCGGCGGTGCCCAAGCTGGTGGCCTCGGTGACGACGGCGGGAGCCATCATGATCGGCGGCTCCACGCCGACGGTCCTCGGCGACTTCGCCGCGGGGCCAAGCCACGTCCTGCCGACGGGCGGCGCAGGCCGGTTCTCGAGCGGGCTGCGCGTGGAGGACTTCCTCAGGCGGACAAGCGTCCTTCGCTACGGGCCAAGGAGCGTGCGCAGGGCCGGCCCTACCGTGGCCGCGCTCTCGGCGATGGAAAGGCTCGACGCGCACGGTCGGTCGGCCTCGATCCGCGCCGCGAGGGACGCCTCCCGATGACCCGCGCGCCCGCCGGGCGCCTCGCGCTCGCCCACGTCTCCAAGCTCCACGCCTACACCCCGGGCCTCCAGCCGTCCGGGCCGGGGTGGGTCAAGCTGAACACCAACGAATGCCCGTACCCCCCAAGCCCTAGGGTCGCCGAGGCGGTCCTGCGGGAGATGGGCGTCGACGGCGCCGCCCTGAGGCTTTACCCGGACCCGCGGAGCTCGGCCCTTAGGGGGGCCGTCGCGCAGATGCACGGAGTGGACGCGGCGTCCGTGTGCATCGGCAACGGCTCGGACGACATCCTCAACCTCCTCGTCCGCTGCTTCTGCGGACCCGGGGCGGCTGCCGCGTTCACGCTGCCGAGCTACTCGCTCTACCCGGTCCTGGTGGGCATCCAGGATGGAGCCGTCACGCCGATCCCGCTGGACCGGGGGATGCGCCTGCCGCTCGAGCGGATCGCGGGCTCGGGTGCGAAGGTGTTCTTCCTGACATCGCCAAACGCTCCGACCGGCGTCGGCTTCCCCAACGCGGAGATCGCTTCGATCCTCGGCTCATTCGGGGGCATCCTCGTGGTCGACGAGGCGTATGCCCCCTTTGCCCGCGAGAACGCCGCGGGCCTCCTCGCGGGCAACCCGAACCTCGTCATCGTGCGGACGCTCTCCAAGGCGTACGCGCTGGCGGGGATACGCGTGGGCTACGCCCTTGCCGAGCCCGGGGTCATCGGCCTTCTGGACCGTGTGCGTGATAGCTACAACGTGAGCCGGCTCTCGCAGGCCGCCGCGCTGGCGGCCCTGGGGGACCGGGAGTACTACGCGAGTGTCGTCGGGAAGGTTAAATCCACAAGGGACTACTATGCAGGATGTTGGGCCAAGATGAGGGGCTGGTTTACGTTCCCCTCGGAGGCCAATTTCATCTGCACAGAGCCGCGCGACGCCAGCGGCAAAGCCGGCCTTGCGGTCGCAAAGTCGGCCTATGATTTCCTGTTCTCGCGCAAGGTGTTGGTGCGCCACTTCCCGAGCGACGCCTTGACCGCCTCGTTCCTGCGGATCAGCGTCGGCACCGATGACGAGATGCTCGTCCTCGATGACACCCTCGACGCATGGCTAAAGGCACCACCAAACGCGTAGCGACCGTCTCCCGCAAGACGGCTGAAACCGACATTTCGATCTCGCTCGCCGTCGACGGCACCGGCGTGTCGAAGATCGCGACCGGCGTCGCGTTCTTCGACCACATGCTCACGCTCTTTGCCAAGCACGGGCTTTTCGACCTCTCCATCAAGGCCAAGGGTGACGTCGAGGTGGACTATCACCACACGGTGGAGGACGTGGGGCTCGTCCTGGGTCAGGCCTTCAAGAAGGCGCTCGGCGAGAAGGTCGGGATCCGGCGTTACGGGTTCTTCATACTCCCGATGGACGAGTCGCTTGCACGTGTCGTCGTCGACGTGGGCGGCCGCCCGCACCTCGAGTACCGCGTCGATGCAAAGTCGGCGTTCGTGCGCGACTTCAACCTGGTCCTCGTCAAGGAGTTCTGCCGCGCGTTCAGCAACGCCCTCGGCGCGAACCTCCATGTCGAGCTGATATACGGGGAGGAGCCCCACCACATCTCGGAGGCGATCTTCAAGGGGCTCGGGCGCGCGCTCGATGCCGCGACCCAGATCGAGCCCAGGGCCGCCAATCTCCTTCCTTCGACCAAGGGCAGCCTTTAGGCCGCAGGCGATGAGTGCGCCGATCGCCGTCATTGATACGGGCATCTGCAACCTGCGCAGCGTCACGAAGGCGCTCGAGGCCGTGGGGTCCGCCCCCGTCGTTGTCCGGACGCCTGCCGAGGTGGACGCGTCCGGAGCCGAGGGCCTCGTCCTGCCGGGCGTGGGTGCCCTGCGCGACTGCGTCTTCTCGCTGCGCTCGTCGGGGATGGACGCCACCGTCCGCGACTGGATCCGGCTGGACCGGCCATTCCTAGGCGTCTGCCTCGGGATGCAGGCCCTCTTCGAAGAATCGGAGGAGGGTGGGGTGAAGGGCCTCGGGGTCTTCCCGGGCCGCGTCGTGCGCTTCGATCTCCCGGCCCCGTTCAAGGTTCCCCACATGGGCTGGAACACGATCCGGTTCACGCAGCGCGACTGCCCGCTCCAGGAGGGCCTCGACGACGAGGGCGAGTCGTTCTATTTCGTCCACAGCTACCACTGCGTGCCGCGGGACCGAGAGCTCGTCCTTGCGGAGTGCGACTACGGCATCCCGTTCGTGGCTGCAATCGGCGTCGGGCGGGTTTTCGCGACCCAGTTCCACCCGGAGAAGAGCCAGGCCAAGGGCCTCGCGATCTATCGCAATTTTGCTGCGTCAGCTTCAGCTCCTCTAATCCGCTGATAAGGAGCGGGATTTCATCCGTTCCCCCCGATCTTTTCTTTGCAAGCGGCCCGTTTCTAGCTTCGCTTTCCTCGGCATGCCCCTCACCGCCTCATTAAAGTTGGATGATAAGGAATACCCCTTGCCGGTGCTCGTGGGCACCGAGGGCGAAAAGGCGATCGACACGCGAAAGCTCCGGGCGGATACGGGCTTCATCTGCTACGACCAGGGGTACGGCAACACGGGCTCCTGCGAGAGCGCGATCACCTTCCTCGACGGCGACAACGGCATCCTCAGGCACCGCGGGATCCCGATCGAGCAGCTTGCGACCTACAGCGACTTTGTCGAGACGGCCTACCTGGTCATCTACGGGGAGCTGCCAAACAAGGCCAAGCGCAAGGCATTCGGGATGCTCCTCAGGCAGAATGCCGCCATCGAGACCCAGATGCAGCGGATCTTCGAGGGCTTCCCGAAGGACGCGCCGCCGATGGCGATGCTGTCCTCAATCGTGGCGTCGCTCGCGGCCCATTACCCGAGCCTGGCGGCCAACAACTTCGAGAAGGACCTCGCGAGCTTCGACCTGGCGGCGGCGATGGCCATCTCCAAGGTGCGCACGATCGGCGCGATGATCTACCGCTACCAGAAGGGCCTGCCGTACATCTTTCCGAAGCAGGACCTCCCGTTCTGCGACAACTTCCTGCACATGATGCTCTCCGAGCCGTACCAGGAGTACATCGCGGAGCCCGAGGTCGCGAGGGCGCTCAACCTGCTTTTCCTCCTGCACACCGATCACGAGCAGAATTGCTCCACGTCGACGGTCCGGACGGTCGGGTCGAGCTCCGCGAACCTCTTCACCTCCATTTCCGCGGGCATTTGCGCCCTCTCGGGGCCGCTCCATGGCGGGGCGAACGTCTCGGTCGTGCAGATGCTTCAGTCGATCTTCGACGAGGGCGATGACGGCACCCGTTTCATCGCCGCCGCAAAGAACGGCTCGAAGTCCAACCGCCTGATGGGATTCGGCCACGCGGTGTACAAGAACTTCGACCCGCGCGCGAAGATCATCGGCAAGGCCTGCGAGGAGGTGCTCAACAAGCTCGGAAAGGAGGACCCGCTGCTCACGATAGCCAAGAAGCTCGAGGATGCGGCGCTCAAGGACGACTATTTCCTCTCGCGCAAGCTCTACCCGAACGTCGATTTCTACAGCGGGATCATCATGCGCGCCCTCGGCATCCCGAACAGCATGTTCACCGTCATCTTCGCGATCGGCAGGACCCCGGGCTGGATCGCGAACTGGCGCGAGGTGGCGTCGAATCCCAAGGGCCGGATCTACCGGCCGCGCCAGATCTACATCGGGCCGGTGAAGAGGGACTATGTCCCGATGGCGCAGCGGGGCTAGGCGCCCATGCCCAGGCGCGGCGGCCCCGTGACCCCCCGAAGCCCGATGCGCACCTCAAAGCTCGAACCGGCTCCGATGGTGGAATTCAAGGTGCGGGTGGCCCGCGTCGACGACGCGCGCTCCGTGGCGCGCCTTTCGGAGGAGCTGGGTTACCCGGCTCCGATCAAGCTGGTGCGCGAGCGCCTGCGCAGGCTTCTCTCCAGGGACGACCAGCGGGTCGTGGTCGCGGAGACGAAGAGGGGCGAGGTGTGCGGGTGGCTCCAGGCGCACAGCACCACGTCCCTTGAGACGGGGCTGCGCGTCGAGATTGTGGGGCTGATCGTCTCGAAGGCCTTCCGGCGCATGAGCGTCGGGCGGGGCTTGGTTGGGCAGGCCGAGGTGTGGGCCTCCGAGATCTCTGCCGAAACCGTCGTCGTCCGGAGCAACGCCGCGAGGGTCGAGAGCCATTCCTTCTACCCCTCGCTGGGGTTCCTGCCCTCGAAGACCCAGGTCGTGTACAGGAAGCGGGTCGTCATTTAGGCTCTTTTGGGGGTTGGCCGCTGGGCCTAACTTTGCTTCGATGGGGGCATGATTCTCCTCGGGGTGAATATCGACCACTGCGCGACCCTGCGGCAGGCCCGCTACCGCGACGCGATGGGAGCGGCGGGCGGCGCCGTGGAGCCCGACCCGGTTGCGCTTGCCGAGAGGTCCGAGCGGGCGGGCGCGGACGGGATAACGGCGCACCTGAGGGAGGACCGCAGGCATATCCAGGACAGGGACATCTGGCGCCTGAGGGACTCGGTGGCTACCCGGCTCAACCTGGAGATGGCGTGCACCCCGGAGATGATCGACTTCGCCAGGGAGCTGCGGCCCCATGCCGTGTGCATCGTGCCGGAGAACCGCACGGAGGTGACGACCGAGGGGGGCCTCGATGTCGTCGCCGGCCGCGAAAAGGTGAGGGCCTGCGTGGCGGCGATGGCCGCCGCGGGCATCGAGGCCAGCCTCTTCATCGACCCCGACGAGGCGCAGATCGAGCTCGCCTCGAAGATCGGCGCACCCGTCGTCGAGCTGCACACCGGGGCCTACGCCAGCGCCTACGGCACTCCCCGCAGGCAGGCCGAGTTCCAGCGCCTGAGGCTGGGGGCCGTCCGCGCCCACGACCTTGGGCTGAAGGTCAACGCCGGGCACGGCATCAACTACGTCAACATCGCCGAGGTGAGGACCCTCCCGCACCTCAACGAATTGAACATAGGCCACAGCATTCTCAGCCGGGCCCTCTTCACGGGGATCGAGGAGGCCGTTCGCGAGATGAAGGCGCGGATGAACCCGTGAGCCTGGACCTGCCAGCCGGCGGCGTCCTGGTCGGTCTCGGAGCCGACGTGATCGAGGTCGCCAGGATACGGGGCGTCCTCGAGCGCCAGGGGGACAGGTTCCTCGCCCGCGTGTTCACCGACGAGGAGCGGGAGTACTGCTTCAGGATGTCGCAGCCCCACAAGCACCTTGCGGCCCGCTTCGCGGCCAAGGAGGCCGTCTCGAAGTGCTTCACGACGGGCATCGGGGCGGAGCTCGGCTGGCGGTCGGTCTCGGTGTACCACGGTCCCAGGAACCAGCCGCTCGTCAGGCTCGACGAGAAGGGCCTATCGCTCCTCAAGGAGGCCGGCGCCACCGGGGTCATCCTCACGCTCTCCCACACCGACACGGTCGCCATGGCCGTCGCCGCCCTGGTCCGGTCCTAAGTCCCCCGGGGGAACCCACGATGGACGAGGAAGACACACCGCCGAGGCCGGCAGCTGAGAAGCCGTCAAAGGTCCCCTCGTGGATAACCCTCGGCTTTGCCCTTGGGGTTCTCTTTGTCCTGGCGCTGCCCCGGCGCACCGCCCCGGAGCCGGAGGCCCGGCCCGCCGCGGTCCAGGCCCCGGCGAAGCCCGCAGGTCCCGCCGAGGCGCCGCGGCTCTCGACGATCGAGGCCGTATTCGCCGCGTGGGACAGGTATGCGGTCTGGAGCGGTGGGACGACCGAAGTCGCGCTCTGGAGCACCGAGACGAAGACATTCTCGGAGTGCTACGAGGTCATGAAGGTCGGCGAGAACTACTTCTTCCGGTCGATCCCGAGCCTCACCAGGCCCGTCCTCACCCACGGGGTCGTGAACGACAGCCCCCTGCAGTTCACCGAGACGGAGCGCCAGCGCTACGAGTGGCTGCACGAGGTCGACAAGGAGAACCTGAAGGCCATCTCCGATTCCGTTCGCCAGGAGGCGCCGGTCAGCCCGCCGGCGGCGTACGAGGAGCCCAAATCCAAATGACCGCCCCATTACCCGATTCCGCGATCCCGAGCCATTCGGTCCTCTCGCTTGAGGGGATCCGCTCCCTCGAGGCCGCGCTCTTCGCCGGGGACGAGGGCATGGAATGGGCGGCAATGAGCACGGCCGGCCGCGCCGTCGCCCGTGCAATCCTGGGCGACTTTCGCGAGATAGGCGGGTTTCCCGCAGCGGGCCGCGTCCTTGTCCTTGCCGGCAAGGGACACAATGCCGGGGACGCGCTGATCGCGGCGCGGGAGATCCTCGTAGGGCATCCGGGAGCATTGGCGGACGTCCTCCTTGTGTTTGGGTCCAGGACCCTGGGGGCACTCGCCGCGCGCGCGTGGCGGGAACTCTCCGAGGAGTTCCCGGGGCGGGCGGTCGCCGTGGGCGTGGGGGACCTCGCCCTGTCCTATGACCTGTGCCTGGACGGGATATTTGGGTACCAGTTCAGGCCCCCGTTTCCCCAAAAGGCCGCGGCGGCGGTCGCTGCCGCCGACCGGTGCACGATCCTGTTTCGCGCCGCGGTCGACCTGCCGAGCGGGATTGGCGAAGCCGGCGCCTTCAGGGCGGACTTCACCTACGCCACGGGCGCGGTCAAGGCCCCCAGCGTCGGATGCCCCAATTCCGGGCGCCTTCGCTACCTCGACCTTGGTTTCTTCCGAAACCCCGCCGGCTCGGGCCACGATGACGAGGGCGGGGAGCGGGTCATCCTGCCCTCGATCCTTTCACCGCTGGCCGGACTTAGGCCCGCATCCTCCGACAAGCGAAGCCAGGGGCACCTGGCCATCGTCGGGGGTTCGGCCGGCCTTCCCGGGGCGGTCCTGATGGCCGCCCTCGCGGCGCTAAGGAGCGGCGTCGGCCTGGTCACGGTCCTCGTGCCCGAGCGCCTCGCCGGCGTCTTCGCCTCGAAGGCCCCGGAGGCGATGTGGGTGGGGCTGCCGGAGACGGCGGGCGGCGAACTGGCGATCGCGGGCCTCGAGAAGATCCTCACGAGCACGATGCGCGCCACGGCGCTGGCGGTCGGTCCCGGCCTCGGCCGCAATCCCGAGACCCATTCGCTCATCGCCGACCTGGTGACGGCCGCATCGGTTCCCCTTCTGATCGACGCCGACGCCCTTCAGCCCGACCTCGTGCGCGCGGGGACGGCGCCCCGGGTGCTGACTCCCCACGCCGGCGAATTCGAGCGCATCGCGCACGGGATGGACCTCAGGGCGCTCTCGAGCGCCCTGCCGGCCACGGTCATCGAAAAGGGACCCGTCACGAGGGTCTGCAGCGGCGGCGCGGTCTACTTGAGCCTGCACGGGGGGCCCGTGCTGTCGCGCGGTGGAAGCGGGGACATTCTTGCGGGCCTTGCGGGCGGCCTCCTCGCCCAGACGCCCTCGGAGCCCCTCAGGGCCGCCTGCCGTGCGGCGCTCTGGCACGGGATGGCGGCGGACCTCCTGGCGCGCGACCAGGGCCAGGCGGCCGTGAGGATCACGCAGTTGCTCGACTTCCTTGCCCCCGCCCTGCGAGAGTCGGCGGCATGTCCGTCGAGCTGAGTGAAAGGCAGGCGCTTCTTGCGCTGAATGCCCTGCCCGAGGTCGGCCCCGTCGGGCTCAACCGCCTGCTTGAGGGCTTTGGCGGCGACCCGCGCGCCGTGCTTGCGGCGGACCGCAGGAAGCTGGAGGCGGTCCTCGGAGGGCGCCCGGGCGCGGCGGCCGCGATACGCGACTGGAGGGCCCATTTCGACCCGCTCAAGGAGGAGGACCGCATGAGGAGGAGTGGCGTGGAATTCATGGGTCCCGGGGAGCCCGGGTATCCCTCGCTCCTCTCCGAGATCAGCGACCCGCCGATCGGGTTGTACCGGAAGGGAAGCTACCTGTTTGACAACCCCTGTGTGGCGATCGTCGGCAGCCGCCGGGCGACGGTCTATGGCCAGAGCGTTGCGAAGCGCCTGGGCGCGGAGCTTGCGCAGCGCGGGTTCTGCGTCGTCAGCGGCCTTGCGCGGGGGGTCGACACCGCGGCGCACGAGGGGGCCCTTTCCGTCGGGGGCCGCACGGCGGCGGTCATGGGCACCGGGATGGACGTCATCTATCCCCCAGAGAACCTGGACCTCTACCGCCGGATTGCGCAGGCCGGTGCGGTCCTTTCCGAGTTCCCGTTCGGGCGGGCTGCGGACGCGGACACGTTCGCCATGCGCAGCCGGGTGGTGTCCGGCCTATGCGAGGCGGTCATCGTGGTGGAGAGCGACCGCTGGGGCGGCGCGATGACGACGGCGAAGTTCGCCGGGGAGCAGGGCAGGCTCCTCTTTGCCGTGCCCGGCCGGATTGACCTGCCGACGAGCTCGGGGACAAACCAGCTCATCCGCGACGGCGCAACGCTCCTGACGGGGGTCGAGGATGTCCTGCAGGAGATCCAGTACCTTGGGGGCCTGAGGCCGGCGCCGGTGGCGGCGGCCGGGGAGTCGCTTGCCGGCCTGGGGCCCGAGGAGGCCCGGATCCTCTACCACATACGCGGGGGCGCCTCCTGGACGCCGGCCGACCTGGCGGCGAAGAGCGGGATCTCGGCCGAGGCCACCGCGGCGGCGCTTTCGCTCCTCCAATCCAAGGGACTTGTCTCGAAAAGGGGAGACGGTCTCTTCGAGGGCAGCGCAGGCGGTTCGGCCCCCCCCGCGAGGGGCTAGCCCGGGGGCCAGCCCATCTGGCGCTTGGCCAGAAGGTGAACGTGGACATGCGGGACGCTCTCGCATGCGTCGGGCCCGCTGTTGACGACGATCCTGAATCCCCGCTCGAGCTTGAGCTTTGCGGCCAATTCCCCCGCCACGACGAGAAGGTGCCCCAGGAGGGCCTCGTCGCCCGCGGTGGCCGCCGACAAACGCGGGATCGGCTTCTTCGGTATGATCAGCAGGTGGACGGGCGCCTGGGGATCGATGTCGTGGATGACGATGCAGCGGTCGTCCTCGTGCTCGATCTTTGCGGGGATCTCCCGGTCGACGATTTTCTGGAAGAGGGTCTTGCTCACGATCCCGGGAGATTGGCGCCGCGTCGCCCCGAGTTCCAGTTTGTTCGCCG
>CAYPXZ010000009.1:23082-112109 GCA_964414785.1 uncultured Opitutaceae bacterium
GCCCCGGCAGGGGCGGCCCCCTTTTAGAGGAACAGGAGGGTCAGGTCCGACCCCTGCGTCGAGCGCGCCGCTGTCAGCTCGCGCAGGAACGCGAGGAGGTCGTCATACTCGCGGCGCCTTCGGGCCGTCTCCCTCTTTGAGGGCGGCAGCACGGCGGGGCGCAGATTCGTTACGAGCAGGGTCGAAGCCCGGTAAGGCGCCAGCTGCTTCAGCCCAGCCATGACCTCGGCGCGGGCAAAGAGGGGCGTGCCCGACTGGAGCGTCCTCGACGCATCCCAGTGGAAGAACCCGTGGCGCGGCAGCTTGGAGTGGAGCTTCCCAAGGAGTTGCGCCGCCGCCGCGTTAAAGGCCTCCGAGTATTTCGCGGCCAGGCTCGGGTCGGCGAGGGTCTGCGCCTCGAGGTCCGCGAGCGTGAACGCGATGGCCGCCTTGATCTGATTGGCCAGGAAGAGATCCTGGCCGGTCACGTGGGCGAAGAGGGCGTTGATGTAGTGCAGGCGACTCAGCTCGTCGCTGGCCGTCGTCATTTTTTGCTCTTACCGAGGGAGCTGATCTCGCTCATGAATTCGGACACATCGCGAAACTCCTTGTACACGCTGGCGTAGCGGACGTAGGCGACCTGGTCGACGGTGCGCAGGCGCTGCATGACCCCCTCGCCGATCGCCTGGGACGGGATCTCGTTCTCGAACCGGGCCTCGATCGCGTCGATGACGTCCTCGACCAGCATCGTGATCTGCTCGATGTCGACCGGGCGCTTGTGGCAGGCGGCGCGGACGGCGTGGACGAGCTTCTCGCGGTCAAACTCCTCACGGCGCCCGTCGCGCTTGATGACGACCATGCCGTCCAGGACGAAGGTCTCCGTCGTCGTGAAGCGGTGCCCGCACTCGAGGCACTCGCGCCTGCGGCGTATCGTGTTTCCCTCCTTGCTGATGCGGGAGTCGATCACCTTGTCCTCGATGGAAGTGCACTTGGGGCAGCGCATGGCGTGGGGTCAGTTGAGTTCTAGGAAATTCCTGAGGATCTTCATCCCGCCCTCGGTCGCAATCGACTCGGGGTGGAACTGGACGCCCCAGATGGGGAGAGTCCGGTGGCGAAGGCCCATGACCTCGCCCTCGGCCGTCTCGGCCGTCACCTCGAGCTCCTTGGGGAAGGTGGAGCGCTCGACCAGGAGCGAATGGTAGCGGGTGGCCCGGAAGCCCTGCGGCATGCCTTTGAACAGGTCCGTGTCGCGGTGGGAGATCGGCGAGGTCTTGCCATGCATGAGCCTGTCGGCCCGCACCACGTTCCCGCCGTAGTAGTGGCCCACGGCCTGGTGGCCGAGGCACACCCCGAAGATGGGTTTGCGCCCCTCGAACGCCCGGATGATCTCCAGGGTGATGCCCGCCTCGCGCGGCGAGCAGGGTCCGGGGGAAAGGAGGACCCGGTCCGGATTGAGCGCCACGGCCTCCTTCGGCGTGATCTCGTTATTGCGGAACACCCTCTGCTCCACACCCAGCTGGCCGAAGTATTGGACCAGATTGTAGGTGAAGGAATCGAAGTTATCGATGACGAGGAGCACGGTCTTATAATTCACCGACGATTGACAAGGGGGTCAAGGGTGCGGGTAGGGTGGTGACCTGGCAAATGGCAAGTCACTTTCAATTATTGGGTAAGGACCCCTCGACACAGGCCCGACGCGGGCGGCTGACGACCCTGCACGGGACAGTCGAGACCCCCATCTTCATGCCGGTCGGGACGCAGGGCACCGTGAAGGCGGTCACGCCGGCGCACCTGCGCGAGATCGGGGCCCAGATCATCCTCGGCAACACCTACCATCTGAACCTAAGGCCGGGCAGCGAGCTCGTGCGCGAACTCGGCGGCCTCCACCGCTTCATGGGTTGGGACGGACCGATCCTCACCGACAGCGGGGGCTTCCAGGTCTTCAGCCTCTCGAAGCTTCGGGAGATCACCGACCAGGGCGTCGCGTTCCAGTCGCACCTCGACGGGGCGAAGCTCTTCCTTGGGCCGAAGGAGGTCATGGGCATCCAGGCCAACCTCGGGTCCGACATCGCGATGGTGCTCGACGAGTGCCCCCCGTGGCCCGTCGACAGGGACGCCTGCGCGCAGGCGTGCAGGCGCAGCCTCCAGTGGGCTCGCCAGTGCAGGGCGATCGCCGAGGAGAGCGGATTCCTGGGGTCCGGCCGCCACGTCTTCGCGATAGCCCAGGGCTCCACATTTGACGACCTGAGGAGGGAGGCGGCCGAGGCCCTCACGGCCCTCGATTTCTCGGGCTACGCGGTGGGGGGGGTGAGCGTGGGGGAACCCGAGCCCGAGATGCTCAAGCAGGTGGCCGCGACAACCCCCTTCCTTCCCGCGGACAAGCCGCGGTACACGATGGGCCTCGGCACGCCGCCCCAGATCCTGCGCATGGTGGCGCTCGGCGTGGACATGTTCGACTGCGTGCTGCCGACCCGCGTCGCCCGCAACGGGCTCGCCTTCACCCCAAACGGGCCGATCAACCTGCGGAACGAGAAGTTCAAGAGGGACCCGCTCCCGATCGTCGAGGGCCTGGACAACTACACCTGCCGGCACTTCACGAGGGCGTACCTCAGGCACCTCATCATGGCGGGCGAGATGCTCGGGGGCACCCTGGTCACGATCCACAACCTCCATTTCTTCCTCGATCTGATGGAACAGGCCAGGGCCCACATCGTGGCGGGCGACTACGGGACCTGGCACGAGGCGTGGATCAGGCGCTACGAGTCCGCCGGATGACCGCGGGAACGCCCCTAAAGCGCTCGCCAACCCCGTTCCCTTGGGGCAGCCTCGCCTGCGTATGCGCATCCTTGTAACTGGGGGGGCGGGCTTCCTTGGCTCCCATCTCTGCGAAAGGCTCCTGGCGGACGGCAACGAGGTCGTCTGCATCGACAACTTCTTCACGGGCAGGAAGCAGAACATCGCCTCCTTCGCCTCAAACCCGAACTTCGAGCTCGTGCGCCATGACGTGACGGACCCCTTCAAGTTCGAGGTGGACCAGATCTACAACCTGGCGTGCCCCGCCTCGCCCCCCCATTACCAGTACAACCCGATCAAGACCATCAAGACGTCGGTGATGGGCGCGATCAACTGCCTGGGCCTGGCGAAGCGCCTGAAGGCCCGGGTGTTCCAGGCCTCCACGTCGGAGGTCTACGGCGACCCGCAGGTGCATCCCCAGCCCGAGAGCTACTGGGGGCATGTGAACCCGATCGGCAGGCGGTCCTGCTACGACGAGGGCAAGCGCTGCGCGGAGACCCTCTTCTTCGACTACCACCGCGAGAACAAGGTCGATATCCGCGTCGTGCGGATCTTCAACACCTACGGGCCGAGGATGCACGAGGCGGACGGAAGGGTCGTCTCCAATTTCATCGTCCAGGCGCTCAAGGGCGAGGACATCACCGTCTACGGCGACGGCACCCAGACCCGGTCGTTCTGCTACGTCGACGACCTGATCGAGGGGTTCGTGCGGATGATGCGCCAGACCGAGACCCCGGGTCCCGTGAACCTGGGCAACCCGGGCGAATTCACGATGATCGAGCTGGCCGAGCTCACGCTGAAGCTCGTCGGGGGCCGCTCCAAGATCGTGCACAAGCGCCTTCCCGCCGACGACCCGAAGCAGCGCAGGCCCGACATTTCCCTGGCGCAGCGCGTGCTCGACAAGTGGGAGCCGAAGGTCCCCCTCGAGGACGGCCTGAAGCGCACGATCAGCTACTTCAAGAAGCGCCTTTGACCGCCCCCCAGGGCGCGGGCATTTTGTCATTTGCCAACACCGGCCGGCGGTCTATTGTTTAACCCTTAATGCTGTCGTTTCTGCTCAAACCCTTCGTAGGGAGGCACTACAAGAAGTTCCTCGAGAAAGTCCGCCCCATCGTCGTACGGATCAATGAGTTCGACCGTTCCTACACGGCCCTGACGGACGACCAGCTGCGCGCGAAGACCGACGAGTTCCGCGAGCGCATCAAGAAGGGCGAAACCCTGGACCAGATCCTGCCGGAGGCCTTCGCCACCGTTAAGAACGCCGCCCGCCGGCTGGTCGGGACCAAGGCCCTGGTCTCCGAGCATGAGCTCTCGTGGGACATGGTGCATTTTGACGTCCAGCTGATCGGCGGCATCGCGCTGCACGAGGGCAGGATCTCCGAGATGGCGACCGGCGAGGGCAAGACCCTTGTCGCCACGCTGCCCCTCTATCTCAACTCGCTCAACGGCCGCAACGCCCAGCTCGTCACGGTCAACGACTACCTGGCCCGCCGCGACTCGGAGTGGATGGGCCATCTCTACTCGTTCCTCGGGGTCAGCGTGGGGTGCATCCAGCAGCAGATGTCCCCGGACCTGCGCCGCGACATGTACGGCCGCAACATCACCTACGGGACCGCGAGCGAGTTCGGGTTCGACTACCTTCGAGACAACGGCATGGCGACCCGCAAGGAGGACCAGGTCCAGCGCGACCACTGGTACTGCATCGTGGACGAGATCGACTCGATCCTCGTCGACGAGGCGCGCACCCCGCTGATCATCTCGGGCCCCGCGCCGATCGAGCGCGAGCAGCCCTTCACGCGCCTGAGGCCCGGGGTGGACAGCCTCGTCAACGACCAGACCCGCCTCTGTAACCGGCTTGTCGGCGAGGCGAAGGAGATCCTCGAGAAGGCCGACCGCACGAACGAGGAGCGCGACCTCGCCATCCGCAAGCTGGTCCAGGTCAAGATGGGCAACCCGAAGAACAAGCTCCTGCTCCGGCTGATGGAGAACCCGGAGTGGCGCAAGATTCTCGACCGCGTGGAGACCGAGCTCAACAGCGACCTGAACAAGGACGAACTCTACCACCTCAAGGAGTTCCTCTACTACGTGATCGACGAGCGCCAGCACCAGGCCGACCTGACGGAGATCGGCCGCAAGCACCTTAGGCCGGACGACCCGGACGCCTTCATGCTCCCGGACCTCGCGACCGAGTTCTCCGACCTGGAGAGGGACACGGCGATCACCCCGGAGAAGCGCGAGGAGCTCAAGCTCTCCTCGCACCAGCGCTACGCCGTCATTTCCGAGGACATCCACGCGATCTCGCAGCTGCTTCGCGCCTACTCGCTCTATGAGCGCGACGTCGAGTACGTCGTGCAGGACGGCAAGGTCATGATCGTGGACGAGAACACCGGCCGCGTCATGACGGGCCGGCGCTGGTCCGACGGCCTGCACCAGGCGGTCGAGGCCAAGGAGGGGGTCGCGATCGAGCGCGAGACGCGCACCTACGCGACGGTCACCATCCAGAACTACTTCAGGATGTACGAGAAGCTCGCAGGCATGACGGGCACGGCGGAGACGGAGGCGACGGAGTTCAACGACATCTACCGCCTCTCGGTCCAGGTGATCCCCACCAACAAGCCCTGCATCAGGATCGACAAGAACGACGTCATCTTCAAGGCGCGCCGCGACAAGTACAACGCGGTCGTGCGCGAGATCGAGGAGGCCAACAAGCGGGGCCAGCCCGTCCTCGTCGGCACGACGAGCGTCGAGGCCTCCGAGGTCCTCTCCAGGATGCTCAAGCGCGCCGGGATCATCCACACGGTCCTCAACGCCAAGTACCACCAGCAGGAGGCCGAGATCGTGAGCCGGGCGGGATTCCGCTCGGCGGTCACGATCGCCACCAACATGGCGGGCCGCGGAACCGACATCAAGCTGGGCGAGGGCGTCCGGGAGCTAGGCGGCCTCTACGTCATCGGCACCGAGCGCCACGAGTCGCGGCGCATCGACCGGCAGCTTCGCGGCCGGTGCTCGCGCCAGGGCGACCCGGGCCTTACGAAGTTCTTCCTCTCGCTCGAGGACGACCTCATGCGCCTCTTCCTCCAGGGAAACCTGGCGTCCCGGCTGATGGAGGGATCGATGCAGGAGGGCGAGGAGTTGGAGCACCCGCTCCTCAACCGCTCGATAGAGTCGGCACAGAAGAAGGTCGAGCAGCAGAACTACGCCATCCGCAAGCGCCTTCTCCAGTACGACGACGTGCTCAACCAGCAGCGCGAGGTCGTCTACGGGATCCGCAACGCGGCCATCCACGCGCCGCGCTCGAAGGAGATCATATTCGAGCAGGTCGACGAGGAGATCGAGAGCCGCCTTTCCCTAGCGGGCTTCGGCGAGACGGGCGGCGCCAATTCGGCGGCCGTCGAAAGCTGCGTCGGCTGGGTGAACACGCATTTTCCGGTCGGCCTCGGGGTGGACGAGCTCACGGGCAACGACCCGGTGGCGCTCAAGGACCTCATCATGGAGCGGATCAAGAAGGCCTACACCATGAAGGAGGCCGCCGAGATCCCGGAGGCCCTGGGATCGCTCGAGCGCTATGTCGTCATCAACGCGATCGACCACCACTGGCAGGAGCACCTGACCGAGATGGAGGAATTGCGCCGCTCGATCGGCCTGCGCAGCTACGGCCAGAAGGACCCCCTGGTCGAGTACAAGGGCGAGGCGTACCACTTCTTCGAGGAGCTGATGGCGAATGTCCGCCTGCAGATCTGCACGGGCCTGTTCCGGAGCGCCTCCAACCTCGCATCCTTCGAGAACATGCTCTCCATCCTCGCCCGGAGCGCGAGGACCCAGGGCCCGGAGACCGCGGCCCCCGCGGCGCCGACAAACGGGGCCGCAGGCCCCGGCGCGAAGCCGCCCGAGGTGGAGGTGCAGCTGCCGAAGGTGACGATCCGCAGGGACACACCGAAGGTGGGCCGCAACGACCCGTGCCCGTGCGGCAGCGGCAAGAAGTTCAAGCACTGCCACGGAGCCTGAGGAGCCGTTCTTGAGCGAAGACCCGTACGAACCCGTCCCGACATTCTGGGAGCGGCATTCCGAATGGGTCGCCCCCGCCGTCGTCGGCCTCCTGACGGTGGTGCTGCTCGTCGTCTCCTTCCCGCCGTACCGGACCCCGGAGTTCGCATATGCCTGCCTTGTTCCCGGCGTGTTCTGGGCGTACATGCGCCCGCGGCTCAAGGTCTACGCCTGGACGCTTTTCGCGGCGCAGGCGGTTGCCTGGACGATCAACCTGAGCTGGCTCCACCCGGTCACCTGGGTGGGGCTCTTCATTCTGGGGCCCATCGTGGGCGCCTGGACGGGCATCTGGTACCTGGCCGCGTGGTGGACCATGCCAAGGATGGTGGGAAGGCCGACGCCGGTCCGCCTGGTCGCCATGCTGGGGCTCGCGGGCGTCTGGGTCTTGATCGAGTGGAGCCGCACGTGGATTTTCGGCGGATTCCCCTGGATGCCCCTGGCCGCGACCCAGTGGGAGCGGATCAGCGTGCTTCAGGTCGCCGCCTACACGGGCTCGGTCGGCGTCTCCTTCGTGATCGTCACCGTCAACGTCGCCTTTGCCGCCTACGCCAACCGGCTCTTCCGGGAGGGCGGGGTGGGGCTTGGCAGGCGAAGCCAGGAATTCCTCCTGGCGATGTTCATGCTGCTCGTGTGCCTCTCGCTCCTCATCCAGGAGACGGCCCACCGCTCCCGCTACGCGACGCCCTTCGCGGGCGTCGCCTTCGTCCAGCCGGACATCCCCGCCACGGTGAAGTGGGACCGCGCGAAGGAGCCCGAGATCATCCAGACCCTCACGTCGACGACGCTGGCCGCCGGTCAGCTAAAGCCCGACCTGATCCTCTGGCCCGAGTCGACGACCCCGTTCGCCCTCAAGGGCGGCGACCTCTCGATGCGCAGGTATGTCGAGCAGCTCGCGGCGCGCGCGAAGGCCCCGATCCTCATGGGGGCCGACGCGATCGAGCGCCCCGATTCGAGCCACGAAAACTACTACAACGCCGCCTTCGTCGTGGACCCGCTGCTCGGCCTCCAGACCTCCTACTACGCCAAGCGCAGGCTGGTCCAGTTCGGCGAGTACATCCCCCTGCGCCCCGTCCTCGGCTGGATCGGCAAGTTCGTGCCCCTGGGCGACGACTTCACGCCGGGCACCGACTCGACGCCGCTCGTCGTCGCGATGGACCGCGGAGCGGCCGCCTTCGGCGTCCTCATCTGCTATGAGGACCTCTTCCCCGAGCTTGCCCGCGAGGAGGTGCTCTCGGGCGCCGACGCGCTCGTCGTCGTGACCAATGACGCCTGGTACGGCGAGGGCGCCGCAGCCTACCAGCACGCGGCGCATTCGGTCCTGAGGGCGATCGAGACGCGGCGGCCGGTCCTTCGGTGCGGCAACGCGGGCTGGAGCGGTTGGATCGACGAGTTCGGGAGCATCCGCTGGGTCCAGAAGGACGAGGGCGGCAGCGTCTACTTCCGCGGCACCTCGATCGCGCACGTGACCCGCGACCAGCGCTGGGTCGGCCGCAACAGCTTCTACATGGAGCACGGGGACTGGTTCGTCGCCGTGAGCGCATGCCTTGCCGGCATGGGAGTGTTCCTGTTGGGGGTTGCCAAGGCCCCGCCTCCCGTGGCAGACGAGGGGCCCGATGAACCGAAGGATGATCGCCCTCGTCGGGGACTATTCAGATAGGCACGTCGCCCACCAGGCGATCCCGAGGGCGCTGGAGCTCGCCCGGGACAGCACGGGGGCCGACATCGGGTGGGAATGGGTCGCAACCCGGCAGATCGGCGCCGCGGAACGCGACCTGGCGCGCTTCTCGGGGGTGTGGCTCGTCCCGGCGAGCCCCTATGAGAACACCGCGGGGGCGCTCGACGCAGTCCGCTGGGCCCGCGAGGGGGGCCATCCCTTCCTCGGGACCTGCGGAGGCTTCCAGCACGCGCTCCTCGAATTCTCCCGCAATGTCGCCGGGATCCGGGATGCGGAGCATGCGGAGACCCGCCCGGACGCCCGGGAGCTCGTCGTGACGCGGCTGAGCTGCTCCCTCGTCGAGAAGTCGGGCGTCGTCCATTTTGCCAAGGGCAGCGCCCTCGACGCCGCCTATGGCGTTCCGAGCGCAAGCGAGGGCTACCGGTGCAACTACGGCTTCAACCCCGCATACCGGAAGGCGCTCGAGGCGGCCGGGCTCAGGTTCACGGCCTGGGACGACTCGGGGGACATCCGCGGCGCCGAGATCCCCTCCCATCGCTTCTTCGTGGGGGTGCTCTTCCAGCCCGAGCGGGCGGCGCTCAGGGGCGAGGCCCCGCCCCCGGTCGTCGCCTTCTTGCGGGCGACCGCCGGCGCAGGGCGGGGATAAACCGCACCGGCGTGGGTGCGCCGTCAGCCGTCCGCAGCGCCGCCGTCGGGTGGCATCGCGAACACGACGATGGAGACTCCCGCCACGACGATCGCGCTGGCGACATAGAACAGCATCTTCGGTGCTTCGTGGAAGAGGAGGTAGCCGAGTATCCCGGCGAACACGAACTGGCTCACGTTGAACAGGCTCACGATCTGGCCCCTGATCCGGCGCATGGCCGCGTTGAGGAGCGAGTGCCCGCAGACGGTCGGCACGGCGGCCAGGGCGGCCATAAGGCTCCACTCGCGAAGGGAGCCGAAGGCGAACGTGTGGATCCTGGGCAGGGCGACCAGGAGGCAGATGGCCGACGCCTGGGCATAGACCGGGATCACGTAGAGCCAGATCGAGGGGAAGTCCCGGTTGCGCCGGCCGAGGGCCAGGTAGAGCGCGAAGAGGAGCATCGAGAGCAGGCACACGGCGTCGCCCGCCGGGCTCCCGCCGCCGACCGTGACGTCCTTCACCGAGAGGGTCACGAGCCCGAGGATGGCCAGGGCCGTGCCCGCGATTTCGGTTCGGTTGATGCGCTCCCTGACGAACCAGAAGAGGAAGAAGGGGAGCGCGATGGGGACCAGGTTCACGATGAGGGTCGCCTGCGCGATCGCCGTCATCCTAGCCCCCAGGGTCCAGGAGATCAGGTGCACCGCGAGGACAACGGAGGGAAGGAACGTGCGCCTGAGGTGCTGCCGGGTGAACAAGGCGCGATGCCTGCGAACCTGGACGAAGTACACGGGCGCGAGGAACACGGAGGCCAGGATGAGGCGCATGGCGGAGAGAACCAGGGGATCGGTCGCGCTCTCGCGGATGAAGATTGCCGACGTGGAGCAGGCAAGCACGCCGAGGAATAGGAACAGGTACCTCAGGAACATCGGCGGATACGCTGCCTATCAGCAGGCCGCCACGCAACCGATCGTTCTCTAATACTGGGGAATGCGGCTTGAGAAGGAACGATTGTGCGCTTTTATGGGAAACCCCCTACCCATGAAGAAAATCCTGAGCCTCATCGCATGCCTCGCAGCCCTCTGCAGCGTCCGCGCCGGTAACTATCAGAACTTCGGCGTGGCGGTCTACATCCCCGTGCGGGTCGTGGACACTTTCGCCGACCCCAAGGTGCTCCAGGCCCAATGGGACGTCATCAACAGCCAGGTCAAGGTCGACAAGGTGTACATCGAGGTGCAGCGCGACGGCATCCTGGCCAGCGACAAACTCCTCGAGGACGTGAAGAAGTTCTTCGTCGACCGCGGCGTCCGGGTGGCCGCGGGAAGCGCCTTCACCGGCGCCGAGGCGGAGCAGTTCAAGTCGTTCTGCTATACCGACCCCGAGAACCGCGCCTTCGTGAAGAAGACCTCGGAGCTCGCGGCCCGGCACTTCGACGAGTTCATCCTGGACGACTTCTTCTTCAACAACTCGAAGACCGACTCCGACATCGCCGCCAAGGGCGCCCGCTCATGGACCGACTTCAGGCTCGACCTGATGGACGAGGCGGCCGCGAACCTGATCCTCAAGGCGGCGAAGGACGTCAACCCCAAGATCAAGGTGGTCATCAAGTTCCCCAACTGGTACGAGCATTTTCAGGGCAACGGGTTCGACCTGGACAAGGAGCCGAAGATGTTCGACGGGATCTACACGGGGACCGAGACGCGTGATCCCGTCATGACCGACCAGTTCCTCCAGCAGTACGAGAGCTACCAGATCATCCGCTATTTCGAGAACATTAAGCCCGGCGCAAACGGGGGTGGGTGGGTGGACACCTACGGCTCGCTCTACGTCGACCGCTACGCCGAGCAGCTCTGGGACACGATGTTCGCTAAGGCCCGCGAGATGACGCTCTTCAACTGGCAGCTCCTGACGATGAAGGCGGGTGCCGGCGCCCGGACGCAGTGGGAGAGCCTGCCGACGAGCTTCAACTTCAACGCCGTGGCGAACGCCTACAAGCCCGCCGGGGAGGGCGCCCCCGACGAGCCCTCCTGGGCCACCGTGGCGGGGGTCGCCCTGCGCCAGGCGGATAGCGTGGTCGGCATGCTCGGCAATCCGATCGGCATCGCCAGCTACAAGCCCTACCAGTCGACGGGCGAGGACTTCCTGCACAATTACATCGGCATGATCGGGATTCCGATCGACCTGCACCCGGAGTTCCCGGCGGCCGCCAAGGTCGTGCTCCTGACCGAGTCGGCGAAGTTCGACAAGGACATCGTCGCTAAGATCAGGAAGCAGCTTGAGGACGGTAAGTCCGTCGTGATCACCTCCGGGCTCCTCCGGGCCCTCAAGGGCAAGGGCATCGAGAGCATCTGCGAGACCGAGGTGACCGAAAGCAAGGTGCTCGCGCGCGAGTATTCGTGGGGCTGGGGCGCCGGCGACCGAACGGGCCTGGGAGCCGACGAGAACCGGCCGTCGATCCTCTTCCCCGAGGTGCACTTCCTGACGAACGACGCCTGGGGCCTCGTGAGCGCCCTCGAGAACGGAAACGGCTATCCCATCCTGCTGATGGACAAGTACAGCAAGGGGACCCTCTACGTGTGGGCGATCCCGGACAACTTCCGGAACCTGTACGCGCTGCCCGCGGAGGTGACGGCCGCGATCCGGAACATCGTGATGGCGGATTTCTTCGTGCGGATCGACGGGCCGAGCCAGGTTTCGCTCTTTGCCTACGACAACAACACCTTCGTTGTGGAGTCGTACCTTCCGACCCAGGCCGAGACGAAGGTCACGGTCCAGGGCACGTTCTCGAAGCTGCGCAACCTCGTGACCGGCGAGGTCATCCCGTCCTACGTTCCCGAGGAGCCCAAGGGCTTCCCGTGGCGCCGCAGGCGCGCGGATGCCCCGGCGGCCTCGCACTTCCTCGTCCCGATGCTGCCGCACAGCTTTGCGGCCTTCGTGCCCGAGAAATAGGCGAAGGACCGGCTACCAGCCCAGATAGGGCGGCCCGTCGTACCCCGGTGCGTACGGGCCGAACGGCCCATACGGGCCGCACAGGGCGAGGAGGCCCTTGCCCCGGAATTCCTGGAAGCCCACGCCCACGGTGAACCCGTGCTTCGGGTCGGTCACGAACAGGTCCATCGAGGTCCCATAGAAGCTCCTGCCGTGGCCCGCGCTTCCGACGGTGAGCGACACGTCGCCGTGGACCTCCGTCTTGGGCGGGGCCGACACCTCGACCTCCGTGGGCGGCGGCGTCGGCTGGGGAGGGGAGTAGACGAAACCCTCGTCGGGCGGCGGCCCCATGGCGATCGAGCGCGCAACGAGCATGTCGAGCATCTGCCGCTCCTTCTCGCCCAGGCGGGCGATGCCCGCCCCCGCGCGCTCCTGCTCGGAGTGACGCGCCGAGAACGCCGTCGAAAAGCCGGTCACGCCGCCTTCGCGGGCGAGCTTCGCGTCACGGGCCACCAACCCGTCAAGGACCGCGGACTGGTGGGACGTGAGCGCCGCGATGCCGGCGGACGCCCTCTCGGACGCCGATAGTCCGCTGCTGAAATCCATGGCGCCGGCGCGGGTCCACGCCACGGCGGCCAACGCCGCACAGGCAAGACCGGTCCGGAAAAGCCGCATTGCGGGGTGAGGGGTTGTCATCCGTTGGGTAAGACGCACGGGATCATGCAATGTTCCGGCGGGGATCTCAGGGCTTGTCGTAGTCCAGGTACGGCCCGAGCCATTTCTCGGCCTCCTCGACCGTCCAGCCCTTGCGCCTCGCGTAGTCGTCAACCTGGTCTCGCCCGAGCTTCCCGACGCCGAAGTACTTGGATTCTTGGTGGTTAAGGTACCACCCGCTTACGCTGCTAGCGGGCGTCATGGCGCAGCTTTCGGTCAGGAAGATCCCGGTCGAGGCCTCGGCGCCCAGGAGGCGGAAGAGGATGGGTTTTTCCGTGTGGTCGGGGCACGCCGGGTAGCCCGGCGCCGGCCTGATGCCGCGGTACTTCTCCCGGATGAGGTCGGCGTAGCCCAGGTTCTCGGTCCGCCCGAACCCGCATGCCTCGCGGGCCCTCTTGTGGAACATCTCGGCCATGGCCTCGGCAAGCCGGTCGCCCAGCGCCTGGCTCATGATGGCGCTGTAGTCGTCGGCCTCCGCCCGGAACGCGGAGGCGAACGCCTCGACGCCGTGGCCCGCCGTGACCGCGAAGCCCCCGATGTAGTCGATGCGCCCGCTTGCCCTCGGGGCGATGAAGTCGGCAAGGCAGTGGTTGAACTGGTCGGGCGGCTTCTCCTGCTGCTGGCGAAGCATGTGGAACACCGTCGTGACCTTGGACCTCGCCTCGTCGGCGTAGACCTCGACGTCGTCCCCGACCGCGTTGCACGGCCAGAACCCGATCACCGCCTTCGCGGTGAAGCGCTTCTCGTTGACGATCCTCGCAAGGAGCCTCTTGGCGTCCTCGTGGAGCTTGGTCGCCTCCGCCCCGACGACGTCGTCCGTGAGGATGTCGGGAAACCTGCCGTGGAGCTCCCAGGCGCTGAAGAAGGGTCCCCAGTCGATGAAGGGCACGATCTCCGAGAGGGGCACCTCGGCAATGGTCCTCGTCCCAAGGAACTCGGGGCGGGGGATGTCGGCCGTGGACCAGTCGAACCTCTGGCCGCGCTCGCGGGCGGTGGCGAGGGGAAGCAGGGGCTTTCTCGCGCGCCGCGCCGCGAACTCCTCGCGCTGCTTCTGCTGCTTAGAGGCGATGTCGCCCATGAACGCGGCCTTCGAGTCCGGGGAAAGCAGCGAGCTGACGACGTTGACGACCCGGGAGGCGTCCAGGACGTGGACGACGCCCGGCGCATACTCGGGGGCGATCCGCACGGCGGTGTGGGCCGCGCTCGTCGTCGCCCCTCCGATCAGGAGCGGCACGGTGCAGCCCGTCCGCTTCATCTCCTTCGCGACATGGACCATCTCGTCGAGCGACGGCGTGATGAGCCCGGAAAGCCCGATCACGTCCGCCTTCTTCTCGGCCGCCGCAGCAAGGATCTTGTCGCAGGGAACGAGCACGCCCAGGTCGATAACCTCGTAGTTGTTGCACGCGAGCACGACGCCCACGATGTTCTTGCCGATGTCGTGGACGTCGCCCTTCACGGTCGCCATCACGATCCGGCCCTGTGTGCGCGCGACGCCCCCGCCGGCGACAAGCCTTCGCTTCTCCTCCTCCATGAACGGGGTCAGGTAGGCCACCGACTTCTTCATCACCCGCGCGGACTTGACGACCTGGGGCAGGAACATCTTGCCTGCGCCAAAAAGATCGCCGACGACGCGCATGCCGTCCATCAGCGGCCCCTCGATGATGTTTAGGGGGCGGGGATACTTGGCCGTGTTGGCGCGGGCCTCCTCGGTGTCCACCTCGACGAAGGCGTCGATGCCCTTGACGAGGGCGTGGGAGAGGCGCTCCTCGACCGGGGCATTCCTCCACGCGAGGTCCTCCTTAGCCTCGATCTTGGAGGCGCCTCCCTGGGAGGCCTTAAGGCCGTCGGCGAACGTCACCAGGCGCTCGGTCGCGTCGGGGCGCCTGTTGAGGATGACATCCTCCACGCGCTCCAGGAGGTCCTTGGGGATCTCCTCGTACACCCCGAGCATCCCGGCGTTCAGGATCGCCATGTCCATTCCGGCATGGATCGCGTGGTAGAGGAAGACCGTGTGGATCGCCTCGCGCACGGGATTGTTGCCGCGGAACGAGAACGAGACGTTTGAGACGCCGCCCGAGACCTTGGCGTGGGGGAGCGTCTCCTTGATCACCGCCGTCGCCTCGAAGAAGTCTACGGCGTAGTTGTTGTGCTCCTCGATGCCGGTCGCGACCGTGAGGATGTTCGGGTCGAAGATGATGTCCTCGGCGGGAAACCCGGCCTGCCCGGTGAGCAGGCGGTACGCCCGGGTGCAGATGCGCACCTTCTCGTCGCGGGTCGACGCCTGCCCCTGCTCGTCGAAGGCCATCACGACCGCCGCCGCGCCGTAGCGCCTGATGAGACGGGCCCTTCGCAGGAATTCCTCCTCGCCGTCCTTGAGCGAGATCGAGTTGACGATGCTCTTTCCCTGGATGCACTTCAGGCCAGCCTCGAGGACACTCCACTTCGAGGAGTCGATCATGACGGGCACCCGCGAGATCTCGGGCTCGGCCGCGATCAGGTTCAGGAACTTGACCATCGTCACCTCGCCCTCGATGAGGGCCTCGTCGACGTTGATGTCGATGACGTTGGCCCCGCTCTCGACCTGCTGGCGCGCGATGGCAAGGCACGCGTCCCAGTCGCCGGCCTTCAGGGCCTTCGCGAACTTGGGCGACCCGGTGATGTTCGTGCGCTCGCCGATTACGATGAACTGCGAGGCGCTGGGGCGGGGGGAGTTGGACATCGTTTGGCCGTGCGGTTCAGGAGACCGTGAGCCGCTCGAGTCCGCTCAGGCGCATCGCGGTCGGCTGCGCCTGCAGCCGGCGGGGCTCAAGGGTGCTTACGGCCTTTGCGACCGCCGCAATGTGGGCGGGCGTCGACCCGCAGCATCCGCCGACCATGTTGAGCCAGCCGTTGGCCGCGAAATCCCCCAGGACGGCGGCCATGTCGGCGGGGGCCTCGTCGTAGCCTCCGAAGGCATTGGGCAGGCCGGCGTTGGGGTAGCACGTGACGTAGCACTCGGCTATCGAGGCCAGTTCCTCCACGTAGGGCCTCATCTGGCGCCCGCCGAGCGCGCAGTTGATCCCGACGGAGAAGGGCTTGGCGTGGGCGATGCTCGCGTAGAAGGCTCCGATCGTCTGCCCGGAAAGGGTCCTGCCCGACGCGTCGGTGATCGTGACCGAGAGCATCACCGGCAGGCGGACTCCGGTCTCGTCGAAGAGAAGCTCGGTCGCAAAGAGCGCGGCCTTGGCGTTGAGCGTATCGAAGATGGTCTCGATCAGGAGGGCGTCGACGCCCCCGGCCGCGAGCGCCCGCGCCTGCTCGAGGTAGGCCGTGACCACCTGATCCCAGGTGACCGCCCTGAAGTCGGGGCGATTCACGTCGGGGGACATGGAGAGGGTCCTGTTGAGGGGGCCCATCGCGCCGGCGACGAATCGGGGCCTCGTCGGATCGAGCTTCTGGGCCTTCTGGGCGGCGCGCCGGGCGGCGGCGGCGGACGCGGCGTTCATCTCCTTGATGAGCGACTGCGTCCCGTAGTCGGCCTGTGAGATCGACGTGGAGTTGAAGGTGTTGGTCTCGACGATGTCCGCACCCGCAGCGAAATACTCGCCGTGGATGCCCTCGATCACGTCGGGCCGGGTGAGGGACAATAGGTCATTGTTCCCCTTCAGGTCGTGGGGGTGCTTGGCGAACCGTTCCCCCCGGAAGTCGGCCTCCGTGAGGTTATGGCCCTGGATCATCGTCCCCATGGCTCCGTCTAATACGGCGATCCGCGACTCAAACAGGCGCCGCAGGGCCGCGAAGGAGGGGGATTCGAGGGGGGAGGACATGGTCGGGTTAGGTGGGATGATGAGTTCCAGAAGAGGAACAAATGCAACGCATTCAGAAGGCATTGGCAAGCAACATATCATTAAATCTGTATTTATTGATATGATTGTACTTGCGCGACCCAAGTCCTTATGGATCTTCGCAACGCCCGTCGTTCTTTGTCGTTTCTTCCGGAACCAAAGGGAAGGCCGTGAGAATCGGCCACAGTTGCGCTGCGGTATCGCATCACAAACCCATCACCGCGCCGGCAGACGGCGCGGACAAAGCCAATCGGGGCTCTCACCCCGGTGAAGGCGAGGGGCGAGGAAAAGCCCGGGAGGCCGTCGGTCGGCCCCACGGGGGACACATGCGGAGTCCGAATACCTGGCCCGGAATAATCATTCGTCCCTGGGCGATTGCGCGTCCAGGCGGCGAAAACTTCATCGCAATAGTGAAGAAAGATATTCCATGCACGCCCTCCATTCGCCCGGACGCATCGCCGTCCGGTGCCTAGCCCTCGGGTCCGCCCTATTCCAGGCCGGCCCCGCCCATGCACAGACCGACCCAGACGGCCTCCAGGCCGTGGTGGTCGTCGCAACACGAACGCCGGCCGATGTGCGGACACTCGGCAGCGCGGTCGATCTCATGACGCCCTCCGACCTCTCCCGGCGACAGATCGACACCTTCGCCGCGGCCCTTGGCGCATCCCCGGGCGTGCCCTCCTTCGCCAACGGCGCCCCAGGCTCCGACGACTCGCTCTTCGCGCGGGGCTCCAATTCGGATCAGACCCTCATTCTGGTCGACGGGATACGGCTCAACGACGCCAACACGGACTACGCGGTGTTCCTGGGAGGCGCGCGCATAGGCGCCAGCGACTCGATCGAAATCGCCCGGGGTCCCCAGAGCACGCTCTACGGGAGCGAGGCGGTGGGAGGGGTGATCTCGATCCAGGCGCAGAAGGGTTCCGGGGAGCCGTCCTGCGACGCCACGGTATCGGGCGGCAGCTTTGGCACGGTCGCGGGTGGCTTGGACACCCAGGGGGCTCGCGGCGGCTGGGCGTGGTCGATGTCGGCCTCCGGCTCGCACACCGCGAACGACCGACCGAACAACGCCTTTGACAGTGGGGATCTCGTGTTCCGCCTCGACCGCGACCTGACCAAGGAGGCGGCCGTCGGCGCGACCCTGCGCGGCTTCGAGGGCCGGTACGGGGACCCGGGCGACATCTACACCAACGACCCCTATGCCCACGAGAGCGAGAGCAACTGGCTCGGGACGGTTTTTGCCGACGTCCGCCCCTCGGCGGACCTCGACCTGCACGCGACGGCCGGGGGCCAGGACCGGCGCTACGTCTCGTTCGACGAGCTGCCGGGGGTGTTCACCGACACGACGGTCGTCAGCAACCGCAGGGGCGTCCTCGACCTGCAGGGGACCTATACCGGCTCCGCCGGCCAGAGGATCACGGCCGGGGCCACGGCGGAGGCCGAGACCATGCGCAACAACGGGTACGGGGGAATCGACAAGCGCCAGACGTTCCTTGCCGCCTTCGCCGAGGACGAATGGCACCCGGTCGAGTCCGTCTACCTGACGGGCGGGGTCCGGTACGACGACTTTGACACGTTCGGGTCGGCGGTCACCGGTCGCGTGACCGCGGCATGGCTGAGCGCGGACCGCACGCTCAAGCTTCGCGCAAGCTACGGCACGGGATTCAACTCGCCGAGCTTCCTCGAGCTCTACGGCGTCGCGACGGGCTACGTGGGGAACCCGGGGCTGCGCCCCGAGAGCTCCCGGGGCGGCGACGCGGGGGTCGACCTCTACCTTCCCGCGAACGCGGGGACGGTGAGCGCGACATGGTTCCGAAATGACACGCGCAACCTGATCGTCTACGAGTTCGACTCGTTCCCAGGGTCCACCGCGAACGTCGGCCGGGCCCGCACCAGCGGGGTCGAGCTCGGCTCGAAGCTTGCGCTCTGCAGGGGCCTCGAGCTGGACCTCTCCTACACCTACCTGAACGCCGACGACCTGACGGACGGCACCCGGCTCCTGCGGCGCCCGCGCAACAGCGGGAGCGCGGACCTCTGGCACGACTTCGGCCGGGGATGGAGCGCGGGCGCGGGCGTCCAGTTCGTGGCCGGCCGCCAGGACGTCGACGCGCTCACCTATGCGACGGTGGATGATCCGGACTATTCGGTCGCGAGGGTCTACGCCCAATGGCGCGCGACGGCGCGCCTCACCCTCAAGGCCCGGGTGGAGAACCTCCTCGACGAAAGGTACCAGCCTGTGAACGGGTATCCCGCGCTCGGCATGGGAGCCTACGGGGAAGTGGACTGGAAGCTCTGACGCCTAAGGAAGGCGGCCCCCCTGCCTGGGAACCCAGGGCAGGGCGAGCCGCTCAGGTGGACTTCCAGGCGAGCACGAGCGAGCCGGCGACAATCAGGGTGCCCCCCACGGCGTGCTGCCACGAGAGCCGCTCCCTGAGGAATATCGCGGCAAGGAGGATCGCGAAGACGACGCTCAGCTTGTCGACCGGGGCGACCCGCGACGCCTCGCCGAGCTGCAGCGCGCGGAAATAGCAGAGCCATGAAAGGCCCGTCGCGATGCCCGAAAGCCCCAGGAAGAGGAGGGTCCTTCGGCTCGGCACGGTGATCGATCCCGAGGGCATCGACACAAAGACGATCGCCCACGTGATGACGAGGACCACCGTCGTCCGGATTGCCGTCGCAAGGTTCGAGTTGATGTTCTCGACGCCCACCTTTGCGAGGACCGCCGTGATTCCCGCGAAGACCGCCGAAAGGATGGCCCAAAGGACCCACGTCATGGGCGCGCGGTGGTGGAACCGGCCTGCAGCATGAACTCCTGCTGCCTAAGCCACGGGATGAGCTCGGCCGCCAGCGCCTGGTGGTCGGCGACCCGGGGATGGTTCATGGTCCAGTGCCTGAACGTGAAATCGTGGATCCGGGGGTCGGACGCCTCGAGCCGCTCGACGGCCTGGCGCCAGGCCTCATTCAGCGGCGCGCTCTGGGATCCCGAGTACATGCCGCCCATCATCAGCACGATCTGCGTCTTGGGGTAGCCTTTTCGGATCGCCCCGATCAGCTCGCAGTACCTGTCCGCGAATCCCTCGGGGAAGCTCTTGCCGTGGGCCTTGGGATAGTCGGCGTCGTTGTCTCCCAGGTCGACGAGGACGACGTCGGGCACCCACCGGGTGAGGTCCACGACCGGGGAATCCGGGCTCGGGTAGAGGCGGTTCCAGGTCTGGCCCGCGACGGGGTCGATCCATCCTGTCACGACGCCTATTCCGCTGATCGAGATGTTGCGGCAGTCGGCTCCAAACGCCTGCGCCGTGAGGACGGCGTAGCTCTTCTCGGCATTGTGCGTTCGACGGCTCTCCCACTGGTCCGTGTCGCCGTCCTCGTCACATGCGCCCGCGGTGATGGAGTCCCCGTAGAACTCCATGGCCATCGTGTAGACCGGGGCGGCCGGCCTCCATGCCCTCGCGTCCTTGGCGATGTCGATGCCCTTGAACTGGACCGTGCCGGCGGCCGCCTCCTGGCGCTTGTTGAGCGAGAGGTGGTGCCGGCCTGGGGAAAGGGGCAGGGGATACTCGACGCGGGACGGACCGCCGGCCGGAACCGCGGCCACCCACACCTGGCCGTCCACGTGCACGTCGAAAAAGTTCTGGTCCTTGGCATGGTCGAACTCCAGCCCCAGGGTCCGGCCGTCGAAGTCGATCTCGGCGCGGCTGCCCTGCCAGATCAAGACGGGACCCTCGGGATCCCGCGTGTCGATCCGCCCCTCGTAGAGGAACCGGGGGTCGGAGGCCGCGACACGGGTCGCGGCCTGCTCCGCCGCCAGCGCCGCCTGGGCAAGCCCGAAGCACAGGGCGAATACCCCAAGGAGCGCGGGCTTCATCGTGGCCCCTTTCCAGGAAACGGATTGCGGCTGGCTGGGGTTCATTGCCGACATAAAGGACCCATCCTTGGGGGCTTTCGAGCCCGAATCTGGGCAGGGCGGGGGACACCCGCGCCTGCGGGGCTCCCGCGCGAAGTTGCGTCGAAACGGAAAGGCCGCTCAATGGGGCAATTACTACGCCGAAAAGTAACCCGCCCGAGCCCGGGGCACGGGTGCCCGCCGCGGCCTCGGTCCTGCTTGGCGCAATTCTCACCCTCGCCTCGGTCTGCGCGGCGTCCGGAGCCGGGCTCGCGGACCGGGTCGTCCTTGTTGCAAACAGCGCCGACCCGGACTCCGTCGCGATCGCGCGCCACTACGCCGATGTCCGGGGCGTCCCCGCCGCGAACGTGATCGCCCTCCCGATGCCCCTCACCGAGACGATCACCTGGAGGGAGTTCGTCGCCACGGTCTGGCGCCCCCTGGAGGAGGAGCTCGTCAGGAAGGGGTGGATCGACGCCCTTGCGATGGACCTCTTCGACGACGTGGGCCGCAGGAAGTACTCGGTCTCCGGCCACAGGATCGAGGCCCTGGTGACCTGCAGGGGAGTCCCTCTGCGGATCGGCAACGACCCGGCGCTCTACAAGGAGTTCAGGCCGATGACGGACCACCCCGAGTTCCGGACCAATGCCGGGGCGGTCGACTCGGAGCTGAGCCTTCTGGCCCAAACCGACTACCCGATCAACGCCGGGATCCCGAATCCGTTTTTCGCAAACGACAAGCCGACCGGGTTTGCCTTCTCGCAGGTCGTGAAGGTCTCGAGGCTGGACGGCCCGACGGCATCGGACGCGCTCCACCTCGTGGACCTCGCGGTAGAAGCCGAGCGCACCGGCCTTCTGGGCCGAGCCTACGTGGACATCGCGGGACCCCACGACAATGGCGACCGCTGGCTCGAGTCGGTCGCGGGCAGGATCTCCTCCCTTGGATTCGACCTTTCCGTCGGCCACGGCCCGCTGACCGTCGCGGCCACCGCGCGGTTCGACGCCCCTGCGCTCTACTTCGGCTGGTACGCCCCCGACCTGAACGGTCCGTTCCTTCTGCCGGGGTTCCGATTCCCCCCGGGCGCCATTGCCGTGCACGTCCACAGCTTCTCGGCCCATACCCTCAGGTCGGCCACCGAGGGCTGGTGCGGCCCGCTGGTCGCACGAGGCGTGACGGCCACGGTCGGCAACGTGTACGAGCCGTACCTTGAATACCTCCACCGCCCGGACCTCATCATGGAGGCGCTGTCCCGGGGATACGACTGGGTTGACGCCTCCTATTTTGCGCTCCCGCTCCTGAGCTGGCAGTCGATCGTCATCGGGGACCCGCTGTACAGGCCGTTCGCCGTCCCCCTGTCGACCCAGATGAGGAGCCTGGGCGCTCTGCCGCAGGACCTCGCCGGTTATGCGGCCATCCGGCAGATGAACCTGCTCGGGGCGCAGGGCAACGTGCACGAGGCCGTCGAGGTGGGAAGGGCCGCCCTCAAGAAGACGCCGAGCCTCGCCCTGGCGCTCGCGCTCGCACGCCTCGTGGACGCGTCGGGAAATGCCGACAAGTCGGTGTGGGTCGTGAAGGCCGCGGCCGAGGCCGCGGAGCCTGTTCCCGGGAACTGGGAGCCCATCCGCGAGGCGGCCCTCTTCCTCGCCGAGCACAGGCGCTCGGCCGAGGCCATCGAGATCTACCGGAAGCTGTTCTCGGTCGACGCCCTACCCGCCGAAGTCCGCTCGGCATGGATTGGGGAGGCGCGCCGCGTGGCCCTGGAGGCGGGCGACACCGGGCAGGCGGCCGAGTGGAAGGAAGAGGTCGGGCCGGCCGCCCAGGCGGCCCAGGGACCGAAGATGTAGCGCGGCCCGCAGGAGCCCGCCGGGTCAGATCTTGTCGACGATCTTGTCGGCCAGGCCGTACGCGACCGCCTCCTTGGCGTTCAGGTAGAAGTCGCGGTCGCTGTCCTTGGAAATCTTGTCGATCGGCTGGCCGGAGGCGTCGGCGAGGATCTGGTTGAGCTCGCTGCGCAGCTTTTCCATCTCTTGGGCCTGGATGTTGATGTCCGTGGCGGGCCCGATGAACCGGCCCGAGATCAGGGGCTGGTGGATGAGGACGCGCCCGTGCGGATAGATGAAGCGCCGGCCCTTGGCCGCGGCGCACAGCAGGATCGAGCCCATCGAGGCCGCCATCCCCGTGACGACGATGGTGACAGGGGAGGAGATGAGTTTCATCGTGTCGAACACCGCCATGCCGGCCGTGATCGATCCGCCGGGGGTGTTCATGTAGAAGGTGATCTCCTTGCCCGGGCCCGTGGACTCGAGGTAGAGGAGCTTCTCGCTCAGGTCCTTGGCCGTCTCATCTGTCACCGGGCCCCAAAGGAAGAGTTTCCTTTGATTCAGGAAACGCTTCTGGATCAACAGGGATACGGAGCTTTCCTTCTTGGACGCGGTCTCTTCCACGGTCTCCTCGTCCTCATCATCATCATCGTCGAGACGGGGCAGGGGAGCGTTCAGGCCGGGCTGAAGATTGTCGAAATGCATGGGAAAATAACCTGTGGAAAAGCGGCGGTTTGGCAAGCGCTCCAGGCTCAATACCTGACCTTGTCGGGTTTCGAGTCCCAGGCCGAGAACGCCCCCTGGGCCTCGTCTCGCAGGAGCGGTTTCATGGTCACCTTGCGGTCCCCGGGGGCCAGCGGAATCTCACCGTAGATGAAGTCATCGTCGAAGCCGACCGCCGCGGCGTCCTGCCTCGTGTTGCCGTAGTACACCTCGGGGATCCTCGACCAATAGATCGCCGACAGGCACATCGGGCAAGGCTCGCAGCTCGCGTAGATCGCGCAGTCGTCCAGCCTGAAGGTCGCCAGCACCCTGCAGGCCTCCCGGATGGCGACGATCTCCGCGTGGGCCGTCGGGTCGCAGGTGGAGGTCACCTGGTTGCTTCCCCGTCCCACGACCTTCCCCGCCCGGACCACGACGCAGCCGAACGGCCCCCCGCGTCCCGAGCGCGACCCCTCCTCCGAGAGGCGGATCGCCTCCCTCATGAAAGTCTCGTGGCTCATCGTGGTCCCCTCAGGACTGTCCGGTTGATTGGCACAAATCGGGCACGGTACTATGGAGGTGACAGGATACAATCCGGAAGTTACCTCTGCAGGCTCCAATTACCGCTGCACCATGACTGACCCAGCATTTTCAGGCCTCGACATCCGCGGCCCCATCTCGAGTGAGCACGCCGCTATCCTGACGCCCGAGGCGTGCGCATTCCTCGCGGGGCTCTTCCGCAAGTTCGAGCCGCGCCGCCAGGAGCTCCTGCGGGCCCGCGTGACACGCCAGGCGCAGCTCGACTCGGGCGTGCTCCCGGATTTCCTCCCCTCGACCCGGTCGATCCGCGAGGGCGCGTGGAGGGTGGCGCCCGCGCCTGCCGACCTTCTCGACCGCCGGACCGAGATCACCGGGCCCGTCGACCGCAAGATGGTGATCAATGCGCTCAACTCCGGGGCCAAGGTGTTCATGGCGGACTTCGAGGACGCGACGTCCCCCGTCTGGGAGAACCTCCTCGACGGGCACGTCAACCTGAAGGACGCCGTCCGGCGCACGATCTCCTTCACGAGCCCCGAGGGGAAGTCCTACAGCCTCAACGAGAGGACGGCCACCCTCCTCGTGCGCCCCCGCGGATGGCACCTTCCCGAGAAGCACGTGATGCTCGAGGGCGCCCGGGTCTCCGGAAGCCTCTTCGACTTCGGCCTCTACTTCTTCCACAACGCCAAGGAGCTGCTCGCCCGCGGCTCGGGCCCCTACTTCTACCTCCCGAAGATGGAGAGCCACCTGGAGGCCCGCCTGTGGAACGACGTCTTCGTCCATTCCCAGGCGGCGCTCGGCGTCCCGCAGGGCTCGATCCGTGCGACCTCCCTCATCGAGACCATCCTCGCGACGTTCGAGGCCGAGGAGATCCTCTACGAGCTGCGCGACCACGCGTCGGGCCTGAATTGCGGGAGGTGGGACTACATCTTCAGCTGCATTAAGAAGCTCGGACGCAAGAAGGACTACATGTTCCCGGACAGGACCCAGGTCACGATGACGGCGCCGTTCATGCGGGCGTACTGCCTCTACGTCATCAAGGTCTGCCACCGCCGCGGGGCCCATGCGATGGGGGGGATGGCGGCCCAGATTCCCATAAAGAACAACCCCCAGGCGAACGACGAGGCCCTGGCAAAGGTCCTCGCGGACAAGGAGCGGGAGGCGACGGACGGGCACGACGGGACCTGGGTCGCCCATCCGGGCCTTGTCCCGGTGGCGCTCAAGGCCTTCGACAAGCACATGCCGGGGCCCAACCAGGTCGCGCGCCAGCGCGAGGACGTGAACGTGACCGCCGAGGAGCTCCTCTCGGCGCCCGCCGGAACGATCACCGATGCCGGCATCCGCACCAACTTCAGCGTCGGCATCCAGTATGTCGAGGCGTGGCTCGGGGGCACCGGCTGCGTCCCGCTCTACAACCTGATGGAGGATGCGGCCACGGCTGAGATCTCCCGCGCGCAGCTCTGGCAGTGGCTTCACTGCGGCGGCCGGCTCGCCGACGGCAGGGCGGTCACGCCCGCCCATTACGACAGCGTGATCGGCGAGGTGATCGCAAAGATCCAGTCCGAGATCGGGGTCGAGCGCTACTCGAACGGGCATTTTAGGACGGCAGCCCACATGTTCATGGAGATGGTCAAGGCCCCGGTCCTCGACGAGTTCCTGACGCTGCCCGCCTACGAGCTGCTCAAGTAGCCGCGCTCATGCCCCTGACGCTCGCCGAATTGAACGCCCTCGACCGCGATGCCTTCGTCGCAGCCCTGGGCCACCTGTTCGAGCATTCCTCATGGGTGGCCGCCGACACCTATGACCGGAGGCCCTTTGGCAGCGTGGACGAGCTCCACGGCAGGCTCTGCGACACGATGCGCGCGGCCCCCGCGCAGCGGCAGCTTGCGCTGATCCGGGCCCACCCCGACCTTGCGGGCCGCCTCGCCAAGGCGGGCCAGCTGACGGCGGCCTCGGCCAGGGAGCAGGAGGCGGCCGGGCTCGACCGGCTCACGCCCGGCGAGGCGGCCGAGATCGAGCGCCTGAACAACGCCTACAAGGAGCGGTTCGGCTTCCCCTTCATCATCTGCGCCCGCCTCAACGCCAAGGATGCGATCCTGGCGGCGATGAGGGCTCGGTCCGGAAACACCCCCGACGCGGAGCACTCGACTGCAATGGGTGAAATCGCCAAGATAGCCCGACTTCGACTCAACGAGGCCCTGAAGACCCAGTACTGAAATGGCCGGAAAGCTCAGCACCCACGCCCTTGACCTCACGACGGGCCGCCCTGCGGCGGGCCTTCGGATCGAGCTTCGCAGGATCTCCCCGGAGCCGGGCCTGCTTAAGACTGCAGTCACCAACGCCGACGGCAGGACCGACGCCCCGCTTCTTGCCGGGGCTGAGATGGTGGCCGGTGTCTACCAGCTCGAGTTCCAGGTCGGGGCGTATTTCTCGGGCAAGGGGGCTCCGTCCTCCAAGGTCCCCTTCCTCGACGTCGTGCCGGTGCGCTTCGGGATCGACGACCCTTCGGCCTCTTACCACGTGCCCCTCCTCGCGACCCCATGGGCCTACAACACCTACAGGGGGAGCTGACGGCGAAGAATGCCAAAGAACACCCTGGCCCAAGCCGCCTCGAGCCTGGCCCGCCGCCTCGACCAACTCGCGCGGGTTTCAGACGAGCGCGGGGAGACCACGCGGACATTCCTTTCACCGGCCATGGGCCGCGCGAATACCCTTGTCGGCCGCTGGATGAGGGGCGCGGGCCTGGCGGTCCGGGAGGACGCGGTCGGCAACTTGATCGGCCGGACGAAGGCACGGGCGCCGTGCGCCAGGACCTTCCTTTTCGGCTCCCACCTCGACACGGTTCGCGACGCGGGCCGATTTGACGGCACGCTTGGCGTCCTCCTGCCCATTGCCGCACTCGAGGTCGTCCGGAGCCGCGGAATCGATCTTCCGTTCGACGTCGAGGTCGTGGGTTTCTCCGAGGAGGAAGGGGTCAGGTTTCCGAGCGCCTATCTTGGGAGCAAAGGATACACGGGCCACCTGACCGCGTCCGACCTCGCGCTCCGGGACGCCCAAGGAACCTCGGTCGCGCAGGTGCTCGCCAGGCACAATGGCCGGCGGACACCGCCGCCGCGCGCCGCCCACGCTTCGGAGGAACTCATCGGGTACCTCGAGGTTCATATTGAGCAGGGGCCCGTCCTCGAGGACAAGGGGCTTGCCGCGGGCGTCGTGTCGGCAATCTCGGGACAGACGAGGGCCGTCGTGAGGTTCAGCGGCCGGGCCGGGCACGCGGGTACGACCCCCATGGCCCTGCGAAAAGATGCCCTCGCGTGCGCCGCGGAATTCATCCTGGCGACCGAGGCCCTGGCAAGATCGCGGCCCCCGCTCGTGGCGACCGTCGGGCGGATAACGGCGCGGCCGGGAGCGGCGAACGTCATCGCGGGTGACGTCGAGCTTTCCCTCGACGTGAGGCACCCGGCTGACGCCCCCCGGAAGTCCGCGGTGGCGGCCCTGCGCGCGGCCGCGCAGAGGATCGCCCGCGGGCGCGGGGTCCGGTCCTCGGTGACGGTGGCCCAGGACAATGGAGCGGTGGCGTGCTCCCACGAGCTCACCGCGCTCCTTGAGCGCAGCGTGCGCGCCTGCCAGGGCCGGTCGATCGCGCTTGCCAGCGGTGCTGGCCACGACGCGGTCATCGTGTCCTCGATCGCACCGGTCGCCATGCTCTTTGTACGCTGCAGGGGGGGCCTTAGCCACCACCCGGACGAGCATGTCCGCAGCGGAGACCTCGGGGTCGCCCTTGGCATCGTGGTCGATTTCCTCACCCGCATGGCCTACAGGATCGGCCCATGAGCGAACGCTGCGATCTCCTCGTGCGCGGGGCGACCCTCGTCACCTCGGGCGGCCTCACCCGGGCGGACATCGCCGCCGCCGGGGGCAAGATCGTGAGGATCGGGGCGGACCTCGAACTCGAGGCCCGGGAGACGATTGACGCCCAGGGACTCCACGTCCTTGCGGGGATCATCGACTCGCACGTCCATTTCAACGAACCCGGCAGGACGGACTGGGAAGGCGTGGCCACCGGCTCCTCGGCGCTCGCGGCGGGCGGAGGGACGGCATTCTTCGACATGCCCCTCAACTCGCTCCCGCCCGTGACCGACGCGGCGAGCCTGGCACTCAAGCGCGAGGCGGCCGCGCGCTCGGCGCGCACGGACTTCGCGATCTGGGGGGGCCTGGTGCCCGGGAACCTCGACCAGCTTGAGCCGATGAGGGATGCGGGCGCCATCGGGTTCAAGGCGTTCATGTGCAACAGCGGAGTCGAGGAGTTCGGCCGATCGGACCCGGCGACCCTGCGCGCCGGGATGAAGCGCGCCGCCGGGCTTGGGATGCTGGTCGCCGTCCACGCCGAGGACGAGACGCTGGCTCAGGAGAGGACGGCGCAGGCCCACGCCCGCGGCACGGACATCCGCTCGTGGCTCACGTCGCGGCCCGTGGAGCTCGAGCTTGCGGCGATCAGGACCGCCACCGAAATCGCCGGCGAGACGGGATGCTCGCTTCACATCGTGCACGTGAGCAGCCCCGAGGGGGTCGCGCTCGCGCGCGAGGCAAGGGGACGGGGCGTCGACGTTTCGATCGAGACCTGCCCCCACTACCTCCTCCTTTCCGAGCAGGATGTCCTCGACCGCGGGTCGCCCGCAAAGTGCTTCCCGCCCCTGCGCCCCGAGGCGCTAAGGCTCGGGCTCTGGCGGGCCCTGGAGTCGGGCCTTATCGACACCGTCGGTTCCGACCACTCGCCGGCGCCCCCGGAGATGAAGAAATCGGCGGACTTCTTCGAGAACTGGGGGGGGATCTCGGGATGCCAGCACGGGTTTGGCCTTTTGCTCTCGGAGGCCCTGGCCCGCCAGGCTCCTGGGACCGCGCTGCCCCTCCTTTCGAATCTCCTTTCGGCCAATGTCGCCCGAAGGTTCCGGATCGACCGCTCGAAGGGCCGGCTTGCCGAGGGCCTCGACGCCGACATGACGATCATCGAGATCGGCGCCGAACACGCGCTCTCCAACTCGGAACTCCTCTACCGGCACCGCCAGGGCCCTTACGACGGGCGGAAATCGCGCGTGCGGATCGCGCGGACGATCGTCCGGGGGCGGACGGTATTTTCTCAGGGCCGGGTTGCACAGGGCGGCCCCGCAGGTCAATTTATCCGGCCAACCTAGGCCCCCTGGCACCCTCGGCGCGCGACCTGCTTAGAAACCCAGAATCTCCCCCCAAATCCCATGCCTGAACTCTTTGGACACACCCGAGCACACGTAGGGCCGCGCCATGCGCTCATCACCGCGGACAACCACGTGAACAGCGTCATACCCGGCATCACCGGGGCGACCGCCGTCGTGCTGGTGAGCCCGGCCATGGGCGCGAGCATGGCCCAGACCCTGCTGACGTTCCAGTCCGGGGGAGGGGCCGGCATAGAGCCCAGCGATATCGAGACCTTCGGCTTCGTCATGGACGGAGCCACCACGGTGTCGGTCGCGGGAGCCAAGCGCCGCCTGGGGGCAGGGGGCTTCTTCTTCTGCCCGGCGGGCTCCGGATGGGGCCTTTCGGCTCCGAAAAAGGGTTCCCGCCTCATGCTCTTCCAGAAGAAGTATGCTCCCCTCAAGGGTTCGAAGGCCCCGCGTGCGATCTTTGGAGACCAGTCCAGGGTGAAGGGGACCCCCTTCCTCGGCGACCCGGCTGCCAACCTCCAGGTGCTCCTTCCGGACGAGCCGGCATTCGACATGGCCGTCAACCTCTTCGCCTACCAGCCCGGCGGCCACCTGCCCTTTGTCGAGGTCCACATCATGGAGCACGGGCTTGTCATGCTCTCGGGGGAGGGCGTGTACCGCCTCGAGGACTCCTGGTATCCGGTGCGGGCCGGCGACGCGATCTGGATGGCCCCCTATTGCAAGCAGTGGTTTGTCGCCATGGGCAAGGTCCCCGCGCGATACCTCTACTACAAGGACGTGAACAGGGCGCCCCTATGACAGGACCGGTGTCCGAGCTGAAGATCGCGATCGACAGCGCGGCGCTCAAGCGCCGCGTCGACGAGCTGGCCCGGATATCGGAGGCCCCGGCCCCGGTCGTCACCCGGGTTCTCTTCTCGGAGGCCGACATGCGGGGCAGGGAGTACGTCCGAAGGGCGGCTCGCGAGGCGGGCCTTGCTCTCAGGGAGGATGCCGTCGGAAACATCTTTGCCCGGTGGGAGGGGAGCGAGCCCGGCCTGCCGGCCGTCGGCTCGGGATCCCACACGGACGCGATACCGAACGCGGGCAGGTACGACGGCGTCGTCGGGGTCCTCGGCGCCTTCGAGGCGCTTGCCGCGCTCAGGCGTGCGGGCTTCAAGCCCAGGCGCTCCCTCGAGGTCGTGATGTTCACGGCCGAGGAGCCCACGCGCTTCGGCCTCGGGTGCCTGGGGAGCCGGCTCATGGCGGGAACGATCCCCGTAGAGAAGGCCCGCTCCCTCCGGGACCGCGAGGGGCGTACGCTCGACGAGCTGCGCGCCGCCGCGGGCTACTCGGGCCCCCTTGAGTCGGTGCGCCTGCCGAGCGGCCACTACCACTCGTTTGTCGAGCTCCACATCGAGCAGGGCCCGATCCTGGAGGAGAAGAATATCCCCATAGGCATCGTCGAGCACATCGCGGGCCCGAGCAGCTACCGCGTCACCCTTCACGGGGAGGGCGGGCACGCCGGGGCGGTCCTGATGCCCGTGCGCCACGACGCCATGCTCGCAGGGGCGGAGATCGCGCTCGCCGTCGAGCGCGCCGCCTTGGAAAGCGGCAGCCCGGACACGGTGGGGACGGTCGGCGTCTTCCGGATCGAGCCGGGGGCGGTGAACAGCGTGCCCTTCAAGGCCTACCTCGAGATCGACCTCAGGGACGCCCGGCTCGACACGCGCTCCAAGGCCCTGGCCGACATCAAGGCCGCGGCCGCCCGCGCATGCGCGAAACGCGGCGTGAAGATGGACTTCGAGGAGATCAACGAGGACCCCCCCGCGGAGGGCGACCAGCGGACGGTCGCGATCGCGGAGAAGGTTTGCTCGGAATTGGGCCTTCGCTCCCTGCGCATGGTGAGCCGGGCCTACCACGACTCCCTGTTCATGTCGCGGGTCAGCCCGACCACCATGATCTTTATCCCCTGCCTCAACGGATGGAGCCACCGGCCCGAGGAGTTTGCCACGACCGAGCACATCGCCTCCGGGGCGCTGGTGCTGGCCCACACCATGGCGAGGCTCGCCGTCTGACCCATGGGATTTGAATTCACGCTCAACGGCCGGATGGTCCAGGTGGACGGAGCGGCCCCGACGACGACCCTCCTCGAATTCCTAAGGACGAGCGGGCTGACGGGGAGCAAGCAGGGGTGCGCCGAGGGCGACTGCGGCGCCTGCACCGTGGCGATCGTCGAGCGCGACGGCTCGGGCAAGGCGACCTACCGCGGGGTGAACAGCTGCATCGCGCTCCTTCCCATGTTCGCGGGGCGCGAGGTGGTGACGGTCGAGGGCCTCTCCCCGGAGGGGGGCGAGCTCCACCCGGTGCAGTCCGCAATGGTGGAGCACTACGGCTCGCAATGCGGCTACTGCACGCCGGGCTTCGTCATGTCGCTTTTCGAGGGCTACTACCGCGGCGACTGCAAGGGGCCGTGCGAGATCAGCGACCAGCTTGGCGGCAATCTGTGCCGCTGCACGGGATACCGGCCCATAAGGGATGCCGCGCTCAACGTTCTCGCCGGGCCCAAGGCGGCCGCGGCGAACGACCCGTTCCGAGAGAGGCTCGGGTCCCCAGCGGCGCCCCCGGGGCCCCTCGACTACCAGGCTGGGGCGGAGCGTTTCGTCAGGCCCACGACGCTCGGGGGCCTCTTTGCGGCCCTCAAGGAGCATCCGCAGGCGACGCTTGTCGCGGGTGCGACGGAAGTCGGCGTCGACATCACGAAGAAATCAAGGGCCTTCCCCTTCCTCGTCTCGACCGAGGCGGTCCCCGAGCTCACACGGATCACGAAGAGCGACTCCGAGTGGAGGATAGGCGCCTCGGCAACGCTGACGGCCGTTGAGGAGGCCGTCGCCGGCGAATACCCCTCGCTCGCGAAGATGCTCAAGGTTTTTGCCGCAAGGCAGATACGAAACAGGGCGACCCTCGGTGGCAATCTTGCGACGGCGTCGCCAATCGGCGACGCGGCCCCGGTCCTCCTCTCCCTGGACGCCGACCTCGTGCTCCGGTCGGCAGGGGGCGAGCGAAGGGTGGCGATCTCGGATTTCTTCACGGCCTACCGCAAGACCCTCCTCCAGCCCGGCGAGATTATTGCGGAGATCGTGCTGGGGCGCTTCAACCCAAAGGGGGATCTCACCCGCACGTCGGACTTCCTGAAGGTGTCCAAGCGGCGGGAACTCGACATCAGCATCGTCGCCGCGGCGTTCGCCATCGACACCGACAGGGACGGGGTCGTGCGGCGCGCCCGCCTGGCCTACGGCGGCGTCGCGGCCACCCCCGTGCGCGCGCGCAATGCGGAGGCGGCGCTCGAAGGCAGGACGGTCGCGGCGGCCGCCGGGGACGTCGCGCGGATCCTTGCGGGCGAATTCAAGCCGATCGACGACGTGCGCGGCGGGGCGGACTATCGCCGGGGGCTCATCGTGAGCCTCTGGGAAAAGTTCGCCTCGGGATCGACGAGTATAGCCCAGGACGGCGCCCTGGATTTCCCGAAGGGCGCCGATGCCTCGAAGGCGGACGAGTCCAGGGCGCTTCGCCACGAGAGCGCCGTGGGCCACGTCACGGGGAGGGCCCTCTACGCGGACGACACGGCGCAGAGAAGGCCGATGCTGGACCTGTGGCCGGTCTGTGCCCCGCATGCCCGCGCCCACATCAAGCGGCGCGACGCAGCCCGGGCCCGGGCGATGCCCGGGGTCGTCGCCGTCCTCATGGCCGAGGACATCCCCGGGATCAACAACGTGGGGACCTTCCACGACGAGCCGCTGTTCGCCGACAAGGAGATCCTCTACCACGGCCAGGTTGTCGCCGTCGTCGTCGGCCACTCGCTCCGGGAGTGCCGCGCCGCGGCCGCCGCCGTCGAGGTGGAGTACGAACCGTTGCCCCCGCTGACAGGGATCAAGGAGGCCATCGCCAGGCGGAGCTTCCACACGCCGCCGCACACCCTGGCCCGGGGGGACAGCGCCTCCGCCCTTTCCCGGGCGCCTAAGAGGCTGGACGGTGAGTTCTCGTTCGGCGGCCAGGAGCATTTCTACCTCGAGACGCAGGCCGCCTGGGCCGAGGCCGGGGAGGCGGGGTCCGTCTTCGTCAGCTCGTCCACCCAGCACCCGACCGAGATCCAGGCCATCGTCTCCGAGGTCCTCGGCGAGCCCCGCAACAAGGTCGTCGTGCAGTCCCCGCGGATGGGCGGCGGGTTCGGGGGCAAGGAGACGCAAGGGAACGCCTTCGCCGCGATGGTGGCCCTGGCCTCCGTGAAGACACGCAGTCCCGTCCGGATCCAGCTCGACCGCGACGTCGACATGATGGTCACCGGCAAGCGCCATCCCTTCCATGCGAGGTTCTCGGTCGGCCACGATGAGGACGGGATGCTGCTGGCCGCGGAGGTCGACCTTTTTTCCGACGGCGGATGGTCCCTCGACCTGTCCCAGCCCGTGCTCGACCGGGCGCTCTTCCACCTCGACAACGCCTACTACATCCCGGCGGTGCGCTTCACCGGCCTCATCGCCAAGACGAACGTCGCCTCCAACACGGCATTCCGCGGATTCGGCGGCCCGCAGGGCATGCTGGTCATGGAGGAGATCGTCGACCGGGTCTCGCGAAGGCTCGGCCTTCCCCCGGAGGTCGTCCGGGGGCGAAACCTCTACAGGGGCTCCGGCGAAACCAACACGACCCACTTCTTCCAGGAGATCGGCGACAACAGGCTCCAGACGGTGTGGGCCCAGGTGCAGCGCGAGGCCGGCTTCGAGGAGAGGCGCCGGTCGGTCGACGCCTGGAATGCGGCCAACCCCCGGGTGAAGCGCGGCCTCGCCGTAACCCCGCTCAAGTTCGGGATCGCCTTCACGCTCACCCACTACAACCAGGCCGGGGCCCTCGTCCTGCTCTACACCGACGGCACGGCACAGGTGAGCCACGGCGGGACCGAGATGGGCCAGGGTCTCCACACGAAGATGCGCGGGGTCGCGATGCGCGAGCTGGGCCTTCCCGCGGGCAGCGTCCGGATGATGCCGACCGTGACGGACAAGGTCCCGAACACCTCCGCGACGGCCGCGTCGTCGGGGGCGGACCTGAACGGCGCCGCCGTCAGGAACGCGTGCATCATCCTGCGGGAGCGCCTGATTCCGGTTGTCGCGCGCCTATTGTCGGAAAAGGCGGGCGCTCCCGTGGCGGAACGCGACATCGTCTTTGCGGAGGGCAGGGCCTCGGTGCCGACGACAGGCGTCGGCGTGTCGCTGGCCGAAGTCTGCTCGAAGGCCCACGCGGAGCGCGTCAGCATGTCCGCCTCAGGCTACTATGCGACGCCCGGCATCCACTGGGACTGGTCGACCGCCTCCGGCAGGCCGTTCCAGTACTTCGTGTGCGGTGCGGCGGTCGCCGAGGTGGAGGTCGACGGCCACAACGGGATGCACCGAGTGATCCGGGTCGACGTCGTCCACGACGTGGGCAATTCACTCAACCCGGGGGTCGACCTGGGCCAGATCGAGGGCGGCCTCGTGCAGGGCATCGGCTGGCTGACCCGCGAGGAGCTCCTTTGGGACAAGCAGGGCAGGCTCCTGACCCACAGCGCGAGCACCTACCAGATCCCCGCGATCAGCGACGCGCCGATTGAGATGCGCGTCACGCTCCTGCCAAAGGCGGATCAGGAGGGCACGATCCACGGGAGCAAGGCTTCGGGCGAGCCGCCGCTCATGCTGGCGTTCTCGGTGCGCGAGGCGATCCGCGACGCGGTGGCCTCATTCGGCCCCAAGGGCGGGGAGGTGGCGCTCGCGTCGCCCGCGACGGGCGAGGCGGTCTTCGCGGCCATAAAGGGCCGCCTTTCCTGACCGGGACCCCTGCCATGGGCGCCATAAAGTTCCCGAGGTCCATCCGCGTCCCGATTGCCAACCACGTCGACGGGAGATCCTACGAGCTCGTGCGCGCAAGCGACGTGCCCCGGGCGCCGGCCACCTTCGCTCGCCTGGTCCACATCTGCAGCGAGCCCGCCATCTATGACTGGCTCTTCCGGGGACCCCTGGGAGGGGAGCCCTACACGGAGGACAAGGCCCGTGAATTCCTGAAGTGGGCGTGCGATGGATGGTCCGCGGGCACCCACTTCGTCTTCTTCGTGCTCGACGACAAGCGCTCGATCGCGGCCGCATGCGACATAAAGTCGAACGACCTGGTGGCGGAGATGGGGTACTGGGCGAGCCAGGGGCACCGCGGGGTGATGACGAACACCGTGAACGCGCTCTCGGGGCTCGCGGCCAAGGCCGGCTTCCAGAGGCTTTATGCGCGCACCCGGGAGGGGAATACCCGTTCACAGGCTGTCCTGCTGAGGGCGCGATTCTCGTTGGTGGGCGACGAACCGGACGGGCACGCACGATTCGAGTTGCCGTTGGGCGCCTGAGTCCCACAGGCGGAAAGCCATGCGCCTCGGTCCGCCCTCGGAGCCCGGAGGCTAGCCGGAGGCTTGGATCGTGTCGCGCTCGCTCAGCAGCTGGGCCGCGATGCTCAGGGCGATCTCGTGGGGGTGGTTGGTCCCGAACTCGAGCCCCACCGGACAATGGTAGGAGGACGCCTTCTCCGCCGGGACGCCGTCGGCGAGCAGCTCGCGCCTGAGGATCTCGGCCTTCGAGGCGCTCCCTATGACCCCGATGAAGGGGAATTGCCTCTCGTTGAGCGCCCGCCTGAGGACGGGCCTGTCCGTAGCATGCCCCATGGTCATGACCAGAAGGTACGCCTTCGGGTCGAGCTCGGGCACGATGTCCTCGGGCTTGTCCGAGAGTACCGTTCGGACGTTGGGCGAGCGCGGAATCCGGTCGAGCCACTCGGGCCTCGAGTCGACGACGGTGATCCTGCAGGGCAGGGGGATGAGGACGGGCAGGAGGGCCTGCGAGATGTGGCCCGCGCCGAAGACGGCGATGTTCCAGGTCCCGGGCCCAAAGTGCGGCTCAAAGTAGAACTTCACCGAGCCTCCGCAGGTCATCCCTACGTCCCCCTTGAGGGTCCAGGACACGAAACGGGGCTTGGCGTCGCCGCCGGCGAGCACCTCGCCCGCGAGCTTGAGCGCCGCGGCCTCCACCTTTCCCCCGCCGACCGTCCCGCTGTGGAGGCCCCCGGCGGTCACCAGCATCTTTGCGGCCGCGTCCTGGGGGGTGCTTCCAATGGCCTCGACCAGCGTGACGAGCACGAAGGGCACGCCCTCGTTCTCGAGCGCCACGAGCTGCTCGTAGATGGTCACACCAGACCGAGCTTCATCTTGCCCTCTTCGCTGATCATCGACTGGTTCCACGGCGGGTCCCACGTGATGCGAACGTCGGCGTCGCCGACTCCGGGCACAAGGAGTATCTTGCTCTTCGCGTCCTCGGCTATCGCCGGGCCCATGCCGCAGCCTGGGGCCGTGAGGGTCATCGCGACGTTGACCTTGAAGCCGGTGTCCGGGCCCTTCTCGACGTCCATCGAGTACACGAGGCCCAGGTCGACGATGTTGACGGGGATCTCAGGGTCATAGACCTTGCGAAGCTGGTCCCAGACCGCCTCGGGGTTCGGGGCGCCGTCGGCCAGGGTCGCGGCGTCGATCTTGTGGTCCGCGGTCTCCTCGCCGAGCGCATCGCCGTCCTTGCCGTCGATCCGGAACAGCCCGGTGTCGGTCTGGATCGTGAAGCTGCCGCCGAGGGTCTGGTGGATCTGCAGCACCGTGCCCGCGGCCAGGAGGTGTTTCTCGCCCGAGGGGATCTGGGTCACGTAAACCTCCCGCGAGAGGGTCCGTTCTCGGTTCTTGGGAATCATGGGATGGCGACAGTTACTGCCCCAGGCGGGTCCTGATCAAGTTCCTTAGCGCCGAGTGGAGCTCCTCGTTCTCGAGCCGCGAGAGGACCTCCTCGAAGAACCCGAAGATCAGCAGCTCGTTGGCGGCCTTTTCCGGGATGCCCCTGGACTTCAGGTAGAACGCCTGGTCGGCGTCGATCGGGGAGCTCGTGGCGCCGTGGGTGCAGCGCACGTCGTTCGCCTGGATCTCGAGGCCGGGCAGTGAGTTCGACTCGGCATCGGGGCTAAGCATCAGGTTGCGGTTGCTCTGGTAGGCGTCCGTCTTCTGGGCGTCGGGGTCCACGACGATCAGGCCAGAGAAGATGGTCCTCGACCTGTCGAGGAGCGCGTTCTTGTAGAGGAGGTCGGACTTCGTGTTCGGGGCCTGGTGGATCTGGAGCGTCCTCTGGTCGAACTCCCTCGAGCCGCTGGCGACGGTGAGCGCGAGCATCTCCGAGAAGCCCCCGGGCGCCTGGAGCTGGCTCAGGGACTCATGGCGGGCCTGGCGCGCCCCGAGATGGAGGTTGAGCGACTGGACCCGGGCGTCCCTGCGGACCACCGTGGAGTTGAACTGGAGGGAAAGGGTCTCCAACGACCAGCACTGCGCCGCCGTGTAGGCGATCCTCGCCCCGTGGCCGGCATAGAGGTCGTTCGCCCCGCACGCGAACTGGCCAAAGGCGTCATTCGAGTGGAAATGGTCGACGACCGTGACCTTCGAGTTGTCCTCGGCGATGATCAGCGTGTGCGGGAAGACCGCGCTGCCCGAGCCCGACGCGGAGTGGATGAGGACGATCGGATGGTCGACCTCGACCCCCCGGGGCACGTGCACGAAGGCGCCGTCCGCGATGAAGGCCTCGTGGAGCGCCGCGAACTTGGCCGAGCCGAGCTTCTGCGGCTGGGCCATGAAGTGCTCGCGCAGGAGCTCCGGGGTCTTCTCGGCCGCCTCGGAAAGCGTGGAGACGACGACGCCCTTTGCCGCGAGATGAGCGGGAAGGACGCCGCGGGCCGCCAGCCGGCCGTTCACGAACGTGAGCATCGGCGCCGCGGCCAGGGCGAACGCCGCAGGGGCCGGCGCGGTGCCGGCGGGCGGTGCCGCGTCCGGCGTGAACCCGTCGATCCTGATCCCCGAGAGGTTGCTGAACCGCCAGCTCTCGTCGGTGCGGGCGGGCATCGGCAGGGCCTCGAAGCGAGCGTAGGCGGCCTTCTTGCGCTCCCGCCACCAGGCCGGGACCGAGGAGAGGTGCTTTGCGAAGACCTCGGGCGTGAAGCCGCCGACGGCGGCTGCCGCGAGGGATCGGTCAGTTGAGACTTCGACCATGGCTTTAACCCACGCTCCCTTCCATCTCCAGGTCGATCAGCCTCTTCAGCTCGACGGAGTACTCCATCGGGAACTGGCGGGCGAGGTCGTTGATGAAGCCGTTGACGGACAGGCTCATGGCCTGGCCCTCGGTGAGCCCCCGCTGCTGCATGTAGAAAATCTGCTCGGCGCTCACCTTTGAGACGCTCGCCTCGTGCTGCACGGCGTGCCTGTCACCGCGAACCGTGATGGCCGGGTAGGTGTCGGTCCGGCTGTTCGTGTTGATAAGGAGCGCGTCGCACTCGGTGTTGTTCTTGCAGCCCTTAAGGTTCTTCGGGATGTGGACGACGCCGCGGTAGGTGGCGCGCCCCTGGCCGACCGAGATCGACTTGGACACGACCGTCGAGGTGGTCTCGTCGGCCGCATGGACCATCTTGGCCCCCGTGTCCTGGTGCTGGCCGTCGTTGGCTAGGGCGATCGAGATCACCTCTCCGCGCGACTTGCGGCCCTTGAGGACGACGCCCGGGTACTTCATCGTGAGCCGGCTGCCGATGTTGCAGTCGATCCACTTGATCTCGGACTCCTCGTGGGCGAGGCCGCGCTTGGTGACCAGGTTGAAGACGTTGGACGACCAGTTCTGGACGGTGATGTACTGGATCTTGGCCCCCTTAAGGGCCACCAGCTCGACGACGGCGCTGTGGAGCGTGGCCGTAGAGAACTTGGGCGCGGTGCAGCCCTCCATGTACGTGAGCTCGCTGCCCTCGTCGCAGATGATCAGCGTGCGCTCGAACTGCCCGAAGTTCTCGGCGTTGATCCGGAAATAGGCCTGCAGGGGGTGCGAGACCTTGACCCCCGGGGGGACGTAGATGAACGAGCCGCCGGAGAACACGGCGCTGTTCAGGGCCGAGAACTTGTTGTCGCTCGTGGGGATCACCTTGCCGAAGTACTTGCGGAAGATCTCCGGGTGCTCTCGCAGCGCCTCGGTCGAGTTCATGAAGATGACGCCCTGCTTGGAGACGGCCTCCTTGATGTTCGAATAGGCGGCCTCGGAGTCGAACTGGGCCTCGACGCCTGCCAGGAACTTGCGCTCCTGCTCGGGGATCCCGAGCCGCTCGAACGTGCGCTTGATGTCCTCCGGCACCTCGTCCCAGGTGCGTTTGGGCTTCTGGCCCTGCGAAAGGTAATAGCGGATCTTGTCGAAGTTGATGTTCTCGAGGTCCTTGGTCGCCCAGTGGGTCGGCAGGGGCTTCGCCATGAACGTCTTCAGGGCGTTCTGGCGGAAGTCGTGGATCCACGGGGCCTCCTTCTTGACGGAGGAGATGTAGTCGACCGTGCGCTCGTTCAGGCCCGTGCCCGCGTCGAAGTCGTACGTCATGTCGTACTTGAAGTTGCCCGACGACTGGTCGATCCCGGAAACCGGGTTCTCCAGGGACGTCTCGAGGGTGTCGGTGATGTCTGACATGGTGGTGTGCTCCCCGTTATGCCGTTGCCAACTCCTGCTTCACCCAGTCGTAGCCCCGCGACTCGAGCTCGAGGGCGAGCGACTTGTCGCCGCTCTTGACGATCCGCCCCTCGATCATGACGTGCACGTGGTCGGGGACGATGTAGCTGAGGAGCCGCTGGTAGTGCGTGATCAGGAGTATCCCCAGGTTCGGGCCCCGCAGGCTGTTGACGCCGTCCGACACGATGCGCAGCGCGTCGATGTCCAGGCCCGAGTCCGTCTCGTCCATGAGCGCGAACTTCGGGTTGAGCATGGCCATCTGGAGGATCTCGCTGCGCTTCTTCTCGCCGCCCGAGAACCCCTCGTTCACCGACCGGGACGTGAACTTACGGTCGATCTTGAGCAGGTCCATCTTCTGGTAGAGCTGCTTGTAGTAGGACGAGGCGTCGATCTCCTCGCCCTCGGCCATGCGCGCCTGGAGGGCGGCGCGGAGGAAATTGGCGATGCTCACCCCGGGGATCTCGCTCGGGTACTGGAAGGCGAGGAAGATGCCCTCGCGCGCCCTCTCGTCGGATTCCTTCTCAAGGATGGACTTCCCGTCGATCAGGACGTCGCCCTGGGTGATCACGTAGTCGGGGTGGCCGGCGATGGCCTTGGCCATCGTCGACTTGCCGGTGCCGTTGGGCCCCATGATGGCGTGGATCTCGCCGGAGTTGATCGTCAGGGTGACACCCTTGACGATTTCCTTGTCTCCGGTGGAGACGTGCAGGTTCTTGATTTCGAGTGAGGACATGCGCGGATTAGAGTGTGGGGTTGCCTGGAACCGTGCGGGCTTTGCCGCGGAAGATGATCTCGACCGACGACGCGTCGAAGCCCTGGGGAAGGATGGATTTCACCTGGTCGAGGAGTCCCGGGGGCAGGTCGATGTCATGGGTGGCCCCGCTCTCCTGGTCGTGGAAATGGGCGTGGGGGTGGAGATTCGGGCAGTACCTTGTCGGTCCCCGCTCGAAATTGACCGTGCGGACAAGGTCGCACTGGACGAGCGTCTCCAGGCAGTTGTAGACCGTCGCGAGAGAGATCATGGGCATCTCCGGCTTCGCCCGGGCAAAGACCTCCTCCGCCGTCGGGTGATCTCGCCGCTTCAGGAGGACGCTGTAGATGACCTCGCGCTGGGGGGTCGAGCGAAGACCGCTGTCGGACAGTCGCTGGGCTAGGGCCTCTGAGCTCTCGGTGTTGGAGACCATAGATAGATGGGTTTGAATCAGCTAATTGGAATGGTACCGAGTTTCAACTAGGAATGAGAATCATTCTAATTAATTATCATTACCCATTGGTTATTAATATCTAATATCCTGACAAAACAGCCATTTAGGCCCCGCCAATCTCAGCCGCCGTGCTCGGCGAGCCAGCGCTCGGCATCGATGGCTGCCTGGCAGCCCATTCCCGCCGCCGTGATCGCCTGGCGGTAGACGTGGTCGGCGCAGTCGCCTGCGACATAGACGCCAGGCACCTTGGTGCGGACCTGCGAGCCCGCGGCGGGGACGAAATAGCCATTGGCGTCGACCTCGAGCGCCGGCGCGAAGGGCGCAGAATTGGGGACATGGCCGATGGCGACGAAGACGCCCTTGACCGGGAGGACCCGCTCGGCGCCCGTCTTCACGTGCCTCACCTTCAGCCCGCTGACCGCGCCCTCGGGGACCCCGACGACCTCGAGCGGCACGCTGTCCCAGACGGGCTCAATCTTGGCGTGCGACGTCGCGCGCTCCGCCATGATCTTCGACGCCCTGAGCGAGTCCCGGCGGTGGACCAGGTAGACCTTGCTCGCGAAACGCGTCAGGAAGAGGGCCTCCTCGGCGGCGCTGTCGCCGCCGCCTATCACCGCGACCTCCATCTTCCGGTAGAAGGCGCCGTCGCAGGTCGCGCAGGTCGTCACGCCCTTGCCGCCGTAGAGTTCCTTCTCGCCGGGGATCCCGGTCATCCGGGGGGAGGCGCCCGTCGCGATGATCACGGTCTTCGCGAGGATCGTCCTGTCGTTGCAGATGAGCTTCCTCGGCATCGACGCGAAGTCGACCGACTGCACGAGGGCCTGCTCGAACCTCGTGCCGAACTTCGCCGCCTGCTTGCGCAGGTTGTCCATGAGCTGGAAGCCGTCGACCCCCTCGGGGAATCCCGGGAAATTCTCGACCTCGCTGGTCGTCGTCAATTGTCCGCCGGGAAGCGGGCCCTCGATGACGAGCGGGCTCAGGTTGGCCCGGGCCGTGTAGACGGCGGCCGTGAGGCCGGCGCAGCCTGTGCCAACGATGACGACATTCTCCACAGGGGGATGGGACATAAAGATGGTTAGGTAAACACAGAGATGCAGAGCGCGTCCAGCGCAACCACGGATATGTAACCGACTGGAAACGGTTGCCGCCGAGGCGATTGGCCGCGGGGCCCGCTCCGCCGAAGGTTGCGTCCTGCGCGGTTCACCGTTTCCTTGATGCTCAGGAACGCCGCCACCCGATTTTCAAGCCTTCGGAGGACACCCCATGATCTCACAACTTAAGACCCCAATCCGCACACCCGGCCGCCTGGCGGCCTACGCCGCCGCCGTCATCCTGGCTGCGGGCCTCGCCGTCTCGGCCGCCGCGGCCGTTGAGGCGACCTTGTCCCCCGTGGATGCGGCCCGACGCGACGGCCTCCCGAGGAAGGTGCTTGTGGGCACCATGGTCTGCGGGCCGGAGCTCTTCACCCTCTCGCTCGAGAGGCGCCTGCAGAGGATGGACGAGTCCCTCGACTCCATCGCGGCCCAGGCCAAGTCCGGCTACCCGGGCAAGCGGCTTGACCTCGTCATCCTCCCCGAGGCCTTCCTCTCGCACCCGGGCGACACGGTCGGCGTCGAGGCCGTGAGGCTTTCCGAGGTCCAGGAACCGATCGCCGCGGGCGCCAGGCGCCTTGGCAGCTACCTGATCGTCCCCATGCTCCTCAACGAGTCGGGCGCCGCGCCCCTCTACAGCAACGTGGCGGTCCTCTTCGACAGGTCGGGGAAGGTCGCGGGGATCTACCGCAAGGTCCATCCCGTGGCGCCGGAGGGCAGCGACGTCATCGAGACCGGCACAAAGCCCGGCGGCAGCTTCCCGGTGTTCGATTGCGACTTCGGGCGCGTGGGGATCCAGATCTGCTTCGACATGCTCTATGCCGACGGATGGGCGGCCCTCGCCAAGCAGGGCGCCGAGATCGTGGCGCTGCCGACGGCCTCGCCCCAGACAACCTACCCCTCGTTCTACGCCCAGCAGCACCGGTACTACGTGGTCAGCGCCGCCCCGCGCGACCACGCCGCGTTCTACAGCCCCGTGGGCCTCATCGAGACCGAGGTCACCCAGCCGGGCACGCTGGTGCACGAGATCGACCTGTCCTACGCCCTCATCCACTGGGAGTCGTTCCTCGAGGAGGGCCAGGCCTTCGCGCGCAAGTACGGAGACAGGGCGGGATTCCTCTATTACCGTGACCAGGACGAGGGGATATTCTGGTCAAACGACCCCGCGGTGCCGATCGGCAAGATGCTCTCGAGCCTCGGCCTAAGGGAGATGAGCGAAAGCGTGGAGCGCATTCGCAGGGTGCAGGACACGGCGCGGGGCGGTGCACCGCTCTCGCCCTAGAGCCCCGCGGCCCTCACCAGGCCTGCAGGCGCTTGATCTTTAGTTGCTGGTAGAGGTCCGGTGAGAGTTCCTGCAGGAAGCGGCTCGGCGTGTTCATCATGCCTCCCGGCCCCGGGCGCGACGCGATCTTCGGGTAGCATAGGTACAGCTCGTTCCTTGCGCGGGTGACGGCCACGTAGAAGAGACGCCTCTCCTCCTCGACATCACCCGCCTCTATCGAGCGCCTGCCGGGGAACTGCCCGTCGGCCAGGCCGATCAGGAAGACGACATCGTACTCGAGCCCCTTCGCCTGGTGGACCGTGGTCAGCTTGATGGCGTCGGTCTCCGGGTCGACGTGGCGGTCGCTGGTCTCGCTGTTTAAGAGGAGGATCTGCGCCAGGAAGTCCTGCGTCTCCTCGAAGCGCTGGGCGAACCCGACCAGCGCCTTAAGCTCCTCCAGCCGGTCGGTGTAGTCGGCATAGGCCCCCTTCAGGTAGTCGCCGTACCAGCCGTCGATCGCCGTCTCAACGGCGTCGGACGGCGTCGATGTCTTCATCGACTCGGATACCTGGCCGAGCGAGACGACGAGCGAGTCCCATTCGGACTTCGCATCCTTGGCCACCTTGGCCCGCACGTCCTCTGCGCTGAGCGCGTCGATGAAGTCCTTCTGGAAATCCTTCGCATGGTGCAGGGCGGCGGCGTGGATCTTCTGGGCGCCCTTCTCCCCGACCTTCGGCAGCAGGACCGCGATCCGCTCCCAGGCCTGGGAGTCGGAGGGGTTGTAGACGAACCTCAGGAGCGCCACCAGGTCGCGGATGTGCTGGCGCTCGAAGAACTTCACGCCGCTCGTGATGTGGTAGGGTATCCCGGCCCGGGCCAGGGCTATCTGGGTCTCGACCGCGATGAAGTGCGAGCGGTAGAGGACGGCGATGTTGCTGAGGGAGACCCCCTCGTCCTCGTGGAGCGAGCGGACCCGCTTCACGACAAACTCCGCCTGCTCGCGGTCGTCCATCGCCTGGACGACGTAGGGCTTCTCCATGTGGCCGCGGGCGGCGCGCAGCTCCTTGTCGAAGTGCCTGCCCTTGGGCTGCGCCATCAGGACCCCGTTCGCCAGGTTCAGGATCTCGGGAGTCGACCGGTAGTTGGTCTCGATCCGGTGGATCACGGTACCGGGATGGCGCTCCGGGAACGACATGATGTTCTCGAAGTTCGCACCGCGCCACGAGTAGATGCACTGCGCGTCGTCGCCCACGGCCATCACGCGGTGGTGACTGCCGATCGTGTCGACGATCTGCGCCTGGAGGGTGTTCGTGTCCTGGTACTCGTCGACGAGCACGTGGCGGAACCGCTGCGTGAAGTACTCGGCGACGTCCGGGGCCTGCCTAAGGAGCGCGAGCCAGTGCTCCAGGAGGTCGTCGTAGTCGCAGACCTTCTGCTCGCGTTTTTTCAGGTCGTAGGCCTTCGCAAACGCCGGGAGCCGGTCGCTGATCTCCGCGTAGTGGGGGAAGTACTTCTCGACCGTCGCCTCCACCGAGAGCTGGGTGTTGCGCGCGAGCGAGATGATCCCGAAGAGGGGCCCCGGCCTCGGGCGGGTCTTGTCCTTGAAGAAGAGCTTGTCCTGGGACTCGACGACCTGCTTCAGGAGGCGCTCGGCCTCCTCGGCGTCGAGGATCGTGAACGTGCGCGCAAGCCCGATGGCCTCCCCGTACATCCTTAGGGCCCGGTGCCCGATCGAGTGGAACGTGCCCCCCCAGAAGCGCTTCGGCTCGATGCCGGTCAGCTCCTGGACCCGGTGGAGCATCTCCTTGGCGGCCTTGTTCGTGAAGGTGAGCAGGAGGATCTCGCCCGGGCGGACTCCCTGCGAGAGGAGCCAGGCGACGCGGTAGGTGAGGGTGCGCGTCTTGCCGGAGCCCGCGCCCGCCAGGACCAGAAGCGGGCCGGGCTCCGCCGTCACCGAGAGGTACTGGTCCTCGTTGAGCTGCGCCTTGAAGTCGATCTGGGGGACCGACTCGGGCGAAGGCAGGCTATCGAGGACAAAATCCATGGGCGCGGCAATCTGCACTCACGCCTGTTTGGAAGCGAGCTCGACCGTTCGCGCCTCCGGGCCCAGGAGGGCGAGGACCGAGAGGACGATGGCCCCGATCCCGACGACCCATCCCAGGGAGAAGGCGTAGTCGCCGCCGTGCCTCTCGGCCAGGATCGCCTGGAGGGGGCCGGTGGAGGCCGCAGCCAGGTTTCCCAGCTGGTAGGCGAGTCCGGGGAAGGTGCCCCGGACCTCGACCGGGGAGAGCTCATTCAGGTGCGCGGGCACGACGCCCCAGGCGCCCTGGACCGCGAACTGGATCAGGAACGCCCCGACCGCCAGGCCGACGATCGAGCTCGAGCCGACCCACAGCGGGATCATCGGTATCGACAGCAGCGCGCTGATCGCGATCGCCCGGCACCGGCCTATCCGCTGCGAGAACGCGCCAAAGAACATCCCGCCCGCGATCGCGCCGATGTTGTAGATGATCGTCACCTTGAATGCGGTCTCCAGGGGATAGCCGCGCTGCTTCTCCAGGAACGCGCTCGGGTAGAGGTCCTGCGTCCCGTGGCTGAAGAAGTTGAAGGCGGTCATGAGGGCGACCATGTAGAGGAAGAGGGGCCAGCGGGTCCTTAGGGTCGACCATATGCCGGCGCGGGCCCCCGTCGCGTCCGCCCGGACACGGGAGCGGTTCGCGACCCACGCCGGGGACTCGTCGACGCCGTACCTGATGAAGATGACCAGGACCGCCGGCAGGGCCCCCACGATGAACATTCCCCTCCAGCCGAAGTGGGGGAATACGAGCCAGTAGGTGAGCGCGGCGAGGAGGTTGCCCGCGGGGTAGCCCTCCTGGAGGATCCCCGAGAGGAGCCCGCGGCTCTTCATGGGGGCCGACTCCATCGCGAGCGAGGCGCCGACCCCCCACACTCCGCCCATGCCGATCCCGAATATCGCCCGCAGGACGAGGAAGGCGCCCAGGGTCGGGGCGAAGGCCGAGAGGAGCTCCACGGCGGCATAGAGGAGGATGCTCCCCATGAGCGCCGGGCGCCGTCCGTAGCGGTCGGCGACAAGCCCGAAGACCATCGCGCCGACGGGCCTCATCGCGAGCGTCAGGAAAATCGCGTAGGAGACCGACTTGATGTCGGTGTGGAACTCCGCGGCGACGTGCCGCACGACCATGACGAGGATGAAGAAGTCGAACGCGTCGAGCATCCAGCCCAGGTAGGCCGCGGTGAACGCCCTCCTCTGGGCGCTCGTCATCTCCCGGAAGTGGGAGAGGGGGTTCAAAGGAGAGCCAGGTCGTTGCGGTGCACGACCTCTATCCGGTTGCGGCTCGGGTAGAGGGCCCGCAGCTCCTCACCCTTCTTCCCCGCCACGTGCGGGATCTCGTCCGAGGCGAAGGAGGACTTGCCGCGGGCGATCACGGCGCCGTCCGGCCCCGCGATGTCGACCACGTCGCCCGCCGCGAAGTCGCCCCGGGCTCCGGTGACCCCGACGGCGAGGAGGCTGCGGCCCTCATCCCTAAGTACCGGGACGGCGCAGGCGTTGACCGTGATCGTCCCCGAGGGCCTCTGGAAGTACGCGAGCCAGGACTTCCTTGACTCGAGCGGGAGCCCGCTCGGGACGAAGAAGGTCCCGTGGCCCGTGCCTGCGAGAAGCCGCGCGATGATCCCCGGCTCGGCCCCGTTGGCGATGAAGACCCCGCAGCCGGATTTTGTCGCCAGCCGGGCGGCCGAGATCTTGCTCACCATGCCCCCGACCGCGGTCTCGCTCGTCGTCCCGCCGGCCATGGCCTCTATCTCCGGGGTTATCCTCTCTACGACGGGCACGATCCTGCCCGTCCCCTTCAGGTCGATGAGGCCCGGGGCCGTCGAGAGGATGAGGAGAAACTGCGCCCGCACGAGGCTGGCGACCATCGCGGAGAGCGTGTCGTTGTCGCCGAAGCGGATCCCGGCGATCTCGGCCGCGCTGACCGCGTCGTTCTCGTTGATGATGGGGACGGCCCCGTAGCCGATCACCTGCGCGAGCGTCTCCTTGACCCCGAGGTGCCGCGCCCGGGCGCGCAGGTCCTCGTGCGTCAGAAGCACCTGGGCGACCGTGATTCCGTGGGGCGCGAACCCGGCCTGCCAGGTCTCCATCAGGAGGCTCTGGCCGACGGCGGCGCACGCCTGCTTCTTCGCCGTGTCCGACGGCCTCCTTGAGAGGCCGAGGCGGCCCATCCCGAGGCCAATGGCGCCCGAGGAGACGACGATCACCTCGGTGCCGGACGCCCTGAGCGCCGCCAACTGGGCGCAGACGTCGGCGATCCGTCCCGTGTCAAGGCGGCCGACTCCGGACGTCAGGACGCCCGTGCCGAGCTTCACGATGACTCGGGCCGGCCTTTTTCGGGGCGTCAGCATGCCGCCGCCGATCACACTGCGAGGAGTTCCTTCTCCTTGGCCGTGAAATGGTCCCCGATGTCCTTGATCGCCTTGTCGGTCGCGGCCTGGATGTCCTTCTCAAGGCGCTTCGCCTCGTCCTCCGGGAACTTGGACTTCTTCAGGGTCTCCATGACGTCGCGGCGGATGTTGCGGATCTGGACCCGGCCCTCCTCGGCGATCCGGGAGGCCGTCTTGACGAACTCCAGCCGGCGCTCGCGGCTCATGTCGGGCAGCGGGACTCGCACGATCTTGCCGTCGACGACCGGGTTGAAGCCCAGGTTCGCGACCTGGATCGCCTTCTCGATCGCTTTGGTGAGGCTCGCATCCCACGGCTGGATCTGGATCATCCGCGAGTCGGGGGTCGTGATCGCGGCGCATTCCTTCAGGCGCATCTGGGAGCCGTAGGCCTCCACCATGACGCCCTCCACCATCGTGGGCGTGGCCTTTCCAGTGTGGATCGACGCAAACTCGTGGGTCGAGTGGTCCAGGGCCTTCTTCATCTTGGCGTTGGTATCGTTGAGCAGGGGATGTGACATGGGAGCGGGGGTTTGAACGTTGTGGGCTTACCCGTGGACGAGCGTGCCGACCTTTTTCCCGGTCACGCCGCGAAGGATCGCATGGTCCTCGTGCAGGTCCAGGACCAGTATGGGCACGTGGTTGTCGAGGCACAGCGAAAACGCGGTCGAGTCCATGACCTTGAGCCTCTGCTTGAGGGCGTCGATGAACGTGATCTCGTCGTACTTGACGGCGTCGGCGTACTTCTTCGGGTCCTTGTCGTAGATGCCGTCGACCTTCGTGGCCTTCACGATGATGTCGGCATGCATCTCGGAGGCGCGCAGGGCGGCCGTGGTGTCGGTCGAGAAATAGGGGTTGCCGGTGCCGGCGACGAAGATGACGACCCGGCCCTTCTCCAGGTGGCGGATGGCGCGCCTGAGGATGAACGGCTCCGCGATCTGGTTCATGGGGATGGCGCTCTGGACGCGCGTCGTGACCTCCATCTTCTCCAGGCGGTCCATGATCGCCATGCCGTTGATGACGGTGGCCAGCATCCCCATGTAGTCGCCGGTCGTCCGGTCGACGCCGCGCTTCTCCCCGGTCAGGCCCCTGAAGATGTTGCCCCCGCCGATGACCACGCAGATCTGCACGCCCAGGTCGTGGATCTCCTTGATCTGCTTGCAGGTGCGCTCAAGGGCCTCAGTGTCTATGGGATCGCCTGTCTTCTCGCCGCGGAGGAGCTCGCCGGAGAGCTTGAGGATGATGCGTTTGTATTTCACCCTGGGGTCTACGGGTAGGGGAGCATGCATGGGCACGAATGAAACGATTGCGCAAATAGGGCGTCAACTCCCCAGTGCAATCGGCTCGATTACGCCATTGACGCGGCTATCGTCCGGCTAGCACGTTCTTCGGTTCTGTTTTCTGCCTGGTGGTGTAAAGGTAGCACAGGTGACTTTGACTCACCTAGTCCTGGTTCGAATCCAGGCCGGGCAGCCAATTCTGGACTATGGCGGAGGCGCCCCTTGGCAATAGGTCGCCTGCGGCAAGGAAAGGAGGAGCCTAACCTGCCTGCGCCCGATGGGGATAAGGATTCGGGCCGACCGGGGTCCGTAGGCGAGGCGGGCCTTGGATTTGGTTGATGACCCGGGCCCCGGCGACTACACGTGGCGGATGCCAAACCCCCGGCTTGCTGCCTTGGGTGGCCTTGCGGCGCTCGCCCTGGCCACCACGTTCGTCTCCCGCATGGATGCCGCATCCGCGCCCGCCCCCACGGGGGACGCCGCGCGCCAACTCCTTCCGCGGCCCTTCGACCAGGGGTGGCGCTTCGGCCTCGGGGAAAACCCGGGGGCCGAGTCCCCCGGCTTTGACGACCGTGCCTGGCGCCCGGTCGACCTTCCGCATGACTGGAGCATCGAGGGCCCGGCGCCGGGGGTCGGCCCCCACGACAAGGCGACGCCCGGGGGCCAGAGCACCGGCTACCTTCCCGGCGGCACCGGCTGGTACCGCAATCATTTCGCCGTGGATCCCGACGACGCGGGCAGGCAGGTCGACCTGATCTTCGACGGGGTGCAGCAGGATTCGGATGTGTGGGTCAACGGCACGCACCTGGGATTCCAACCCCACGGCTACATCGCCTTCCACTATGCCGTCGGCCCTTACCTCAAGTCCCCCGGGCAGGACAACGTCATCGCCGTCAGGGCGGTGAACCCGAACTTGAACTCGCGCTGGTACCCGGGATCGGGCCTATACCGGGAGGTCTCCATGAGGGTCCACGACTCGCTCTACGTGCCGGTCTTCGGCGCGCGCGTCGACACGGTCTGGCTCTTCGGGGAGAAGGCCCTGCTCCAGGTCCGTCTTGAGATCCGCAACGACCGCCCCGCGGCGGAGGATGTCACGGCCGAGGTCACGCTCACCGATCCCGACGGCGCCGTGACGGTGAGGCCCCTGGGCCAGCTCCGGGTGTCCGCTGGGCGAGCCGAGACGATCAACCAGAGCGTGCCCGTGGAAGGCCCCAAGCCGTGGTCGCCGGAGAACCCGCGCCTCTACGGCGCCGAATTCCGCATCATGAGCGGGGGCAGGGTCGTCGACGTCTACCGCCAGCCTTTCGGGATCCGCACGGTCTCGGTCTCTCCCGAGAAGGGGCTCCTCGTCAACGGGAGCCCGGTGAAGCTGCGGGGCGCCTGCCTGCACCACGACAACGGGCTCCTCGGCGCCGCGGCCTTTCCCGACGCCGAGTCCCGAAGGGTCGCGCTCATGAAGCGAAGCGGGTTCAATGCGATCCGCACAAGCCACAATCCCCCGTCCTCCGCGTTCCTCGACGCCTGCGACCGCGCAGGGATGCTCGTGGTCGACGAGTTCGCCGACTCATGGGAGCTCCCCAAGGTGCTCAACGGCTACCAGCGCTACTTCGACGGGCACTGGGAGCAGGACCTCGGCGCCATGCTCGCGCGCGATTTCAACCACCCCTCGGTGATCATCTGGAGCATCGGCAACGAGATACCCGAGCGTGCAAACCCCGTAGGCCTTGAAATCGGGCGCAGGCTCGCGGACTACGTCCGGCAGGTCGACGCCCGCAGGCCGGTGACCAATGCGATCTGCGGCTTCTACGACAACCCGGAGCTTGAGGGGCAGTGGGATCCGACCGCGCCGGCGTTCGCATTCCTCGATGTCGGCGGCTACAATTACACCTGGGCAAACTACCAGGGCGACCATGCGAAGTTCCCCCGGCGCGTCATGATGGGCACCGAGTCCTTCCCAAGGGAGGCTTTCGAGAACTGGCGCGAGATCGACAGGGATGCCTACGTGCTCGGCGACTTCGTGTGGACCGGGATGGACTACATCGGGGAGTCCGGCATAGGGCACACCGGCTATGTCGTCAGGGGGGATGACCCGAAGAGCGGCCAGGCAACCTGGGCGCAGATGCCCTGGCCCTGGTGGATCGCCTGGTGCGGGGACATCGACATCACGGGCAACAAAAAGGCCCAGTCCTACTACCGCGACATTGTCTGGGGCGTGAGCCCGTTGGAGCTGGCCGTCCACGAGCCGGTCCCCGAGGGCATGGAGGAGAAGGTTGGACTCTGGGGCTGGCCCTCGGAGTTCCGCTCATGGAACTGGAGTGGCGCGGAGGGGAAGCCCCTTGCCGTCAACGTGTACTCGCGCGCAAGCAGCGTTCGACTCGAACTCAACGGGCGCCAGATCGGCGAGAAGGCAATCGACCCCGAGAAGGGCATCACCGCGGCCTTCACCGTGCCGTACGAGCCCGGCGTCCTCAGGGCGAGCGCCCTGGACAAGGGGCGCGTCGTCGCGACCTGCGAGCTCGTCACAACGGGAAGGCCGGCCGCTCTCAGGCTGGCCCCCGAGGCGCGAAGCGGCCCCATTGGCCGCGACTCGCTGGTCTACGTCCCGGTCGAGGTCGTGGACGCCAAGGGCAGCCTCGTGCCGGAGGCGACCGTGCCGCTCGGGATCTCGGTCGAGGGGCCCGCGCAGCTCCAGGCATTCGGGTCCGCCAACCCGACCGACCTGTCCCCACTCGGCGACGGGAAGACCGAATCCTTCCGCGGGCGCGCCCTGGCCATCCTTCGCTCGACGGGGAAACCCGGCAGGGTCACGGTCCGCGTGAGCGGCGAGGGGCTGGGCGCGGCTTCCGCCGAGGTCGAGATGGGCGGCGCGCCCTAGAGCACCCTGTTCGCCTTCATCACGGACCTGTACCAGTAGGCGCTCAGCTTCGGGGTGCGGCGCTGCGTCCTGAAATTGTTGTGGACGATCCCGAAGCGGCGCGCGTAGCCGTCGGTCCACTCGAAATTGTCCAGGAAGCACCAGACGAAGTAGCCGCGAACCGGCGTGCCGTCCGCGATCCCGCGCTGGAGCTCCCTTAGGTAGCTGCGCAGGTATTCGATCCGGTGCAGGTCTAGGCACTCGCCGCCGCGCACGACGTCGTCGTCATAGCCGCAGCCGTTTTCGGTCACGTAGAGGTTCTTAACGCTGTAGGCCTTGGAGACGAGGCGCGGGGCCCAGTAAAGGGCGCGGGGCGCCAGGTGCAGCCAGGGGCTGTCGGTCCTGGGGTAGCTCGCCGAGGGATGCAGGAGCTGCGGGCGTCCGTCCGCCCCGCGGCGCACGAACAGGCCCGCGTAGATGTTCAGGCCCAGGAAGTCTGTGGGCTGGCTGATGAGCGCGAAATCCCCGCGCTCAACCTTTGGTCGCGCGTTGCCGCACCGCCTCAGATAGGCGTCCGAGTAGCGCCCCTTGAAGATGGGGTCCAGCACGACCTGGTTTGCTCCTGCGAAATACTCATGGGCGGCCGCGATATCGTCGGGTGTCTCGGTCACCGGGATGACCGTCTCGCAGTTGTCGCTCAAGCCGCATTTTGCCCCGCGGCCCCCGTGCTCGCGCACCGCCCTGACGCCGTGGCCATGGCACACGAGGGCGTTGTGGATCGTCTGGTTGACGACCTTCCTGCTCTCCCTGACCCCGGGCGCCTTCCCGAGGGCGCCGTAGGCCTGCTCGGTGAAGCAACGGATTTCATTCACCGTGATCCAGTGCTTCACCCGGTCCCCGAGCGCCTTCACGATCGTGTCGGCGTACACGGCGAACGTGTCGGGGACGATCCGTGAGCGCCAGCCGCCGCGGTCCTCCAAGGCCTGGGGGAGGTCCCAGTGGAACATGGTCACCCACGGCGTGATGCCGCGGGCGAGCATCGAATCGATCAGGCGCTGGTAGAAATCGAGGCCGCGCGGGTTGATCGGGCCGCTTCCCTCGGGGAATATCCGGGGCCAGGCGAGCGAAAGCCGGTAATGCCTTATGCCGAGCTCCCGCATGAGGTCGAGGTCCCCCTCATAGCGGTGGTAATGGTCGCAGGCGGGGTCCGGCTTGTCGCCGTTGAGGATGTTGCCGCGCCGGCGTGCGTAGCGGTCCCAGATGGATTCACCCTTTCCGTCCAGAAAGGACGCTCCCTCGATCTGCGGCGCAGCGGCGGAAACGCCCCAGATGAAACCCTTCGGGAATGCGAGCTTGGAGGGAAGAGGGTGCATGGACGGGGCCGATGTCAGGAGCAATTCGATTCAACGCCGCCGCAGGCGGTCAGCGGAAACGCGCCGGCCGGGCCGGAAGCCGGCGGCGGACCGGACCGCCATGTCAGGGGTGAATCGGATCGTAGCCTTTGGTGTCACGGGCTGGGGTGGGGTATCGGAGGGCGCTGGCGGGAGCGCCCGTGTTCATCACGAATGAGCAAATGTGATCTCGAAAGACGCAAGAAAAAAGTGTGCACATTTTAATGAAATGTGATGAGACAAATGTGCAGATTGGCGAGGCTGTTTGGTAATATAAATATAAACAAATAAACAAGTAACGATATAATAAGGCCGCATAAAACACCTGCATTTTGTTATGCGCAAAATGGTTAACAAAATGGCTGTGCGAAGCCACGGGGCATTGGGGAATTGACGGGAGCGAGCCTCAAGCTCCGCTTTTCAAACGGCGCCACTATACCCTTCGGCGCCGGCTTTTTACAGAAGCGGAAGCCGCGCTACGGCACGTCGTAGATTTCCACCAGCGCGACTCCAGGAGCATTGCTGGCGCTCGAGACCTGGGCCGTGTAGGCCCCGGGCTTGAGTGTCAAAAGAAGTGCCGAGTCGCTGCTCAAGGGGTCTGCCCAATTGAATGCCCCCACGGCTGCGGCGGCGCTTGCGATTTCGGGCCTGCCTCCCCATCCGCTGTTGCTCGCGAGCACCGAGGTCGTGTCGTGGAGCTGCAGCTGGGGATCCGGAAGTGTCCCCGAGACCCCAAAAGGGATGAGGGCGGGCCCTGACGCCCTCACGAGCACGGTCTTCGACGTGAGACCCCCGATCACGAACCCGGCGATCGGAGTGTTGGCCCCCGAGCCCACAAGGACCCGGGCCGAGAGGTTTATCAGCCGCAGGCTGGACGGAGTGGACGTGCCCTGGGGTGTCGCGTCGTAGACCTCAACGAGCGACACTCCCGTGTCGGTGGAGGCACCCGAGACCTGGGCCGTGTACAACCCGGCCGGCGCGCTCGCCAGGAGCGCGCAGTCGTGGCTTGACCCATTGCCCCACGCGAACGCCCCGACCGCTGCCGCGGTTGAGGTTATCTGGGCGTCTCCGCCCCAGCCGCTGTTGGTGGCGACGGGGGTGGTGCCCCTGAAGAGCTGGAGCTGGGGGTCGGCAAGGGCCCCGGCGACCCCGAGTGGCGCGAGCGCCGGGCCCGCGCCGCGGATAAGGAGCGGCTCGGTTCCCGATGCGCCCTGCCCCCCGACGACGAACCCGGCAATGAGGATCGCGCTGCCGGTTCCGACCTCGGCCCGCGTCGAAATGTTGATGAGGCGGCCCGCGTCTGCGGAATTCACCACCGAGAGCGTGGCGGCGTCGCTCGTCACGGTGCCCGACGCGTTGCTGGCGGTGCAGGTGTAGGTCCCCGCGTTTGCCGCTGATGCGCCGCTGATCACCAGAGTTGCGCTTATCGCGGAGGGGAGCGCCGCGGCGTTAAGGAACCACTGGTACGACGGAGCCGGCGTACCCGTCGCACCGAATGTGAGGACGACGGTGCTTCCCTCGGCGATCGTCTGGCGCACCGGTTGGCTTGTAGCCGACGGGGCGCTTGCGGCGGCCTGAACGGGCGCGGAAGGGTCGGATGTGCCGTTGGCGCTGGTCGCCAGCACGCGGTAGTAATAGGTCCCGCCGGCCGCGGCCGCAGTGTCCACGTACGAGGTGGAGGGGGAGCCCACGCTCCATGAGGCAAGGCCCTGCGTGAATGCGGCGTCGCCCGCGCGCTGGACCTCGTAGCCGGTTATCGCGGCCCCAAAGGTGCTGAAGGGCGGCTGCCAGGTGACCTTGACCTGTGCGCCGGCCGGTGACGCGGCGGCGACTTGCGTCGGAGGGGAGGGCGCCCAGACGAGGCTCGCGGGAGGCGTGGTCGGCAGCGAATACACGCGCACGTAGTCGACCCTGTAATCCTGAGGGAAGACGGTGCTAGAGTTCGGCGGCCCGGGCCAGTCGCCCCCGACGGCAAAGTTGAGGATGATGAAGAAATTCTGGGCGAACGGCCAGCTGGCGCCCGAGGGGATCGTGCTTTGCTTGCGCGTCTCATAGACGACGCCGTCCACCGAGAAGATGATCTGGTCCGGGTACCAGTCCGCGGCGAAGACGTGGTACCCGTCGCTGTAGCTCGCGCCGTTTGCGAGGACGGAAGTGGCGGTGAGGGCGTTGCCGCCCGAGTAGCCGGTCGCATGCAGGGATCCGGAGACGCTGCCGGGCATCTTGCCGACCCATTCCATCACGTCGATCTCGCCGCAGGCCGGCCAACCCGCGGTGTCGATGTTGTCCCCAAGGGCCCAGAACGCGGGCCAGCACCCGGCGCCGGACGGGACCTTAGCCCGTGCCTCGAGGCGCCCGTACTTGAACGAAAAGGTCGAAGCCGTGTTGATGCGTGCGGAGGTGTACAACCCGTTCGACGACTGGGCCCTGATCGCGAGCGCCTTCCCGTCGGTGGCGGCCGGGTCGCTCACGATGAGCGAGTTGTTCCGCGAGTTCGTGTAGCTCTCGAGCTCGTCGTTGCCCCAGCCCGGAGGGCTGCCCACGCCGAGGTCGTAGATCCATCGCGAAGGGTCCGGCGCGGAGCCTTCCGCCTGGTCGAATTCGTCGTTCCAGACAAGCTGGGGGGACGAGGCGCGGGCGCACGGGACGGGAAACAAGGCCCCCGCGGCCGCGGCGATCGCGGCTGCCGTGAGCGGCAAGTTCAGTTTCATGGGGATGGATGGGGATCGGGTCCCGAGCCCCTTCCGGCGAACCGCATTTGAGCCGATGCCGGCGCCCTGCGAGCTGCGGGACGTGCCGCGGGGCCCGTCAGCCCTGGGGTGGGGGACCTATCGTCTCGCCCTCGACGAGAAGGCCCTCAACCAGGATCTTCCGACGGGGCGCCTTCGGGTGGACGATCCGGCTCAGCAGGCGCGCGACGGCCGAGGAGCCAATGTCCTCGTGGGGAACCTTGATTGAGGCCAGACGCCGCAGCGACTGCGGGGGCTCCAGGCCGTCGAAGCCGGTGACCGAGCAATCCTCGGGGACGCGCACACCCTGTGCCTGAAGCTCGTCCATCAGCTTGTAGGCCTGGTGGTCCGCCGCGCAGACCCAGGCAGTCACCCCGTCTTTCCTGATAAGTTCAAGGACGTGATCCGTCACGTTCTCCCACTTGATGTGCGGGCCGGCCTTGTGGACGTTGACCGTCCATTCCGGCCGGAACTCCAGTCCGAGGGAGAAGAGGGCCTCGACGTATCCGCCGAACCTGCGGGTCGCCCAGTGCCCCACGACGTGGTAGATGCCGCCCCAGGTCAAAAATCCGATCCGCTTGTGGCCGGCCGCCGCCAGGCGGGTCACGAGCGCAAGGATGCCCACCGAGTCATCCGTATCAATGGTGTCGATACCCGGTGTACTGTAATTCTCCAGCACCGCCACGGCCGATATCTTCCGCGCGATCATGGACACGGTCTGCTCGGGGAACGGATAGATCAGGACCGTTCCGCGCCAGTCGCCGTTGCGGATGTTCCGGAATATGTTCTGCGGGCGGACCGAGTGGTCGAAGGTGGCCGGGTTCTCGAAGCAAACATCAATGGCGACATGCTCCATGCCCGCCCGCTCGCGGATTCCCTGGAGGATGAACGGGAATGTGGCCATGGCCACGTTCTCCGCCGGCACCCCGATCAGGATTCCGATCGTGAGGGGCTTGCTCTGGCGCGACCTGCGGATGGTCCGCGTCGGATTCCCGCGGTACCCCATCTTTGCCGCGAGATTCTGCACGCGGGCCCGCGTCTCCGCGCTGATTGCGGGGTGGTTCGCCAGGCTGCGCGACACCGTTGTGCGCGAAAGCTTGAGCCGCTCGGCGATCGTCTGCTGGTTGATTGAGGAGCTGATGGGAGGGGTGATCTGACGGTTGGGGGGCGCGACGCCGATGCCGTTTGGAATCGGACTTGAGGCGCAGATGCTGGGATTGCGGCGAACCGATTAATGCAAATCCGAGGCCCCTTTACAAGGAGTAAAAATGTTATGCACACAAGAGACGATATTTGGCGGATTTTGGCTCCGTTTTGGGTTGCTTGCGCCTCTGGAGGTTAGTGGCCACAGCCGTGCCATCCATTTCCTCGGAATTGCTGTGCAATATTTAATGCACACGGGGATTGACAGGGGAGTCCGGGATGGCGCTTCATAACGCCCATTGAACCCCTGTTACCCCAGGTCCTTTCGGCGGAGCGCCGCCGCATTTCCTTGGATTCTTAAGGACGGGGGCATGCCGGCCTGGAGAGGAGCCTGAACATGGCAACCCCCGAGCGCCTCAGTTTCCGCGAGAAGCTCGCCTACGGACTGGGCGACACCGCGTCGAATTTCTATTTCCAGTTCTTCAATCTCTTTCTCGTCTACTACTATACCGACATATTCGGTTTGGCGCCGCTCGCCGTCGGCACGATGATGCTTTCGCTGCGGGTGTTTGACGCGGTGATGGATCCAGCGATGGGGGTCCTTGCCGACCGAACGACCACGCGATGGGGAAAATTCAGGCCCTACATTCTCTGGGGCGCGCTGCCCTATGGAATCGCGGGTTACATCATGTTCCTGAATCCCGGGCTCACGGGCCAGGGCAAGCTGGTCTATGCCTACTTCACGTACGGGCTCATGTGGGTGGCCTACACGGCGATCAACATCCCGTACTCCGCGCTGATGGGCGTCATGTCCCCCTCGTCGGAGCAGAGGACCACCCTGTCGACCTATAGGTTCATCTGCGCCTTCGCCGGACAGTTCCTGATCGTCCGGCTGGTTGTTCCCCTGAAGAGCGTCCTCGGAAAGGGCAACGAGGCTGAGGGGATCCGCTACACGATGCTCATATTCTCCGTCGTCTCCGTGGCGCTCTTCTTCTTCACCTTCGCCAACACGCGCGAGCGCGTCGCGCCCCCCGCCGACCAGAAGGGGGACTTCTGGGCAGACCTCCTGAACCTCCTCAGAAACCGCCCGTGGGTCGCCCTCTTCTTCTCGGCCCTGTTCACGCTGATCAACGCCGCGGTCCGGGGAGGCTCGATCATCTATTTCTTCAAGTATGTCGTGAGGGACGAGTCGAAGTTCACGCTCTATGCCACCAGCGGCTCCGTCGCGTTCATCGCCGGTGCCGTCTGCACGAAGTTCTTCCTCAAGCTTGGCGACCGCCGGATGCTGATGATCGTGCTGTCCGTCGCCAATGCGCTCCTCATGGCGGCGTTCTACCTCGTGGACCCGCACGCGTCCTCGCTGCTCATCGGCCTCAATGTCGCGGCCTCCTTCGTGGTCGGGCCCACGCCGGCGATCCTGTGGTCCATGTACGCCGACACGGCGGACTACGGCGAGTGGAGGTTCGGGCGCCGCACGACGGGCCTGGTCTTCTCGGCCTCGGTGTTCTCGCAGAAGATAGGCCTGGCGATCGGAACCGGCGCCCTCGGCTGGCTCCTGGCCTACTATGGGTTCATCGCAAACACGGACCAGGGCCCGGGCACGGTAGGCGGAATCCGCCTCCTGTTCAGCGTGATACCCGGCGCCCTCGCGCTGCTGGGGGCGCTGGCCATCTTCTTTTACCCCATTACCGACGCAAAGATGAAGGAAATCGAGCTGGAGCTTGCGTCGAGAAAGGCGGCGTCGGCCTAGGCGGCCACCCGTCCCGGTTTTCACCATGAATAGGAACAACCCCCTGCGCTGGGTCGCCCTGCTGGCCGTCTCCGGCGTTTCCCCGTCTGCAATTTCCGCCGGTCCATCATGGACCGTCTTCGAGACATCGAAGGAGGGTGGCAATAGGCTTGCCGAGGTCGCGGCCGCCGCTCCCGCGCCTGCGGCGCCCGCGCCGACGATTGTCTGCGACCGCGCGCAGCGTTATCAGGTGATCGAGGGATTCGGCGGGGCATTGACCGAGTCTTCGGGCTGGGCGCTCGCGCAATTGGCGCCGGAGCAGAGGGCCGAGATCGTTCGCCGTTATTACGACCCCAAGGTCGGGATCGGCTACACGCTCGCACGCACGCACATCAACAGCTGCGACTTCTCGCTGGGCAGCTGGGCGCTTGACCCCGTGGCCGGCGACACGGCGCTCAGCCATTTCTCGCTCGATCCCATGCGCAGGTGGGTGCTCCCGCTCATCCATGAGGCCCAGTCGACGGCTGGCGCCTCGAATTTCCACCTGCTGGCCTGCCCCTGGAGCCCTCCCTCGTGGATGAAGACAAACGGTAAGATGATCAACGGGGGAGAGCTGCGCCCGGAGTACCGGCAGGCCTGGGCGGACTATTTCGTGCGGTTCATCTCGGAGATGGACCATCAGGAGCATATCCCGGTGTGGGGGATCACGGTGCAGAACGAGCCTGCCGCGACCCAGACGTGGGAGTCCTGCATCTACTCGGCGGCTCAGGAACGCGACTTTGTGAGGGATTACCTCGGGCCGACTCTCGGCCGGGCCGGGCAGGCCGCGGTGCGCCTCTATGTCCTGGACCACAACCGCGACCTGATGGACGAGTGGACAAAGACCATCTACAGCGATCCGGCCGCCGCGCGTTTCGTATGGGGCACCGCCATGCATTGGTACGTGAGCGAGGACTTCGCGGCCCCCTCGCGGGCCCACGCGGCCTATCCCTCCAAGCCAATCCTCTTCACCGAGGGCTGCTGCGACCGCGACGACCAGAAGGGGAAGAATGCCATGGGGAGCTGGGAGCATGCGGAGAGGTACGCCCACAGCATGATCAATGACTTTCGGAACTGGGTGTGCGGTTGGATCGACTGGAACATCGTGCTCGACCAAGGCGGAGGGCCCAACCACGTCGGGAACTTCTGCGACGCGCCCGTTGTCGTCGACACCGAGAGCGGTGCTGTCCGCTACCAGGCGTCCTTCTATTTCATCGGACAGTTCAGCCGATTCGTGCGGCCAGGCGCTGCCCGCATTTCCTCCAGTGGCGGACCTGCAGAGATCGAGTCGGTCGCATTCGAGAATCCCGATGGGACGCTCGCGGTCGTGGTCCTGAACATGACAGGCAAGCCCGTGGATTTCCAGCTCTCGGACGGCACGTCGTTGCGAGCGTGCCGGATACCGGCCCGGGCGATTCAGACCTACGTCAAGGGGTCCTGACCCAACGCGCGGGCCATTGGTCCACGGTCCGAAGGGTGGGCGAGGGAGCGCCACACGGCGTCGCGCATTTCATTTTACGGCGCCAATTCCCTTGCATGGCCGCGCAAAAAATCAAAATAGTGCGCACATAGGTGCAAACCTGTTTTATGAAACTTAAGGTCTTTTCCGATCGCAGGGGCTGGAGGGATTTTAACCGCATGACTCATGAATTCGTAAATCATTGGTCTCAAATATGATAAATTACAATTTACGCCGAATTATAATGACGAAATGGAGCTGAAATAAAACGTTCAATTTCGCGCTTTGACGGCACAAACCTGCCTGCCAAAATGCCATGTTAACGGGCAATGTTAGTGAAAACGTGCACAAATGTGTTGACACTCGAATTGGACGAACACTAAACCTCGCGTCGTTCAGGGAGGAGCTCCGCTCATCCCCGCATGATCCCAAGTACCCCAAGGCACTCCCCAGCCATACCGGATGAATCGAGCCACGTTTCGTGGCCGGCTCGTTCGAGCGGTTGATTCGCATTGCCCCAAAGGAACGCCGCAAACCAAGAACGCCCCCGTGTTACGCCATACACCACTACCTCAGATGAAAATGTCCCACGTCCGGTACGCAGCCTTGCCTCGCCTCTCGTTGGGCCTAGCGGCCCTCGCCATGGCAGCCTCGCTGACTGTCAGGGCTCAGCAGGCCACTCAGACAACCACAAGCACCAGCGTCTCGGAGACGGCGGCCGCGCCCGCGGTGCAGCTCGACCCATTCACGGTGAACACCACCAAGGACAACGGATACGCCGCGACTAACGAGATGTCGGGGTCGCGCGTGGACACGGCGATCAAGGACATCCCGATCTCGATCGATGTCATCACTTCCGAGTTCATTTCGGATATCGGCGCCACCGACCTGCGGAGCGCCCTAACGTACCAGGCGGGCATCATGACGACGACCCAGAACGACATGGAGAACACCGCGGGAAGCATCGCCGGGCAGACTTACGGGCCCGGCGGCGTCAACAACCCCCAGGGTGTCACGTCGAACCCGGACCAGTCGCAGTACAAGATCCGCGGCTTCATCGCGACCAACACGCTGCGGGATGGGTTCCTGCGCCTGAGCGGCGTCGACTCGGTCAACATCGAGCGCATCGAGGTGGTCTTCGGGCCGAATGCGCTCCTCTACGGCACGGGCAACTTCGGCGGTGTCGTCGACTACCTGCCATCGCGCCCGAGCGACACGCAGTCGGGGTTCGCCGAGGTCTCCTACGGGAGCTACGACTTCAAGCGCGCGACCCTCTCGACCTCGGGGCCGATCAGCGCCGCCAACCACGTCGACTACCGCCTGGACCTGTCCTACCAGGACACCGGCGCCGCCGTCGGCTACTACAAGGAGCAGCATTTCTTCATCGCCCCCCAGATCACGTGGAAGCCGACGCCGACGACGTCCCTCCTGGCGGACTTCGAGTACAGCAAGCAGTGGATCAACGGCGATGGGTTCCAGGCGTTCCGCGGCGTTTCATCGGCGAGCTCCGCGCTCCCGTCGAACAACGACCAATTCGAGGCGGTGGGATTCTATTACCCCCCGGGATCCGACCCGACCTCGTACAACAAGACGGGCCCGGACACGTTTATCGACACCCAGCAGAGGAACATCGAGCTGAAGGGCACGCAGCAGATCCTCAAGGAATCGACGTTCCTGCCGAGCATGGACCTTCTCGTCGGCTACAACCGCTCCTCCGTGAGCCAGCAGCAGCGCCAGGTTAACGGAGAGATCCAGGTGGACACCGCCACGACGAACAACGGGTTCGCCTTGGGCGAGACGATTACGACGAGCTTGGGCGAGAATTCCGTGGGCGGCCAGGGAACGAACAACGGCAACCTCGTGTTCGGGACGACCCCCAACTCGGTCATCGCCTACACGTGGAATCTCGCCGACTCGGCCGCGACCCGCGACCAGGAGAGGGTTGAACTGGTCATGCGCAAGACCATGTTTGACGGGAAGTGGTACCAGTGGAACAGCCAGGTGCTCGCCGGGTTCTCCGACCTCTTCCAGGACACCTACAACCAGCAGGGGGCGACCGCCAACGGGACCAACTATTGGAAGGTCAACGACGGGGGCCCGATCCTGTACGGCATGCAGGGTGACGGCACGCCCGACCTTCCCGAGACCTTCAACGTCAACACCGAGACCAAGAATTGGGACCGGGCCTATTACCTGAACTATTACGGAAAGCTGTTCAAGGACCGCCTCATTCTGATGTCCGGCGTCCGCAAGGACACGAACGTCTCTTGGGACAACAATCTGGCCACGACCACCGGGGGCGTCGAATCGCCCAGTCTGACCAACAAGACCTACCAGAACGGCGTGATGCTCGCGGTCACGAAGAACATTTCGCTCTATGCCCTGAAGGCCGAGGGCGTTGAGCCGAACTTCGGGGGGCTCAAGAACGGGATGACCGGGGTTCCCGTGAGCTCGAACACGGGCAAGAGCAACGAATACGGCGTCAAGTTCAGCGCCCTGGGCGGAAAGCTCGTCGGCACCATCAGCAGGTACACGATCACGAAGACTTCCTGGGAGGCCGAGCCCTGGTTCGCTCCCGCGCCGCTGGGCCATCCCCGCTTCGATCCGAACAAGCCCATCATCTACAACCTGTCCGACGGCACCTCCGGCCAGGGCATGCTTCCGAACGGCGCCGTGGTCGGCGGCATCACGTGGGCGGGCAACGGCTGGGGCGGCGGCGGCCCCGCCAGCGGCAACGGGCTAGCGGGCGGCAACAACACGACGACCGCGATCAACACATTCAATGCCGCCGTGGCCGCCGGGACCATCTATGTGGCCACCGAGAACAACGCGCCGGCCAACTACAAGGGGATTCCCGACGCGGCCGGACCGAACCTCCAGCAGGTTTATGTCAACGCGAGCACGCCGACCGGCGCCGCCTACCTGAACGCCGTGTACGCCTCGACCGCCGGCTTCAACAACGGCGGCTGGCCCGGCTGGATGTTCTACGGTTTGGGTGGCCCGGGTTCCACCTGGGACTTGAACCTCAACAACGCGACCGAGGATGCCTCGGGCTTCCTCAACACCGGCGCGGGCGCGGCCAACCAGGTCGTCGACCAGTCAAAGGGCTACGAGGGCCAGATCCTCTACACGCCGAACAACAACGTGCAGGTCGTTCTGACGGCCAGCGTCAACGCGAGCGTGCAGCGGATAAACAACGGCACATGGCCGAAGTATCCGTACGCCCAGGACATGTGGACGCCCTGGTACTTCGACAACTTCGGCCTGAACGGGGTGCCGCTGAACCAGGTCTACACCAACCCTCAGGACACCTCGACCCACCAGACGACGGTCGCCCCGGGCGACGACACGCCGAAATATGCCTACGCCATGTTCGAGAACTACAAGTTCGACAGCGGCGCGCTCAAGGGCCTGACGGTGGGCCTCGGCGAGACGTGGCACTCCCAGGAGCAGTACTTCTCGGGCATCACGCACGGGTCCGGGCAGGTGGAGACGAACGCCAAGGGCTTCATCATCGTCGCCTACGGACCGTCCATGTTCAACCTGGACGCGTTCGCAAAGTATGAGTGGAAGAAGTGGGGATACACCCAGGTCCTCCAGCTCAACGTCTACAATGTCTTGGATGACAAGGAATTGAACGGGTTCATTAGGACGAATCCGCTCACTGCCAAGTTGAGCTACGGGGTTAGATTCTAGGGCAACGCACACTCGGGAAACGAACGAGCGCACGCGGCGGCCGCCGTGTGCGCTCGTTTGGCTTTTGGCCGCCCGCCCGGTCCCCCGGCGGCGATCCTCAGCGCGCCTGGTTGCCGCCGAAGCGCTTCCTGTAGACGCTGATCAGGTCCCGTATCACCTTGATCTGGTCCTCGTCGCCCTCGATCTGGGCCACTTCCCTCGCATGGGCGAGCTCATCGAGCATCTCCCGTCCCCGGTTCAGGTCCGCCAGCCGGTGCGCTAGGTCGAGGTGCTGCGAGGCGTCGAAGGGTCCGCTCCCCGCCAGGGCCTTCAGGCCCTCGACGGTCCGGGCCGGGTCGTTCCTCGCGGAATAGATCGATACCAGGCGCTGGTTGTTGAAGACGTTGTAGGGCTGCAAGACGGCCGCCTCGATCGTGAGCGCCTCGGCGGCTCCCCTTCGGTTCTGGTGCTCGAGGATCCGGACCAGGAGCTCCAATGAGGCCGCGGCGGTCCGGCTCCCGGGATCGTCGTCAAAGATTCGGCGGGCCTCGCGCTCGGCGCCGTCCCAATCGCCCGCGAGGACGAGGAAGTTGGCATATTCCAGGCGCAGGTAGGGGTTCGCCGGGGATTTCGCCAGCTGCCGGTCGAAGAAGCTGCGCCCCATGTCGAACTGCCGGTTCGCGGCCCAGACCTGGACGAGTTCGCCGCCCGCGGAAAAATACTGCTCGTCGAGCCCCAGCGAGCCGAAAAGGATAGCCTGCGCCTCGTCGAGCCTGCGCAGCCGGATGAGGATCTCGGCCTTTCGCCAGGCCAAGTCGGAGGATCGGGGCTGGAGCGCCTCGGCGTGCCCAAAAAGCTCGAGCGCGCGTTCCGGGCTGCCGGAATCCGCCTCCAGGGACCCGAGTCGGATCGCAAGGGACGGATTGTCCGGATCGAGCGCCTGCGCCCGCCGAACCGCCTCGAGCGCCGCGGCCCTCGCCTGCGGCGTCGCCAGGCGGGAGCCCGCAGACTCGACCTCCTTCTTGAACCTCGCCTGGTCCTCGCTGAACGTGGACTGGCTCGTGAACGGGGGCTTCAGGGTCAATTGGACGAGCACCTTGAGCATCCTCACCTCCGCGTCCGGCGTGTAGCCGAGGGCTGCGGCGCAGCCGGGAGCGTCAATCCCGCCGCGGCGCGCGTCCGCCCCGGGGAGTTCCCGGGCGCAACCGTCGGCGAGCAGCTGGGCGATCCGGAAGTTGCCGGCCCAGTTGAAGTGGACGTGGTCGAAGAGGATGTCGTGGCCTGACAGGGTTCCTGGTGAATCGGGGTCCGAACCCATCGCCTTTGCGGCGTCGACCAGGAGGACCCGGTCCCCGGCGTCCCTGGCCACCCTGCGAACGATCTCATTGATGCGCCCGTCCGGGCGGAACCGCAGCGCGTCCCAATGCAGGGCCTCCAGGTACCGGCTTCGCGCGGCCGCGGGGTCTCCCAGCGCCTCCTCCAGCCTTCCGACCCGGAAGCTCGCCTCCGCGTACTGCGGGTCAATCCGCAGGGACTCCTTGTAGTCGTAGAGGGCGCTCTCCGGGTCCCCCAGGTCCCAGGCAATCGTCCCGGCCTCAAAGGCGTCGTGCCAGGATCTCATCTCATCGGCGCTCATCCCCGGGCGGTTCATCGAGATGAACGGGGCGCTGTCCTTCAGGTTGGCGACGACGGTGGAGAGAACCGTGCTGACCCCGGCCCGGCCCGCCAGGTCGACAATGTCCCGCAGGTTGGCCGCGAAATCCCGGTAGACGGACTCGAGCCTCGGGTCGTCGCCCCGCACCGAGTCCTTCGAGAATGTCTCCATCCCCCTCCATTCCTGGGCCCTTCCCCGGGCGGGGGAGAGCAGGGAGATCGCCTTCAGGACGAGCTGACCCGTGCGGGTGCCGCGGACCCGCACGCTCGCCCTGATGAGCCAGAGGGGCGGGTTTGCCGACATGTAGGCGCAGCCCGGGCCGTAGGGGCCTACGACCTCGTTGTTGCCCATGTAGACCACGAACAGGTCCGGGCTGAATCCGGCGACCTGCCGGGCGATCTGGTAGACCACGTGGGAGTTGATCGCCGTGATGCCGAGGTTGAAGACCTCGACCGCCCTGCCCGGGAACCGCTCCCTGAGCTGGACCCGCAGCTGGGCGGCAAACCCCAGTCCCGGCTCGGGCATCCCCTGCGCGGCCGATTCCCCCAGCACGAACACGCGGACGGTGTTCGGCTCCTTGTCCTTGCGGATGCGGAAATTGAGCGGCGCGATGCCGAAGGACGCGGGGATGAACGGGGCCGTGAAGTCGGGATTCGTCCGGTAGTAGGCGGGGTTCTCGTCCGGAATGAAGAAGTCGGCCGGCCTTCCGAAGCCCAGGAGGCGCAGCGCGCCCTCGAGCCCGCACAGGAACACCACGGGCGCGCAGAAAAGGAGGAGGAGGCGGACGAGGAGCGGTGAAGCCCGCCGGGGGCCCGTGGGGCGCGCCGCCTCAGGAATTGGGGGCGGTGGCATCTAGGGGCGACCCCTGTGGAAATCCCGCCGCCCCTGCGGCCTGCGGCAGCGCCGGCAAGCCTGGGGGAAGGGGTCTGCGAACGGGGCGCGGGTGTCGTTCAAATCGATGCCAATTGACCTCGGCAATAATGGGTTGCGCAGCCTTAAATGAGAAGGCTTTTCGCACCTTTTGAGGCCGCAGGGACGGCCTCGGGTCGGCGCGCATCCCCGCCGGCTCCCTGGTCTGAAAACGGGGCCGTCTGGATGCCGCGGCCGGTGCGATTCCCCAAAGCCGTGCGCCTGCATGGGAGGCGCCTCAGGGCACCCTGCCTACCCGTTCGGCACGTCCGCGGCCTTGGCTCCCGGTTCGTGGCGGTAATGGATGACCCGGACCTTCTCGAGGGTCACCAGGCCCCCGCCCATCATGCCATCCAGGTGGGGGAGGAAGGCCTCGATCTTCCCCTCCTCGTCCACGATCTCCACGATCATCGGCAGGTCGTCGGAGAGCCGCAGGATCTTGGCCGTGTGCAGGCGGCTCGTCGCGCCGAAGCCCATCGGGCTTCGCAGGACGGTGGCGCCCGCCAGGCCCGTCTCCCGGGCCTTGAGCACGATCGCCTCGTAGAGCGGTCGGTTGCCGTGGCGGTCGGACTCGCCGATGAAGATTCGCAGGAGGACGGACTGGGCGGGGAGATTCATGGTCAGTGCCCTTTCATGACGTTTAACGATGCCGCGCTAAGGTGCCCGAGCCACACGGCGATGAAGCAGACGACGAAGGTGCCGGTAGCGTTGGCACCGGCATAGAGCCACTCGCCCTCCCGCGCAAGCGTGAGCGTCTGGAGGCTGAACGAGGAGTAGGTCGTGAATCCGCCCAGGATGCCGGTCATCACGAACTGCCGGGCGGTAGGCCCCACGAGGAACCGCCCGTCGGGGCTGGTGAGGGTGTTGAAGAAGCCGATCACGAACGAGCCGGAGACGTTGATGATGAAGGTGCCCCACGGGAAGGTCTCGCCGAAGCGGTGGCTCACAAGCCCGTTGAGCGCAAAACGGGCGAACCCTCCGAGGCCGCTGCCCAGAAAAATCCAGAAGTAGAGTTGCATGAGGTGTCCTAGTGCGTCGGTTCGCAGTAGGAGTCATCAGCGCTGACCCAAGTCAGGCGGTTCCCCGCGGGGGCGGGCCGGCAGATTCCATTGCCGATCCGGGGACTGTGTTTGGCTTCGGCAATCCTTCAAGCGCAAAAAGCTCCCCTGGGCTGCCCGGTCATATCCCCTCGGGATGCGTCGCCGCCTCGAGCACCCGGCTCGCGAACGCCTGGCCCGACCAGGTCACGTGGAGGCTGGCGGGTCCCGAGGCGTGCGAATAGCGCACGAGGACCGGGTACTTTCGGTAGGCCTCGAGCCTGACCTCCGCGGTCATGGTCGCGCGCCCGCGGGAGTCCTTTGTCAGGACGGCCTTGCCGTCGACCTGCACCTCGACCCTGCCGTCGCCGTCCACCGCGAGCACGTAGGTCCCGTCGAGCGGAGCCTGGATCGCCCCGCGGTACTCGACCGAGAAGTTGTCCTTCGGCACGCCGGCCGACGCGTCGGGCGAGCCGACACCCGCCTCGTCGACCAGGTCGAAGTCGATCGCCGGGGTGACCGACGTCTTCGCCAGCATCTTGAACTCGGGGTCCTTGAAGTAGCTCACCGCGAAGAAATGGGACCTTGCGAAACCGTCCGCGCCGAGGAGCGCCCTGGCGTCGGCCAGCGACCACGGGTGGCCGTCCGGGTAGACGATCCCGTGGAACGGGGTCGGCGTCTCGTCCCTTCGGGGCTTCTCGCGGTTCTCGCCCCAGGCGAAGCGGCAGTTGTCGCGGCCGATCCCGAACTCCCACATGATGTAGCCGACCTTGCCCTTGTAGTGCTCGACGATCCCGGGGACGGTCTGCCCCTGGCGGTTCATGCACTCGGTGCACAGCGTGTGGGCGTCCCCGGCGATGGCGTAGGAGCCGTACTCGTGCCACGACGGGAAGGTGGAGTAGGGGCCGCCCGAGAACTCCTTGCCGGTCGCGGTGATCGGGATCTGGGTGCCGGTCTCCCTGATCCAGGACAGGGCGTCCTTCTCGAGCCTGACCGTCGCCTCGGAATTGTTGGGCTCGTTGTAGATCTCCCAGAACGCGACGCGCGCGTCCGCCTTGTGCGCGCCGACGATGTCCTGCACGTAGGCCTTCAGGCCCGCCCTGTGCAGCTCGTAGTGGTTGCGCACGTCGTCGCCCGGGCAGACGAGCCACTGGCTGTTGTGCACGCCGCGCAGGGGCGCCGGGTAGCGGTAGTCGGCCGACAGGAGGTCCTTCGGCGGCTGGTTCCAGCAGTCGTCGAAGAACACGAACTCGGTCCTGATGCCGTACTTGCTCGCGCGCCCGAGGAAGTCGCTGATGTCTCCCAGCAGCTCGGCCTTCTTCTTCAGGTAGACGTAGTAGTGCAGGTAGACCCGAACGACGTTGATCCCGTAGGCCGAGGCGTAGCGCAGCTCCCGGTCGTTGACGACGGGATCGTACTGGTCCCACTGCTGGGCCTCGTTTACGCAGGTGGTGGGAACGAAGACCGCCCCCTGCACCCAGGTCCAGTCGCGCTGGTCGCCGGTGGGGGCCGCCGAGGACTCGGCGGGGGGCGCCTGGGTGACCGCGCATCCCGCGCAGGCCGCAACAACACACGTCAGCAGGGTCTTGACCGGGGGGTTCACGCACCAAAAAAAGCCATTGGCGACGGGCGCTGCAACGCCCGATTGCCGCGCAGCCGCATTAAGTCCCGTCCCGCGGCACCGGTTAAATCGCCGTGACGGGCGAGGGCCGGGTTGCGCGCCGCGGCGCCCCGGGCCACGCTCTCCAGCATGAACGGGGACACCCAACGGCCGCTGGACCTGCGGTCCATGGTCGGCCACCGGGAGTCGGTCGGCGCCGACACGCCCCTCGAGGAGGTGCACCGCAGGTTCTCGGAGAACGGCCGGGACTTCCTGGCCGTCGTCGACGGCGAACGCCTCCTCGGGGTCTGCGCCCGGCGCGAGATCGCGATGCAGCTCGGCGCCCGGTTCGGATTCTCGCTCTTTGGGCGAAGCCCCGCGCGGGAGCACATGATGGCCTCGGCCCTCAGGCTGAGCGTTGCCTCCCCCTTGCCCGAGGTCCTGGACAAGGTCGCCTCGCGCACCGACCTGTCGTTCTACGACGACGTCCTCCTCGTGGACGGGGCCGGCGGGTTCGTGGGTTTCATCTTCGTGCACGCGCTCGTCCGCCTCCAGACGGGGCTCCTCGTCGGGAACATCGAGGCGCTCGAGCGCTCCCGCAAGGAGGTCGCGGAGAAGAACAAGGTGATGGAGGACGATCTCCTCATGGCGAGGGAGGTGCAGCTCGCCATGCTGCCCCCGACGGGCGCCCCCCGGCCGCCGGGCTCGAGGTGGACCTTCTCCTCGCAGTACCGGCCGGCGGGCGGGGTGAGCGGCGACTTCTTCCAGCTAATCCCCATCGCCGACGCCTCGGCGGGGATCCTCGTCTGCGACGTCATGGGGCACGGCGTCCGCTCGGCGCTCGTGACGGCGATGCTGCGGGCCTTCGCCGAGGACCTGCGGCCGATGGCGGCCGATCCCGGCGCGCTCCTGACCCGGCTCAACCAGTGCCTGATGGGCGTCCTCAGGCAGGCGGGGCACCTTCTTTTCGTGACGGCCGCCTACGCGGTCGTGGATGCCGGGCGGATGAGCCTGGCGTACGGGCAGGCCGGCCATCCGACAGGCTTCATCAGGCGTGCGAGCGGCGGGATAGACCTGATGCCGGCCGAGGGCGACGTCGAGGGGCCCGCGCTCGGCCTCATCGAGGACTACGCCTACGCCTCGGGGACAGGCGGCCTCCATGCGGGGGACGCAGCCGTGCTCTTCACGGACGGGCTCTTTGAGGCGAGGAACCCCGCAGGGGAGGAGTGGGGCCAGGAGCGCCTGAAGGCGGAGGTCGCCGCCCACGGGGGACTGCCGATCGGGGAGCTCCTGCCGGCGGTCGTCTCCGCTGCGGCCCGCTTCTCGGGCGCGGAGGCCTTCGAGGACGACGTCTGCATCGTGGCCCTCGAGGCTGGGAGCTGACGCGGGCCCCGGCGCCTCAGGGCTTCTGCCGCGCCGTCTCTTCCTTTACGGCTGAATCGGCCTGGATCTTGGTCTCCGTGTTCTCCTTTACCGCTGCGATCATTTCCTCCATTCCCTCCTTGATTTCCCCGACCTGGGGATGGACCTCCTTGATCAGGTCGTGCTCGATCCTTGAGAGCTTCTCTATCCTGCGGCCCTGCTCGCCAAGGCGGTCCAGGAGCCGGTTCTGCTTGTCGGAAATCCGGTACATCCAGACGAAGCACATGACCCAGCATGCCGTGCCGGTGACGGCCATCCAGAAGGAGGCTGAAGTCGTGTTCATGGTGAGGGTCCTGGAATGGCGGATCGCCGGGATGGCGGGCCGGCCCCTATTATTGACACCGGCATCCCAAGGCCGGTTGCAGGGATTGGCCAAAAAATTGCCGGCACGAATCGCCCGCGGGCCCCGCCTGCGTTTGCCAACGGGGCCGCGTTTGTGAATACTGCGGCAAGCCTCAAATGCCCCCACCCATGAAGGTCACCCGAACCCAGGTCATCGCAAACGGGATTAGATGCCGCTGCCCCAACTGCGGCCAGCTGACGATCTTCAGGCCGGACGGGTATTTCAAGGTGAACGAGAGCTGCGCGAACTGCGGGCTGAGGTTCGAGAAGGGGGACGGGGCCTTCCTCGGGCCGCTCGTGATCAACTACGGGGTCACGGCCTTCGGCGTCGTGATCCCGGTCATCCTCCTGTACGTCGTGGGGAGGATCCCCGCCGCGGTCGCCCTGCCGCTCTGCTTCGCTGGGGCGCTCCTCGTGCCGGTCCTCCTTTACCGGGTCTCCTGGGGCTGGTGGCTCATGCTGTACTATTTCTTCCTGCCGGACAACCTGCCGGGCAACCGGGAAGGCAGGCCCGAGGACGACGAATGATGGCGGCTTTGGGATCGCAAATGACCACCCGCAAAACTAGCTCATGGGCCGCTCGAGGCGGGTCCGCGGGCGCCCACACCAAGCGAATCCCATGACAAGGACGATCAGGCAGACGGTCACGATTGGCGCGGCTCCGCTCGAGGTCTACTGCGCGCTCCTGGATTCGAAGCGGCATGCGGCGTTCACCGGCTCTGCGGCCCGGATCTCGGCGAAAGTCGGGGGCGCTTTCTCGTGCTACGGGGGCTACATCACGGGGACAAACCTCGAGCTCATCCCCTCAAGGAGGATCGTGCAGGCATGGCGCTCTCGAGGCTGGCCGCTTGGCACGTTTTCGCTCGTGACCTTCGCCCTGGCCAGGGCCGCCGGGGGCGCCACCCGCCTCACCTTCACGCAGGTCGGGGTCCCGGCCTCCGACACCAAGGACAAGGCGGGAGGCTGGCGCACCCATTACTGGAGGCCGCTCAAGGCCTACCTGGAGAGCTAGGACCCCTTGCCCTACTCAAGAGATCTCGCCGAGGTGGGGGGGGCGTTCCTCAAGCTGGGGCTCACCTCGTTCGGCGGGCCCGTCGCCCACCTCGGCTTCTTCCAGAGGGAATTCGTCGAGAGGCGCCGCTGGCTCGACGACGAGGCCTACGCGGACATCGTCGCGCTCTGCCAGATGCTGCCCGGGCCGGCGAGCAGCCAGGTCGTCTTCGCCCTCGGGATGAGGCGGGCGGGCCTTCCCGGCGCGCTCCTTGCCTCCGTCTGCTTCATGCTCCCGTCGGCGCTCGCGATGATCGCCTTTGCCTACAGCGTCGCGTCCCTCGGGGGCGTGCCGCGCGCGGGCTGGCTTCACGGCCTGAAGCTCGCCGCGGTCGCGGTCGTAGCCGTGGCCGTCTGGTCCATGGGCGCGAAGCTGTGCCCGGATTGGCCGAGGCGGCTCCTCGCCCTGGCCGCCGCCGCCGCGGTCCTTGCCTTCCCCGGGACCGTGAGCCAGGTCGGGGCGATCGCGCTGTGCGCCCTCTTGGGCTCGATGGCCCGCCGGGAAGCCGCCCCGGCGTCCGGGCCGGCCCCGGCCCTTGGCCGCGGCCACGCCTGGGCCGCGGCTGCGCTCGCCTTGTTCCTCGTGCTCCTTGTCCTCTTGCCGGTCCTCGCAGGCATAAGCGGCAACAAGTCCGTCGCGGTCTTCGACAGCTTCTATCGGGCGGGGTCCCTCGTCTTCGGGGGAGGGCACGTTGTCCTCCCCCTCCTGCGTTCCGAGGTGGTGCCGCGGGGATGGATCGGGGACGACGCGTTCATGGCGGGCTACGGTGCCGCCCAGGCCGTGCCCGGCCCCCTCTTCACGTTTGCCGGATACCTGGGCACGGTGATCGACACGGGTGCCCATCCTTGGGCCGGCGGGGTCCTCGCGCTCTCCGCGATATTCCTGCCCGCGTGGCTCCTGGTCGGCGGGGTCTTCCCCTTCTGGCACCTGCTGCGCGGTGTGGGCTGGGCGCAGGGCGCCCTCAGGGGCGCCAACGCCGCCGTGGTCGGCCTCCTGCTTGCGGCCCTCTACAGGCCGGTCTGCACCGAGGGGATCAGGGACATGCGCGACGTCGCGGCGGCCCTGGTTGCCGCGGTGCTCCTCACGGCCCTCAGGGTTCCTCCGTGGGCCGTCGTGGCGGCGATGGCCGCTGCGGGGCAGTGGGTCCTGGGTTGATGGAGCCACGCCCCGCCCGGCGCGTTCACGGGCCGACGGTCATGCGGTTGTCGACCGACTTGACGCCACGGATCCCCTGGGCGATCTCGGTGACCAGCGCCTTCTCGGCCTCGGAATCGGCCTCGCCCGCGATGGTGACGGCGCCATTGGAGGTGCTCACCTTGGTCTTGATCGCGTTGGTCGATGCGTGCGTGACGAGCTGGAACTTGAGCTGGCCCGTGATCGAGGCGTCGTCGATCGACGCGCTCACGGTCTCCCTGGGCGGGCCGTCAGGCAGGGTGACCTGGTTCCTCACGGCCTTCACCCCGTCGACCTGCTTCGCGTAGAGCTCGGTCAGCTCCTTCTGCGCGATGTTGTCGGCCGTGCCGGTGAGGGTCACGACGCCGTCCTTCACGTCGACGGTCGTGGTCGAGGCGCTGACATTGGGCTTCATCATGAGCGTGCTGCGCACCTTGAACGCGATCCATCCGTCGGAGTGCTCGGGGCCCGGGGGCACGACCTGGATGTCGTTTTCAACCCTGACGACGCCGGGCAGTCCCGCCACCGTGTCCTCGGCGAGGTCCCGCTGGTCCTTGTCCTGAACCTTGCCGGTGAGCGTGACGACCCCCGACTCAGCCCTGACGTCGACCTTCTCGTCGAGGACGGCTCGGTAGTTGTACGATTCCTTGGCCGCCTGCTCGATGCGGTGGTCCATGTCGGTCCCTCCAAGGAGGGCTGCGGGGCCTGCCGCGACCAGCATCAGTGTTATGCGTGTGTAGTGTTTCATGGTATGGTTTTGGGTTTACCAGGCTTTGGCAAACACCGTACCGAAACACGCGGGTTGGTTCCCCACCGGCCCTCATTCCACGGCCTAAAAAATCGCCGATTTACGGGAACCGTAGGCGCCTATGCGGACTTCCGCGAGATCCGGTGGACCAGGAAATAGTACGCCGAACCCAGGACCAGCGCCGCGCCCGCGACCCAGATCGTGATCTCGCGGATCTCTCCGTGCATGAGGCGCTCGTCCTTGCCCGCGACAACGGAGATATACGCGAGAACGCCGCACCAGAACGCCGACCCCGCGAACGTGTACACGCAGAACTTCCAGAAGGTCATCCGCACGATCCCGGCGGGGATGCCGATCAGGTGGCGCACGACCGGCAGCATCCTGGAGAGGAAGATGCCGAAGCTTCCGAACCGCTGCGACCACCGCTCGGCCCCCTCGACCTTCGCCGGGGTGATCATGACGAGCCTGCCGTACTTGACGACGAGAGGCCGGCCCGCGACGCGCGACGCCCAGTACATGGCGCAGGCCCCGATGAGGCTGCCGACGGCCGCCGCAAGCACGATCCCCGGGAGGGTCATCGTGGTGCCGCCCGCCAGCACAAGGAGTACCGCGGGAGGGATGACGAACTCGCTCGGCAGGGGCACGACCGAGCTCTCGAGCGCCATCAGGAAGACGATGTACAGGTATCCCCCCGACTGCAGCGATTGCTGGTAGGAGGCGAGGAGACGCTGAATCAGGTCGTGCAAGGCCGGCTCAGATGTCGGGCTTCGTCTTGCGAAGGCCCTGCACCCGGTCGCCGACCTTCCAGAATCCGCGCTTCTTCAGCAAGTCGATGCGTTCAAAGCGCTTCAATACGTTGCGCTTGACCACGATACCGCTGGTTCCTTGGAGGCTCTTGTGCTGGGACATGGTGTGTAAAGGGACGAAAGTTGGGAGTTAAAGGGTCCACTTGGTAGGGTCCACGACGGCCCATGACAAGGAGAAATTCGACCTTGACCCCCCATGCTCAGGCTGCAGTTTTGCCCTTTCCGCATTCGAAACCACACCGTTATGAGGGACGACTATATCAAACAGGCGCTTGGCAAGATCTTGGACCCCAACATCCTGATCAACGTGGTCTCGCGCCGCGTGAAGCAGCTCAAGCGCGGCAACAGGCCCCTGGTGGAGTCCCTTGAAAAGCTATCGCCCGAGGATATCGCCCTGCGCGAGATCATTGAGGAGAAGATAAGCTTCGAGGCAGGCGAGAACTGACCGAGGCGGCGCCTGGGGCGCCGCACTGGGATCGGAACGCGGGCCTTCGGAAACGACGCCTCCCATGGCTGCGCATAAGAAAGACGCCCCCCGCCTGACCGAGGTCAGGAATTCCAAGGCTTTCCGCGACTTCACGGTCGGCGAGCGCTACGAGGCTGGGATCCAGCTGCGCGGCACGGAGGTCAAGTCGATCCGGACCGGGAAGGCCCAGATCAGCGACGCGTTCTGCCGCATCGAGAAGGACGAGGTCTGGATGTACGGGGCCCACATCGAGCCCTACGCCTTCGCAAACCTCGCCAACCACGATTCCAAGCGCGTCCGCAAGCTCCTCCTTCACCGCAGCGACATCCGCAAGATCGAGCTTGCGATGAACGCGGGCGGCAAGGCCCTCATCCCGCTGAGGATGTACTTCAAGGAGGCGCTCGTGAAGGTCGAGGTCGCGCTCTGCGTCGGCAAGAAACTCTTCGACAAACGCGAGGACCTGAAGAAAAAGGCACAGATGCGTGAGGTGAACAAGGCACTCAGGTCGCGCCGCGGATGAAGCCCGGCGACGAATCCGTCGTGGTTCGGGTGCCGGCCAGCACCTCCAATTGCGGGGCGGGCTTCGACACCCTGGGCCTCGCGCTTAACCTCTACAACCGGATCACGGTGACCCGCTGCGCGGGCCCGGGACCCGTCCCGGACAGGCCGGCCGACGGACGCGCCAAGGAGATGGTGGCCGATGCCGCCGCGGCCTTCGCCCGGGCGACGGGGCGCTCCCCGGGGGGCTTCGCGTACCGGATCGAGGGCGAGGTCCCTGCCGCCCGCGGGCTTGGCTCGAGCGTCACGGTCATCGCGGGCGTCCTCGCCGGGCTAAACGAGCTCCACCATGCGTCGCTTCCGACCCGGCAGCTGGTCGGGCTTGTCTGCGAGATCGAGGGCCATCCCGACAACGCGGCCGCCGGCGTCCTCGGGGGCTTCTGCGTCTCCAGGACCGACCCCGCGACCGGCGCCTACCTCGACACGCAGCGCTTCGAGGTTCCCGGCGACGTCGCATTTGTGGTCGTCTCGCCGCCGGTCGAGCTCGTGACGAAGGAGTCCCGCGGGGCGCTCCCGCCCTCGCTTCCCTTCTTCGACGCGGTCAGGAGCATCAACAGCGCCGCCTACGTCGTCGCCGCATTCGCCTCGCGCGACTACGCGAGCCTTCGGCATGCGGCGGGTGATTTCGTCCACGAGCCCTACCGCCTGCCGAGCGTCCCCGGCGGGGCCGAGGCGATCGCGGCCGGCGTGGCCGCCGGGGCCTGGACCGGCTGGCTAAGCGGGAGCGGCTCGAGTGTCCTGTGCGTCTGCGAAAAAGCCGTGTCGGAGCCCGTATTCAGGGCAATGACCGGGGCCTTTTCCCAAGCCCGGATGCAGAGCGAGGGCCGCATCCTCTCGGCGGACAACGTCGGCCTGAGGATCGGGGCCTAGGCTTTCAATGCCGGGACGTCGGGGCCCGGCCACACCTGCAGGACCGCCTCCGCAAGGGGGCGCCACCCGAAGGGCTTCTGCAGGCGCATCTTGAGCCTCCTCAGGCGCGAGAGCTCATGGTTGAGCGGCTCCAGGTTGTGACCGGAGATCATGATGAAGGCGGCCTGGGGCGCCACTTTTGACGCCCTTCGGATGAACTCGATGCCGTCCATCTCGGGCATGAAGTAGTCCGTCACGACGACCCCCGCGGGAATCGAGGCGAGCCCCCCGAGCGCGTCGAGCGGGCGCGTGAAGGGATGGACGGGGCACTCCAGGTTGTCCGAGATCATCGCGGCCATGAGCTCCACATACGACTGCTCGTCGTCCACGATCACCACGGCTCGGCGGGGCTCCTCGGTCTTTTTCCTGGCAGTTTTCAAGGAAGGGGCTGGGGGGAAATCCGAGCGTGGCCCCGGGATGCCAAAATGCAATGCGCAAGACGCTTGCGTTAATCCCGCGAAGGTTGAAAAAGGGGGCGCAAGGGTCCCCGATGGCCCGCGCCGATGATCCATATCGTCCTTTTTCAGCCCGAGATACCCCAGAACACCGGCAACGTCGGCAGGATGTGCGCCCTGACCCGGTCGCGCCTGCACCTGATCCATCCCCTGGGCTTCAAGATCACGGACCGCAACCTGCGCCGGGCCGGGATGGACTACTGGTTCTCCCTCGACGTGCACGAGCACGCCGACTGGGCCCATTTCCGGGCCAGCGAGGCGGCCCCGAGGCGCCTGTGGCTCTTCACGACCCAGTCCGAGGTCGGGTTCTGGGACGTCCGGTTTGAGGATGGCGACGGCCTTGTCTTCGGCAACGAGGGGAGCGGGGCCCCCGGCTGGCTTCACAGCGAACTGGGCGACCGCCGGGTCACGATTCCCCACGCGAACCCGGAGCTGCGCTCGCTCAACCTGAGCACCGCGGCGGGAGTGGCCGCCTACGAGGCGCTGCGCCAAATCGGAGGATTTGGGCCGTAGTCCCGTATTTTGGGGTAGCCTCTCGCGGGTCACCCCCCAAGATCGCCCCCTCATATGAGCGAGTCCCGCCTCAAGATCTTTTCAGGCAATTCGAACAGAGCCCTCGCCGAGGACATCTGCCGCAGCATCGGGGTCCCGCTGGGGGAGGCCACCGTGACCAGCTTCCCCGACGGCGAGACGTTTGTGAAGATCGACGAGAACATCCGGGGCCACGACGTCTTCATCATCCAGTCGACCTGCCCGCCCTCGAACCAGCACCTGATGGAGCTGCTGATCATGATCGATGCCGCGCGCCGCGCCTCGGCGAACAGGATCACGGCCGTCCTCCCGTTCTACGGCTATGCGAGGCAGGACCGCAAGGACCAGCCCCGCGTCCCGATCACGGCCAAGCTTGTCGCGAACCTCCTCGTGTCGGCGGGCGCCAACCGGATCCTCACGATGGATCTCCACAGCCAGCAGATCCAGGGCTTCTTCGACATCCCGGTGGACCACCTCTACGCCTCGCCGGTGTTCTTCGACTACCTGTCCAAGACGAAGAGCGACAACCTCGTTGTCTGCTCGCCCGACGTCGGCGGGATGAAGATGGCGGCGGCGTACGCGGACCTCCTGGGCGCCAGCCTCGGCATGGTGGCCAAGAGGAGGAAGAGCGCGACGACGGTCGAGGCCATCAGCGTCGTCGGCGAGGTCGACGGATGCGACATCCTGCTCGTCGACGACATCACGGAGACGGCCGGAACCCTGACCGCCGCTGCGGTCATGCTTAGGGACCGCGGAGCAAAGAAGATCCGCGCGGCCGTGAGCCACTGCATCCTCAACGACATCGCCTACGAGCGCATCCGCAGCGGACTGATCGACGAGCTGATCACGACCAACACCGTGCCGATCGACACCAAGGGCCTGCCCGTCACGGTCCTCAACGTCGCGGGCCTGCTTGGCCAGGCCATCCAGCGCATCAACACGAACGAGAGCATCACCAGCCTCTTCCGAATCAAGGGATTCTAAGAACGGCCCGGGCCCCCGGATTGTGGAACATGATCGGCGGCCCTAGGGTCACCCCCATAACTCATGAACATCAGGTCACTCTCCAGCGCCCTCATCCTCGCGGCCCTTGCGCCGGCGGCGGCCCTCGCCGCCGCAACCCCCGCGCCGGCAAGCGCCATCGCTGTCCCGGCCAAGATGCCCGACTTAAAGAAGGATTTCTCCCCCATTAGCGACGGCAAGTCCCCCGTCATCTCGAGCTACGCCGACATCGTCGAGCCGGTCGAGAAGGAGGTCGTCTCGATCAACTCCACGCGGACGGTCCACGAGCGCATCCAGGCCAACCCCCTCCTGAGGCAGTTCTTCGGCGACGTGCCCGACCAGGACCGCGAGAGCAAGGAGATGGGCCTCGGCTCCGGGGTCATCGTGACCTCGGATGGGTTCATTCTCACCAACAACCACGTGGTCGCCGACGCCGACGAGCTGACGGTGGTGCTCTCCGACGGCCGCAAGTTCCCGGCCAAGGTCGTGGGCGCCGATCCGAAGACCGACATTGCGGTCGTCAAGGTCGAGGCGTCGAACCTGCCGGCCGCCACGTTTGCCGACAGCGACAAGCTGCGGGTCGGCGATGTCGTGTTTGCGGTGGGCAACCCACTCGGCGTAGGGGAAACGGTCACGATGGGCATCGTCTCGGCCAAGAGCCGCAACGTCGGCATCCTGCAGGACGTCCAGGGCTACGAGGACTTCATCCAGACCGACGCCGCGATCAACATGGGCAATTCCGGCGGAGCGCTCGTCGACGCGAAGGGCCGGTTCGTCGGCATCAACAGCGCCATCGTCTCCCCCTCCCGCGGAAACATCGGCATCGGCTTCGCCGTCCCGGTCAACATGGCCGCAAGCGTCATGAAGAGCCTGATCGAGACCGGCACCGTCAGCCGCGGCTTCCTCGGCGTCGGCGGGGACCCCCTCACGCCCGACATCGCCGAGCAGGTGCACCTCCCGAAGGACACGACCGGGGTCATCGTGAGCGACGCGATTCCCGACGGCCCGGCGGACCGCGGCGGGGTGAAGCGCGGCGACGTCATCCTCTCGGTCAACGGCAAGGCGGTCCAGAACCTCGACGAGCTGCGCCTGACGATCTCCCAGATGGCGCCGGGCAGCAAGGTGGCCCTCAACATCTCGCGCGACGGCAAGCCCATGGTGGTCAACGTCACGCTCTCGGAGAATGCGGCGAAGCCCAACGAGCTGCTCGACGGCGTCGAGGTGGCCAAGCTGACCGACGACGTGCGCCGGCACCTGAGCATCGACTCGCGCGTCACGGGCCTGGTGGTCGCAAAGGTCGACGAGAAGTCCGACTACGCCCAGGACCTTCCCCAGGGCGCCGTGATCGTCGAGATCAACCGCTCCCCCGTGGACGACATCGCCTCGGCCAAGGCGCTCCTTCACCCGGGGCGCAACCTGCTCCTCGTCTATTACCAGGGCTACCAGCGGTACGTCGTCGTGACGAAACGCTAAGGCCCGGGCGTCAGCTTCCCGGCTTCTCGATCGGCAGCCTCGCCAGGTCGGCGGGCAGCTGGTCGGCAGGGTAGGTGGGGAAACTCAGCTCCAGAAGGGACACGGCGGGCGCGTCGAAGCGAACCGCGGAGGCGCTGCGGTCGACCAGCATGGCGACCCCCGCGGCCGCACCCCCGGCCCCCTTCACGATCTCGAGGCACTCGTTGACGCGTCCCCCGCGCGTCACGACGTCCTCGACCACGAGGACGCGCTCGCCGGGGGACAGGGTGAAGCCGCGGCGCATCACGAGGACGTTGTTCTCCTTTTCGCAGAAGAGGTACCGCGCCCTGGCCTGGCGGGCGACCTCCTGGCCGATCACGAGTCCGCCCATGGCCGGCGCCAGCACGGTGGAGAACGTCCATCCCGCGGCGCGGACCTTTGCCAGCAGGAGCTCCGAGAGGCGCTCGACGGCGTCCATGTGCTGGCAGACCTGCGCGCACTGGAAGTAGTGGCCGCTGTGGAGGCCCGAGCGCAGAACGAAGTGGCCCTTAAGGAGCGCGCGCGTGCGGGTGAAGATGTCGAGGATTTCCTGCTGTTGCGGGTCCATGCTCGCGGGATACGACACGTTTCCGATTGCGAGTTCAACGCTTCTGCGCGCTGAGGCGTTGAATATTTTGGGCGGAGGCGTTACTGTCCGGGCCGGTCGACCGCAACCCGTTGAAATCCACCCTACAGATCCCGCTAGAGGACGAGCTCGGCGACGTGCTTGAGAAGGCGATGAGCTGCGCGGGCCTGACGCCCGAGACGCTCTCGGAGCGCTCCGGGGTGCCCGTCGCGGCCATCCGCGACGCCGTCGACTACCGGCCGGAGCTGGGGCCCTGCGAGTGCAGCCGGCTGGCGGGGGCGCTGGGCCTGAACGAGGTCGGCCTGTGCGCGCTCGCCTCCGGGAAATACCCCCTGCCGGATTCCGAGGGGCTGCCGTTTAGGGTGTGGCCCCTGAGGATGCCCCATGGCATCGGCGTCGTGAACGCCTACATTGTCGGGGGCGATGGCGGACCGGGGCTCCTCTTTGACACGGGTCCCGGCGGGGGCGCCCTGGAGGCGGTGTGGCCTGAGTGTGTCCGGGGGATCGGCGCCATCTTCGTGACGCACATCGAGGCCGAGCACGCCGGGGGCCTTCGCGACGCCGTCGTGCATTTTGGGGTCTCCAGCGCCTTCATCCCGGCCGGCGCCGAGGCGCTCTCGGCAAGGCCCATGGGGGAGGGGGAGACATTCTCCTTCGGGGCTCTCCAGGTGACGGCGTTCAGAACCCCGGGCCACTGCGCGATGCACAACTGCTACCACGTCAGGTCGACCAGCGTCCCGTCCGCCAGGTCCCTCCTCATTTCAGGAGACCTAATCTTTGCAGGCTCGGCGGGCGGACCCTACCATTGCCACCACCAGCTGCGCGCCCACCTGCGGCGCGTCCTCGCCGCGGTGCCCGCCGACACGGTCGTCGCCCCGGGGCACGGCCCCATGACAACGGCGGGCAACGAGCTGCGCTATAACCCGTTCGTGGCCTGAGTCTCTCAGGCCGAGTCGACGATGAACGCGACCGCGGTCGCGTTATCCGGGCCCCCGCGATGCACTGCCAGGTCCACAAGGCCGCGGACGATCTCTGACGGCTTCTCCATGCCTGCGACGATGTCCTTCATGTCCCTGTCGGTTAGCATGCGGGTGATCCCGTCGGTGCAGAAGATGAACCGGTCGCCGGGCATCAGCGGAAGATCGGAGAGGTCGACCTCGGGCGTCAGGGCCTGTCCGATGCACCGGGTCAGCGCGCCCCGCTGGGATTCGCTGTAATAGACCACCTCGCCGCGGGCGCGCCTTCTCTTGGCCTCGTTCTCCACGGAATGGTCCTCGGTCAGCCCCACAAAATCCCCGCACCTGAGGGCGAACGCCCTGGAGTCGCCGACGTGGGCGAGCTTCAGGCGGCCCCCCCTGACGCAGCCCACGGTGAGCGTGGAGCCGATCCCCAGGCCCGGGCTAATCTTCATGCCCATCGCCACGACGGCATCGTTCGCCTTGGCGACGATCGACCTCAGGTCGACCTCCCCCTCGGTCCCGGCAGCCCGCACCGAGCGCGCCACGACGTCGACCGTTTCCTGGGCCGCCTCGCCGCCGCCCGGAAGGCCCCCGACGCCGTCCGCGACACCGAACAGGGCCGCCTCCTCGTCGAATAGCATCCGGTCCTCGTTTTCCTTCCGGACCTTGCCGATATCCGAGAAGCAGGCGGCGCGGAGGATCGTCATGTGGAGTGTCGACGATAGACCGACGGCGATCAGGTGAAAGGACGAAATTGCTCCTCGCGGTTCTCCCGGGTGAGCCGCGAGAACGACCGCTGGGGCAGGCCTTCGATGAAGAGCCGTCCGTACGACTTAGCCAGGATGCGGCTGTCGAGGACCGTGATCAGGCCGCGGTCCGCCTGGGTTCGGATCAGCCGTCCGACCCCCTGTCGGAACTTTATAAGGGCTTCGGGAAGAGTGAGTTCGTTGAAGGGGTCACCGCCCCGGTCCCGGATCAGCTCGGCCTTGGCCTCGGCGATCGGGTGGGTGGGCGGGCTGAACGGGAGCCGGGCGATGACGACCTGGGAAAGGGCGTCGCCGGGCACGTCGACGCCGGTCCAGAAGCTGTCGGTGCCGAATAGGACCGCATTTCCCGCGTCGCGCATGCGCTGGGCGAGCTCGGTGCGGGAGATGTCGCCGCCCTGCATCAGGAACGGCCGGCCCTTTTCCAGAAGGACCGGCCCGACCACCGCCGCGACCGCCTGCATGTCGCGGTAGCTCGTGAAAAGGACCAGCGAGCCGCCCAAGACCCTGTGGCAACAGAAGCCGACGTAGTCGGCGAGCGCGTCTATGGAGAGGCGCGTGTCCTGCGCCGTGGGCAGCGGGATGTCCGCGGCGATGAAGACGCGCATGTGGCGCTCGAAGTCGAACGGGGACTGCGCAACCTCGGCCCTCGAGGAAGCCGCCCCGATGCTGGCCGCGAACGGCCCCATGTCGCCCGCCACGGCGAGCGTCGCGCTCGTGCAGACGACACCCACGCCCGCCCCGAAGAGGCAGCGCTCGAGTTCCGGGGCGACGTCGACCGGCGCGCTCCGCAGCGTGACGATCGTCTGCTTGCGGCCGGATTTCTCGGCCCAGTAGACATGCCCCTCGTTCGAGAGCCCGAGCCACTCGTCGACGCCGGCCCGGATTGCGCGCAGCCGCGACCTCTGCTCCAGGAGCTCGTCGCGCTCGCGCCCGTCCTCAAGGGCGTCGGCGATCTTCGAGACGGAGCGCTCGAGCGCGGCCAGCGGCGCGCCAAGGAGCGGCTCCGCGGCGCCGGTCTCGCGAAGGCGCACGATGGGCCGCTCCGACAGGAGGGAGCCGGCGAGGAACCCGAAGAACTGTCCCGATGCGTCGAGCACGTCCGCAATCCTCTGGCGAAACTCCGAGTCCCCCCTCTTCTTGAGTATCCCCCTGCGGGTCCTGGGATTGAACAGGTGCTTGACGGTCCTCTCGACGCCGATGCTGCTCAGGCTCAGTCCGAAGCTCTCCTCGGCCACCTCGGATACCGTGTGCGCCTCGTCAAGGACGACGAAGTCCCCGGGAAAGAGCACCCCGGAGGCGTCCTGGCCCGCCCCCTCGGCGCGCGCCCCGCCCGCGTTGATGAGCGAGAAGAGCAGCGAGTGATTGACGACGATCACCTGGGCCGAGCGCACCCGGGCCCGCGCCCTCTGGTAGAAGCAGCGGTCGCAGTCGCAGGTGCGCCTCGAGCAGGTCGACGAATCCGCGTTCACCGCGTCCCAGACCTCGGCGTTCGGAGGGGGCTGCAGGTCGTGCCTTAGCCCCGACTCCGTGGTCTCCGCCCAGTCGGCGATCCTCTGCAGCTCCGCGTAGCCCGCGTCGTCAAAGAGGCTCGCACGCTCGGCGAGCGCGTGGGAGAGCCTCGACGTGCAGAGGTAGTTCGACTTCCCGACGAGGACGGTCGACCTGAAGGCCGCGTAGCGAGCGAGCTCGGGCGCACTCTCGAAGAGTCTCCTGCATAGCGGCAGGTCCTTCCCCTCGATCTGCTCCTGGAGCGATATCGTGTGCGTTGAGACGATCAATTGCCGCCCGCAGTCGGTCGCGTGAACGATCCCGGGGACCAGGTAGGCGAGCGATTTTCCGATCCCGGTGCCGGCCTCGAAGAGAAGAGGCTGGTCGTCGCGGAATGCCGAGGCGACGGCATTCGCCATCCGCTCCTGGCCCGGCCTGTGCTCGAGGTCCAAGAGGTCCTGGAGCCAACCTCCCTCGCGGAAGGCAAGGGCGGCGAGCTCGGGCGCCCGGCTCAGGGGCCGCGGCGCGGGGGCGGTTTCGTCGCGGATTCCGATCATCGTGCAGTGCGCCTTTACAGACTCAGTCGCCGATCCACACAAGGTCGCCGGCCCGGACCTCCTCAAAGAGCTCCACGATGTCCGCATTGCGCATGAGGATGCACCCTGCGCTCAGGGGCTCCCCGATCCGCTCCTCCATCTGGGTCCCGTGGATATAGACATAGCGCTTGTAGGTATCGACGCCGTCCCCCTGGTTCACCCCGGGTTCCAGGCCTCTTAGCCAAAGGATGCGGCTTGTGATCAGGTTGGTGGTGCCGTCAGCCCCCGCCTCGACCTCGGAGAAATGCCGCCCGGTCGGAACCCGGGCCTTGAAGACCGTCCCCGGAGGCTGGCCCGAGCCGATCCGCTCCGCGATTTCATGCAGCCCCCGCGGTGTACCGAGGGAATCGGCCCTGTTTGACGGGGGCCGCTTGGAAGTCGATACGACATAGGATTTTACCACGGATCCAGCGCGCAGGAATTGCAGGGTTGAGGCCCCGATTCGGACCAGGAGAACACGGTCTGTGTGCTTGATGCCAAGCTCGGAACGCGTTTTGTTGAACGGCTCCCAAGACGAACCTATGGACAAGACGGCATGCTTCACGGTTGGAATCGTCGGCGCCTCTGGCGCCGTCGGTCAAGAGTTGCTGCGCCTTTTGGAGGACCGCAACTTCCCTATTTCGACGCTCAGGCTCTTCGCCTCGGCCCGCTCGGCCGGAAAGACCGTCGAGTTCAAGGGCAAGAAGCTCGTCATCGAGGAGGCGAAGCCCGGGGTTTTCGCCAACGTCGACGTCGCATTCTTCGCCGCAGGAGGGACCGTGACCCGCGCGCTGGCGCCTGATGCGGTGAAGGCGGGCTGCCTCGTGATCGACAAGAGTTCGGCCATGAGGATGGATCCGGACGTCCCGCTCGTCGTACCGGAGATCAATCCCGAGGCGCTCAGGCGCCACAAGGGCATCATAGCCAACCCGAACTGCTCGACAGCGGTCGCCCTCATGGGCCTGTGGCCCCTGCACCGCCGGTTCGGCCTAAAGCGTTTCATCGCGGCCTCCTACCAGTCGGTCTCCGGCGCCGGTGCCGAGGGTGTGCGCGAGCTCGAGGCCCAAACACTGGCCTACACGAAGGGAGCCCCGCTCCAGCGCAAGGTCTTCAAGCACCAGATCGCGTTCAACGTGATCCCCCAGGTGGACACCTTCGGCCCGGACGGCTACACGGGCGAAGAGTCGAAGATCATGCTCGAGAGCCGTAAGATCATGGGCCTTCCCGATCTTCCGGTCTCGGCGACCTGTGTCCGCGTGCCGGTCATGCGCGCCCACTCCGTGGCAATCAACGCCGAGTTCGAGCGCCCCGTTAGCGTCGCCGAGGCCCGCGAGGCCATCGCCTCATTTCCCGGGGCCCAGCTCGTGGACGAGCCCTCGCAGGGCCAGTACCCGACTCCGCTCGACTTCAGCCGCACCGTGAAGTGCGGGGTAGGGCGGATCCGCATCGACACCGCCCTCCACAACGGCCTGGCATTCTGGGTCAGCGGCGACAATCTTTGGAAGGGAGCCGCGCTCAACGCGGTGCAGGTCGCGGAGCTGATGATTCGCGACGGACTCCTCAGGCCCAAGGCGGCGCTAGCGGCCGTCTGATTGGAACGGACGCCTAGCTCAGTTGGTTAGAGCACCTCGTTTACACCGAGGGGGTCGGGGGTTCGAGTCCCTCGGCGTCCACCAGTCTGTTTACAAATTCGATCTTTGTGTCCCGACCTAGGACGTTTTGTGCCGTTGCCAGCCGTTGACGCTTGCATTACACGAGCAATATGGCATAATGCTAGGTCGGGATGAGTGAACTTTCCTTCGAATGGGATCTTAAGAAGGCCGTATCAAATGAAGCTAAACACGGAGTATCGTTCGACGAGGCGAAGACAGTGTTTTACGATGAAAGAGCGCTCGTCATACCGGACCCAGACCATTCTAAGCTCGAGGACCGTTTCGTTATCATGGGAATGAGCTCGTTAAGTCGGGTGCTCGTGGTGGTCCATTGTCTACGTGGTGACAACAACGCGATTAGAATAATCTCTGCCAGAAAGGCGGGAACAAAAGAAATGCAACCATACGTAAAGGGATGAAGATGAAAAAGATCTACGATTTCAGCAACGCGAGGCCGAACCCGTACGTGAAGCGTTTGAAGAAACAGGTGACAATCCGACTCGAGGAGGAGGTCATTTTGTATTTCAAGGCTCTGTCCACGGAGACGGGCATTCCTTATCAAAACCTGATAAACCTTTATCTGCGCGATTGCGCCGCATCTAACCGCAAGTTGGCGCTGGGTTGGCGTTCGCCGAAAACTGCGTAGCAAGCTCCTTCAGGCCGCCATGTAGGCCGCCAAACTCAGGCCGAACGCCCGGAATCCTGCAACCGGCTGCAACCAAAACGCTTGTTTCGCTCGGCAGCGATGGACTCCCTCGGCGTCCACCAGGCAGCAGTGCACGGCAAGGGACCGCGCCACCGCGGTCCCTCGAACGAAACGAGTTCAGAGTTTCAATCGTTACCGGGATCGTTTTCCTAGGGCACCCTACGCCGGCGGGTTCCACCCGGCTCCATCCCTGATACGAAGCCGAGACCACCACATGGATAGACCTGTCCGCTTCCTAGCACTTGCTGCGGCGTTTGCCGCACTGGGCAATGCCTCACCCGCTAGCGACGTTCCTGCGTGGGCTTACGTTGTGAATCCCCCCGGGGCGTCGTCCCTTCCAGAAGACGGCGCTCCTATCCACGTGCCGGACAGCGAGGCAACGTTTTCGAGGGCGCAGCTTGGGGATATCACGGGGCCGGTTGCGGACTGGCACCCCGACGAGCATCCGGCGATGCCTCCCATCGTCGGAAGGGGGCGGCCGCCGCAGGCCCTGGCCTGCGCCTACTGCCACCTTCCCAACGGGGCGGGCCGACCGGAAAACGCCAGCCTGGCCGGCCTGACCGCCGCCTACATCAGGGAGCAAGTAAAGGCCTTCCAAAACGGTGAGCGACCCGGCTTGGAGCCTCGGCGCGGCCCGCAGACCACGATGATAGCCATCGCCGCCGCGCTCACCGAGAGGGAGACCAACGAGGCGGCCGACTATTTCGCGGCCGTAATTCCGTCATCGGTGGTCCATGTGGTCGAGGCCGCGACAGTGCCAAGGGTAACGGTGGCAGGTTGGACGTTGGTAAGGGACCCGCGAGGGGGTAGGGAGCTGATCGGCAACCGGATAGTGGAGATGGCTGTCGACTTCGGCCGATTCGAGAACCGCGACTCACGGGTCAGATATGTCGCCTTTGTCCCGCCGGGAAGCATTGGCCGCGGTGCGGAACTCGCTTCCTCGGGCGTACACGGGCGCAGCGTTGTCTGCGCCACGTGCCACGGTCCCGGCCTCAAGGGCTTGGTGGATGTGCCTCGCCTGTCAGGACGTTCACCGAGCTACCTGGCGCGCCAGCTCCACGACCTGCGCAGCGGCAGGCGTCGGGGCGGAACCGCCGAATTGATGAAGCCTGTCGTCGCGAATCTGACGGACGAGGAAATCGTTGACCTCTGTGCTTACTTTGCCAGCTGCGATCCCTAGTCGGCCCCAGCGCCTCGCCTACGGGAACCGACCTTTATCTAAGGAGGTCATCCAGTGGGTTGCTTGCCTTGTCGATGACGGGATGCAGATAGCCAGCCGTGGTCTCGATCGATGAATGCCCGAGCAGCCTGCGAAGAGCGTCAAGACTCTCCCGCGAATGGGTGGCATAGGCATGGCGAAGCACGTGGGGCGTGACGGCGCCTTCGAGTCCCACTTTGCGCGCCGCTCTCTGGACGGCTCGCTGAATGCACTCGGATAGGACGTGATAGCGCACGCGGACCCCCGTCCTCGGATCGTCACAGTGCTTCTCGGCAGGAAAGATCCAGAACCACTGCAGCAGGAACGGCGCCGTCGGGTACTTCTTTGCCAGCAAACCCGGGAGAGTGACGCCAACCTTTGGGTGATTCAGTCGGTCCAGGTTCCACACGGCCCGGGCATGCTCCATTTGGAGCCTGAGCTGGGAAACGCAGGACACGGGAATCGGCACGCGGCGGTCCTTTCCTCCCTTAGCCCCCCGAATGATCAGCTGACCGTTGGCTCCCTCCTCCCAAAGCACGTCCCTCATCCGCAGCTCGACTGGCTCCGACACACGCAATCCGCACCCATAGAGGAGGTCCACCAGAAGGCGAGTCGGCGTTGTAGGGGTGTCTTCAAGCGCCTGCCTGAGTTGACGCACCTGGTCCCTAGACGGAGACACACGCTCGCGACTCGGCCGTTTTGCGCGCAACGCCCGCACGTCCCCTAAAGGATTTTCAAGTACGTCCTTGTAAAGGAACAGGACGGCCGCAAAAGCCTGACTCTGTGTCCGGGCGGCGACACCCTGCCTCGAGGCCAAGTCTGTCAGAAATGCCTCCGTCTTGCGTTCGGCGGGGAGCCCGACCGGCTGCGTCAGGCAGAAATCGTAATAGCGGCCGATCCAGTGGCAGTAGGTATCCTCAGTGCTCAGGGAATAGTGCAGGAGGCGAATTTTCCTCCCTACTTGGTCCAGCACCTCGCGACGTGATTTCATGCCAAATATCGGATAGTGGAAACGGGCGGGACAATAGAGCTTCAAAAAAAGTTGCCAACATTAATTATGACTTGTCTAGTAGGCTTGTTAACCTGAGTCCAGGTAATACATATTGCACTATATCAACGACTCTGGTGTATTCATATGTGGTTGATGACCGTTCAATGTATCGAAAACCGCAAGCTGGTGCCTTATCTTTGATCAACACGTCGCAACGTATGAATACCGACGTGTTTGTGAGAACAATTGAACCGCCTACAGCGGTATAAACATAGTTCGACATCCGAAATCATGACACCACAGGTGGCGCATGTCCTCTTACAGATCGG